>CAUUGH010000075.1:0-3406 GCA_963544755.1 uncultured Selenomonas sp. | reverse complement strand
GGCGCGGGCTATGTGCCGATGGAAAACCTCCTCGTCGAAGCCTTCTACACCTTCGCCGCCAAAGGCATCGGCGCACGCGACACCCTCTACGGCTCGGAGCATTTCAGCCTCGGCGACTACGCAAGGGTGCAGCTTACATATCGCTTCTAAACGCATGATATACTTTAGGAAGTGACTAAACAGGATTCTCGCAGACAAACAGCCAGACGAATTTCCGTCTGGCTATTTGCGTGCAAATATTTATGCTATAATAGATTCAGCTTCCTGTGTCGGAATTTCATGTATTTTTTACCAAAAACAACAAGCTGCCCGAAACGGAGCGAATGAAGCTTGCCGATGCCTATAAGAAGCCGCATGAAGAGGTGAATTTAGAGTTAATGGAGAAAAAACGCCAAACTTTTGACTTTCGTACCATCTTATATCTAAATATCTTGCTGATGCTATTTTTGATCATATCAGGCTCTGAAGCGGTCTTGCTGTGCTCTTTCGTGCTTTCTGCCACCGTCTTGTTAGACACGGGCGCATGGCGCCAAGCGGCAAAGTACGGCGGCATCTTCGCTGTGCTTGCTTTAGTGCAGTACGCGCTTAGTATGGCACTAGCAGCCGGCGTGCAAAATGCCCTGGTATTTCTTGTGCAGATGATGCTTTTCCTTGCTTTGCGCGTATACCCCTTCATCGGGCTAGGGCTTGCTCTCAAAAACGGCAAAAATCTCGCAGAAATAACGACGGCGCTTGAACGGCTACATCTTTGCAAGGGGATCGTCTTGAGCATTGTGGTGATGATCCGCTACCTGCCTGCTATAGCGGCAGATTTTCGCTTGATCCTTGACGCTATGCGCCTGCGCGGTATCCCTATTTCGCTAAAATTCGTCGTACTTCATCCGTTAAAAGCAATCGAGTACCTGATCGTGCCGATGCTGTTTAGAAGCGAGAAGATCACCGAGGAGTTTTCTGGCGCGGCGCTCGTAAAGGGCTATGCTTCTAGTGCGCGGCGCACGTCGTACTTCAACGTACGACTGACGGCAAAGGATGTGGCGATGATCACCATTTCTACCGTTTCGCTCGTTTTATGTACGCTTTTATGAGGAAAATAACATGATCGAACTGCAAAATGTCGGCTTTCAATATAAAGATCAAGAAAACCGAAGTATCCACGGCAATACTTGTACGATTCAGCGCGGCGAAGTCGTCGTAATCGCAGGAGAAAGCGGCTGCGGCAAATCGACGCTCCTGCGCTCGCTAAACGGTCTTTGCCCGCATTTTTACGAAGGAGAACCGGTCGGCAAGGTACTGCTTAACGGCAAAGACTGCCGTGATATGCAAATAGCTGACATCTCGCACATGGTGGCGACGGTGTTTCAAAATCCTGACAATCAATTTTTCACACTTGATGTTTTATCCGACCTCATCTTTTCTTGTGAAAACTTTAGCATCGCTCCAGAAGAGATCGAGCGCCGACTGCATACCGTCAAAGAGATGCTCGATCTTGATCGCTTCTTAGGGCGCAAGCTTTCTGAGCTTTCAGGCGGCGAAAAACAGCGGATCGCCATCGCTTCTGCGCTGATGCTTAAAACGGACATCTTACTTTTAGACGAGCCGTCGGCAAATCTTGATTATCACTCGATTGCAGAGCTTCGCCGCATAATAGCCTCACTTAAGATACGCGGCTATACGATCATCGTCGCCGAACATCGTCTCTACTATCTAAGCGGTATCTTAGATCGCCTGATATTTATGGCAAACGGCACTATTCAACAAGTCTACGACGGCGCATCACTTTCGTCGCTGACAAACAAAGCTCTCCATGATATGGGCGTACGTGGCATGGATCTCTTCGGCGAAACAAAAACGCCGCAGCCTACTTTAAAAACTAAGGTGGCGCTTTTGTCGCTTTTAGATATTTCTTTTGGCTATGTGCAAAATGCAGACGTATTGCAAAAACTTTCGTTAGAGATCTACGAAGGCGATCGCGTCGCTCTTTTGGGGCGAAACGGCTGCGGTAAGTCAACACTCGCGAAGGTGATCGCAGGTCTTTTGCAAGAGCGCGAGGGAAATATGCGCTTGGCAGGCGATTTGATCCCTTGCACTAAGCGTTGCTATGCTGTCAGCTATGTTATGCAAAATGTAGATTTTCAACTCTTCGGCTCGACTGTCTACAATGATCTCCTGCTAGGATCAGAGGATAAAGCAGACATTGATACGCGCATCCGCAAGACCTTAGCGGATTTTCGGCTCACACCTTGGCTTAATGCACATCCAACGCGGCTATCAATGGGGCAGAAACAGCGGCTCGTTATCGCTGGCGCCTATCTTTTAGGAAAGCGCGTCGGTATCTTCGACGAGCCTACAAGCGGTCTTGACTACCGCAATATGCGTACAGTCTGCTCACTTATCGCAGATTTTGCCAAAGAGCGCAATGCCGCCGTCATCATCACGCATGATTATGAATTTATCATAAACTCGTGCAATCGCGTCGTGCTGTTGGAAAATGGGCAAATAGCCGAAGATTTTCCCTTGAGCGTAGAAGGTGCGCTAAAGCGCGTATTTACTGAGAGGTTGCAGCAAAGAAAATGAAAGTTTGGAGGTAAAATTATGAATACATGGAAAATCAGTGATTTTGTTTTAATCGGCATCTTAGCGGCGGTTTACGGCGTACTCGTCATGGGCATCGGCGCCCTTACTGTGCTGATGGCGCCGATGATGCACGCACTTAGCCCCGCTGTCATAGGTATATTGCTCGGCACAATTGTACTTTTCGTAGTAAAAAAGATCCCAAAGCTCGGCGCACTGACCTTGTTCATCGGCATCAGCACAGCACTCTTTGCAGGCTTTTCCGGCATGATGTATGTACCATTCGTCGGCACGGTCACGATAGCAGCTTTCCTCGTCGATCTCGTGATCCATCGCTGCGGTCGCAAAATACCCCTCTTAGCTGTTGGCTACGGCATCATTCAAAGCGCCTATGTCTTAGGTGGTGCGATTCCGCTGCTCTTTTTCTTAGAGCAAAATATGGCGAAATGGCAAGCTAGCGGCAGAGATATGGCATTTATTGAAAAGATGATCACGCACAGCACGGGTTGGTTCTTGGTAGCAGGTATGGCGATCGCTTTTGTAGGCGGCTTCATCGGTATTTATCTCGGCAAGCGTATTTTAAAAAAGCATTTGAAAGAATTGGCATAAGCTATATAAAAGCAGCTATGTAGGCACAAAAAAACCGCAAAGCTACGCTTTGCGGTTTTTTTGTGCCTACATTCCATTGCTCGCACGAATTAGATATAAGAGCTATCAGGCGCGAAACTTGCGCTTACGCGCTGCCTCAGACTTCTTCTTGCGCTTGACACTCGGTTTTTCATAATGTTCACGTTTCCTAACTTCTGCCAAAGTACCGGCCTTTTGGCAAGTACGC
>CAUUGH010000074.1:0-3408 GCA_963544755.1 uncultured Selenomonas sp. | reverse complement strand
CCGAAGGGGCGTCCGCAGGGGATAGCCTCCCTGCGCTGATGATGGCAGGCAAGCGCCCCACCTCGTATCAAGGCGAATCATGGTAGAAACGCAAGAATAAAGTGGGGCGCAAGTTTGCATAAGGAGGTTTTACCGACATCGGTGAAAAACAGGGGAGGAAATAGCGTGACAGAGCGCAGCGACTGCATAAAGGAAACAAAGCGCATACTGGGGCGGTACAATAAGATGAAAGTCGCCGTGCAGAATCTCACGGAAGAAATCGAGGCGCGGACGGCTGCACTCCAAGGAGAATCCGTCGCTATCGCTCACTATGGAGATACGCCGACTGGCGGCACGCGAGAACTAACCCCGACAGAAGCGGCGGCAAAAAGGCGCATGACGATAAAAATAGACATCAAAGACATGAAAGAGCGCAAGCAAGAAATAAAAAGGACGCTTCGCGCGGTGGATCGTGCGCTCTCGTGTCTAGCTACCGAAGATGAACATCTTGTGCGTGGTCGGTATATCGACGGGTATGCTTGGTGGCAGGTGGCACGAGCTACGGGATATACAGAAAGATGGGTAAAAAAGCGCAGCGGCAAAATTTTGCAAGATGTGGCGCTGATGCTGTTTGGAGTATGCGAAAAGCCTTTACAAATGCGGCTTAACTTCTGAACGAAAAAACCCACAAACCGTTATTTTTTCGGCTTGTGGGTAGGAAAAAAGATCAAAGATATGTGAATAAATTGTATTGACAAACAATCTAATAGGTGATATAATAAAGGCATAGAAAGGAGGTGGTGATGTGGACGAAGAAAAAAATAATAAGCCTTGTAACAGCTGTGATCAACTTAACGGTCGCGATCATCATGCTCTACAAGGCAAATAAGTAAGGTTGAACGAATCAGCCGAGGAGTGGTAGCAGCCTCTCCTCCCCCCACAAGGGGGTAACGCTTATATTATATCGTCCACATCGAGAAAATGCAAGAGATCACACTGCTCATATCGGTCACTGCTCTCGTTATCGCTCTCATGGCGGCTTACAAGACAGCCAAGAAGTATGATTAAGAAGGGGCGCGGTGGGATACGCGAGGGAGCTGGTCGACCGAAGGGAACGACGAAACCCGAAGGCGTGCGCAAGCAGCGCCAGCTTCGCGCTTATGATGACGAGTGGGAAATGATCAAGGCATTTGCCAAGATACTAAAGCATGATCCCGTCCGTGCACGACGCATGATGGAAACGGAGTAGGAAGAAAAAGCACCGTGAAGATGGCTCACGGTGCTTTTTCTCATGCCTTGTGAAAAGATTGTGGATAACTTTTTTAGCAATATAGAGGCACTTTTTGTTCCCTTTTTGTTCCTTGTTTTTGCCGAAAATCCATGCTACACTGATATCATCGAAAATTGCACACGGGCACAGGGGCAAGCTAAGACGAGGCTCCGGAGGACACTGCTGCGGCGGTGTCCTTTTTATATGCGCAGAAACAAGCAAGGACGGTGGTGAGCATGTAGCATGGCGAAAAAGGATGAAAATCTAAAGCCGTTTCATCAACGAACAGAGAACGAACAGAGAGAAATCAGGCAAAAAGGCGGCATCGCAAGCGGTGCGGCACGTCGCCAAAAAAAGAAACTGGCAACCGCGCTTAAAGAAGCGATGTCACTCTCGCTTAAAGAACTTCACCCTGATATGCAAATAGCGATTATGAAAGCGGCAAAGATTAGCGATGCCGAGCTTGCTGTTAGCGATGCCGTACTTGGCAGCTTTATCCGTAATGCCTGTAAAGGTGACAGCCGAATGATGAAGCTACTTCTTGACGTGCTTGGCGAAACGCCTGATATACAAATCAAAAAACGCGAACTAAAACTAAAAGAGCAAGTGCTAAAAAAGGACAAAAGCGACGAGGCGACGCCGCTGCGGTTTATCTTTGAACGAGGTGAGGATAAATGAGAGACGCAGAAGAAAAAATAGTAAATATCGCAAGTCTTATCGCGCCGAGCTTTGATAGCATTTTTTTCGACGTGCAGCGCCATAAATATACACATTACTGGCTGGCAGGTGGGCGCGGCTCTACAAAATCAAGCTTTGCATCGCTAAACATCCCATTGACGATTCTTCAGCGTCCTGACTGTCACGCCGTCGTACTGCGTAAGGTAGCCAATACGCTTCGCAACAGCGTCTACAATCAAGTTGAATGGGCAATTCACGCACTCGGCGTAGCGGAGATATTTGACAGGCGTATAAATCCACTATCGTTCACACACAAAAAAACAGGGCAGAAAATTCTTTTTCTCGGCGTAGACGATAAAGAAAAAATTAAGTCATTAAAACTCCCCCTTGGCTATGTCGGCATTATCTGGTTTGAAGAACTCGACCAGTTTAGCGGCATGGAAGAAATACGAAGCCTTTTGCAATCGCTCCTGCGCGGCGGTGATAAATACTGGGTGTTCTACTCGTTTAATCCGCCAAAAAGCCGCAATAACTGGGTCAATGAAGAAGTGATGTTTGACCGGGTAGATCGCATCGTACACCAATCGACGTATCTTGACGTGCCGCGCTCATGGCTCGGCGAGCAATTCATTTTAGAAGCAAAGCGGCTCAAGGAAAAAAGTGAAACGCTCTACCGGCACGAATACCTTGGCGAAGTCACCGGCACAGGCGGCAGCGTCTTTGATAACGTAGAAGATAGAAAAATGAGCGATGAAGAGATCGCTTCCTTTGACCGCCTGCATTACGGGCTTGATTTTGGCTACGCCATCGATCCACTCGCGTTCATCTGTATGCACTACGATAAAAAGCGCGAAGATTTATATATTTTTGACGAAATATACAGCCAACGACTAAAAAATAAACAAGCTGCAGAACTAATAAAACCCAAAACAGGCAGACGCATGATTGGCGCAGACAGTGCCGAACCTAGAACGATTGACGAAATGACGGACTACGGTTTAAACATTCTCCCAAGTAAAAAAGGCCCTGACTCCGTTGACTATGGCATTAAGTGGCTGCAAAGGCTTGATCACATCTACATTGACAAACGCCGCGCTCCTAACACCTACCGCGAATTTATCGGCTACGAATATAGGAAAAATAAAGACGGGCAATATATCTCAGCGTATCCCGATAAGAACAATCACGCGATCGACGCCGTTCGCTACGGGATAGAAAACGATATGCTTACCGCTACAGCACCGATCTTCGGGCGGCATAAATTGTATTGAGGGGGGAGAACATGACAGACAACTACGAACTCTTGCGTGATGCCTACACGGGCGGCGGCGGCTTCGAGGACGGACGCCACCTCTTCATGCACAGCCGCGAAGAGACGGAAGACTATCACCAGCGAAAGAAAATGGCAAGATATTCAAACTTTCTAAAAGTCATTATCCATTCGCTGACAAATCCGATCTTCAAAAAAACCATCGTGCGCG
>CAUUGH010000073.1:0-3783 GCA_963544755.1 uncultured Selenomonas sp. | reverse complement strand
AAGCCAAAGACTCACCCATCAACGAAACTCGCCTTGCAATCTTTGAGGCGATGGCAGCACAAGAAACACGCCTTAGCGAACAAGATACACGTATCGCAGCACTAGAAACCAAACTGAAAGGAGGTGGCAGCAAATGAAAAAATATGCTTACATGATTCCTATATATGCGTACCTTGTACGCGCAGGAAAGTATGCCATCAGCGAAGAGGATAAAACCGAAGAACAAATGATTGTACCTGATGTCTACCAAGCAGATGTAGCCGCCTATCTCGCCGCAAAAAGTGCGTAAAAAAGGAAAAGCCGCTGTAGCGATACGGCGGCTTTTATTATGTCGGAAAGGAGAGCCGATGAATCCAGAAATCACGATGCAAATTTTATTAACACTCGTTTCTGTCGGAGCTTCGTCACTATGCGCCTACCTGCTCTACCGCTTGCAGATGCGAGACAAAAGACGCGAAGCATTAGAAAAAGAGCGAGAACAAGAGCAACGAGCCGCCAGAGCCAGGCAAGAAAGCGAATACGCCGCCCTGCGTGAAGGCGTTTGCGCCGTTTTACGCGATAGGATCGTACAATCTGCGATCCACTTTCGTGCCCTCGGCTTTGCAAGCGTTGCCCAAAAAGACAACATCGGCAAAATGTACGCCGCTTATCACGCGCTAGGTGGTAACGGTATAGCCGCCCACGCTTTAGAAGACATCATGAATCTACCATTTGAGCAAAACAGGAGATGATGCACCTTGAACATGCTAAACGCTGAAACCATCGTCAGCAGTGGGCTAGTTGTTAGCCTGCTGCTTTCGATTTTTTACGGCACAAATGAGCTAAGTATGAGTATCGCCTCGGGGCTTATCGGCTACATCGGGCGCGGTAAATTAGCAGAAAAAGAAAGGAAAGATGAAAAATGAAAGTATTTTTAAACCCCGGGCACGCCCCCAACGGCTACCCCGATCCTGGCGCGTGCGGCTGTGAACTTAGAGAAAGCGACGTGGTAAAGAGCGTCGCCGATCTCGTGGAGCATTACCTTGTAAATGCAGGAATCGAGGTCGTTGGCAATTTGCAGCATGATGACCTTGACGCTGTAACAGACGCCGCAAACGAAAGCGGCGCGGATATCTTCGTATCGATTCACTGTAATGCCTTTAACGGCGAAGCACACGGCACAGAAGTTGAAGTATACCCAGACGATGCGCAAAGCTATTGCCTGGGCGATTGCATACAAGCCCAGATCGTCGATGCTTTGGATACGACCGACAGAGGATTAAAAGAGCGCGGCAATTTGTACGTCTTAAAGCATACAGATATGACGGCGGTACTCGTCGAGCTTGCTTTTATAGACAACGAAGACGATGCTGAATTATTGCGCGATAATCAAGATGACTTTGCTCGCGCCATTGCAAGAGGTATAACCGACTACGAGCAGGGGATATGATGCAAGTTGCAAAGCATAAAAACATCCTGCTTGTTGTACTCATCATCACTGTTGTCAGTATTGCTTATGCAGTTGGCCGACAATTTGCAAAACAAAATGAACAAGAGCAGGAAAAGCCTGCTGCCCTCACGCAGGAACAGACGCAATACACCAAAACGCTGCAACAGCAACTCGACATCTCGCGCAAGAACGCCGACGAACTGCGCCGCGAGCTTGCCGCCGTACAGTCAGGACAGCGTGCGCCTGCGGCGACATACTATGTCAATGCGCCGACGGTAGAGAGGGCGGCGCAGACAGTTGAAAAGCAGATCAAGGCAGACGATCCGACGCTGCCACGCGCAGCGCGTGAGAAGTCAGATCGGACGGTTGTGACGCCGATCACGAAGGATAAAGACGGCAAGGAACTGCCGCCGGATAAGCAGAAGGTCGATGTCTACAAGGTGAACCTGAGAAAAGACCATCGCGTGAAAGCGGGTGCGACGATGGTTGACGGCAAAGCATACGCCACGGTCGGCTACGAGCAGGGGCGCTTCGAGGCGCTCGTGCATCTCGACGGTACGAGGATGCAGGGCGCAAGTGTGATGTATAGTGTGGTTGAATGGTAAGTTTAGCCCCGAGGCTTCGGCTTTGGGGCATATTTTATTTGACATCTTTTTGACATCCTGTCATAGTTGCAAACAGAGTAATACAGGCTCATACAGGAAGCCAAGAAGTCGCGCACTTTAAGAGTTTCCGTGTATTGAGTGTTTGAAGAAACGTGTAAAAAGAAACTCAAAAAATCAAGCGTAGTTCCCTACATGCCGGTTCAAGTCCGGCCTTCGGCACCATAGATTTTTCAAGGCTTTCGGGCATTTTGCCGGGGAGTCTTTTTTATAAATTTAGAACATATAATTTTCGATGCCTTGCATATTCATATGCTTTATGATAAAATATCCTCATTGTCTATGGCGCAAAGTTTGCTGCGCCGCGAAGGAGGTGTACCATATGGCAAATATTTGCGAGATTTGTGCAAAATGTGAAATGTCCGGCATGAATGTCAGCCATTCGCATCGAAAGACGAAGCGCAAGTGGAAGCCGAATATCCAACGTGTGCGTGCGATAGTAAACGGCGAGACCAGACACATTAAAGTCTGCACGCGTTGCCTTCGCTCCGGCAAGGTAGAGCGTGCCATTTGATGTAGCGATAATTGTAAAAAAGAGGGGCTATAGATCCGTCGAACGCGGCTTATCTATAGCCCCTCTTTGCTATCGTGCGCAGTAAATATCTGCTTTACAGATAAAATGCGCTTTCTTGGTCAATCAGTCTCGCCCTGTGGCTTGACTTATTGGACTTTCATAGTAAAATAAAAATGGTAATAGACTATAGGGGGGTTTGGAACTTGGAAATGAATAAAATTAGATTTCTTGCTGGCGCCGCAGTGTTTGCAGCAAGTTTTTCCGGTGTTTCTTCAGATGCTGCAGCGGCGGTTACCGTCATGGGTACTATGCAAGAAGATCAGGAGATGAAAAATGCTGCGGCAGATGCTAAAGAGATTGAGCGCATAGAAAAAGAGTCTGTCGGCCAAAACACTGCCGCTACTAAGGCGGCGACGAAGGATGCACGCATCAAGGCGTGGGAGGCGAAGCGTCCTGATGAACGAAAGATCGAAGAAGAGGCGCAGATAGCAGATGGCAAGATTATCGTCGATATTGTTATCGAAGGAGCCGGCACGACTACGATGGCGACGGCACGCGCTGCTATAGTACAGCGCGTTGGCGATGCCTATGATGCTAAAAAAGCGCAAAGTGATCGTTCTGCCATCTTCGATACGGGCTATTTTTACGACCTTTACCCATCATGGCAGTATGTGCCGGAGGGCATTGTTCTTGTTTATCATGTGCTGGAAAACCCTGTGCTGCGCTCGATAACTATTGAAGGCAACACGGTCGAGACGACGCAAGATCTTGAAAAACTTGTCACAGTTCAGCTAGGGCAGGTGATGAACAGCCGTGAGCTGCAAAAAAATGTTGCTGCCATGCAGGAAAAGTACAGAGAAGACGGCTTTATTCTCGCTAAGATTGAGGATATGAATATTGATAGTTCAGGCGATCTTAGGCTTAAAGTAAATGAAGGACGACTCGAAGGCTTTGCCATTCAGGGCAATACGAAAACGAAAGATCGCGTGATTTTGCGTGAGATGCGCCTTAAAATAGGTGAGCCGTTCGACGTAAAAAAAGCGCGTCGCAGTATGCAGCGCATTTATAATCTCGGCTTTTTTGAAGATGTCAACATGAAGCTAAATCCCGGCGAAGCGCCCGGCTCTGTCATCTTAGAAGCAGACGTTGTTGAAAAGCGCACAGGAAATTTTGGCATC
>CAUUGH010000072.1:0-3962 GCA_963544755.1 uncultured Selenomonas sp. | reverse complement strand
TGCCGTTTAGGTTGACGGTGTTGTTGTTTGTGGTTGCGCCTTCGCCGCCTGTGACATCGCCTGTAACGCTTGTGCCTGTAAGCGTAACTTCGTTGCCGTCTGCCGCCGTCGCGCCGCGACCTCCTGTTACTGCACCTGTGCTTATTGCACCGAGCGTGATTTTGTTACCGTTCGCCGCGCCTTTATCGGCATAGCCGCCGTATACATTGTTGAAGCCTGTGCCGCCTGTGGCTGTGACTTTGTTGTCAGAAACTTCGCCTGTTCCCGCACTATAGCCACCATAGACATTATTGACGCTACCGCCGGAAATATTCACCTTATTATTTTTAACATATCCTGTACCTGCGACCTTATTGGTGATACCGCCATAGATGTCAGCACTTACCGTACCATTTTTGACCGTGACGGTATTTTCCTGCGCGTTTCCTGCATCAGTATCGACATAGCCTCCATAGAGTTTGTCTGTTGTCGCACTGCCGTCTAGCGTGACTTCATTCTTATAGCTGCTGTCCTTATCGGCTGCTGTCGTGCCGGTGCCGCTTGTCCAACCGCCGTAGATGTTCGTATGTGTGCCGCTACTTACCGTGATGTTGTTTTTGCGTGTCGAGTTAGCGCCGATAGAGCGACCGCCCCATGTGTCAGTGCCTTCAGTCGTCGGTGCTGTCTGATTGGCAAACGCGTAGCCCTCGTAAGTGATCTTTTTGCTGTCGATTGATTTTTGCAGAATGAGTTCTTTATTTTCATGCGTTTTTACAAGGCGATCTTGACCGTCTGATATTGTGATCGTGCCGCTCATGTTAGTTTTTTCTATCAATGTCCCCTTGCGATCATAGTCACCATGTAGATGGAGATCGCTTAGACTCCTGATGTTCGTAGCACCTGCATCAGTCAATTGCAAAAAGGTGTTTGTTTTCGTCACATATGCATTGAAGCGAAAGTTAATTTCTGCAAAATTGCTAATATTGCTCGCAGTTATATTATCATAAACATTCAGTTTATTGCCCGTATAGTAGTCACCGCTTCCTGAGCCACCGCCGCCGTATATAACGCCGCTAACGCTCCCGGTAAAGTCGCTTTTTCCATCACCGAGATTTACCGTATTGCCCGTGGCGTTACCTGTAATCGAGCGACCACCGTCTATGTTGCGTACCGAACCGCCCGTAATGGTGACGGTGTTGCCCGTGGCGTTGCCGCTTTGCGAGTAGCCGCCGTAAACGTCTTGTTTGCCGCCGCCCGTAATGGTGACCGTGTTGCCCGTGGCGTTGCCGTTGGTAGATTTGCCGCCGTAAACATCAGCAGTTGTTGCCGAGCCGCCTTTAATATTGACGATATTTTTTATCGTATTGCCATGTTGCGAATAGCCGCCGTGAATATCGCCGCTTGCCAAACTATTTGCAAGTGTAACAGTATTTTGTTCTGCATTGCCTGTATTGGCATAGCCGCCATAAACCATGCCGTTTACCGTGCCACCGTTGATGTCAACAGAGTTATAAATGGCATTTTTATTAGCATTACCGCCCGTAAGAGAGCCACTTACCGTACCATCTTCTAGTACCGCGCTGTTTTTTATGGCATCGCCACCTATTGAAGCTGCCATGCCGCCCACCATAAGCGTAGTTACCGTGGCACTTGCATTATTTAGTGTTATTTTGTTGCCTATGCTGTTTTTTACATTATCTCCTGTTGCCGTCGAGCCACTGCCGGCTGTCCAACCGCCATAAATAGAAAGACGGTTGCCGCTAAATGTAGCCGTAACCACATTATTTCGCGTCGTGTTGCCAAGAATGGAGCGACCGCCCCAGATATTCGCACTATCCGTTTGTGTCGCTGTGGAATCTTTGAACTGGTATTTTTGATATAAAATCTGCGTCTTAGTAGTGTTTTGGTAGATTTGGGTCTCTGTTTTTTCTGCCGTGCTATTTACCACACGAGAATCGGCGACATCTATGCCATGAGTATTTTCGAGCAATTTACCTACACCAAGCGGCGCATTATTTAAACGAAGTTGGCTAAGACTGCCTAGTTTTGTTTTATTTGTATCCGTGAGTGTAAGCAAAGTTTGGTTAATATCTGTATGGGCATTAAAATTAAAATTTATCGTCGAGAAATTCTTGATATTGTGCGCTTTAGCATTGGTGTTGACATTTAGTATATTGCCCTTTACCTTGCTTTCGTCCGTGGTGTTTTGACCGCCAAAAATAGTGCCGTTTACCGCGTAGCCGGCTTTCATTTTGCTCTTACCGTCGCCGAGGTTTACCGTATTATCTGATACTTCGCCTGTGCCTTCAGATTTGCCGCCGTAGACATTTTCCATGATACCGCCAGTGATTGTGACTGTATTTCCTGTCACCTTACCCGTACCATCTGTATAGCCACCGTAGACGTTTTCTGTACTCATGACGGTGCCGTCTTCAATCGTCACCTTGTTTTCAACAACATCGCCGTTCGCTCCATCCACCGCCATGCCGCCGTAGATGTCTTTATGCGCAGTGCCGCCCTTAAGCGTTGCTGTATTACCTTGGACACTCCCTGTGCCAGCACCTTTTGCCATGCCGCCGACCAAGTTGCCGTTTAGATGATCCCCATTGAATGTGGCATGATTGTCAGTGACACTGCCACCGCCTTTGGTGACGCCGCCATAGACTCCCTCAGCGGACGAAGCTAGCGGCAGTGTCGCCGGATTGACAGTGACACGGTTACCTGTTACGCTCCCGGTGCCAAATGTAAGACCACCGTAAAGCTGTTTATTATATCCTCCCGTTATGCCGTTAAAGGTCAGCGTGTTATCCTTTACGTTGCCGCTATCGGTAGCAGTACCGATAAAGCCTGCCGCTGTACCGAAAGCAGGTCCGCCGCCGGGATTTTTAGCATTATCTGCCGGTTCACGCGTAGCATCAATCGTTATATTTTGCCCCGTAACATCAGCTGCATCGGCAGATACTGCCGAAAAAAATGTGCTGCTGCCGAGCGCGAGCGCGACGAAGAGTGAGAGATGGCGCTTGGGTGTTTTTGTTTTTAGCATAGTTACCTCCTATGGGTTAATAAGCCACAAACATAGCATACTAGCAGGAATTTAATTTTATTTCCTCGCTTCTTAGTACGTCAAGCGCAAGCCTTTGACGATGAGCGAAATTTTCGGATTGAAACGATAAAGTCCTAGTGTTTTTGCAGATACGGTCCTAGGCGTGCCGAATATGTCGCACCATAAACTATTGCCGTCATCATAGACTGGCTTTGCATCTCGTATTAGTGCTGCTAGCAATCCGCCAGCCAGAGGCATCGCATTGACGGTAAAAGCACCGGCATTTGTAGCTGCTTGTTTGATACGGTAGTTGCCGACGATGCCATCAGTTACAGTACCTATCTTGCCTTTTACTGCATAGCTGCCGGGTGTGTTCGTATCGGCGGCATCGCTCGTAAAAGTCAAGCTGTCGCTACCAAATACGCGCTCATCTTCACCTGCGGCAAAGCCTTGCATCTTGCCTGTAAAGGTGGGCAGCGGCTCTCCTTGTGTGACGGTTTTGGTATCAGCGGTTAACAAGAGTTCTCTTGCTGTGATCGTGCCTTTTCCTGTAAAGCTCGTTTGCTTTAATTTATAATTAGCCGCGCCTTCTCCTTGTAGTGTCAAGTCTGTAAAGTTCACCGTTTTATCAGTACCTACGTCTTTTCCTGCAAAGGTGCCTTTACCGCTCATACTAATGCCGTCCCCTTCGCCTGCTGCAAAATTTGCCAGCGTATAGTGTTCGCCTTTTTTCAGTGCCGCGATAGCATTAGTAGTACCGTCATAGACTTTTTTAATGTCTGTAGTCTTGAATGTGACATCAATTTCTCTTTGTTTGATCGTGCCTGTCGTTGTCAGCGTCGCATTCGCCAAGGTATAGTTGTCTTTACCTGCGCCCGTTAGCGCAAGCCCTGCAAAGGTCACGTTTTTGCTGCCGGCATCTTTATTATCATACGTTCCT
>CAUUGH010000071.1:0-4053 GCA_963544755.1 uncultured Selenomonas sp. | reverse complement strand
AGTGAAATAGGCAAGGAAATGGACTCTCTTTGTGATCTTGTCTCCTTCGGCGCAGCACCGGCATTTCTTGCATATGCGTACTGTCTAAAAGACTATAACTATTTCGGCTGGGCAGTTGCCATCACCTTTGCAATTTGTGGCGCATGGCGTCTAGCGCGTTTTAATGTGAATGTAGCCGTCGTGCATGGCTTTTTCATGGGGCTTGCGATCCCGGCAGGCGGCTGTCTTGTGGCAACTTCCATCTGGTTTTTTCAATCCATTGGCATAGATAAAACAATGCTTGAGCCGGCATTTCCGCTTGTGATGCTTGTCATTTCATATCTCATGATCAGTAAGGTGCATTATCCGGATTTTAAGGGGAGAGGAGAGAAAATATTTCTTGCATCCCAGATACTTGCCATACTACTGTTTGCGTCCATTCTGTTTTTAGGGCGCGAAGCAATTTTTATTGCCGTACTCTTTGCCATTTTTAGCACATATTCTGTCTTTGGTCTTTTCAATTTCAGCTTGTCACTGCTTTTCCGAAAGTAAGACATCATTTGAGATGGAATAAAGGGGAAAGACTTTTATGAATCATGTCTTTGACATTTTGATGCTTCCTTTGCAGATTATCATATTATTATTTACATTGTACTATTTCTTCATCGGCTTTTGCGGTATGTGGAAAAGGAGCGAAAATAAGATTTTGACACCGAAAAAAACCTTCGCTGTCATCATCGCCGCACATAACGAAAGCACCGTTATCGGACAATTATTGCAAAATCTACAATCGCTAGAATATCCTAAAGTGCTTTATGATGTATTTGTCATCGCCGACAACTGCAGCGATAACACAGCAGAGATCGCACAAAGCTATGGCAGTATCGTCTTCAAAAGAACACATCCGACGAAAAAAAGCAAAGGTTTTGCGTTGGAGTGGATGTTTGAGCGACTCTTTCAAATGGAAAAAAAATATGATGCTGTCATCGTATTTGATGCAGATAATCTTGTGCATCCACGCTTCTTGCTAGAGATGAACAACCGCTTATGTAAAGGTGATCGCATTATTCAAGGCTATCTCGATGCAAAAAATCCTTATGACACTTGGATTGCCGGAACATTTGCCATCGCCTTTTGGGTAATTGATCACATCAGTCATTTAGCAAAGACGAACATCGGTCTTTCTGCTGTGCTTGGCGGTACGGGTATGTGTATCGCGACCGATATTCTTAAGCGACACGGTTGGCGTGCCACGTGTCTAACAGAAGACATGGAATTTACGATGAAATCCTTAGCCGAAGGCATCAAGACAACATGGGCGCATGATGCCATTGTCTACGACGAAAAACCGCTGACATTCATGCAATCTTGGCATCAGAGAAAACGTTGGGCGCAAGGGCAGTTTGATGTAGCGCATCGCTATATTCCAAAAATGCTCAAAGAGGGAATTAAGCGCCGCGATATACGCATCCTAGACGGCTGTCTTTATCTCCTGCAGCCACACTTTTTGATGATCTCAACATTGTTCATTCTTATCAGCTACATCCAATTATCATTTCCACCATTTTATACGAATATCTATAATATCATTCCTTCGCAAATTATGACAGTGATTATGTTAGGACAATATATCCTGCCAATGATTATCTTGATGAAAATAAAAGTTAAATGGAAAGCTTGGTTTTATATGTTGCTTTATCCTATATTCATCTATTCGTGGATACCAATTATATTTCTTGGTTTCATCTATCGAAATAACCATGAATGGAGTCATACAAAGCATACACGCGCTATGAGTTATGACGACATCATCGGCAACGTAAAGAATACTACAATAGGGCGCGACGTATCAGACCAATAAAAACAGGCTGCCGCAATATTTGCGGCAGCCTATTTGTCAGAGGAGAAAACGCTTATGTTTGAAATCCGAATCGAAACAGAATTTGAAGCGGCACACCGCATCATACAGTATCCGGGAAAATGCGATCGTCTGCATGGACATAACTGGAAAGTAGAATTAAAAATCACAGGCAGGGTTTTGGATGAACTCGGTATGCTAATCGACTTCAAAAAAGCAAAAGCCGTCTTACAAGAAGTAACGGATAAATTTGACCATCGTTTTTTGAATAAAATAGAGCCATTTAATAAGATAAATCCGACAGCGGAGCATATAGCACAATACATCTATCGTGAAATTAAAAAACATACAATATTTCATACAGCATCAGCACGCATCTCTTCTGTATGTGTTTGGGAATCGCCACGAGCCTATGTGATATATAGCGAGGATGAATAGAATATGGAAGAAAATGAAAATATTCTTGAGATATTTTCCTCTGTACAAGGCGAAGGTAAATACATTGGCATGCGTCAAGTATTCGTACGCTTTGCAGACTGCAATATAAAATGCCACTTTTGCGATACTGAATTTCTTCCGATGGATTTTTGCCAAATAGAAACCATACCCGGTGCAGGTGTGTATGAAAATATACCAAATCCATTATCTGCTAAAGATGTAGCAAACAAGATCCGTTCCTTTATCGCGTTCGCGCAGCATCACTCCATTAGTCTGACAGGTGGAGAACCGCTTCTTCATGCGCCTTTTATCCGTAAACTCGCCGCTAATATAGATTTGCCACTCTTTCTTGAAACAAATGGCACTCTTTGTGAAGCCATGGAAAGCCTGCTTGATGTGATATCCTACGTCAGTATGGACATCAAGCTTCCGAATCTCACAGGTAGGAATCTCTGGGAAGAACATCGTCGTTTCCTGTTATTGCTGCGACATCACGATGCTTATGTAAAAATTGTCATAGCAGAAAATACAAAAGAAGAAGAATTTCAAGAAGCCGTGCAGCTAATCGCAAATGTTGCACCGCAAATGCTCCTCATACTCCAGCCGGTAACGCCATTTGGCGGTTTAGACGCACCATCTCCTCAAAAACTACTTAGCTTACAAGCGCAAGCTGCAAATGTTTTGACACAAGTTCGCATAATTCCGCAGGCACACCGTATGATGGGGCTGTGCTAAAAAATAATTGCTTAAAAGTAAAAATCCTGCAAATTTGGGTAGCTTCATTTTATCGGCGATCCATTAAATGCAGGATTTTTTTTATAAGCACGATACGTTTCCAACATCTCATATCGCGTTTTTTCCTTTGGCCAAAGATTGCCGACTGCATTTTTTCGCATAGCAGCAGCTAGATGATGATAAATTTGCGGATCTTTGCTCTCCCAACGAGCAATCATATCCTTAATCTCCTGACGTGTCGTTGTTCCGGCTAGTGGGCATGGTGAAGAAAGTGGGTTAATGCCAAGAAGAGACATCGCCTCGCAAATTTCTGCCTCGCGAAAATAGACAAGCGGACGCACCACAGTAATGCCGGAACGATCAAGATATGTCTTAGGCATAAAGGTATGAATCTGTCCAGAATATAAAAGTCCCATAAGTAAAGTTTCCACAGCATCGTCATGATGATGTGCGTATGCGACTTTATTGCAGCCATGTTCCTTCGCATAGCGGTTGATCGCACCACGTCGGAAAAATGCACAAGTAAAACACGGATTTTTTTCTGGACTAGCTTTAATAGCAGCAGCAATATCAACTGAAAGAACGTCGAAAGAAATAGAGAGTTTTTTACAAAAAGAAGCGATGCTTTCGACAGGAAAATGTTCCGTAAATCTTGGATCTATCGTCAGAGCATAAAGCGAAAATGTTTTCTTCAAGTGCTTTTGCAAAACTGTAAGTGCATAGGCAAGAAATAAACTGTCTTTGCCACCAGAAACGCCAATCAAGATACGATCACCATCGTCAATAAGCTGAAACTCTACAACAGCACGCATGAGTTTACTAAAATAAAGCTGCGGCAGATAATTCACGGGCAGACGCTCCTTTTTATTTAGTTCCGATAATTTATACTTATCGGAACTTATAATATTTTTGTATATAATTCTCTATGTTTGTATAAACGCACGATGGATCATCTCCTTCCTTGCCTGCCGCTACTCTCCTTTTGACCTACAGTTTTTCTGATGCGCTTTCAGTTTTTTCATAGCCCAATCATAATGACTTGA
>CAUUGH010000070.1:0-4099 GCA_963544755.1 uncultured Selenomonas sp. | reverse complement strand
TTTTCTTTACGCATTGTTTGCACCTTGCTGATGATCTCTCGCACGAAGCCTTCTTCGATGAGTACAGGGCTAAGTATCGTTTCTAAAGCGATCATTACTTCACCGTAGCTTTCTATGATGAAGCCATCTGTTTGCGCCATTGACACCTCGACATCTTCTGCTGCAAGTGCGATCTTGCCCGAAGGAAGCAACAGCGTTAGTTTCCCTGTTCGATCAAGTTCATCCTTTGCCGTATGTCCGTTGACATTTGTCAATGCTGCTTTGATTTCACTGATCCTTTTTCCGACCTTTGGCCCTAAAATTTTAAATTGCGGTTTGAAGCTGTAACTTAAAAAATCTTCCATATCGCTTTTGAACACGACTTTTTTGACATTTAGTTCACTTTCTATGATCTCACGGAAAAATGCTGCCAGTTTATGCGGTGCCTTAACGAACATATTGCCAACCGGTTGGCGATTTTTTATACCTGCCGCATTGCGCGCAGCACGCCCTAAGACGACCATTTCACGGACGATCTCCATGTTATCTTCAAGCACAGCGTCAATATATTCTTCCTGCACGACGGGGAAATCGCAGAGGTGGACACTCTCTGGTGCGTTTTTGTCGATGCTGCAAACGATGTTTTGATATATCGCTTCTGTCATGAAGGGAATCATCGGCGCAGCAGCCTGTATTGTAGTCAAAAGCGCCTTATAAAGCGTCATGTAAGCATTAACTTTATCTTGCTCTTCGCCCTTTGCCCAGAAGCGTTCGCGGCTGCGACGCACATACCAGTTGCTAAGTTCATCGACAAAGCTTTGCAGAGCTTTCGCGGCTTCTGTGACCTTGTATGCTGCGATATTTTCATCTACAGTTCTGACCATTGTGTTGAGTCTTGACAATATCCACCGATCCATGACGGCGAGTTTTTCAAAATCTAGCGTATGATCGAGAGGATTGAAATTGTCGATATTGGCGTAAAGCACATAAAATGCGTAGGTGTTCCAAAGTGTACCCATGAACTTTCGCTGACATTCCTGTACTGCGCCATCGTGGTAACGGTTCGGAAGCCACGGTGCGCTGTTTTCGTAGAAATACCAACGGATCGCATCTGCGCCATGCTTTTTTAGAGCATCCATCGGATCGACGGCATTACCCTTTGACTTTGACATCTTGCGACCATTTTCGTCTTGCACATGACCGAGAACAATGACATTTTTATAAGGTGCTTTATGAAAAAGCAGCGTTGAGATGGCGATGAGCGAGTAAAACCAACCGCGTGTCTGATCGACTGCCTCTGAAATAAAGTCTGCCGGAAAATGCTTTTCAAAGTTCTCTTTGTTTTCAAACGGATAATGCCACTGTGCAAAGGGCATCGAGCCAGAATCAAACCAACAATCAATGACCTCAGGTACGCGGTGCATAAAATCGCCACATTCGCTGCATCGGATCGTAACCTTATCAACGTGAGGACGATGAAGTTCTAAATCATCAGGACAATTTTCAGACAAAGATTTTAACTCTGCGATTGAGCCTATTGCATACTGATGCCCACATATGCACTCCCATATATTTAGCGGCGTACCCCAATAGCGATTGCGGCTGATGCCCCAATCCTGAACATGCTCAAGCCAGTCACCAAAGCGTCCTTTGCCGATGCTTTCGGGGATCCAGTTGACTGTATCATTATTTTTAATCAGTTCGTCGCGCACCGCCGTCATTTTTATGAACCACGACTCGCGTGCATAATAGATAAGGGGCGTATCACAGCGCCAACAGTGCGGATAGCTATGCTCGAAAACGGGCGCTTTAAAAAGCAGCCCCCTTTTCTTCAAATCGTTTAAGATTAGTGGATCGGCATCCTTTATGAAAACGCCCTGCCAATCCGTATCTGCTGACATCTCTCCTTTGGTATCGACAAACTGTACGAAAGGCATATCGTACTTGCGGCACACGCGATTATCGTCCTCACCAAACGCCGGTGCTGTATGGACGATGCCTGTACCGTCGGATGTAGTAACATAATCATCACAGATAACAAAGAACGCCTTTTTTTCGATCTTACCATCAGCATAATGATAAAGCGGCGCGTATTCGCGATACTCCAAAGCCTTGCCTTGCATACGCGCGAGGACTTCACGCTCACCTTCAATACCTTCAAATACCGCATCGACCAGTGCTTCAGCCAAATAGTAGATCTCGCCGCTAACGCGAATCTTCACATAGTCTACATCCGGATTGACACAAAGACCAATATTAGATGGCAATGTCCATGGTGTTGTAGTCCATGCAAGAAAGTATGCAGCTTCATCTTTTACCTTAAATTTGACTAAGGCGGAGCGTTCTTTGACATCTTTGTATCCTTGCGCGACCTCATGCGAGGAAAGCGGTGTGCCACAGCGCGGACAATATGGCACGACTTTGTGCCCCTTGTAGAGAAGTCCGCGTTTAAAAATTTCTTTTAGTGCCCACCATTCTGATTCTATGAAATCATTCTCATAAGTGATATAGGGATGCTCCATATCTGCCCAAAAGCCAACGACATTGGAAAAATCCTCCCACATACCCTTATACTGCCAAACGGATTTACGGCACTTTTCAATGAACGGCTCCATACCGTATGTTTCGATCTGCTCCTTACCATCAAGACCGAGCATTTTTTCTACTTCAAGTTCCACCGGTAAACCGTGTGTATCCCAACCGGCTTTTCTAAGGACGCGCTTACCTTTCATGGATTGGTAGCGCGGCAGCATATCCTTGATGACGCGCGTCAGCACATGACCGATATGGGGCTTACCGTTTGCCGTTGGCGGTCCATCGTAAAACGTAAATATTTCCCTGCCTTTGCGTTGTTCAATCGCCTTCTGTGCAATATTGTGCGACTTCCAAAAGCTCGCAACTTCCTTCTCTCGCTCTACAAAATTCAACGTCTTATCTACATTCTTATACAGCAAGATTTACCCTCCTATGAAAGAACGCTCGCAAGAAAGTGACACAAGATCGCACAACGCATACTTAATAGAAAAACCTTCACCCAGAAACAGGATGAAAGCGAACTTTCCTGCTAGATTTCTTTAGTATACCGTATCTCCTTTTCCTTACATATCATACCCTAAAATAGCAAAAAAGCCAAGAACTATATGTAAGGAACCACTGATAAATTCAGCTACCTATCTTCACGCATCTACGCTCTTTTCTCATCGTCGACAAATCCTCTATGTAGCATCGCTACGCATCCGGTTTGTCTCCTCGATAAATACAGCGCATCTGCACAAATCTAGGCGACTTCATTTTATCAGTGTTTCCATAAACTTTTAAGACTATGCTTTCATTACTATTCATTTCAACTGTGTTCCTTTACAATCAATCGAAATGATGTATAATATAAGGTATACTTATAGAAAGAGGTGACTAATTTTGACAGATCAGGAATTAGAAAATCTGGTTGAGGCGAAATTTGCTGAAGCCGATAAGAATTTTGAGGATCGTCCGAAGAAGTTCTTCATCACAGAAAATGGTCGTGGTGTCGTCGATGGCGGCGAATTATACAACAAGGCCTATACTGATGTACTGCGTGTTGCACAGCAAGCTGTTACAGCGATCTTAAAGGAAGCACTCAAAAAGTAAGCCTTAAAAATCCCCATGTATTTATAGCATGGGGATTTTTAAGGCTGGCAGTATCATAGCTACAGGTGATTGAAATGAAACGACGTCATACTTCTGTCGAGTGGCAGCAAAAGATCTTGTCTTATATAAAGGGCTTTTTATTAAAGAAGGGATACCCACCATCGGTGCGTGAAATTGGAGATGCCGTGGGCTTAAAATCTAGTTCTACGGTTCACGGCTACCTCACCAAGATGGAAGAAGCAGGCTTGATTCGCCGCGATCCGGCAAAGCCGCGTGCGATTGATATTCTTGATGATAAGCCTTGGGAGTGTAATGTTTCTGTACCGCTTGTCGGTGTTGTAACAGCAGGTATTCCGATTTTGGCAGAAGAAAATATCGCGGAAGTATTTTCATTTCCACAAAGCTTGATCGGTACACATAGCCAGGTATTTATCTTGCGCGTGCAGGGACAAAGCATGATCAATGCAGGAATTCAAGACGGTGATTTTGTTTT
>CAUUGH010000069.1:0-4155 GCA_963544755.1 uncultured Selenomonas sp. | reverse complement strand
CGACGCTGGAAGTTCTGCGCCAGCCATTGGAGGACGGCGCTGTGACCGTGGCACGGGTCAATGCGACATTGACATTTCCCTCTTGTATCATTTTGGTCGTGGCAATGAATCCTTGTCCGTGCGGCTATTTTGGCGATAAGGAGAAGAGCTGCGACTGCACACCGAATGAGATCAAGCGCTATACGCGGAAGATTTCGGGGCCGCTGCTCGACCGCATCGACATTCATGTCCATGTGCCGCGCGTCAAGTACGAGGATATGACATCTGTGGCGAAGGCGGAATCTTCGGCTATGATTCGTGAGCGCGTCCTGGCTGCGCGAGAGATTCAGATGGAGCGGTTGCGTGAATGGGGCATATTCTGCAACGCGCAGATGAGTCATGCGATTTTGAAAAAGACGTGCCATCTTGAGCCAGAGGCACAGAATCTCCTTGCACAGGCGTTTCAGGTCATGAATTTGTCAGCACGCTCGTATGACCGCATCATCAAAGTCGCACGCACGATTGCCGATCTCGACGGGGCGGCGACGATCGAGGCGAAGCATATCGGAGAGGCGATACAGATGCGAGATGATATAGGATTGAACGTGGAATAAACAAAGGGCGATGTCTCCATGTTGACAATGGGGCGGAAGGCTTGGTGAATTTGCATCTGTGGGTCATCTATCCTAGAGTAACGCTGCTGGTACAACGGCAAATAAACTTTTGACAGTGCATTTGCACTGTGCTATTCTAATAGAAAATAGGAAAACATGAAGGAGTGTTCGTACATGAAAAAACGCAACCTGCTCGCCGCCGCTTTGATGCTCGCATTCAGTAGCAGCGCTGCGTTCGCCGCACCGGTTGCCATAAAAAATACAGGGGCATCATATGCGGAGCAATCTACCACAGCATCGAAGGAAACAGCGATTCAAAATGACAGCGATGCCCTGAGCTATATCGAAGCACCAGAAGAATTTGAGATCGCCTCTTTGCGCCGTACAGAAACGACTCCTAGCTATCGGCTTTTCAAAGGCGATAGCTTCAACATTGTAACCATCGGCTTTCCAGATGGTCTTGGTGTCAACAACATCACAATAGGTGTCGACGGCTATGTCCAACTCCCTTACGTTGGCAGCGTCAAAATGGAAGGTATGACCCTTGATGAAGCAAAAGCCGTTCTCATGAGATCGCTTGGCGAGTACCTGCGTATCCCCGATATGTCGCTTCTTATCACCGGCTATGGCTCGCGCAAAGTATACGTCATGGGTACGGTCGCATCGCCGGGCGTTCATGAACTTAGTATCGACGATATGAATGCCTATGCGGCACTTGCTAGCGCCGGTGGTTGGACAAATCGCGCTCGCAGCACGCGCATTCAAATCATCCGCGTGCATGACAATACGATGTACTATCGTACGCTCAATATGAAAAACTATACGAAAAAACACGATCTTACGCAAAACGTCATCTTAGAAGACGGCGACATCATCTATGTGCCAGAATCGAACGGTATCAAGATTGCCGAAGATATTCTGCCGTATGTCAATATTTTGGCGATGTATAAATCGCTGACGAGGTGAGCGCATGGATAGGAGAGAAACTCGGATGGAACAACATGAGGAAACGATTGATTTCACAAAACTTTTTCATATCATGAGCGCACGTTGGAAAGTCATCTTCACATTGCTGCTCATCTGTACACTTTTAGCATTGATCCTTGCCTTTATTTTACCGAAACAATATGAATCTACCACACTGGTACAAACGCGCAGCACGAATAAAATAGATATATCAGGTGCAGCTGCAGCAATGGCGGCATTAGGGCTAGGCGGTGCTAGTGCAGCAGTGCCGACTATGAATTATATAGGATTAATGAAGTCGCGTACCGTGATTGAACCAATTATTGAAGCAATGAATTTCACACATGATGAAAAACCGGATATAAAAAAATTTGCCAAGAAATATCTTGACATCGAAAATACCAAAGGGACAAATCTCATCGAAGTGACTGCCTACGGCAAGACACCCGAAGAAGCGCAGATGATCTCGCAAACCGTCGTCGATAATTTCCTTCGTATGCAAACTGATATGAACCAAGAAACGCAATCTATGTTGGTAAAATTCCTAGATAAACGCATCGAAGAAAGCAAGCAAGAGTCTGATGAAGCAGAGCAAAGATTGGCAGACTTTAGCAGAGAACGCAAGATGTATAGCCCGGATGAACAAGTAAAAGCGGCCATTGAACAAATGACAGCATTTGATAAGGCTCTTGCTGATATTGAAGTACGCAAGAAATCTCTGCAAGCAGAAATAGCCGCAGCAGAAGAAAAACTTTCGGAGCAGAAAATGAAAAGTAAGATGTATCAAGTATCCGATAATGCTATCGTTCAAGAATTGCGTGCACAGATTGTTGCCAAACAAGTAGAACTTGTCGGCTTAGAACAAATCTATACAGAAAAACACCCGAGCGTAAAGCAGGCACAAAAAGCCTTGCAAGCACTGCAAATGAGCCTGAATGAAGAAGTCGCAGCTAGCGTAGACTCTCATTCCGTGACGCTAAATTCTACGCAGGCAGATCTTTTGAAACGCTATACGTTAGCCACTGTCAACCTTGCCGTTGCAGAAGTAGGCGCAGAAAAACTAGAAGAACAGCGTGCAAAAAAAGAAGCAGAAGTCGGACAACTGCCCGATGAAATTCTAGAGTACGCACGACTCAGTCGTGATGCACATATAAAAAGTGAGGTTTATCTAAACCTCGTCAAGCAGAGTGAACAGACAAGGATCCAAGAAGCCATGGAAAGCATGGACATCCAGATCGTCGATCCGGCGAATCTGCCGTATGAAGACAAACCGGTTTTTCCAAAGAAGGCACTGTTCGCAGCGATTGGTTTTGTGATAGGCGTGTTGTTGTCTATGGGGTATGGTTTACTCCTTTGTAAACGAGCAGCATAGCTTCGTTAGGGAATTTTGCTAAAATAAAAAGGAGGTTTATGAATATGCAACTTCTCGCGCCTATTCAAAGGTGCTGCGCCCCCCTTCTTTTTATGGTATTTGATTATTTTGCCATCTTGTCGGCAGAGAAAATGGCGTTTCTTTCACATGGCCTTTACGGATGCTTACCGGTAGCTTTCTGTAAAATTGTAAATACAGATGCAATTTTCTGTCTGCCACTTATATTCCTACTTTTCCTCAGCATCTTGCAGACCTATACAAAGATGCAGCCGCTTCTTGCAATCGTGCGGCAGATTTTCTATGCCATTTTCTATGCGCTCGTTGCTTTTGTTATCGTGCTGTATCTGATGCAGGAGAGTGTTTTGGCGTTGCGGCTGTATGTTATTTTGTTTGGCACTCTTGTGTTTTTAAATGTCTATGTTTCGCGCTATATCATCATGAAACTCCTAAAGACGATGAGATGGTTCCAAAAACCAGTCATTCTGATTGGTGCAGGAAACAAAGCAGAGCAAGCTATGGCTTTTTGGGAGAGAGATCTGGGATATCGTTATCGAGTAATTGGTATTTTGGATGACGCACCGACCTCAAAGATTCTGTTGCAGCAAAATCTTTGGTTGGGAACATTAGAAAACGCAGCAGAAATTATACATGATACAGGAATTAAGACCGTGGTTATTGCTATTCCTGATATAGAATTATTTCGTTTAGCGCAGTTAGTTGCCCAGATACAGCCCCTCGTTCGTGACATCTCGTTCGTTCCGCCTTTTATGCAGTTGCCGCTCGCCAATGCAAAGATGGAGTCGTCCTTCACAGAGAATATATATATGCTCCATATCTGCAACAATCTTTCGCGTCGGAGAAATCGTTGGGCAAAGAGGCTTTTTGATTTGATCGCTACGATAGGTGGCAGTTTGTTGATTGCACCAGTCCTGCTTTTATTGGCGATTATAGTAGGCATTGACAATAAAGGCAGAATCATCTTTGCACATCGTCGTGTAGGACGAAATGGCAAGCTTTTTCCTTGCTATAAATTTCAATCCATGGTACCGAATGCGCAGTCGCGATTGGAAGAATATCTGGCAAAGAATCCTGAGGCGCGAAAGGAATGGGAGGAATCATTCAAACTTACAAATGATCCTCGTGTCACCAAACTCGGCGCAATTCTCAGAAAAACGAGTCTTGATGAACTGCCGCAGCTATGGAATGTCCTGATGGGCGATATGA
>CAUUGH010000068.1:0-4198 GCA_963544755.1 uncultured Selenomonas sp. | reverse complement strand
AGATAAAAAAGCGCTGGCAAATCAAGATGGCGAGATCCTTTTTTACATTGAAGATTTAAAAAAATATTATAGGATCTATCTCGTAGACGGCGTTCTTCTCCATGCTGAAGATAAAGGGGAAAAGCCTGCGGATACTAAGGTTAGCTGCAATTCTAAAATGCTTCTTTTCTTACTGGCAGATTATGATACATTTACCAAGAAGGCAAAAATTGAAGGAGATGGCGCCTTGCTGCAAAAATTATCTGCTAATCTGACCGAGATAAACGCAAACTCTGCCAGATTTAATATTATAGAGCCATAACTAACATTTTTGATAGCTGTAGGTGTTTATCTGAAAATATCCGCAAAAAGCGTATAGATTGCATCTTATCGGTGATTTTCATAGTGTTAATATATAAAACGATTCTTAACAGATGGCGAGGCGATGATAATGGCGAGAGCGAGAAAAAAAGTTGCAATCTTAACAGCAGGGCTTTTATTGGCTGCTTGTACGGGGGCGACTGCAAAAGCTGCGTCGCTAGGTGCTGCGATAGATAGCGGCGTAGAATTGCGCCGTCAACAAGAGCAGATGGAAAGACTGCGATTAGAAAGCGAACTAAAAGAGCAGCGAGAGGCTAAAAAGAACGATAGCGAAGTAGTCCGGCAAGCACCTGAAAAAGACTTGGAAGAAAAGCGTTTTTTGCTGCAAGCGGTAGATTTTGACGAATCAGAAATCATCTCGCCTAAGATGCGCGATGAGATTGTCGAAGCTTACTTAGAGCGAGAAGTGACGCTTTTAGATCTCTATGAAATAGTAGAAAAGCTAAACGAGATTTATAAAGAGCATGGTTTTATCACCTGTATGGCATATCTGCCGCCGCAGACGATACATAAAGGACACGTTCATATCGGGCTTTTTGAAGGACGTGTCGGCGAGGTGGAAATAGCAGGAGTCGCTAACACGCGCTCAGGCTATATAAAAAATCGTATGCCGCTAAAAGAAGGGAGCGTGCCGCGCTATCAAGACATGGATGATGCGATCCGTTTGTTTAATGCAACTAACGATATGACGCTTCATCTGACGCTAAAAGCAGGGGAAAAACATGGCACGACAGACTTCGTACTTACGGCAAAAGAGCCGCCAAACGACGCTTTTACGTTTTACGGCGACAATTCTGGCAGCCAAACCACAGGGCGTTTTAGAGCTAGCGTTTACTATACAAACCCTAGCCTTTTTAGAGGGCGTGACAGGCTGACGCTCGGCTTTTTGCGCGCGAAGGGGCTTACATCTTTTACGGCGGGCTATTCCTATCCCGTAGGAGAGCGCGGTACGCGGCTTGAATTTTCCTATAACATGAATTTGACCAAGGTGACCGGCGGTCAATATTACAAGTGGGGCATTCCCGTCACCGGACACGCTACAGCGCTTCAGATCGCACTTTTACATCCCTTGAGTGTGACATCTCATATGAAAGCAGATGCTGCCATTATACTAGGCCGCCAACATTCGGTTACTGATCTAGTACTCCCTTCTTTGATTAACGATACCTTTAGGGAAGTAACAGCGGCACTTTCTATTACCCATTACGGGCGCGGCACAGCTTTTTATCATCGCCACGCGCTTACTTACGGTCACTGGCAAAACGGTTCTGTGTCAAAAATCGCCAAACCGTCAAGACGCTATGCTTTTTATGCGTTTAACGGCATCTATCAGATGGGGGCGGAGCATGGGCAGCTTTTCATGCTGCGGACGAATCTTCAGATCAGCAAGACAAACGATATACGCCCGTCCAAGCAGTTTTTCTTAGGCGGCGCTTACAGTGTGCGCGGCTACAAGGAAAATCTGCTAGGTGCGCCAAGCGGCTTTTCTTGCTCGGCAGAGTATGCGGTGCCTATCTTAAAAAAACCTGCAATAAGCCTGTACGGCTTTTTAGACTATGGTGCGCTCTGGGGCGCAAAAGAGCTTGCCAGGCATCATGTAATGCTAAGTACTGGCATCGGCGTTCGCGCTCGGCTCAAGGAAAATATGTCATTGGACATGGCGGCAGGCGTACCGCTTTATCGTACCGTAGGACACAGCAGCGCACCTGAACAAGTAGATAAAGTGCGACTTCATATGTCTTTTAATGCACAATTTTGATAAAGTTATCAGTGCTTTTGGTAAAGGAGGAAATAAAAATGATCGGGTTTATGAAAAAAGCAAGGAGCCGCCTAAAAAAGCGCTCGCTAACACAAAAAATTTTGGCGAGCCTGACCGCTGTCGGTGTCATGACAGGGCCATGGTTTACACAGTTGGCAGCGGCAAATGCGATAGAAAAAGCCGATCCGTCTAAACAAGGGACGATCACGACGAATGGGAACGTGACAAATGTACTGGCAGACAGTATATATGGTGATAACGCCATCAACAGATTTAAGCATTTTACACTCGATCAAGGCCATATCGCAAACCTTTATTTTGGCACGACGACAGCGGCAAATGCTAAGAACTTAATCAATTTTGTCGATGAAATCATCTCGATTAACGGTACAGTAAACGCAGTCCGCTCCAATAAGATCGGCGGCAACCTCTACTTTGTAAGCGTAGATGGCACGATCGTCGGAGCTTCAGGCGTCGTAAATGCAGGAAGCATCAACATCATCACGCCGACCCAAGGCGCCTATGGCGAACTTTACGCGTCTGCAAAAAATGAGGCAGCGCTAGCTTCTGGCAAGGTGGCGATCAATCCATCGGGTACTATTTCCGTCGCTGGCAAGTTAAACGCTGTAGACGGCATACGTTTAGAGTCTGCTGCAATCAACATTACGAGTACGGCGCGCCTTACGACAGCACCAAAAGTTGATTTTAAAGATCTGGTAAACGCGACAGATGCCAACGGTAATGCCATTTCGGCAAATCTTAACGGCGATCTCGTTTTAGAAGCTAAGAAAAATGGCGACATAGTTCTTAGAGCTGTGGCAGATGGTCTAGCTACAGCGTCGAAAAAGGGCTTAACAGAAACATTCAAAAACTTTGCACCGCGCTATCGGACGGCATCGGTCACGACAGAAGCGGGAAGCGTAATCTCGGCGCGCTCGAAAAAAGACGCCTATACGGCAGATGAAAAAGGCGGTGGTAATGTCACCGTTGAAGCATTGGCAACCAGTCGTGATCCGGGCTGGTCATTTGATCGAGAGCCATCGGATCCACAGACCGCCGTCGGCTCTATCGAAAATCCGCTAGGTCAGATCGTCTATACGAAAGCAGACATCAAGCTAAACGGTAAGATCGACGCAAACAAAATAAAAGTAGCTGCAACCTCAACCAACTCGTACAACAGTGCTAATGACAGTACATCTATTGGAGAGCTTGGCGGCGACATCAAGGCTGTCGGTCATATGCAGAAAAATTTATTAAAAGTCACGACGCTAGCTAATACGCTAAGGGTCAATCCCATATATAGCTATATGGGATCAGAAGCGAATGTTTCCATCGGTAAAGAAGCGACGCTTACGGCGCGTGCGCTAGCTAGCCGAAATGCTGATGCAGCCAAAGCGGCGGCGGCAGACACCAACAATCCGGCGCTTTCTGTTACGGCTGTAAGTACGACGCAAAACGTCGTGCAGGCAGCGACTTCGAGCTTGGACAGGCAAATAATAAAGCCGAAGCCGAAAAATCCGCCGGCAGGCATCCGTAAGCCGGGTCAAGGCCCTAAAGTTACCAATGTCGTAGGTGCTGCCGTCGCTTACGGAGGATCCGACAGCAAGGCAAACGTCACTGTAGACGGCACGCTAGAAGCACCGGGGCGCGTAGACATAAAAGCGCAGTCTACTAATGCCATGGTGGTAAAGGCGAACGCAAACGGAGCAAAAGCGACCGTTGGCGCAGAACCGCTCGTTAATGCGGCAATCGCTGCCGCGACAGGACATAACGATGCAAAAGTGACGCTTGGGGAAACATCGCGCATAAGTAGCACAGAAAACGATGTGCAAGTAAAGTCTGTTGCCATCAACAGCATTGATGTCGGGGCGACGGTGCAGCAAAATGTATCTGCCCTCGGCGCAACAGCGGTTGCAGATCTAACCTATAAGAGCAATGCAACTCTAGATATGAACGGTGCTGTAGCTGCTAAACGCTATGTAATCGGCGCAGCAAACAATACGACGGTGCGAAACAATGTAACTGCAAACAATGCAGCCGTCGGAGCAAATCCGCCGCCGGCGCAGATGACGCCTCAAC
>CAUUGH010000067.1:0-4793 GCA_963544755.1 uncultured Selenomonas sp. | reverse complement strand
CAAACGGTGTCTGATTTATACCACCTCTGTGTCCAGTTTTAGTTTACCACTTCACCCCAGCCGAAAATCTTTTCAAACACGGGGATAACGCTTTTATAATAGCGCCATGTTTCGACTTCCTTTACGCTGTACTCCGACTTGCTGTAGAACATCTTGCCGTATTCGGGCGTTTTGAGCCTGTGCATATTCGCGAGTTTGCCGATCTTATTTGCCGACACGCCGAACATCTTGCCGATCTCCGTGGCTGAATACGTCCTGCGCTCGGCTTCCTGCAAAGGCAGGACAGGCACGCCGCCGTTTAAGGCTTCTGCCGCTTTTGCCTGCAGGATATAGCGATATTCGGGGATGTCGATCTGCGCCGCAATCTTAAGGTACTGATTCGATTCGCGCACACGCGCGTTGAGCATACGGGCTTTCAGTTCCTGTTCCTTGAACGCCTGCTTATCTTTCGGAATCGTGCTGTACGAACCTGTCTTGCAGATGGAGGGCAGCACTTCCGACGTGACCCAACGCTTGAACTTCTTTGCAGCAGGCAGCTTCGACGAGAGAATGAGCGAGTACAGACCACTTTCGTTGATGATGGTTGCTGTCTACGTTCCGCGCGATGGGGTGGTAATTTGCCACCCCATCTTATCTTCCTCGTCAACGTGGGCTTTCAGCGCGTTTACGGTATCTTTGTAGCCCAGAATCTCCGCGACATCCTTGCCGACGAAATACGGCTCACCATCCTTCACCATCGTCCGCACTTTACCAAAATCGGCATTCTCGAAAATCTGCAATTCGTTTGTCATTATGCACTTCTCCTTTTTCTGCTCAACCGCAAAATGCCACAAAAAAAGCACTTTGCATATTTTGCAAAATGCTTTTATATTCGCTTGTCGTGCCAGTTCAACTAAGGTTTTTACCGCGAAAAATCCCATAAGAAAAGCACCTCGCAATCGCAAGATGCTTTTTATTATGCAACCACAACACGTTCAATTTCAGAATACAATCGTGTAGCTAGTGGGTTATTTCTTATGGAAAATTGGCTATTGTCATCCAGTATACAGTACTCAACGGAAACACATATCGTATGCAATGTTGGTATGCTGGAAAACGCCACCTTAATAAAGCGAAATGTGCGCCACATTTTTTCCCTTAAAGAGATTCCTTTCGTAATTTCTCTCAATAATTTGACGGAAACAACCAGCATTACATAAACCATAATAAAAGGGATTGTCGGCGAAAGAATCACACCAAGCCAAAGGTTCGCTCCCTGTTCTTTAAACTTCATAACAGTCGCAACATAGACAGCAAAAGCGCATACAACAAGAATAAACAACATATCTTCGGTTCTCATCACGATTCCTCCGTTCTGTTGAACATCATGTCTGTAAGTACAACATCCAATCTTGTTCGCTTATAAAGCCAGTCTACAAGCGTAACGAAAGTAACGCTTGATACGCCCCACCATATACAGCGCAGATCGATCCCTACAATTTGAAACCCGATGAAGTCTGTTGCAGTCTTCAAGATGTACTGCTCTTCCGAAATCGCGACTACAAAGACACCCATCATCCCCAAAACAGAGAACACAAACCAAAAGCTACACACGATGAGTTCTACAGCACGAATACAAATGCGTATTTTCGTTGTTGGAGAAAATTTCAAGCAATCCATCAATATAGGAATTACAAATAGGTTCAGCGAAACAAAGAAGGATGTTTCATTGATCCCCTTACCTAGAACGATCCACGCAACAAATGTATAACAAAAACGAACTCCTAAATGAGCAAAAGCGTTTGGAATATCAGCTGAAGCCATTAAGTTCATTGAAATTTTACGTTTGTTCGATGAAGGCTGTTCGCTTGCCACGAAATCACATCCACACCTATTTTCTACTCTTATTATACATCGCGTCTATCGAAATGACAAGTATGATCTATGAGGATGCCAATATCTGCCCACAAAAAAAGCACTTTGCGTATTCTGCAAAATGCTTTTTATATTCGCTTGTCCGGGTCAATATTTTTGTATCTTTCTTCGGTTTCTAAGATTTCTTTTTGATATTCCCCTTTAGTAAGATGACCAGTTTCAAGCATGAGATTAAGAAATCGTATGTTTTCATTCTTGGAAATTCCCACATACCCAAGCGAAATCACCGCAGGCGGTTCATGCCATCGACGATCTGTAAAAAGCCCTTTTTTAGTCATTTTCATCTTCCTCTAAAAAAATATGGTATTGCTTTCCAACAGGCTTAACCATTTTAACCATGTTAACTCTAAAACGACTCCCTCGTGGATAGAGAACCTCGTGCTCATCATCATTAAATTGCCGTATATCTTTCCCTCGTCTTGATTCTAGCACAAACAACTGCACCTGTCCATGCGGATTATAGGCTTCACTACCTGCACTCATCGAGGTATATGCCGGATATTGAACCTTTTTACCTTTGATATGTTGATCTAAAAAGGACTGCAATCTTTCCGTCTCGTGGAAAAACAAACTTCTTTGCAAAGCTCCGCGATAGCTCGGCATTTTATCCAAAGCTGCATCTCAATCCTGCACCCATCGTTTCCCCTCTATCGGCAGCGATCCCCCCACTCGCAATTTCTCGTTCAAGCGATAAGCGTCACCACTAACATAACGCATAAGCGCAGCCTTTTCTCCATGATTCAACTCACTATTCGCAAACAGCTGCAAATCAGGTTTAAAATCCCCTGCACTAAGTCGGCTTTGTGGTTTTCTAAAGCCGTCCCAGCCGCGCAGGAGTTTTTGCCAGTCGCCGCCTTTTTCGTAGGCTTCCAGACCTGCATCGCCGAAGAGCGCTCGCTTTCTTTTCTCGTCGAGCGAATCGATGTAGCGCCGTGCGCCTTCGGGCTTGATGCGCTTTCCTTTGCGCTCCCAGGAAAATACTTCTGTCAGCATACACATACAATGCGGATGGCGTGGGATGCTCGGCACTTTATGCTTGGGGTAGATGCCTTTTCCGTAGCCTATGTTCATGTTAGCGCATACGTCGCACTGGTCGAACGGGCAAAGGTGGTGTCGGCTTGAAAGCTGCCAACGGTAGCCCCAGACATCTTCATCTTTTTCTCTTTCAGCAATGTAGCCGTCAAACCACGCTCGCGCCGCTTCCGTGCGTGCGATGCGCTCGGCGTGATAGCGCGTCTTTTCTTCGACTGCCGTCCGTGCTGCGCGTTCTATCGCTTTTTCTTTTAGTTTAGCCGCTGTACACGTTTTGACTAATTCATTATATGCCGCTTGTAATTGCGGCGATTTGACACTTCTCGGCAAGCTTTGCAATATCGCAGCTTGTTGGTGCAGGTGGTCTAAAAGCTCACTATTTCCTAAAGCTATTTTTGCCGCCTGAAGAAGCGTCGCCATGTCTTTTCTAAGTGCTGCCTTGCCTAGTATGCCCTTGCCGCTGTTGTAGCCGTCATATAGCTCCATTGCTATGTCTTTGATGCTTTTGACCTGCCGCAACGCACTGCCGAGTGCGGACACGATGTTATTTCTTACAGGAAGCGAGTGCAGCCGCTCAGATAGCTTCATGCCGTCGGCTGTCCACGCCGTTTCTTTAAGTTTTCGCTTGATGTCTGCTTTAGATGTTTCTGTAACGAATTTCGGGAGTATGCCATAGCCGGCGCATGCTGCTAAAAAGAGTGCTTTACTTACCGCTTGTGCGTTTTCTCCGAAAAAGCCGACTTCTTTGATGGCAGTGTCTACGGCTCGCGTCATGGGGATGGCGTCGCTAAATTTTTGCAGTACGCTATCTACCAGCTTATCACCTATGGCAAGGTATTCCTGTCGATAGCCTTGCAGGATATTTCGCACGGCTTCACGAAATTCATACGCCTTAAAATCGGCGTCTTTTAACATGGCTTATTCCTCGCTTCGTGCTCTTTCGTCTCTTTGCGGCGTTTGCTCGATGTCTTGCATGATTTCTTCATAGCGGCGGTCGTCTACATCGGCAAAGTAGACTTCTGCCGCTTTGCGGTTGATTTCGCGATCTACGATACCGCCGCCGACGGCGAGCATTTTCATTTGCGCCGCCTTGCTTAGTTCGTCCTCGATGTCTGTAATGTTGAAGGTGCGTGGATATTTTATTTTAAGATCGCGCAGTTTAATGCCTACCCAGAGCGAAAAGACGCGAAAAATGCTAATTTCTGTTACTTCGCAGTTTTCTGCCATGTCGGCAAGTTCGTCCGTAGTTTTTTCAAAGTCCCACTGTTTTGCAACGCCCGATGTTTTTGTTTCAACGCCTATGATGCTCGATAGCCCAGCTTGGCGGTACATGTCTTCTATGATATTTTTTATTTCTTCTTGTAAAACCTTGACAGGCTCTAAGGGCGGCGCGGTAAATGTCGGCAGGTGCTGCGCTTCGCCGTCTGTTATTAGCATATTGCTCGTGCCGAGCGTCAAGCCGATTTCTTCGCCGTCCTCGTCTTTTTGCTTTAGCGAGACGGCTGCGTTTCGCGTCGCCGGATAGATCAAGACTGGAAAGCACTGGTTTCGCAGTATCTCGCGCTTTTCGCTGTCACGGTTATATACGTCGCGGCTAGCTCTTGCTATATGGAGCATACCGGAAACGGGCAGCGGCGTATCAGCGTCCGCATCACTCGCCGAGAGCGTGACGATAGGCAAGATGCCAAGACCGTGCGTACCTGTGCGCGTTTGACCGTTTGTCCCTTCAGTTTTGCAGCTCCATGTCGTTTCTGTCCACGTCCATTCTTCTTTTTCTCCCGTGCCTAAAAGGTCATGCTTGCTTCTCTTTGTCGTCAGCTTGTAGGAAAGGCTGACGAAGCGTCCGG
>CAUUGH010000066.1:0-4989 GCA_963544755.1 uncultured Selenomonas sp. | reverse complement strand
TTGGGAGGCGGAAGATAATAATAATAAAAAGGAAGCCGCGCTCATATCTTCTGATTCTTATTCAGACGATACCTGTCTTCTCGTACGCAGTTGTCTGCAAGATACATTGTGGGAGTTTTACAGCAAAAACGCATTGACGAGGGCGGCAAACGGGCGCGTACATTTGGCACGAAAGACGCTTGCAGATGGTAGACGCGTGGTTATGCTTTCTTTTCCGGGGACAGAGAGCAAAAAAGATATAGAGGTCGATCTTAGACTTTCCTCCGTCCCTTTTGGCGGCAAGAATCCTGTAGAGTTTGCCGATTATGCTAAAAAAGGCGCACAAAAAGAACTGCCGCGCGTACACAAGGGTTTTAATGACTTCGTAATGGCAGCACTCTTTACGGAAACCATGCCGGAATTTGACGATAAGACGGTCGGTGAGTCCTTAGCGGCAGAGCTTAAAGCAAATCCTATGGAAGTTCTCTACCTGACAGGACACAGCCTTGGCGGCGCGGCAGCACTTTTGACGGCGGCGCGGCTAGCAGATCTCGGCGTTTTACCTACACAGCTAAAAGTCATCACGTTTGGCGCACCTGCTGTTGGTGACAAGCATTTTGCAAGCCTTTATGAAAACAAGCTGCATCTTACGCGCATTGTAATGAAAAATGATCTGATCGCAGGCATTTTACAATCACTTAGCAAACGCTTTGTGCAGTTTGGTGAAAAAATTGTCTGGACGCCGCAAACGCGCGAAGAGAGATTTTCTCACGAATTAGCACTTTATCTTGATGAAGCGTTGCGCCGCTACTATGACGCGGCAGAGGAAAAAAAAGCGCACGAGCTTCTAAGTGGGCATAAAAAGACCCTTGCTGGCGGTATTTATGTTGCAGCGCCTGTTTTTGACCTGCCGGAAGCCTTAGCACAAGATGCATCGTACATCAAGCGTGCCGTACACGATGCATTGGCGATCCGCTATGCGCCGATAGTGTTTTCTTCGCAAGAGTATAAAGGGCGAGATGAGATTTTTGATGCTGCACGCGACGCAGGCTGTAGATACGTTATTTTTGAAAATTTTTCAGGCAAGCTGCTGTTTGAAGAACATGGGAGCTTTCGGCTGACGCTCGAAACGCAGCTTTATGATAGCGATGAAGAACTTATCTTGCTTGAATCTCGCAGTGCCAATACAACCGATATGCCGGCACTTGAAACATTCCTCTCGCTTTCATACAAGAGGAGCGAGATATTTGATGAAAGTCTAGAATGAAACCTCGATAAATTAAAACTATAAAAATAAAGGAAACACTTATAAAAAGTCTGCTGCATCTAATGAACGGCAAAGCCCTCGCCTATTGGCGAGGGCTTTTTCTTGCGTGGTCGGTCGTATTATTGTATGATATTTGTGATAGAAAGGAGAGATGCTTTTTGCAGTGGGCAGAAGTAAGTGTAGATACGTCACATGAAGCGATGGATCTTTTAGCGTTGATTTTGCAAGAATTGGGTGCCGGAGGAGTCATTATAGAAGATCCGGCGCTTCTTAATACATATATTCGCTCAGGATTTTGGGATTATACAGATCTAAAAGAGAGCGAACAGACAGAATGTGTGCAGGTAAAAGCGTACTTGGTGCTTGATAAAGAGCTAAAGACAAGGCTTAAAGATCTCGCCTTGCGCTTAGACGGCTTGCAGCGTCATGGTATAAACATAGGAAAAGGCACTGTTTCTTGGCGAGCAGTCAAAGATGAGGATTGGTCTAATCAATGGAAAAAATTTTTTCATACGGAAAAGATCGGGCGGCGCACCGTCATTAAGCCGACGTGGGAGAAATACGATGCTAAAGAGGGCGAAATCATCGTTGAGATAGATCCGGGCGCGGCGTTTGGCACGGGACAGCACGCGACGACGGCACTTTGTATCCGTATGCTAGAAAATCTTGTGCGCCCTAAAATGACAGTGTTTGATGTCGGCACAGGCTCAGGAGTTCTCGCTATAGTAGCGGCAAAGCTTGGCGCGGCGAGGGTCGAAGCCTTAGATTTTGATCCGGTCGCTTTGCGTATAGCTAGTGAGAACGTGCGCCAAAACGATGCCGAGATGGTTGTATGCACAAAAAAGAGCGATCTTTTACAAAGTGTTGTTGGACAGGCAGATCTTATCGTTGCAAACATCATTGCTGACATTATCTTGCGACTTTTGGGTGTAGCGAGAGCATATCTTGCGCCGGGCGGCAGTTTATTGCTTTCGGGCATTATCGAAGAGCGTCTGCAAGATGTGACGCAAGCTGCTAACATACATGGTTTTACAGTTACTCACATCGAAAAAATGCAAGGTTGGGTATGTGTCGTTGCCCAAAAAGGAGGCAAGGTATGAAACGCATCTTTTTAGAATGTGCAATCTGTGATGTGATGCAAATACAAGGCGCGGACGCTCATCATCTACACCATGTCTTACGCGCTAAAGTTGGTGAAAAAATTCTCGTTGCCGACGGTGCCGGCAGCTCAGCTGAAGCAGAAATCACAGGCTTTTTAGGGGAAAGTGTAAAGCTTCGGCTAGTGCGCCTTTTAGAAGATGCGCCAAAAGCTTTGGCAGATATTGAACTTTTCCAATGCCTGCCCAAAGGTGATCGCATGGATTTTATCGTGCAAAAGGCTACTGAACTTGGCGTAACGCGCATCTTGCCGCTATTTAGTCAAAATGTAGTCGTACGCCTAGATAAAGAAAAAGCGCGTGCGCGTCATGAGCGTTGGCAAAAGATTGCGGCGGCAGCGGCAAAGCAGTGTGGTGCGAGGAAAATACCTGAGGTGCTGCCGCTTGCACCATTTTTAGAAGCTATAAAAAAGCAGCAAGAGATAAAGCAGGTCTTGCGCCTTTTTTTCTACGAGGGAGAACAAAAGCGTGATCTGCACAGGGTATTTGCTGACGCTAAAGCACGCCGCATCTTCATGCTCGTAGGCCCTGAAGGCGGTTTTTCAAAAGAAGAAGCCGGACAGGCAGCAGTACATGGATTTACCAGCGTGACACTGGGGCAGCGTATCTTGCGCGTCGATACGGCGGCGATTGTCGCGCTTTCTCTCGTGCAGTATGAAAAAGGAGATTTGGGAGTTGCCAAAAGCAGCATTGACGACCTTGGGCTGCAAGGTCAATCAGTTTGAAACGGAGACGATGGCAGGGCTTTTTAGAAAGCGTGGCTATATAATCGTACCATTTGATGAAAAGGCTGATGTTTATGTCATCAACACCTGCGCGGTTACGAGTCTTGGCGAGAAAAAATCGCGTCAACTCATTCGCCGCGCCCACCGCTTGAATGTGCGTGCTATCATCGCCGTTACAGGCTGCTACGCGCAAGTCGCGCCTGATGAGATACGCGCTATTGATGGCGTGCGCGTCGTACTCGGCACGAAAGAACGCGCCGCCATCGTTGATCATGTAGAGCGTGCGGCGCGTACTACTGGTATCTTTGACGGCACCGGCGACATCATGCAGGCAAGAGAGTTTGAAGACATTCCGCTTTTTGGCGCACCTTATAGAACGCGCGCATTTTTGAAAATTGAAGAAGGCTGCGAAAATTTCTGTTCTTTTTGCATCATTCCCTACGCAAGAGGTCGTGTGCGATCACGTCCATTAGAAAGCGTACTAAGCGAGGCAAAAAAGCTCATCGCCATGGGCTTTGTAGAAATCGTCCTGACAGGGATTCACCTCGGCTGTTACGGGCGCGATCTGGCATCGTTGACACTTGCCGATGCCGTGCGTACAGTGCTTTTGCTGCCAAAACTCAAGCGGCTGCGTCTTGGCTCTTTAGAGTCTATTGAGCTTTCCGATGCATTACTTGAGCTTTTTGTAAAAGAAAGGCGTCTTTTACGCCACTTGCATCTGCCGCTGCAATCAGGTGCAGATGCCATTCTTCATGCGATGAACCGTAACTACGATACAGCAAAATTTGCCGCACTCATTGAGCGCATCAAAAGAGCTGTGCCGCATATCGCTATCTCGACAGACATCATCGTTGGTTTTCCGGGTGAAACAGAGCAGCTTTTTGCCGAGAGCCTCGCTTTCGTTGAGCGCATGAATTTTGCACGCATACACGTCTTTACCTATTCACCGCGCCGCGGCACGCTAGCGGCAGACTTTCCCGCACAAGTGACAGAAGAAGTAAAAAAAGAACGCGCTCATCGTATGCAGTTACTTGCTTTTAAGCAAAGTGAGGTATTTAATAGCTCGTTTCTCGGTATGAAGATGTCCGTCCTTTTTGAAACAGATCATGCAGGCATCAAAGACGGCTTGACGGAAAACTATATCCGTGTCTATACCGATGCGCCAGTTCAGACGGGAGAAATATATGAAATGCGTCTTTTGCATATCTATCGCGATGGCGTTTGGGGCATTATCTTTACAAAATGAATATTTTTATCTATAGCAGGTTTTTTCTTGTAAATGTCGAATGATTAAAAATTGGGAAATAAATATGAGAAAAATGAGGTTGGTGAAGGGAGGTGGAAAAATGACAGACTGCATTTTTTGTCGCATAGCGTCGAAGGAGCTTGCTTCAACAGCGGTATATGAGGATGATTCTGTCATCGCCTTTAAGGATTTAGAGCCACAGGCACCTATACATCTGCTCATCATACCGAAAAAGCATATAAAAAGCATACTAGACTTAAAAGAAGCTGATAAAGAACTCGTTGCACATATACACGTCGATGTCATACCAAAACTTGCACAAGAGCTTGGTCTTTCGGAAAAAGGCTGCCGCATCGTTGTAAATATGGGCGCAGAAGGTGGACAAACAGTCGGACATCTGCACTTTCATCTCTTAGGCGGTCGCTTTATGAAATGGCCGCCGGGTTGACACATAAAACAGAAATCATGTATAATGTAAGTTGCACGATATAGCGTTTACCAATATGCTTTTGTTCGCTCTTTCGTGTGTCCCAGATCTAGTGGAGGGGGGGAAGAACCAGTGGCAAATGAGGTCAAAGTAGGAAAGAACGAAACGATCGACAGTGCTCTCCGCAG
>CAUUGH010000065.1:0-5497 GCA_963544755.1 uncultured Selenomonas sp. | reverse complement strand
TACAGTTTTTCTGATGCGCTTTCAGTTTTTTCATAGCCCAATCATAATGACTTGAAGTAACGCTTACAAAATAGGATCCAAGTACGCTTCCTCCGACCCATGGATATACATCTTTTGAAAACAATTCTTCATTTGTAAATGTTTCGGCTAACTCTAACACTTTTTTATGTGATGTATGAAGCATTTTTTCTGCATCTTCTAGCGCAGTGTTTTGGTGTTTTTTCCAAAATTCTACATTCATATCTCCATACGTCTTCCAATTATATGGTTTAGGAATACATGGTTTTTCTTCTCCATGTTGATTCGCATATACCCAACGCAAAATGAGTTGATGCCATTCATAGAGATGAATGAAAATATCTCTTACATTTTTATCTCTTTGCCAATGTGCTTCTTTTTTCTTTTCATCTTTTGAAAAATCAAACGGTGTATTTAATTCTTCCTCAGACATTTTGCAAATGAATGTATGTAGCTTTTCATAGTTTTCCTTAGCAGCTATCATCAAATCTTCTTTTGTTCTCGGTCTTGGCATAACCTTTTCTTCCTTCCATCCGATAAAGAGAGAATCACCATTTTTGAGCATAGCTTGATATTTTTCTGCTATTTGCTATACGGTTTTTAATGAAAGACGTTGCGTTCTCTCCCCCTGTTTTAGCTACAGGATTAGGAGAGAGCGCGGCGTCTTTTTCTGCTGGATTCACCGCTTGCGATGATGTGAACGGCTGCCGACCTTTGCCTTTGCACTCCCCCTGCCCGAGCGTGCTGCCGGACGGCTTGTGCGTTTTTTGGCGAGGCGGCGTACACGCTGCGCTACTTTGCCGCGTTTGGGCGGTGGCGGTGTGTCCTTTGCAGAGGATTTATGCTTTTTTACAGCATTATCCTGCGTGGATTCTGCCATCTTTGTCGCCGTTTTTTTGCGTATGCTTTTTATGCCGAGTCTTTCCGGCTTTTGCTTGGTGATACGCGCTTTGATCCCCACTTCGATGCGATGCAGCTTTTCATACTGATGCGCGTTGACAAATGTGACGGCAAGTCCTTTTGCTCCTGCACGCCCCGTTCTGCCGATACGGTGGATGTACCACTGTGTATCCTGCGGCAAGTCGTAATTGAACACATGGGTTATGCCTTCAATATCAAGACCACGCGCAGCGATGTCGGTAACGACTAGGATCTGCAATTTTGCTTCGCGAAAGCGACGCATGACGAGGTTGCGCTGTGTCTGCGTAAGATCGCCGTGCAATTCATCGACGAGGTAGCCGCGCTGTGAAAGTGCCAGTGTCACACTGGCAACTCTTTGTTTCGTGTGACAAAAGACCATCGCGAGATATGGCTGATAGCGGTTCAAAAGTTCACAAAGTTTGTCAAGTTTCGTTTCTTCGCTCGTATCGACGATGACCTGTTCAATGTTATCTAGTGTCATGCGTTCTGGTTGTATGGTGATTTCATACGGTGCTTTCATATAGCGGCGTGTCAATGCGCGTACACGCTCAGGTATCGTCGCTGAAAATAGCAAGAGTTGATGATCGCTTGCTAATGCTTCAAGTATCGTTTCTACGTCCTCGATAAAACCCAAGCGCATGAGTTCGTCAGCCTCGTCTAAAACTACTTTGTTGACCTGCGACAGTTCGAGATAATGGCGGCGCAGATGGTCAAGAAGCCTACCTGGTGTTGCGATTAGCAGTTGCGGCTTTTGGCGAAGTTTATCTTTTTGTCTTTCTATGTCTTTGCCACCGCATATGAGTACTGTGCGTATACCAACAACATCTGCAAGACTTTTGGCAACACGCGCTGTCTGTATGGCAAGTTCTCGTGTTGGGCTGATGACAAGTGCTTGCGTGACGGCGATGCTGCCTTTGATACGCTCCATGAGTGGCAATAAAAATGCTAGTGTCTTACCCGTACCTGTCTGCGCCTGTACGATGGCATCGCGACCTGTACGTATAGCGGAAATCGCCTGCTCTTGTACAGGTGTCGCCTCGCGTATACCTTTATTAAAGAGCTGATCCACTAACACTTGCGGGCAGCGAAGTTCTGAAAAATTCAACTAGAAAGAACCTCCGTTCCTGTTTCTGTAATGAGGATCGTTTTTTCCCACTGCGCTGAAAGTGAACCATCCTTCGTGCGTACTGTCCAGCCGTCCTTTTTATCGACGGTCACTTTGTACTTTCCTGCATTGATCATCGGCTCGACCGTCAGCACCATGCCCGGCACAAGAAGCATCCCTGTATCTACCTCGCCTACATGCGGTACAAAAGGTTCTTCGTGAAAATCCTTGCCTACGCCGTGACCACCAAGCTGTGTCACGACAGAGCAGCCGTTAGCACGCGCGTGTGCATCGCATGCCGCGCCGATGTCACCGAGAAAATGCCACGGTTTTGCTGCCTCGATGCCGAGGTTCATGCACTCTTTTGCGACCTCGACGAGTCGCGCTGCGTCCGGCGTTGTCCTGCCGCCGACGATATACATACGCGATGCATCGGCGTAGTAGCCGTGTAAGATCGTCGTGATGTCTATGTTCACGATGTCGCCTTCTTGCAAAATCGTTTGCTCTGACGGTATGCCATGGCAAACAACATCGTTGACGGAGATGCAGACGCTTTTAGGAAAACCTTCAAAATTCAAACAGGCTGGAATGCCGCCGTGATCGATGATATAGTCATGCGCCGCCTTGTCTAGTGTTGCCGTGTCGATGCCCGGTCGCACCATCTCGGTCATAAGATCAAGCGCCCCATCGTTTACCACGCCGCTTTTTTTGATACCTTCGATGTCTGCCACATTCTTGATGATGCTGTGTGGCGGTCGCACCTGTCCGCGATAGATGTCGAACTTCATGCAGGACAAGCGTTCATCAAAATCCATGTGGCACTTCTTGTACTTCTTGCCGCTGCCGCACCAACACAAATCATTTCTTGTCATTTTATTTCTCCTCATCTGCACAGTGCATAGCTACGCAAAAGTTTATCACTGTATAAATCAAATTTTCACGCTAAAGGTTATTAATAACTTCTTCATTGTAGCATATTACCCTGCTCATTACGAATTGTTATACAGGGAGTAATTTTTAAAAAGAAGCACATCACACACAAAAAGCCCCGATTAGAAAACCAATCGGGGACAATAAAAACTCTTGACAGAAATTAGACAGCCTCTTATTTCGGATTATACTCAATGATCTTAATATTCTTATGATCATTTAAATCGACTATCTGATCTTGCGTGATGCGAATGAGAGGATATGCCGCATAGTCTTCAGGATAACCGACAAGGATACCTTGAAGACCGTTACTTAACGTCACGGTCGAGCCGAGAAAGACGTGCTTGATGTTATTAAGAAATGGCATACAAACAGCCGGGTCAAGCTTACTAAACATATCTTCAGAGATCTGTGCGATGGCACTAAAAGGCGTTTGCTTCACATAGCCTTCACGCTCCGTTGTAATATTGTCATAAATATCGGCAACGGCGATAATGCGCGCATATTCATGAATGTCCTTACCTGAAAGTTCCGACGGAAAACCTGAGCCATCCATACGCTCATGATGCTGTAGAGCAGCCAGACGAACACCTTCTGATATGTCTTTGTTGGCACTTAAGATGTTAAAGCCGTCGCGTGCATGATTACGATACACTTCTAAGTCTTCGCCTTTGAGTGTTTGAATATTTTTTTCTAAAAGACGATCAGTAAATTTTGTCTTGCCGATGTCATGCATAAAGCCTGCCATTATGATATCATGCGTCTTTTGCGCCGGAATACGCATCCATTTAGCGATTACGCCTGCGAGGATGGAAACACGAAGCGAGTGATTATATACATCGCTAGCGAGATGGTTTAGTTCATAAAGATAGTCGATGGCACCGCTCTGCTTTGACATAGGTGCTAGATCCCTTTGCACCATAGCCGTTGTTTTTTCGACAGGCACTTTGTTATCTTTAGCAACAGAGCCGAAGATGCCCTGCGCTTCAGAAACGACCTCTCTGTACTCAGCGACAAAAGCATGGCTGCGTGTCAACGGCTCACCAACTACGGGTGTCGTTGTCAATTCAAAGTCATCTTTAATGTAGACCGCTGGTATATTCAAGAAGCCTAAGCGCGTGATATGTGCTTTTGTCAAAACAGTGTTCTCTGACAGCACAACAATCATATTGTCATTGACGATAGTACGCGCTAAAGTCATGCCAGGATGCAGATCCTCGATAGATACGGCTTTCAAAGCAAACCCCTCCTTTGGGAAACGGCATATATCGAATCACGTTTTTTATAGAGTAAACTGCACGCACAAACGTCAACTTTGTAGACATCGTACGCCGCCCTTACATGAAACCGAGCCAATCAGTCTGCGCCTGCGACTTGACTTTTTAGGATTTCATGGTAAACGGATTCAAAAATTCATCCGAATGTGTCTTTTCTGTATTAATCTCTACTAGTTTTTCTGCACATCAAAATACTCCCTACGGATGAAACATTCTCTATAAAATCCATAAATCCTTTAAAATTTAGAAAAAACTCTATCTTTCATATTAAGAAAAGACTTTTTACCCATGAACATCCATCATACAAAGAGTCATAGAGCACACGAAAGAGAAATGTTCACTATCGAATAAATTGATCTATAGCTTGATTTAGCTTGATCAACGCTTCTTGATCGCCATGCTCAATGGCATCTACAATGCAGTGTTCTAAGTGATCTTTCAAGATTAGTTTACCTACGCCGAGCAATGCGGCATTGACCGCTGAGATCTGAATGAGTACATCAGAACAATCGCGCCCGTCTTCGATCATCTTTTTCGTTGATTCAAGATGTCCGATAAGACGCGACATACGATTAAGTACCGTTTTCGTCTGTGTATGAGTGTGTAAATGGGTGTGCGTATGATCATGCATTTACGCACCGCCCTTTGGGGCACGTGCAAGTTCTACCGCATCGACATAAGGCTTAATGTCAATGACCGCGCTGCCGTCAAGGGCTTCTATGTATTTTACAAATAGATTCCTGCCTTCAAGGCGCAGGAGTTTCACCGTGCAAAGGAGCAATGGATTTGGCCGATGCGGCGCACGGCACGCGAACACACCGCAAGAGCGCGTGCCGCTCGGCGGTGTCGTAATAAGACGATCTCGCTCGGCAAGATGCGCCCAATAAAGTACGGTTAGCCACTCATGTTCTTCAATGTGTTCTAAAGCGGGTGCGTATGCTTCGCTTATTTCAATGATAGACTCTTTCTCGCTGAAAAATCCTTGGCGTGGTATTTCTTGTAAGCTTTTATACGGGCTATGTACTGTACCGATCTTTTTTAGTTCCATGAAAGATACCTCCTCACATAGTCACTTGATATAAAGTGACAATGTTTCTCCATTGATGTTCCATTTCTTGCCTACAGGCTCATTTTCGTAGGAAATTTCATCGGCAAGTGTTACACGCTTGATGTAGTCCTCATTTTTCGCCATAAGTGCAGCTATTTTCTCGTTGCCGCTCGCTTTGATCTTGATATGATCTGTGAC
>CAUUGH010000064.1:0-5632 GCA_963544755.1 uncultured Selenomonas sp. | reverse complement strand
CGTAGGTCTTATTAAATGCTGCCGTGCCGGTTAATGCAAGCGTCAGTGTTTTTTTGGCAATTGTGCCTGTCGTTGTCAGTGTCGCATTAGCCAAGGTATAGTTGTCTTTACCTGCGCCCGTTAGCAAAAGCCCTGCAAAGGTCACGTTTTTGCTGCCGGCATCTTTATTATCATACGTTCCTTTTTTAGTTTCATCAAGCGTAATGGCATCGCCCTCGCTGCCTACGAAGCCGCTCAAGGTGTAGTTGAGGTTCTTCGTCAGCTTTTGCGTGACATCTCTTGTGCCATCGTAGGTCTTATTAAATGCTGCCGTGCCGGTTAATGCAAGCGTCAGTGTTTTTTTTCGTATCGTGTATTTGCCGTCAATGATGTCATAGCCGAATTGATCGCTGTAGACGTAGTGACTACCCACATTTTTATCACCGTTAAAGTAAAGATTGCTGCTGTCTGCCGGCACCAAAAACGCTGTGCCGTCATATTCTTTTTCTTTATTATGAATATGCTTGGCACCTTGGAAAAATGCTGTCAAAAGCGGCATGGTCAAGCCGTCGTAGATACGCCATACCTTGCCTTTGCCACCCTCAGTCGCAACGACAGCATCGCCACCTTCTTGCCACGAGGCATATTTTTCCGCCTGCTTCATCTCGTCTGTCGAAAGCTTGCTGATGTCTTGAAGGTTCGTCGCACCAGCTCCGACGGCAGCAGTCGCTGTGTCTTTTTGCCACACAGCATGGGAAATGGCAGTCGTTTCGCTCATCTTGCCAACAAGTGCGCCTCGGGCGGTTGGTGCTTCTACTTTGCCGGTGTTGTAGACATACGATAGCCTTGCATGATCATCTAGCTCGCCGGCAATGCCGCCCACTTTCTCAGTGCTTGCTTGTACTTTCCCTACATTGTAAGCGTGTTTTAGCGATGATGTCGCATTATAAAGAGCACCTATGATACCGCCAATGGCATCGACCCCTTCAACCATACCTTCATTCGCCAGATTCGCCAAGCTTGCAGACTCTTTTGCTGAACCTGCAATACCGCCAATATACCCACCTGTTCCGCTAATCTTGCCGCTGTTATAAGCGTTCAGCAGGAAGCCTTTTTGCATATAGCCTACAATACCGCCAACGTAATTCGTTCCTTTGACCTTATTTGCATTTTTTAATCCTTTAAGCTGCACATCACCTTGGCTAAAACCCACAACGCTACCAACCATCTGTTCTCCTGTTATGCTGCCATGGGAAAGAGAAATGTTTTCAACGCTTGTTCCTGCATCTTTGACATGACCGAATAAACCAACAAACCGCGTCGTCGGTCGATTGACAAAAAGCCCTTTTATCGTATACGAAAGTCCATCCATTTTCCCTGAAAAAGCATTTGTGGACGTACCAATGGGGGTAAAACCTGCGCCGTTATTCCAATCTTTCGTGACAGTTGCATCTATATCGTCTGCGATCATATAGCGACCTTGCAGCTTTTTATCAATATTTTGCAGATCGTAGACATCGTTGACGAGCATATAGTCGTAGTTTGTATGCGCCGTCGTACCGTCAAGCCGTGTTACTTGCCATGTGCGATTCTTTGCAGAATTATTTTCATCAGGAGCAGCATAGTGGCGCACCGCTTTTACTTTATTCATACCATTTTCGATAAATGTCCTATTTTCCGTATTCGCCACTTGATAGCCTATTTTAGGTGCATTGTCACTGCGGATGCTGACAGCACTGCCCGTCAGCGGCACACCTGCTGCATTTGTCATATGCGCCGTATCACGCACGGTGACATTTTTACCCTCGATATAAATTTTGCTTGCGCGTACCGTGCCGAGGTTCAAAACATCGCCATGCTGCCCACTCGCTGTAAGTGGGCTATTACCATTCGCCTTAAATGTCTGAATCGCCGCCGTCAGATCGCTGGGCTTTGCCGTAGACAAATAGAGCGCACCTGTATTGACTGTAGCCTCTTTGGCAAAGAGGATGCCATGCGGATTTACAAGATAGACATTGTTGCCGCCTTCGAGCGTGCCATAAATACGAGATGCTGCCTCACCTGTCACGATATTTAGATAGTTGCGCGTCTTGTTGCCATCATCAAAGCGCACTTTCTCATCTTTACCGATGGAAAAATCCTCCCATGAAAGGACATGATGATCGCTTTTGCCAACGATATTCATGGTCTTATCACTGGTCGTAATCGTCGCATTTTCTTCATTGTTCGTCTTGTGCTCTCCCTCAAGGGGCAGCGCATAGGCGCAAGATGCAGCAAAAGGCGCGGCTTGCGTGCTTGTAAAGAGGGCATAGGCTACAAAAAAGCGCAAGTGCTTTTTTAGGATGTGCTTTTTATATTCCATAGTCTTGCTCCTTTTTCAAAGATATATGTGTATAGACCCATTCTAGCACATCATAACACAAAAATAAAAATTTATGCAAGAAATATAGAAAAATACTTTATGTGACTTTTTTACTACAAGATCCAAAAATGTAAATCCGGTTGGCAAAGACCGATTCCCATGTTTTTGTAAGGGCGTGTTGTTTACCCGGTAAAAAACAACAAGAAAAGCCCCCACAATGATCACTTGGGGGGCTTTTTGCTTCTTCATAAAGCTATTCGCTGATAAAATCGTCGCTCATGCCAATACTTCGATCTTTGGCTCTACGCCCTTTTCTATACATTCTTTTGTGATCGTAACACGGCGTTTTTTTTCAGATTTTGGTATTTCAAACATGACATTTAGCATCGTATCCTCGATGATGCCTTTTAAGCTTCTAGCTCCCGTTTTTCTTTCGATTGCTTTTTTAGCGACGGCACGAAGCGCGGCTTCTTCAAAAACCATCTCGACATTATCCATCAACAGCAGCTTTTCATACTGCCTTATGGGGGCATTTTTAGGCTCTGTCAAGATTCGCAGGAGATCGTCTTCTGCGAGTGTTTCTAGCGTGCATATCACGGGCAGACGACCTATGATCTCGGGGATAATGCCATACTGCATGAGATCTTCGGGGCGCACCTTATGAATAAGTTCATCAAAGCGCCTGGCGACATCTTTTTCCTTGCTTTCGATATTAGCACCAAAACCCATGCCAACCATATCTTTTTTGATGCGCTTACTTATGACATCTTCAATGCCGACGAAAGCACCGCCAACGATAAACAAGATATTTTTCGTATCGACCTTGATCGTCGGTGCTTCTGGATGCTTTCTTTGTCCTCTTGCTGTAAACTCCACTACAGAGCCTTCGAGCATTTTTAAAAGTGCCTGCTGCACGCCCTCGTGTCCAGGGTCTGCTGTGATCGAGTTGTTTGCGCCGGACTTACGCGCTATCTTGTCAAATTCGTCTAGGTAGATAATACCGCGCTCTGCCTTTTCGATGTCTTTATCCGCTGCATAGTATAAATTTCTAACAGCGACTTCTACGTCTGCACCGACAAAGCCCGCTTCTGTCAGGCTAGACGCATCGGTTACGGCAAAAGGAATGTCTAAAAGCCGCGACAAATGTGACAAAAGCGCTGTCTTACCACAGCCTGACGGTCCTAGCATAATAACATTTGATTTTTCGATGTCCGTGCCGTCCTCGTTTAAATAGGCATATTTCATGCGCTTGTAATGATTATAAACAGCGACGGCAAGGACCTTTTTTGCGCGATCCTGGCTTATGATATACTCGTCAAGATATGCTTTGATGATGTGCGGTTTGTTTTTTTTCAAAAGCTCGTCTAAGCGGTCAGCAAAATCACGTTTTTCCTGCATTACATTTTCCGTTTCATGCTCTTTAATAAAATTGTATATGTCCTTTACGCAGTTTTTGCATATAGCAAAGCCGGTATTAGGATCGTAAATAGGCATATCGTACTGATCGTGTACGGTGACTTCGCGTTTACAAAAGCTGCATATATGCTTTAGCGATTCTTTGGCCGTCATGGTCATTCTCCCTTCGCTTGAAAAGTGTCTTATTCATTATCAACGATACAGAAACTTTTTTCAAGAGCAAACATCAAGGAATTTATAAAATATGCAAAAGGTTGTTGTCAAGCTTTTTTGTAACATCAGTATCCAATAAATTTACGGCGCGTATCTTCGGTGAGATTGTAGGCAAGTAATTTTGTAGACAAATTGTAGACAGATGCGAAAACGATAGCCGCAAACCCTTATAAATCAGGGGGTTGAGGGAAAATCACGTTTTATAAGGTAATACTGATTTTTGCAGTTCGTAGACTATCTAGATACGCCACTTTCATGTAAGAAAATATCACTTTTTGCAAATCTCTTATGAGATGTTTGTTTTTTGCGATAATAACAGCAGAGAAATTGATGGCAGCGTTGAATTTATAAGTGTTTTCTTAATTGACATTTTGATAAAATATGAGAAAATAAAGGCGACAAAGACAAGGGAGTGTCGCGCCTTTGTCTTATTTTTTCCAAGGAAACGCTGATAAAATGAAGATGGGTGGCTGAACTTATCAGTGTTTTCCTAAACTATCATCAGCGACAGCGGTGGAGTGGATAGCAAAATGAACATATTGGAAAACGTGCTTCATTGGAAGCATACGCAAAAAATCATCACTTTTGTCATCATCTTAAATGCCGGCGTGTTAGGCATCTTGACAGAACGCACGCTGTCTTTAGAGCAAGTTGCACTTTTAGAGGCGATTGACAAGGCGTGTTTGGTGATCTTTACCATCGAATTAATCGCCAAGCTGCTGGTCTATCGGCGAAAATTCTGGTCAGAGGGCTGGAACATCTTCGACTTCGTCATCGTACTTAGCTCTATCATCTTTATTTCTTCCAGCATTTCCGTCATACGAGCTTTTCGTATCTTTCGCCTGCTAAAGGCCTTAGCGGAGTTTCCTGAGCTGCAGATATTGGTATCTTCTATGCTAAAGGCGATTCCCAGCATGACATGGGCGCTTCTGTTGCTCTTCATTGTGTTTTATATCTTTGCAGTTTTCGGCAGCACGATGTATGGCGATGCGTTTCCAGAGCTGTTCGGCGACATCGGCGGCTCCATGTTTACCCTGTTCCAGGTAATGACCTTTGAATCATGGGCGACAGCTGTGGCAAGACCGATCATGGCGATGTACCCTTATGCGTGGCTATATTTTTTGGTGTTCATACTTCTTACTGCCATCACGCTCTTAAATGTCATGGTAGGCATCGTGGTCGAAGCTGTCGGTACCATTTCTGAAGCCGTAAAGCAAAAAGAAGCGGCTAAAGCAGCAAAAAACACAGCTCCTAAGGTGCGTAAAGCTCATGAAATAGATCAAGAGATCCGTAAGCATCTGGCAAAAATAGATGAATTGCTTAAAATAAGAAAGGACGAAGCAAAATGAAAGTAGCATCGAAGAAACACTTGCATCTGGCTGTGGCGTATGCGCTCTTTGCAGGTGCATTTGCTGCGCCTTTTGCCATGCCGAACGCTTACGCGCTGCCCGTCGAGGGCACGAACGCAGCGGCGAATGCAGGAACGGCGGATATTTCCACCGCCGATAAAACCATGAACATCGCGGGCAAAAGCGATCACAACATCCTCAAATGGGAGGACTTCTCCGTCGAAAAGGACGAGAAGGTAAAATTCGACGGCGGCGCAAAGACGCGCGACTATCTGAACCTCGTCACGGGCGAGGGCGCGTCGAACATCTACGG
>CAUUGH010000063.1:0-6373 GCA_963544755.1 uncultured Selenomonas sp. | reverse complement strand
CTTTGTCAAACAGCAGGAAACAGCAGATAATAATGATATTGTCGTTGCTCTTGTCGATGGCGGCAGTGCTACGGTCAAGCGTTTTTTCGCAGAAAAGGACTGCATACGATTGCAGCCGGAAAATGATGAGATGAAACCGTTTTATGAAAAAAATGTAAAGATTCTTGGCAAAGTGATCGGCTCTTATCGACGCTTTTGATAAAAAATGCCATGCAGACAAATTGCTCTTTGCATGGCATTTTTTGTGATGTGTGCAATTTATGAGATCTGTGCAATTTCTTCAGCAGCACCTAAAATGCCAAACATGACTTGCTCGAAAGTAAGACCGCCTTGCAGATAGACGTTATACGGCGGACGCATAGGACCGTCAGCACTAAATTCGATGGACGCGCCTTGCACGAAAGTTCCAGCCGCCATGATGATTTGATCTGTATACCCCGGCATATTCCATGGCTCTGGTTTTACAAAGGAATCGACCGGGGAATATTTTTGAACACCGCAGCAAAATGCCACGAGTTTTTCTGCTGTGCCAAGCTCTATTGCTTGAATGATGTCGCTTCGCTTCTTACCTACTTTAGGATATGTTTTGTAGCCAAGTTTTTCAAAGATACCAGCTGCAAATAATGCTCCTTTAACTGCTTGTGATACTATATGTGGGGCTAAAAACAGACCTTGAAAGAACAAGCGATTGTTGACAAGTGATGCACCAAGTTCTGCGCCCATACCAGGCACGGTTAAGCGATACGAAGCGCACTCTACAAGCTCTTTTTGTCCTACGATATAGCCGCCGGTTGGCGCAAGTCCACCACCGGGATTTTTGATTAAAGATCCTGCCATAATGTCCGCTCCTACCTGCGTCGGCTCTTTGGTTTCCACAAACTCGCCGTAACAATTATCGACAAAACAGATGCAATCAGGACGCAGGCGATGAACCTCGGCGCAGATGTCTTTAATATTCTCGATTGTAAGTGTCGGTCGTTTGCTGTAACCGCATGATCGCTGAATCAAGACCATCTTTGTCGACTCATCAAGCACTGTGGCAATTTTTTCTATGTCTACGTACCCTTCTTTCAAGGAAAGTTCCTCATATAAAATCCCATATTCTTTCAGCGAGCCTTTGGTAGGCACTTTATAGCCGATAACGGTCTGCATCGTGTCGTAAGGTGAGCCGGTCAAAGATACCAGCTTATCACCTGATCGCAAGATGCCAAATAGCACTGTGGCTAAAGCGTGTGTACCGGAAACAAACTGTGTACGCACTAAGGCACTTTCAGCACCAAAAACTCTTGCATAAAGTTCTTCAAGCTTGCTTCTGCCAAGATCATCATAGGCATAGCCCGACGATGTGTTAAAATGTATCTCAGAAACTTTACATATATGCATCGCGTTTAACACTTTTAATGTGTTTTCTTCACTGATCTTCTCAATTTTTCTAAATGAAGCTGACAAATCTTTTAAAACACGTTCTTTTAAAGCAAGAATTTCTTTTGAAAACGACATTAAATCATGCTCCTTTTACCGCTTTTGCATCAGAGCTTTTTGCCTAATATCTTGTAGTTGCGTAACTAAATGATATTGAAGTTTACCGGAAAGCTCTGATAGTTCATTCGTATCAAACAGATAATTAGTTTGCAAAACTCCATAGATGCTGCCTTCTCCGAAAAATTCATCACGAAAAATATTGTAGTAAAGGGTAAAATTGCTCTCAATAGAAAAATCTGAATAGTCCAAGATGATATACGAGCCATTCGTAATTTTAAGCGGCTTATCTGGCGAAATAAATCGCTCAAAGCCATCTAATACAGGCGGCAGGCTTTTACCATATTCCCATGTCATGATATTTTTTTTATGTACGATGCTGCTGATCGTTTTTGGATCGAATGTCGTAAGTTCTATGAGAATTTTTTGCAGGTGTTCTTGCAGCTGTCTTTCAAAAACTATAATATTTGGCGTGATACATTCAATACGGCAAAATTTCGTCAGACCTATTTGTACACGAAGTTTATATTCCTTGGTTTCTTCATGATAATATGCTGCCGCCGTGCAGTGCGCCGCAGAATTTTCGTAAGAAAAAATAAGATATATATCGTCTTCGACTGTCATGTTTTTTTGATATGAAAAACCTGCCATCTGTGTGGGAAGCTTTGCTAAATATGCCCATTTCTTAATATCTTCTTCTACTTTTTTTATCGTTTCTTCTTTCAATGTTTTCTCCTAATTATACATAACACGAAAAGACAGGAGCCAAAAAGTTGCTCCTGTCTTTTTTATTTGCCGGATCTGCCGCGCTTTGTCAAAGGTATCCCCACCTTGCAGAGCGGACATTCTTCGGGCTTGTATGCTTCAACGTTCATATGCAAAAGAGCCGTGCTTGGCACATGGTCAAAATGCACCTTGCCGCCGCTACGATCTACTAGCATTGCTACAGCTACAGGAATCCCACCAAATTCATACACCACATCAATGACTTCTTTGATAGAGCCGCCGGTTGTAACAATGTCTTCTACGATCAAAACACGCTCAGCTTTTGCTAGAGAAAAACCTCGTCTAAAAGTCATTTTACCATTTTCACGCTCGGTAAAAATAGCTCTTTTACCTAGTGCTTTTCCCGTTTCATGTGCTAAAAGAATACCGCCTGTCAAAGGACCTACAACGGTGTCGATAGACTCTTCCTTGAATTTTTCTGCTATCGCTTGGCAAAGAAGCTCCGTATACTTAGGATGCTGCAAGATATTGAATTTTTCTACATAGTGCGGACTATGAAGTCCCGATGTCAATAGGAAATGCCCGTGCATAATGGCATGGGTTTTCGTCAGCAAGTCTTTGACTTGCGATTCTGTCATGACGATACGTTCTCCATTTCCTTCAAAATATTTTCTGCTGCTTGCTTAGGGTTGCTTGCTAGACGAATCGGACGACCGACAACAAGATGCGTTGCTCCGCCGCTTATGGCAATTGCCGGTGTCGTAATGCGACTTTGGTCATAAATGGCAGCACCTGCCGGGCGAACGCCAGGCGTTACGATCAAAAAGTCTTTACCGCAAGCCTGTCGAATGGTTTCTGCTTCCATCGGCGAGGAAATTACGCCATCTAGCTTCGCTTCTTGTACGAGTTTTGCCAGATGTACAGCTTTTGCATCAAGATCAGCTTCCTGGCAAAGACGCTTCCAATCTTTCATGCTCATGCTGCTTAAAATAGTTACAGCCACAAGCTTAGGTCTTTCAATAGCGAGCTTTGCCGCTTCATCTTTTAGCGCATCAAGTGCCTTTTCCATCATAACAAGCCCACCAAGCGCATGGACATTTACCATATCGACCTTCAAGCGTGTTAAAACGCGCAGCGCATTAGCAACAGTATTGGGAATATCGTGAAGTTTAAGATCAAGAAAGACCTTTTTCTCTTTGTTTTTCAGGTACTCAATAACCTTTGCGCCAACGCTGTAAAAAAGCTCCATGCCAACTTTATAAAAGCTCACACTATCACCTAATGTTTCGACTAGATGCTCCACCTCCTCCATAGAATGAACATCCAAAGCTACAATCAATCGTTCATCTGCCATTTTTGACCCCCCTAAATATGTATCTATTGCACTTCTTCTATTATATCTTGAAATTTTGTCCTCGACAAGTCTATTAAGCCAGATCGTCGCCGCAAATATAGTCTTGCAATGCCAGTACATGAATCAGATGGTGTTGCTTTATAAAAGACAAGACGCGCAGGACTTGCCATGCTGTATCTAGCGATGTCAGGCAAACAATGCCGTGTTCTACCGTTGCACGACGAATCTTAAAGCCATCGCGTGCAGAGTCTTTGCCTTGTGTCAGTGTGTTGACGACCATTTGAATTTGCCCCGTCTTGATCATCTGAATGATGTCCGTGCTGCGCTCATGCACCTTGCCGACAATATCTGAGTCGATACCTACGGATTGTATCACACGCGCCGTGCCTTCTGTGGCAACAATTTGAAAACCCAGCTCATAAAAAGCTTTAGCAAGCTGCTTTAATTCCTCTTTATCTTTATCCGCTACGGTGAAGAGAATCTGTCCGCTCTTTGGCATATTCATGCCAGCACCCGTAATTGCTTTATAAAGTGCTCGTGCATAGTTATTGTCGATCCCCATGACTTCGCCTGTAGATTTCATCTCAGGACCTAAGGAAATATCGACGTCTTGCATTTTGGCAAAAGAAAATACAGGAGCTTTGACAGCGACATATGACTTCGGTGATATAAGACCGGAGAAATATCCCAGTTTTTCTAAAGATTGTCCCATCGCCGCTCTAGTTGCAAGATTGACCATATTGACGTTTGTTACTTTGCTCAAAAATGGCACCGTACGACTTGAGCGTGGATTTACTTCAATGACATAGACCTCATCATTGACAACGACGTATTGGATATTGAGCATTCCTTTGACATGGAGGTTTAAAGCAAGACGCTTCGTATAGTCAATGATGGTGTAAAGCACACGCGAAGGGAGCGTCTGCGGCGGATAGACGGCTATGCTATCGCCCGAGTGTACGCCGGCGCGCTCAATATGCTCCATAATGCCGGCAATGACGACCGTCACGCCATCGCATATACCATCAACTTCGACCTCTGTGCCTTGCATATAGCGATCAACAAGCACCGGATGATCGGGCGTAACTTTGACGGCACGCTTTAGATAATCGCGCAATTCTTCTTCTTTATAGACTATTTCCATCGCTCTGCCGCCGAGAACATAAGACGGGCGCACCATGACGGGATAGCCGATATTTGCGGCACCTTCGACTGCAGCTTCCACGTCGGTAACGCTGATCCCCTTAGGGCAAGGAATCTGTGTTTGGCGCAACACATCTTCAAATCGCTCGCGATCTTCTGCGCGATCAATATCATCAACAGATGTACCGAAAATATGTACGCCTGCTTTTTGCAGCGATGCCGCCAAATTGATGGCGGTCTGTCCGCCAAACTGCACTATGACACCCTCGGGCTGCTCTTTGTCAACGATGTTTAAAACATCTTCGATCGTCAGCGGCTCGAAATACAGGCGATCGGAAATGTCGAAGTCCGTACTGACCGTTTCGGGGTTGTTATTGATGATGATGGCTTCGTAGCCCATTTCGCGCAGCGCCCAGACGGAGTGAACGGAACAATAGTCGAACTCGACCCCCTGCCCGATGCGGATAGGTCCTGAGCCGAGCACGATTATCTTGCGTTTTTGCGTGTTTATTTCTAATTCATCTTCTTGTGCATTAAATGTAGAGTAATAATATGGTGTCATTGCTTCAAATTCTGCGGCACAAGTATCGACCATCTTATAGCACGGCAGAAGTTTCATCGCCTTGCGCATCGTGCGAATCTCGTTCATGCTCTTACCAGAAAGTTCAGCAATTGCAGCATCGGAAAGACCGATTTTTTTCGCTTCGATAAGCTGCTTTGGTGTGATATTTTTCTCTATGAGCCGCATCTCCATATCAGCGATGCGTTTTATTTTGCACAAGAACCAACGGTCGATTTTTGTCCATTCATAGACATCATCAATGTCAGCGATCCTTCGGCGAAATGCTTCGGCAATCGCAAAGATTCGCTCGTCGTTGATCTTTTCTAACGATTTTTTGAGCTTTTCGTCGCTCCAATCGTCCATTTCCGGCATATGTAGACGCTTTACGCCGATTTCCAATGAGCGAACCGCCTTCAAGATCGCGCCTTCAAAGTTACGATCAATGGACATGACTTCGCCTGTAGCCTTCATCTGTGTGCCAAGTGTATGGTCAGCAAAGACGAATTTATCGAACGGCCAACGTGGAAATTTGACGACGCAGTAGTCTATAGATGGTTCAAAACAAGCTTTTGTTTTCTTTGTTACGGCGTTAGTGATTTCATCAAGAGAATAGCCGATAGCGATTTTCGCCGAAACTTTCGCGATTGGGTATCCCGTTGCCTTCGATGCCAAAGCGGAAGAACGACTGACGCGCGGATTGACTTCGATAACATAGTAGCGGTTGCTGCTTGGATCAAGCGCGTACTGCGCGTTGCAGCCGCCTTCGATGCTTAGCTCGCGAATGATACGCAAGGAGGCACTTCTAAGCATCTGATAATCGTGGTCAGAAAGTGTCTGTGATGGTGCAACCACGATGCTGTCGCCCGTATGAACGCCTACGGGATCGAAGTTTTCCATATTGCAGACCGTGATGCAGTTGTCGTTGCCGTCGCGCATGACCTCGTACTCGATTTCTTTCCAACCGGCAACGCTGCGCTCAATGAGCACCTGCCCAATCATGCTGTACTTTAGTCCTTTGATGACGATTTCGATAAGCTCTTCTTCATTTTCTGCGATGCCGCCGCCCGTGCCGCCCATCGTGTAGGCGGGGCGCACGATCAGCGGATAGC
>CAUUGH010000062.1:0-6415 GCA_963544755.1 uncultured Selenomonas sp. | reverse complement strand
GGCGCGTTGGTCAAGTGGTTAAGACACCGCCCTTTCACGGCGGCTTCACGGGTTCAAATCCCGTACGCGTCACCATCAAAAAGCACGGCACCGCTTCATATGAGGCGGTGCTTTTTCGTGTGCCAAATACGCCATTACATAACCGTTTAGTTTATCATGAAAGTCCAAGAAATAAAGCCAAAGGCTAAGACTGATTGGCATGGTTTCGTGTAAGGGCGGCGCACTTTTGTCCACAAAGCGGACGTTTGTGCGTGTAGTTTGTTTAGCAATCTGCACCCTTTAGGATTAACTGCTTACTCTTTTAAGTGGTAGCCATGACAATTTCATTGTGTTTTCATCTCATCTTCTGCTATAATGTTGTCTGTTCTTTAGGTAAATCTCTTTAACAATAAAGGAGGCAACGCTTGGAGATTTCATATTTACTTAACAGCGGCTTTGCCGTACGGCTTTCGCGCACACTGCTGGTTTTTGACGCTTACCGCGATCCGGCGCAGGTGCTAAAGCGGCTTTTAGGCGACGCAGAGCAAATATATTTTTTTGTGTCGCACGCGCATTTTGATCATTTCGATGTGCATATTTTAGATTATGAAGCGACGATCACGCGGTATTTTATGGCGGATGAGATCCGGCGCACGAAGCGCGGCAAGCGGTTTCCAACGGAAAAGACGGTGTATCTTGCAGACTATAGTCATCATGAAGAAGATGGCATCCGCGTCGATACGTTTTCTTCGACAGATACGGGAACATCTTTTCTCGTAGAGCTAGGCGGCAGGCGTATATTTCATGCCGGCGATTTTAACTGGTGGCATTGGAAGGGCGATACAGAAGAAAACAATAAGCTAGCGAAAAACGGCTTTATGAAGCAGATGAAAAAGCTCGACGGGCTTACCGGCGATGTCGCCTTTTTCCCCGTAGACGGACGCTTAGAGGAATTTTCAGATGTCGGTGCAAAAGAGTTTTGTGCAAGGACGAAGTTTAAGGCACTAGTTACAATGCATAGCGTCGGCTATCCTCCTTGGCAGCCGCCAGCAGACTTTTTTGCCGCCGGACACCCCTTGGCATATTGGACACCGCTAGAGCCGGGCGAAATGCGCCATTGGAGCGATAAAGGAGGTTTTACACTATGAAGAAGGTTCTTGTTTTTTTGCTGGCGACATTCGTTTTCTTGACGACGGGCTGCACGGCAGCAGGTACAAATGACAAGACGAAAGGAGCGAAAAAAATGGCAAATCCTATAGCAGTTTTTACGACCAATAAGGGTACATTTGAGATCGAACTTTTTGAGGATAAGGCGCCGATTACGGTGAAAAACTTCACGGATCTTGCAGAAAAGGGCTTTTATGACGGGCTGATTTTCCACCGCGTGATCGATGGCTTTATGATTCAAGGCGGCGATCCGGACGGCATGGGTACGGGCGGTCCCGGCTATACGATTCAAGATGAATTTCATAAAGATTTAAAACACGATCAAGAAGGTATCCTTTCGATGGCAAATGCCGGACCTAATACGGGCGGCTCGCAGTTTTTCATCACACTAGCGGCGACGCCGTGGCTCAATGGGCATCATTCGGTTTTCGGCAAGGTCATAAAGGGCATGGAAGTCGTGCGCGAAATTGGCAAAGTAGATACAGATCTGCAAGATAAGCCGCTTTCTAATGTCATCATGGAGAAAGTCACGATTCGCCGCGAGGAAAAAAAATAAGGTGTGCGCTTTTACCTATATACTCATCTGCTCAGATGGCACGCTTTACACCGGTTGGACGAACGATCTAAAAAAGCGTCTTAGCGCACACAATGCGAAAAAAGGCGCAAAATATACTAAGGGGCGCTGTCCTGTACGGCTCCTTTATTATGAAGAATTTAGCCAAAAAAGCGAGGCGCAGCGCCGTGAGCGCGAAATAAAACGTCTGCCGCGCTCAAAAAAGCTAGCACTAGCTAAAGCCGGTGTTAGTAGCGTCAAATAATTATCCTTCGTTGGCAAGGCGCGAGGCGCTGCCCATAATGAATCATGATCAAAAACATCGACAGACACTGAAAAAGGAGAATTTTAATGACAGAAAAGCGTGTTATGCTGACAGAAGAAGGTTATAAAAAGCTGCAAGAAAAGCTAGACTACTTAAAGAGCGTGCGGCGTATCGAGGTGTCAGAGCGGCTAAAAGCGGCGATCGCACTAGGCGATCTATCGGAAAACTCAGAGTACGACGATGCAAAAAATGAGCAAGCATTTCTTGAAGGCGAGATATTAGATCTTGAAGCGAAGATTCGTAACAGCGCCATTATAAAAGGCGGCACATCGTCAGACACCGTGCAGATGGGCAGCACTGTTTCGATCAAAGACCTCGAATTAGACGAGCAGGAAACATATACTATAGTCGGCACAGCAGAAGCGGACACGATGGAGTTTAAGATTTCCAATGAATCACCTGTCGGCGCTGCGATCATGGGTAAGCGCGTCGGTGATCGCGTGGACGTACACGCACCTGTAGGCATCATCCGCTATGAGGTCGTCGCGATTAAATGATAAGTTAGGAGAGGACATATTGGCTGAAAAGAAAGAAGATACGGCGCAGCAAGAAGATTTGCATACACTCATGCGCGTGCGCCGTGAAAAAATGGAAAAATTTCGCGAAATGGGCATCGCCCCCTTTGGGCAACGCTACGAAGTCACGCATCATGCGGCAGATATACTATCTAGCTTTAAATCGCTCGGCGAAGAAGAAAGCACAGAAAAAGTCAGCATCGCCGGACGCTTGATGGCGATTCGCGGTCACGGCAAAGCGAGTTTTGCCGTACTCATGGATTTGTCCGGCAAGATCCAGATATATTTCAAACTCGACATTTTAGGTGAAAAAAAATATCAGGAATTTCGACTTTTAGACATTGGCGACATCATCGGCGTAAAGGGCATCGTCTTTCGCACGCGGCGCGGCGAACTTACGGTACGCATCGATGATTTCACCATCCTTGCCAAATCGCTTCGCCCTCTGCCAGAAAAATTTCACGGGCTAAAAGACGTGGAAATGCGCTACCGTCAGCGCTATGTCGATCTCATCATGAACCCCACTGTCAAAGACACGTTCATCAAACGCACGAAGATCATCCAATCGATCCGCCGCTACCTCGACGAACGCAGCTTTTTAGAAGTAGAAACGCCCGTGATGTCTACGATCGCAGGCGGCGCGGCGGCGCGTCCTTTTGTAACGCATCATAACGCGCTTGATATGAAGCTTTATCTTCGCATCGCGACAGAGCTAAATCTCAAGCGGCTCATCGTCGGCGGTCTAGAGCGCGTCTACGAAATCGGGCGCATCTTCCGCAACGAAGGCATTGATGTGCGACATAATCCAGAATTTACATCCATTGAGATTTATCAAGCTTATGCCGATTACAACGACCTCATGGATCTTACGGCAGGCATCTGCTGTAAGGCAGCAAAAGACGTACTCGGCACGACTGCTCTGACCTACGAGGGCATGGCAATCGATCTGAAAAATATTCGTCGCATCAGCATGAACGACGCGGTAAAAGAAGCGACGGGAAAAGACTTCCTGAGCGCTCAGACAGTCGAAGAGGCGCGTGCCATGGCTGATGCCATCGGCATCGCCTACGAAGAAAAGCACGGCATCGGTGCCATCTTAAACGCAGCTTTTGAAGCAAAAGTCGAAGAAACTTTGCTGCAACCGACCTTTATTACAGGACATCCGACGGAAATTTCACCGCTAGCCAAAAGAAACAGCGACGATCCGCGCATCACGGATCGCTTTGAGTTTTACGTCTACGGGCGAGAATTAGCCAACGGCTTTACAGAGCTAAACGATCCAATCGACCAAGAGCTGCGCTTCTTAGAGCAAGTAAAGCAGCGCGAAGCCGGCGACGAGGAAGCGCATCCGATGGATCGCGACTACATCCATGCGATGGAATACGGTCTTGCGCCGACAGGCGGTCTTGGCATCGGCATCGACCGTCTGGTAATGCTCTTAACAGATAATGCATCCATTCGCGACGTCTTATTCTTCCCACATATGCGCCCGGATGCAGCAGCTAAAGCGCAAGAGCGCACGAGCAAATAAAATATAACCGCGCCCTTAGCGCATCTACTTAGCAGCGCTTAAAAAGACTATCGCAGCAAGAATTTAAGCGATAGTCTTTTTTATTTCGCGCCTTTCTTCTTTAAATCTTTTATACTTGCAGCTGCCAAAAATTTTTCATGCTGTTTTATTTGATAAAACAGCATGAAATCGCTATAATAAAACCAAATCCCTAAGTGTATGCAATTTTCATAAGGCTATTAACCCATAGGAGGTAACTATGCTAAAAACAAAAACACCCAAGCGCCATCTCTCACTCTTCGTCGCGCTCGCGCTCGGCAGCAGCACATTTTTTTCGGCAGTATCTGCCGATGCAGCTGATGTTACGGGGCAAAATATAACGATTGATGCTACGCGTGAACCGGCAGATAATGCTAAAAATCCCGGCGGCGGACCTGCTTTCGGTACAGCGGCAGGCTTTATCGGTACTGCTACCGATAGCGGCAACGTAAAGGATAACACGCTGACCTTTAACGGCATAACGGGAGGATATAATAAACAGCTTTACGGTGGTCTTACATTTGGCACCGGGAGCGTAACAGGTAACCGTGTCACTGTCAATCCGGCGACAGGAGGGCTGCTCTCATCTGCTGACGGCATCTATGGCGGCGTCACCAAAGGCGGCGGCAGTGTAGAAAATAATCATGCCACGTTTAACGGGAATCATCTAAACGGCGATATGGCCGGCGGTATGGCAGAAACAGGCGCAGGCATCATCAAGGGCAATACAGCAACACTCAAGGACGGCAGTGTAAATAATATCAAAAATATTTACGGCGGCTATGCAAAAGATAATGCTGACAGCAATGTAGAAAACAACACGGCAACCATCGAAGGAGGCACTATTAACGGCGGCGATGTCTGCGGTGGTGCCGTATCGAATGGCAAAGGCAATGTTACAGGTAATAAAGTCAATATTACAGGTGGTACGATCAACGGTGACATTTACGGTGGCTCTACCTATGGAAAAGGCAAGGTGACAGGCAATACCGTCACAATCACGGGCGGTATGATAACGCAAACGGTTTATGGCGGCTACTCTTCTGACTCTGGCGAAGTATCAGATAATACGGTAAACCTCGGCGACGGTAAGAGCAAAATGAAAGCCGGCTACGCGATCAACGGTAAACTCATCGGCGGCAAAAGTAGCAGTACCGGCGAAGTAAAAAACAACATACTAAATGTCAACACCAATGCTAAGGTACTCAATATTGAAAATTTTTCGACGATAAATTTTAATTTCAGTACATATACAAGTACAAGCACCGCTTTGCTCCACCTCACGGATACGACGCACAAAACAAAATTCGACAGCCTTAGCCAGCTTCGTGTAAAAAACGCAAAAGTCGGTAAAGGCATATTGATGTGGAACGATAATGGCTTTGAGTTTAGTGGGCCAAAGAAAGTAGGACAAACGGAAGAAACCACTGAAACTATAATCGAAAACGAATCAAACACCAAAGCAATCAACTATCGCACCTACCAGTTCAAAGATTCGACGGCTAAAGATGAGGAGGGAACAAACATCTGGGGCGGTCGCTCTACTCTTGGCAACACGACGCGAAACAACAAAATCACTTTAAGTGACAATAATAGTACTAAAGATGCCTACGGCGGCTGGACAGCCGGCAGCGGCTCGACGGCAACGGGTGAGAACGTAAAAAACAGCATAGGCAATTATCTCACGCTAGATGGCACAGGCGCAGTGGTTAAAAGTATGACAGGCGGCTACGCTGAAGCCGCAGACGGCAACGCGACGGGCAATCACGCCATCTTAAAAAGCGGCGCCGTGACCGGCTCACTTATAGGCGGCAAAGCTAAAAGCGGCAATGCCAATGGCAACTTCGCCGAAATAACGGGCGGCACGACACAAAAAGTCTACGGCGGCAAAACTGAAAATAGCGGCGACGCTACAGAAAATACCGTCACCATCACGGGCGGCACGGTAGGTGCGGATGTGCAAGGCGCAGAAGCTAGCGGTACGGGCAAAGCAGAAAAGAATATTGTCAACATCACGGACGGCACATTAAACGGCGACATTTTCGGCGGCGTTACAGATAGCGGCGCGTCTACATACAATACCGTCAACATAAAAGGCGGCACGGCAACAAATAAAGATGTCTACGGCGGTCGTTCGACAAGTGGCGAAGCATCAAATAACATCGTCAACATAAAAGGCGGCACAGGCTTCAACAATGTTTACGGCGGCAAATCTACCAACGGCAACGCCACGGGCAATACGGTAAACCTCATAAATGCCCAAGTAAATAGCGTCACAGGCGGCGAAGGCGCAACCACAAACAACAACACCGTCAACCTAAACGGCA
>CAUUGH010000061.1:0-6421 GCA_963544755.1 uncultured Selenomonas sp. | reverse complement strand
CTTGGAATTTCCTGCTGAAAGGACAGCCCCTAGGGATGTTGCATTCAGCTTGGCTCCGGGTGAGCGCGTGGCTCTTAAAGGAGCATCCGGCTGTGGGAAGACGACACTGCTTTATGCGCTTCGCGGACTTTGGCCGTTCGGCAAGGGGCAGATCGAGTTTCCCGAAGGGCGGTCGCTCTTTTTGACACAGACACCCTATCTGCCGGAGGTATGTCTGTCGGATGTTCTTTCGTATCCGGATTCGACACTGCGGCTCTCGCGAGAGCGTTGTCGTGAGATCCTTTCTATCGTAGAGTTAGAGCATTTGTATGATGCCGATGACACAGCGTTTGCATGGGACAAGACTCTTTCCTCCGGGGAGCAGCAACGGTTGGCATTCGGCAGGATTTGGGCGCAGAAGCCGGACTGGCTGTTTTTGGATGAGGCACTTTCATGCGTCGATCCTGCCTGTCGTGAGCGAATTCTTCTGCGGCTGCGTACGGATTTCCCGTCCATATGTGTGCTGAGTGTTGAGCATTATGGAGCGGACAGTCCTTTCTATGATCGCCAGATAGATATTACGGCGATGACGTAACGTATCTGTCATGTTTGTTTTTTGAGGGAGCATGGATGTTCGTGTCGAAACAGGAAAGCCGCATTTGGGATGATCGCTATCGCTCTATTACAAAAGAAGAGGGGCGAATCCTCCGACAAAGTATCTCTAACAATGCTATGCAGATTCCAGAACGGATTGTCTCAATGCTTGACATCGGCTGTGGGATGGGCGATATGGTTATGGCATGGGCAGAGCGTGGAGTCGATGCGACGGGGCTTGATATCTCAGCGGAGGCAATACAGCATGCGACGGCATCTGCACAAGCCGCGCAGAGAAACTGCCGTTTCGTGGTAGGAGATTGGGCGGCACTAGACCTTGATTCTTATGGTTGGCATCGTAAATTTGATCTTGTATTTAGTGCGATGGGACCTGATATGAGGGAGCCTGCCGCACTACAGAAAATGATGAATAGTAGCCGAAGATACTGCCGTCTGTTGCTCTTCAAGGATGGGCAAAACGAGCTTGCAGAGGCGGCTTCTCAAAAGCTGGGACATTCTTTGCCGTCTAGTCCACCCTGTGGGGAGGATCATATTAGTTCGATGCTCTCTAGCTATGAGGTTTCTGTAGAGGATGTTGTTTGTACGATTTCCTACGAAGCATCGACAGCACATTGGCTTTCCTATCTGCAAATGCTTTTTCCGGCGCAGGAATATCGTTCGTCACTAGAGCAAACCATAGAGGAATATGGAGAACTCGGCGATCGAATGGCGGTTCAAACGGATGCCGTTTACCGTATGCTCACATGGGCAATATGATATACATAAACAAACAATATAAACATAAAATTCCCCGTCGTACATTAAAAAAGCAGCACAAAAAAAAGGAAAATAACTGTAGTAAGTTGATAAAAATAGCGAGCTGATAGGTTATGAAAGAGATTTTTTAGCAAGGAGAGTTTCGTGAATATAGGATTAATGACTTACAAAAATCTATAGGTGTTATTAACGAGTCTGTTGCTTTTTTGAGGAAAAGCTCCTGTATTTATATTACATAAACATACTTATTTAGACGATTTAAAATGTATTATAGGAGTTCTTGAAAAATTTTAATGTTATTGCATATATTTATAGTAAAGATTTATCTATGCCTAAAATAACATATGGAGAGACTGCTGAAAATAAGACGTAAGAAAAAAGGGAAGAAAAATTATATTGATAACGAAATTGTAAAAAATATTCAGGTCCTGAAGTTTTAAAACAAAGACTGTATCCGATACAACTGTACGATTATCGACCTACATGACCGCAGCGTTGTCGCAAGCCTAACGGATCGGCATATGACGAGCGATTTGGCAATCCGAACGCTTGACAAAGCACTCAGCAGTCAACAAAAGAGTACCAATGGGCTGATTCTTCATAGCGATCAGGGCAGCCCTATCAGCATTTCCTTAGCTCTCTCATAATTTACATCCTCTCAGTAATTAGTAATAATTACTTCTTTCCCAAAGCGTTTTGATGCATCTTTATTAATAGCTCTTCTTACATCAACTTGCTCAATCGTGAAATCGCTGTATAACTCATACACAAGCGGAACATTATTATTGCTCAACATCATCTTGACACCTTGTTTAGACAATCTTCTATAAAGTGCCGCCAGTCTCTTGTGATCTTGCAAAGAGAAGCCCTCTTTTGTATAGTTAGTAAAGTTTGCCGTCTCGCTAATTGGAAGATATGGTGAATCAAAGTACACAAAGTCTTCTGGTTGTACATCAAAGCAAGCTGCTTCAAAATCTCCTTGACGAATCTCAACGTTTTTTGTTCTAAGATAGAGACCTATATTTCTAAGGTTGGTTGCATCAATTGATACACCGTTCGCCTTATTATTATAGGGAACATTAAAGCAGCCTTTCGAGTTTACGCGATAAAGCCCGTTGAAGCAGTGCTTGTTTATCCAAATCGTAAGGGCAGCACACTCAGCGTCTAATTCATGTGCTTGGATTTTTGTATTATAAACTTTGCAAGTAGCCTTATACCGCTCAATATCACACGGTTTTGCATCAAGTTTGTCGACCGCATATATAACTGCATCTGCATCTAACTTCAGTTGTCTATATATGTTGATCAGCTGCTCGTTGGTATCATTTATTACGGCTTTCTCAGACTGTAGGAAAAGAAAAAGCGCACCGCCGCCTATGAAAGGTTCGTAATATTTTTCATAGATTGCTGGCATACGAGGTTTCAGTCTATCAAGTAACTGTTTTTTCCCACCAGCCCATTTCACAAAAGGATCTGTTTTAGACTCTATCATGATTTTCTCCTATTTTCAAATTGTTCATAGTATAAACACCATACTTTTTCTCATTTATCAAGTCCATTTTAAAATATAATTTTTATACATTATGTGTTCTGTTCAACCACCATCCCTGCTTATTTTTACGCATACAAAAAGGCGGCTATTCGGAAAACATCGAATAACTGCCTTTTTCTTATTCTGCTTCTTCTAACTCGCAATGCATCTTTTTATGCTTCGCACGATGACATAGGTGCGTGAATCTTTGTTTTAATCTTCTTCATGACGTGGCATTTGATGAACGATCTGTATAGCCTTAGCGATCTCCTGACTGATAAACACCTTATAGCTAGGAGTCATCGAAGCTATTCTAGCGAATAAATCGCCCTTGCGCGTTGATACATATTTAGGAGAGATGTTGTTGAGTGCTATTGCCATGATGTCATCTTTGCATTTATCACAGGAGCAACAATCCGGATACATACTCAAAACCGTATCAATCTCCTGATTAACTAAATCTTCAATTGTATTTTTTATCGACATATTCCATCCATCCCTATCACCTGCAAAACACTTTTAACATAATTTAATTATACAACAAATACAGAGTTTTGTCACTTTTTATGGACAATGGTTCAAAAATCAGTTTTTTCTTAAAAAGTGCGGTCAATATGTATAGTGCGATAAAAGTATGTAAAAGCAATTAATACCGTTTTATGTGGCAGCTAAACATCTACTTGTATTGCCAACGACAGAGCCGCATTTCAATAAAATCAAGCACTGAAAAGAGAAATAGCCCGAGTAGGCTCAAAACTATAATTCCTGCGTACATTTCCAGATAGTTAACACGCATCCATGCATCCATAATGAAGTAGCCTAAACCATATTGTGCGCCAAAAGTTTCTGTAAAAAAGAGTACAGAAATTGCCGTTGCCATGCCTACACGAACAGCTGTGATGAATTTTGGTAAAGAATACGGCCAAAGGATGTGACGCAATATTGCAAAAAAAGATGCCCCAAGCGAAAGAAGCGGTATATAGGTTTCTTGCGGTATTGAGCGCACGGCATCTCTTACAGCGATGACAACTTGAAAAATAATAATTAAAAATATCATTAAAATTTTAGATGTTTCTCCCACTCCTGCAATCAACATAAGGATGGGAAGCAAAGCGATCTTAGGTACGGGATAGAGCAAATATACAAAGGGTGCTACAAATCGATCAATGCCACGCACATAGCCCATCAAAATGCCAAACGGATAGCCAATACAAACGGCGAGAGCAAGTCCTAACGCGATTCTCATTAGGCTATACATAGCATGAACAGCGATCAATGAGATAAATATTTGCTGCAAACAAACAAGAACTCGCCATGGATCGGGAACAATTGGTAATTGCAAAAGCAGGGAAAGAAACCACCATAGAAAAAAAAGTGTAACGCCAGCCGTGATATAAACAAAAAAAGAATGTTTCATGCCCTGCTCCTGTTCTTTTTGATAATTTCACGCAAATGGCGACTCATACGGAAAAATTCTTCTTTACTGCGGCTGTCACTATTGCCAAAAAGAGGATTTTCCAATATTTCAGCGATGCGACCAGGATTGTTTGTAAAAATCACGATTTTTTGTCCTAAATACAAGGCTTCTTCTACATAATGCGTTACAAGTAGCGTTGTCACATATTGCTCTTGCCAAAGAGAGAGAAATACTTCCTGCATTTCTTCGCGTGTGATGGCATCAAGTGCAGAAAAAGGCTCATCCATCAAAAGTACGTCGGGATGCAGCAAAAAAGCGCGTGCTAGTCCCACGCGCTGCTGCTGCCCACCGGAAAGTTCATGCGGATAGCGATTAGAGAACGCCTCAATTCCTAAACGCCGCATCAAAAGTAGTGTGTGATCTTCCTGCAGCGATTCATGACGAATCTTTTTGCCAAGTTCAATATTCTCTTTTACTGTTTTCCACGGTAGAAGTCCATAGTTTTGCGGCATGAAACCAATGCGCTGCTGTGCTGGGCAAATAGGCTCACCTCCCAAGGTAGCCTTTCCTTGATACCCTTGCAAAATACCTGCGATAATTTTAATAAGCGTAGACTTACCGCAGCCAGAAGGGCCAATGACGGCACAAACTTCTCCTTTAGAAACATACAAATTAACATCTTGCAACACTTTTATAGATTGTTTATTTGCCGTATAAGCATAAGAAACGTGCTGCAAATCAATCATGGCTGCAATAGATCAATCACAAGATCGGCATAGCTATACGATTGCTTTATCAAGTCCTTATTTTTAAGCCACGCAACACAATCTTTGACATCACTTTCTCTCGGCAATTCTGCTTCTTTATAGGTAGGAAAAACCAACGCTTCTTTTGCTGCGGGCGGAAAGCCGCTTTTTTCCACGACAAGATCGATATATTCACTGCGATCCGTGCTGTTTAGATATTTTACAGCCTTGTTATAAGCACGATACAATGCCTTAATTTCCTTTTGTTTTTCTTTCGTACTCTTTTGCGTAAACAAAATAACGCCAGGATTGATGCCGATTTCGTCTGATCCTTCGATGAAGTGGCAACCGTTATGGATGGCAACACTAGCTAGCGGTTCTGGCAAAGTCGCCGCTGCCAACTTACCATTTTGCAGCAATTCAAGGCGCGTCGGTATCTGCGGAATGACAACTTTGGCTACATCGTCGCCAGACATTGCATGACTTTCAAGGATATGATCCGTAACATATTCGATGATCGTATTGCGCGAAACGGCAACTTCTTTATTTGCAAGTGCGGCTACTGTCAGCTTCTCCATTTTTGGCGCTGCTATGAGCTTATAGCTGCCATCTGTGCGAGAAGTAATCTTTACATCAAAGCCGCCGTCCTTAGCGAAAGCGACGGCAAGCATATCAGAAACAGCACCATCAAGGTTTCCACTTTGCAAGGCAGAGTCACGATCTATAGCACTTTTAAACGGCTGTAGCTCTACCGTCAGCCCTTCTTCTGCAAAATATCCCTTTTCTTGTGCTATGACAAAAGGAACAGCATCCACATCCGGCATAAGACCAAATTTTAGTGTGCGAAGTTCTTGCTTGCTTTCGCCGCCACAGCCAACGATAAGAAAAAGCAGTGGTAAAAACAGCAAAGCAATGATTTTTTTCATGTTCATTCTCCTTTCATACAGAAAGCGTGTATTAAGGAAACACTGATAAAATGAAGTCGCCTGGATTTTTGTATCTGCGCTGTATTTATCAGTTGTTCCTTAGTAAGTGCAGCATATCTTATTGTAACTTCTTATCATTTTTCATCATATGGGAATGTTCTTTATAGATAGTCTTACATAGATACCCAAACGTCCAATGCAGATTAAAAGGTGTCGTCACTGCCTTAAACTTTATTTGCGCTATTCCGGCATCTTTCAAAGCTTTTAAGACATGGTCAAGACGCCTCCCTTTGATATTATGAAATACTGCCGTTTCATAAGGAAAGCTAAAGGTATCTTCTGCAGTGCCGTTTTGACAAAATCCCTGTAAAGCAAACAAAAACCCTATGCGCTGATGCCATGCGCTTGGCTCTAAAACTGTCAATTGTACGCCAAATTTACGCAAAACATC
>CAUUGH010000060.1:0-6523 GCA_963544755.1 uncultured Selenomonas sp. | reverse complement strand
ATAAAAAATTTCATAAAATAGCTAAAAACAGGACTTTTCTACCGTGGTAATTTTAGCGGCAAGCTGCGGAAAAAGTCCTAGGCTGCGTTGTAAAACACCATGCAGATGTGCAAGGAGTATGCCGTAATTTGTCATGGGTACGCTTTGATCTTTGGCACATTTCATGCGAAACAGCATTTCTCTTTGATTTAGCATACAGCCGCCACAATGAATGATCAGGCTGTATTTTTGCAGGTCTTCCGGAAAGGTTTGTCCGCTAGAGGTTTCAAAGCGTAGTTTTTTTTGCGTGTATTTGGTTATGCCGCGTGGGATTTTGACTGTGCCGATGTCATTGCATTGGCGATGATGCGTACAGCCTTCGGAAATGAGTATAGTATCGCCGTCGTTAAGCCGCAAGAGCGATGCTACACCGTCTATAGCGTGAGCAAGGAAGCCTTTATAGCGAGCCATGAGGATGGAAAAGGATGTCAGCGGTATGGTTTTATTGATGGCAGATGCCGCTTTTTGAAAGATTTGGCTGTCGCAGATTGCAAGAGTGGGAGGCTTTTTTAGGTTGTTTAGTGCGGCGCTTATTTCTGTTTCTTGCAGGATAAGGGCGCTGGCTTTTGCTTCTAAGATGTCACGGATCGCTTGCTGCTGCGGTAAGATTAGCCGCCCTTTCGGCGCCGCCTCATCCATTGGTGTAATAAGCAGCACGAGATCGGCAGGTGCGATCAGATCGCGCACGAAGGCACGCGGCTTTTTTTGCGGCAGGAGTTTACCTAGTTGATTTTTAAGTTCGTCTATGCCGATATTTTTCTTAGCACTGACCAAGATGCAGTCTTTGGTACAAGAAAAGCACGAGGCATTTTCATCGTCACATTTGTTTCGTACTTTTAGATAGGGTATGTTTTTTTCCCGAAAGATGTGTAAAAGCTCTTCATCGACAGTGCTGATTCCAAGTGCGTTATCAAATACGAGAACAGCAATGTCCGTTTTGTTTAGTATACGCCGTGTCCTTTGGACGCGCAGATTGCCTAATGTACCTGTGTCATCAAAGCCTGGTGTATCAATTAAAAGGACAGGGCCTAGAGGTAAAAGCTCCATCGCCTTTGCTATCGGGTCGGTCGTCGTGGCTTTTTTAGGGGAAACGATGGCGACATCTTGTCCGGTAATGGCGTTGATTATACTGGATTTTCCTGCATTACAGCGTCCGAAAAAGCCTATGTGCAGACGTTCTCCTTGTGGTGTATTGTTAAGAGTCATGGCACTATCCTTTCTTTTTTTTCATCTTGCAGCATTTGCATGGCAAAGAGGGCTTGTCCTACGGCTATGCCGCCGTCATTTGGTGCTAGCAAATGGTGACGCAGGACGAAGAAGCCTTCTTTTTCCAAGGCTTTTTGCGTAAGGCGCAGGAGAAGTGTGTTTTGAAATACGCCGCCGGTTAATGCTACTGTCGTGCAATTTGTCATTTTGCGTGCTCTTTTGCAGGCGGCATTGATGGCAGCGGCAATGCCGCGGTGGAAAGCGAGTGCCAGAAGGTTTTTTTCTTGCTTTTGCAGATGCTTTTGCAGTAGATGGTAAAACAGGTCGTTCGTTGCCAGCAAAAAGCGATCATCTTTGATGGCGATGGTGTTTTTAGTCGCTGCAGCCGTTTTCAACATACCTGTAGCTTGCCATGAGGTAAGTATGGCATCTGCTTGTGCTGCTTTGCCAGCTTGCTCTGCCGCTTCGGCGCCACATTGTAGAGCTATGGCGGCTTCGCCTTCGTAGAAAGAGCTGCGGCGATAGCCCAAAATGGCACTTATGGCATCAAAGAGTCGTCCGGCGCTTGTTGAAATTGTCGTATTTATGTGCTGCGTAAGAAGCAGGATCAAGGTACTAGCTTCTTTTTTTGTTGCTAAGTTGAGTTTTTGACTAAGATGCAGCGCATCTTTTTTGCCACAATATGTATAAAGCAGCCAAACGGCGAGCCGCCAGCCTTCGCGTACTGCTCTATCGCCGCCTGCAAGTAAAAATGGCGCGATAGAGCCAAGCCGTCGAAAGGTGCGTGTGGTAGAAAATAAGATTTCGCCGCCCCAGATAGTTTCGTCTGTACCATAGCCTGTGCCGTCAAAACTAACGCCGATCACAGGCTGTAGGTGATTGTTTTCTGCCATAACAGAGAGTATATGTGCGTAATGATGCTGCACCTTGACAACGCGAAGCCCAAGACTTTCGGCAAAGCGGCGCGTTTCGTAGCGTGGGTGCAGGTCGGCGGCGACGACGGTGGGGGTAATGGCAAGAAGTCTTTTTAAGTGCGACAAGGATTGTTGCAGCACTTTTAGCGTGCGTAGATCGCTCATGTCGCCGATATAAGGAGAAGGATAAAAAAGTGAATCTTTGGCAAGGCAGAAGGTGTTTTTTTGTTCGCCGCCGATACCAAGTATGCTGCCGTGAAAGGAAGCTTCTATCAGTAAAGGAAGCGGTGCATAGCCGCGGCTGCGTCTAATCATATAAGGTGCGCCGTCGTAAAAGTCTAAAACGCTGTCATCAGCGCGAATATAAATCTCACGATCATGCGACAAGATTAGATCGGCAACAAAAGAAAGAGCGTCTTTGGCATCTTCGTCTGTACGACAGATCGGCGCACCGCCAGGATTGCCGCTTGTCATGACAAGACTGTCGGTGAAAGTTTTTATTTCGTCAGGCAGTGAAAAAATCAGTAGGTGTAGCGGCGTGTAGGGCAGCATGACACCTAGCGAAGGCAGCGCCGGTGCGACATTTGCGGCGATTTTGCCGCTGTCTTTTTTTTTCAGCAGCAAAATAGGCTTTTGATAGCTGTCAAGATGTGCTTTTTGTGCATTACTGATGATACATTCGCGCTCTACGACACCAAGATCGCGCATCATGACGGCAAAAGGCTTCTGCACTCTTCGTTTTCGCTCTCGCAATCGCCTGACGGCAGCTTCATTTTTGGCATCACACGCCAGATGAAAGCCGCCAATGCCTTTGATAGCGACGATGCCGCCATTTTGTAGCGTTTGTCTTGCAAGTTTTATCGCGCTATGGTCTCGCACTGCGTCGCCAAGGATATAGATATGAGGGCCACAGTCTGTGCAGCATACGGGCTGTGCGTCATAGCGGCGTGATTTAGTATGCGTGTATTCGTAGCGACAGGCAGTACACATAGGAAAGACTCTCATGCTCGTGCGCTCGCGGTCGTAGGGCATGGCAGCGAGGATTGTAAGCCGCGGGCCACAGTCTGTGCAGTTGATGAAGGGGTGGAGATAGCGGCGATTATTTTTGTTGAATAGTTCGCTTTGGCACTTGTGGCAGATAGCAATGTCCGGTGATATAAAAACATTGCCGCTATCGCTATCACTTTCGATGATCTGAAAGTCTAAAAAGGGCGCTAAAGGCACGATAGGATCTTGCAGGATTTTTAGAATGATCGCTCGCGCAGGCGGTTTTTTTTCGAGCCATCGGCAAAATTTTTGCAGCGAGCCGCTATCGCCTTGGGCATAAATTTCGACATAAGATCCTTTATTGCAGACCGTGCCGAAGATGCCAAGTGCATCTGCCGTGCGTCTTACAAAGGGGCGAAAGCCGACACCTTGCACGATGCCGAAAATGCGTATGTGCCATGTATGTCGTTTTGTCAATGAGAAAGCATCCCCTTTTTATCTGTGTTTTAGCGATTATACCACATAGGCAGAAAAAGTTCTCGCCTTTGGCAGAATTTCGCTAGACATAAGGCAGGGGAAGTGTTATTCTAACGAGAGGATAGGAACATATTTCGGCAGCGTCGCCGTATAGCTTTGCTTTTTGTCTATCGTACGAAAAGTGTTGCTGTGCGGTTTTTTGTGTTTGATATTGCACGAATAAAGGATGGTTAAAATGGACGACTTATTGTATGTTATTTTGGCAAATTCTCCCAAAGAAGAAATTGTCCGTCTTTTAAAAGAACATTCTGAGATCAAATTTGTTTCCCTCGTCGGCGTTGATCTTGCTGGAAACGATACAGACGAGAAGATACCCATGCGTATTTTCCTCAAGGATATGGATAATTTTTATAATGGTACAGCAGTACAAACGGATGGCTCATCTGTCGTATTGACGGGCATCGCCATTTTGAATAATGCAAAGGTGGATATGCCAATCGATCCGGAAGCGAACTGGTTCATTGATTACAACTTAGAGCATATTGACGAAGAAACGGGAAAACCCGTCGGTACATTGCGTATCCCTTCGTTTCTTATACATGAAGGAAGGCGCGTAGATTCAAGAGCTGTTTTGAAAGATACATTAGCTTATCTAAAGAAAGAGTTATTGCAAATATTTAATGAAAAACCATACATTTCGGGGCTTGAACATATTGATGGCACGAAGATAAAAGACTTTCTATTCACTTCGGCAACAGAATTAGAGTTTTGGGTAAAGACACCGCTAGAAGAGTCGAATATTGAAGAGATGTCTGCCTCACAGGTCATGCAGGAACAATATTGGCAGCGTACACATGGTGCGGTTAGAACGGCATTAGAGCAGGCGGTCATACTGCTTGACCGCTATGGTCTACAGGTAGAGATGGGGCACAAGGAGACAGGTGGTTTAAAGGCGCAAATTGATGAGTCGGGCAAGATGACGCACGTTTGTGAGCAAATTGAGATCGATTGGCGTTTTACCGACGCTTTGCAGGCGGCAGATAATGAACTTATCGTACGCACAATGGTGCGAGAGGTATTTCGTGAAAACGGCTTAGAGGTAAATTTCAAAGCAAAGCCCATGATCGGGCTATCCGGTAACGGTGAACATACGCATTTTGGTATCGCCGCGGTCATGGAAGATGATAAGGTATACAATCTTTTTACGCCGCAGGATATGAAAAAAGACTATTTGAGCGCTGTTGGCTACGGGGCAATCATGGGAATTTTGAAAAACTATGAAGTTATCAATCCCTTTGTTTCTGCGACGAATGACTCTCTTAATCGTCTAAAACCGGGCTTTGAAGCACCTGTCTGCATCGTTACATCGCTTGGCTATACGCCAGAACTTCCATCGCGTAATCGCACGATCCTTGCAGGGCTTATCCGTGATTTGTCCAACCCTCATGCGACGCGCTTTGAACTTCGCGCCTGCAATCCGTATTCTAATAGCTATCTTGTTTTGGCTGCTATCTATTCTGCCGTATTAGACGGAGTGAAGATGGCTATTCATCATACTACCGAAGAACTTTTGGCAGAATTATCTAAGAAAGCAGGCGAAAAAGGATTTTATCTGGAAAAAGAACGCGCTTATCGAAGCGAGAGCGATGTTTTTGAAGACTATACAGACAGTGAACGCAGTCGTCTTTTTGGTGCGCCGCCGACGACAGTTTGGGAAAATATGCAAGGGTTTGAGCGTTATCCTGAAAAGCTCGCCGCCATTACGGTCGGCGGTGCATTGCGACCGCAGATTATTCATGCCTTTAAGGCAGGTGCTCTCTTGCGTTGGAAAATGGAGCTTATAAGCCGCATCATTCCCGAAAATCGCGACATCGTGAGAAAGGCGAAGGAAGTGCAGGCAAGCTTTGTGACAGATCAGGATTCTTATAACTGGAACAAGATAAACGGTATTCGCATATACCTTGCAAAAGACAGCATTGACGAAAAATCGCTCTTTACGCGCCTTATCAAAGCACTTCATGAAAAAAATTATGCCGCAGCATCAAGTCTCCAGGTGGAGATGTATGATAAAATTGAAGAACTTAAGGCACTTTATGACGCTTATGTAAAAAATATAATTTGACCGCTTGCAAAAAGTGCCTTTTGGGGCACTTTTTTCGTTTATCAATAGATATGGTACGTTTTCCAGGGAATTTGCTCGACTCTTAGCGTTTTTAAAAAATCAACAATGTCTTTTCTGCCGTAATAGCGCGGCTTACCGTCTTTATCCTGCGACATTAATATGATCGGCATATTGCGAAAAAATGGTGCGACTTCATTACGAAACGATACGGCACGTGCCGTGTATTGCGTGACGTGCGGTTTTACTGAAACGATAGCAAAGGTCACACCTTGCTCTATTATGACGGCACCGTGTATTTTAATCATGTAAAATCTCCCTTCTAAGGCAGCAAAGAGTCGCATTTTCTGTGTTTGTACGTGATATTTTTATTGTAAAAGACTTCGCAAGTATTGACAATCCCTAATAAATAGAGTTAATATAAAGATGAAAACAACATATAGCGCGTATGCGCCGCCCTATTTGAGTAATGGGTAAAGATTTTGCCACATCATGGCAGACTCTCAGGCGTAGATTTGCACTGAATTTTTCGCCTGACGAAAGATGTTTTAGCTAGAAGTTATGTTTAGAAACATCTTTTTCGTGAACTTGTCAAATTAAATGTAGAAATCGCCTTTTGCAGGGCGTTTTTGTTGTTTTCTGTACTATTTTAAGGGAGGCTGTGGAAGTATGAGCAATGAGACAAAAGGTCAAGATGAGAACCTTGATCTGCAGGCCATCTTAAAAAAGGCCGAACAGCAAACGAGTTTCCCCGATGTGCCGCTCGACGAGTTTGAACCGC
>CAUUGH010000059.1:0-6548 GCA_963544755.1 uncultured Selenomonas sp. | reverse complement strand
GGGAACTACGCTTGATTTTGAGTCAAGTGCGTCTGCCAATTCCGCCACTTCGGCAATAACATACCAACGAGTGAAATAATATCATTCTTATGAGATTTTGTCAATCCTTTGTTGAAAATGACCCTAAGCAACAAGAAGTTACGACACAGACTGCTTGATCATGCTTTCGGTAAATACTTGCAGCTTATGTAAAAAGGCGATGCGTCGGAAATGTTTCTTGCAAGAAATCTTAAAGCGTGGTATATATAGTAGTAAAAGTTATTGATAATTATTATAAGCAAAAAGGGAGGCTCGTTTATGGACGCACAAACTGCGTTGCGGTGGCTTTGGGCGATAGATAAAAAAGAGCATGGCAAACTTATTTTTTCTATTTTTCTTTCTGTTACGGGAGTGCTTTTGGGGTTAGTGCCTTATTTTGTGGTTTCTGCGCTCTTAGCAAAACTTCTGCAAGGGCAAACTGTAGCTTCTGGCGATGTCTTGACGCTGTGCCTTATTGCTTTTAGCGGCTATCTTTTACGCAGCATTTTCTACGCCTACGCGCTTTCTCTTTCACATCAGGCGGCGTTTGCTATTTTACGAGAGATCCGCTGGCAGATTCTCCAAAAGCTGCCTAAATTGCCGCTTGGAACGATCGCAGATATGTCTGCAGGTGAGATAAAGCATATTATTGTCGATCAGGTAGAAAGTACAGAGCGCACTTTAGCGCATCTTTTGCCTGAGTTGACGGCGAATGTATTTGGTCCTTTTTGCATCGTTATTTATTTATTCGTACTTGATTGGCGCATGGCGCTCTTGGCGATAGTTTCTGTTCCGGTCGGTTTTTTTTGCCTGGGTTTTGCTATGCGTGATTACAAGGAGCGTTTTGCTGCATCAGTTAAGGCGACAGAAAATATGAACAATGCCATCGTTGAATATATAGGCGGCATTGAGGTCATCAAGGCGTTTAACCAGGGCAGCGTTTCTTACGAGAAATTTTCTTGCAGTATTTTAGCAAATGCTATGTATTTTTATCGTTGGATGAAGGATTGTCAATTCCCTATTTCTTTGGCAATGACGATTGCGCCGACGACGCTTTTGACGGTTTTGCCCGGCGGTTGGCTTTTTTATATAGATGCCGGCATAAGCGTGGAGGTGTTTTTAACTTGTGTGATTCTTTCTTTAGGCATTGCCAAGCCTTTGATCGATGCCTTGGGTTTTATTGATACGCTAGCGCAGGTAGGAACGGTCGTCGCCTCAGTTGACCGGCTGCTGTCGGCAAAAGAGCAGCATCATGGCATAAAGAGCGTAGAGCTTTTAGATACAGGCATAAAGCTGACGGATGTGCGCTTTTCCTATCAAGACGGCAAAGATGTGCTTTGCGGCATAAATCTTACGATTGCACCGCGTACGCTAAATGCCTTTGTAGGACAAAGCGGCAGCGGCAAGACGACACTTGCACGGCTGATCGCCGGCTATTTTGACATCACTTCCGGCAGCTTGCAGATCGGCGGCAAAGAAAGCAAGGATATTCCTTTGACAGAGCTTTATGATCTCGTTGCTTTTGTCGAACAAGATACATATCTTTTTGATGAAAGTATTCTGGAAAATATCCGCATGGGTAAACCACAGGCAACAGATGAAGAAGTTAAAGATGCTGCACGCTCTGCAGGCTGCGAGGACTTTATATTATCTCTTGGCGATGGCTATGATACGCGTGTCGGCACGGGCGGCAGCCATGTTTCAGGCGGTGAGCGCCAGCGCATCGCCATAGCACGCGCCATCTTAAAGGATGCGCCGATAATAGTGTTCGATGAGGCAACGGCGTATCTTGATCCTGAAAACGAGGCTATTTTGCAGCAAGCTATTGCGCGTCTTATCGCCGATAAGACGGTCATCATCATCGCGCATCGGCTTTCTACAATAACAGATGCCGATCAGATTTTCCTCCTGGCAGACGGTATGATTACGGCAAGCGGTACACATACTGAATTATTAGAAAAAAGTGCGCCGTACAATGCCATGTGGCAAGCACATATTGGGGCAAAGGACGGTGTTTTTCATGTTTGAAGCACTGCAAAAGATTTGGCTGTTTGCAGGAAAAGAGCGGGCTAATCTTAATAAATCGCTATGTTTAGGCATTATCTACGCGCTCTTTCACATCTTACAGATCGCTTCTATCTACGTCATCTTGCAGGCGTTAGCGACAAAAGAAGTTACGCCAGATGCTGCATTTCTTGCTTTAGGGCTGCTTTTGGCAAGTGTATTGGGAAGAGCTGTCACTAATTATTTTTCTCAGCTTCAGCGCGTTCATGCCGGCTATTTCATGGTAGCAGAAAAGCGCATGGCTATCGGCGATAAGCTAAAGGCAGCTCCTATGGGGTATTTTAACGAAAAAAGCATCGGTGAGCTAACAGGCGTTGCAACAACGGTATTAAATGATGTGGAAAACACTGCACCACGGCTTTTGGTGACGCTTTTAAGCGGCGTTTTAAATACATTGATCCTCATGCCAATGCTGCTTTTCTGGCAATGGCGCATCGGCTTGCTGTATATCCTCGGTGTCTTTGGTTATCTTCTCGTTACTTCCTCTATGGAAAAAAAGTCGCGCCGTCTTGCACCGAAAAGGCAAGAAGCGCAGGCAAAACTCGTCGAGGCGATCTTAGAGCAGATCCAAGCGATGCCCGTGATTAAAGCTTTTAATCTGCGCGGTAAAGGTGATCGGCGCGTTTTTACGGTGCTTGAAGAAAGCCGTGCGGCAAATCTTAACATTGAAAAGCTATTTACCCCTTATGCCGTCGCACAAGAGATGGTGCTGCGCGGTTTTAGTGTCCTCATTTTGCTCGTTTCTTTGTTTTCACATGATAGTGGCACGATGGATTTTCTGACTGTGCTAATGGGTTTGGTACTATCATTCGTGATTTTTTTACAAATCGAGTCAACAGGCAGCATGATGATGATTTTGCGTGTCGTGACAAGTTCCATTGAGCAGGCAGAGGAAGCGACGAATCTGCCGCAGCTTGCTCTTAGCGATACAGACATTACGCCGAAGATACACGATATTTCCTTTGAACACGTCGATTTTTTCTACGGTACGCGAAAAATCTTAGATGATGTATCGCTTACGATTCCCTCTCGCTCTTTGACGGCGATCGTTGGCCCTAGCGGCTCAGGCAAGACGACGCTTTGCCATCTCATCGCACGTTTTTGGGATACAGCTAGCGGCAGCATACGCATTGGTGGGCATGATGTGCGCGATTATACGCTAGAATCTTTGATGCGTCAGATTAGCATTGTTTTTCAAAATGTCTATCTTTTTCATGATACAGTAGAAAATAATATTCGCTTAGGCAAGCCGACGGCAAGCCGCGCTGAAGTTATCGCCGCCGCGCAAAAGGCTTGTTGTCATGACTTTATTAAAACGCTGCCAGCCGGCTATGATACGATAATCGGCGCAGGCGGCACAAGCCTTTCAGGCGGCGAACGTCAGCGCATTTCTATCGCACGCGCCATCTTAAAGGACGCGCCGATCATAATTTTCGATGAAGCGACTGCAAATGTAGATCCTGAAAACGAGGATCGTCTACAAAGGGCAATGGAGTCACTAACGAAGGGAAAAACGGTCATCATGATCGCACATCGTCTAAACACCGTAAAAAATGCACGCCAGATTATAGTTATCAATGAAGGTAGGATCGCACAGCGCGGCACGCATGAAGAGCTTTTGCGCCAAAGCGGCATATACGCCAGCTTTATTAAGGCACGGCAAAAGGCTATCGGTTGGAAAGCAGGGCGTAAAGATTCGGCAGGCGGCGTCATTTGATGCAAGCGGCTGTAGATTAGGCGATTAAGCTAACGATAAAAAATATCGCCTATAAATCGTCTATCAAGAAAAGGCAGCCTATCCGGAATAAGTTTAGCCTCTTTACCTTTACAGCTTTGCAACTGGCAGTATATCTATGGTATAATAAAAAGTACAGTCGTTTGGGCTGTACTTTTTATTTTTCTTACTTAGCTTACAGGAGGTTTTATTTATGGCGCGAGAAACGCTAAAGAGTCGTTTCGGCTTTATTCTTCTCAGTGCCGGTTGTGCTATCGGTATCGGTAATGTCTGGAAATTTCCTTATCTTGTTGGCGAAAACGGCGGCGGTGCTTTCGTGCTGCTCTATTTATTTTTTCTAATAATACTTGGCATACCTGTCATGACGATGGAATTTGCTCTAGGACGTGCGGCGCAGCAAAGCCCGGTAGGTATGTATCAAAAGCTAACGCCTGCTAAACGCGGTTGGCATTGGCATGGTTATGTGTGTTGGCTGGGCTGTATAATTTTGATGATGTTTTATACTACCGTCGCCGGTTGGATGCTGCTATATTTCTATAAGACGGCGTGCGGCACTTTTTCGGGGCTTTCTACCGAAGAGATCGGCACGGCGTTTGGCGCGATGCTCACTGATCCGCTGCTGCAAGTCGTGCCGATGGCGATAATCGTCATAAGTGGCTTTTTCGTGTGTGCACGCGGTCTACAGTCAGGTTTAGAGCGTGTGACAAAAGCCATGATGCTGCTTTTGCTCATCATTATGATCATGCTTGGCGCAAACAGCATTTTTTTAGACGGCGCATCTGAGGGGCTTTCTTTTTATCTGCGCCCGGATTTTGCGAAGATGGCAGAAATCGGCTTTTCTAATGTCATCGCAGCGGCGATGAATCAGGCATTTTTCACCTTGAGTCTTGGCATCGGCGCTATTGCAATTTTCGGCAGCTACATAAAAAAGGATCGTTCGCTGCTCGGCGAATCAGTAAATGTCGCACTTCTTGATACTTTTGTCGCTATCACATCCGGGCTTATCATCATTCCTGCCTGCTTTTCATACGGTGTCGAGCTAAATAGTGGGCCTGGTCTTATCTTTATCACGCTGCCAAACATTTTCAACCACATGACAGGCGGCATCTTATGGGGCAGCTTGTTCTTCCTCTTCATGACGTTTGCGGCATTTTCTACAGTGCTTGCCGTCTTTGAAAATATCATGGCGTGTACGATGGATCTGACCGGCTGGAGCCGCAGGAAAACGGCTCTTATAGACGCTACAGTGCTTTTCTTGCTATCTTTACCGTGCGCCTTGGGATTTAACCTGCTTGCTGATATACAGCCAATGGGTGAAGGAAGTACCTTTCTTGATTTGGAAGATTTCATCGTAAGTAATATTTTGCTTCCCGGCGGTTCTCTTGTATTTGTACTTTACTCTATGCACCGTTTTGGCTGGGGTTGGGAAAAGTTCTACGAAGAAGCAAATACGGGCGAAGGCTTGAAGCTGCCACTTTGGACACGCAGCTACTTCACTTACATCTTGCCGCTTATCGTCGGCGCTATCTTGCTGCTAGGGCTGATCTAAGGAAACACCGATAAACTAAAGCCGCCCCACTTGGCACAGATGCGTGCAGCCGGGCGGCTAAATTTATCAGTATTTTTCTAAGCTCATGTTACATAAAAAAGAACTCGCTAGTAAGTCGGGTTCTTTTTTTATTTATGTATTTTTATTTTGAGCGGTGCAGGAGGTCAATGAGGCGAAAAGACAGCGATAAGATAACGGCAATGATGGTGGCAAGCGACATACCTGTAAGTGTTACTGTGCCAATCGTAACACTCGCCGTCGATACGCCAATACCCATGACGATGGAGGTTAAAAGAAGATTTTCAGGCTTTGCATAATCTACCTTAGATTCAACGAGGATGCGAATACCTGATGCAGCGATGAAACCAAAAAGCAGCATGGAAACGCCGCCCATAACGGGGGTGGGGATGCTTGTTATCAAGGCGGCGAGTTTTCCAAAGCAAGACAGCACAATAGCTAAGACAGCAGCTGTACCGATAACCCATGTAGAGTAAACTTTCGTGATGGCAAGAACACCGATATTTTCACCATAGGTCGTATTAGGCGTTGAGCCGAAGAAGCCTGAAAAGATTGTCGAGACGCCGTTACCCAAAAGCGAACGGTCAAGTCCTGGATCTTTCGTGAGGTTTCGCCCGACAATTTTATCCGTCACGAGCAGATGCCCAATATGCTCGACTATGACAACGATGGAGGCCGGCAAGATGATAAGGATGGCACCGGGCGAAAATGTTGGCGTATAGATCGTCGGCATGGCAAACCACGGTGCGCTATCAACGGCAGAGAGATCGACGATGCCGGCGATATAGGCGATGATATAGCCGGAGATAACGCTGATGAGGATGGGGATGATTGCAAGAAAACCGCGAAATGCTGTAGATGCAAAAATCGTAATAGCAATCGTTGCAACAGAGACAAATACAGCCGTCGGATCGGTCTCGGCAGCGCTAAGACCTGCCATATTCGCTGCCGTCGGCATGAGTTCAAGCCCTATGACGGCAACTATCGCCCCCATCGAAGCCGGCGGAAAGATCACATCTAGCCAATTTGTGCCGACGATACGGAAAAGGAAGCTTACCAAGCAAAATATAGCACCAACGACGATGAAGCCGCCAAGCGCAGCTTCGTAGCTATAGTCTTTAAGTACGAGAAATACCGGCGAAATAAAAGCAAAACTAGAGCCAA
>CAUUGH010000058.1:0-6996 GCA_963544755.1 uncultured Selenomonas sp. | reverse complement strand
TCAAAGATTAAAAGAAAAATCATAAAGATTGCGAGGGAAGAACATGACTCCTATGGAAATTACAAAAGCAAATTTTGAAAGCGAAGTCAAAAATGCTAAAGGCACGGTACTTCTAGACTTCTGGGCGCCGTGGTGCGGTCCTTGCCGTATGCTCTCGCCCATTATTGACGAGGTGGCGGCAGCACGCACCGATCTTAAAGTAGGCAAAGTCAACATTGATGAGCAGCCAGAACTCGCCAGTCAATTCGGCGTGCAGTCGATCCCGACGCTCATCGTCTTTAAGAACGGGCAGAAGGTAAAAGATGCGGTCGGTCTAATGTCGCGTGATGCTGTTGAAAATCTACTAAACTAGATCAACTGGATTAACTAAGTGAAATAAATTTACGACCCCACCGGGTAGGAATACGCCTACGGCTTTCACGCGCTCAATATTTGCTGATCCGACGGCAATACGCTCCTTTCTATCAGCCATACGCTTCTTTTCGCTGAAAATCCGAAGAGCCTGTCTGTGTCCATCTTCTAAGCGAGGTGTTCTTCAAGGTGTGTAAGAGTTATTGTTTTCCGGGAGGGTTTGGCTAGAAGATGAATCTTAGCTGAGAAAACTGCCTGTTTTAACATCACCATTGGCTTTGAGGCTTCTCTTGGCAGTTGGTACCTGTGAGCGATGGGTAGGCGATTTCGTCTAGGAGGTTCGGGATAGATTTATCTCCGGCGCGTTTTATCGCGCCGGTTTTTCTTTTCCATACAAATTTACCAATCCGTGCTTCATTCAATATGTAAATATTAAGGGCGCGAAGGTGAGGGGCATGGAGCTTGAAGGGCTGTTTTATGGAGATGGTTGGAATGTGCAGCTGGCTATGACTCGTATGCTTGCTCGAAATACGATTGATAAGACGAATCCATACATGGGCTATCTTGCCGATTTAAGTCAGAGAAAACGTTTCCAATCCTATGCAAGATTGCAAGTTTAATTGTCGCATCGCTCTGCAAAACTGTTGTTTCCATTTGCGTTTTGACGTGGTAGAATGAATCTGTTCCATTTTGGTTTACTTCTTTCAGTTGCTTTTGTCTTTCAACTTAAGTTTAACTGAACAAAATCCAAAATGGAATTTTTTGTGTCAATTTATTTTACAATTTTCCATGGCGTATGCCCAGTTGCTTTTGCAAAGATAATTTTCCTTGCTGTTTCTAGCGATGGCGGTAGCACAGCATTGTGCTGTACATATGCCTTTATCCGTGCTATGATAAAGGGCGCGAGGCAGTATAAAAGTGAAAGGAGCGAGTATTTTGGAAAAGCGGCAGAAAAGAGTGCGTGGGTGTAGCTTTTGTTTTTTGTTGTGCGTTTTGTTTTTTTGCTGTATTTCGACTACAGTAAATGCAGGGCGTGTTATTGATTTTCAAGGCGTTGGCGTTGCGGCAGAAAATGTGCAGCAAAGTGTGATAGAAAAGATGCCAAGTGCAGCATTATCCTCATCAAAGGAGATTCGCGTGGGGTTACTTCTCGGGCAAAAGAATGTACTCATTTCATCAGATAAGGGTTTTTTTATTATAGATCATTTAAGCGGTAAAGAAGTGATGGCTGTTGCACCAAATGCCGCCATCAAGATCGAAAGCGGCATGGCGGGAATTTTGGCAGATGGCAAGCCGCTTTTGTCTACGTCGTTTAGTCTTGTGCCACAGCAGCTTTCCGGGATTTTCCAACTAGGAGCGGCACATTATCGCGGCAGTTTGTTTTTTAGAGTGCATGATGCGAGCTTTGATGTGATTGAAAAGCTCGCGCTTGATGATTATGTGGCAGGTGTATTAGCTGAGGAGATGCCTGCTTCTTGGCCTATGGAAGCATTAAAGGCGCAGGCAGTAGCAGCGCGTACCTACGCGCTTTATCACAAGGATCGGCATCTGTCAGAGGGCTATGATGTTTGCACGACGACGCATTGTCAGCTTTATGGCGGCGTTGATGCAGAAACACCGACGACACGCGCTGCGGCAGAAGCGACAGCAGGGCAGGTTTTGACTTATGGGGGAAATTTTGCAGAGACATTGTTTCATAGTGATTCCGGCGGCATGACTGAAAGCCGCGAGGCTCTTTGGGGCGATGGCGTGGCGTATCTTGAGCCGGTTAAAGAGGATGTGCAAAAGACAATGCCATGGCAGGTGGTATTTCAGGAAAATGATTTTTTAAAAAAGCTTGCTGCATCCGGAAACGACATAGGTAGCTTGCAAAGCGTCGAGCTTTCGCCGCTCGTTATCGGCAGGGGCGACGATTATCGCACGCCTTCGGGGCGTGTTTCGCGCATGGTGATTCATGGCTCTAGGCGTAAGGTGACGCTTACAGGCAGTGATGTGCGTTCGATATTTGGCTTAAAAAGCACACTTTTTGCTGTAAAGTATGAAAAAGGGCAAGTTTTGTTTACGGGCTTTGGCTATGGACATGGTTTAGGATTGTCGCAGTACGGCGCAGAACGGCTTTCGCATCGCTTGACGTACGATGCCATTTTGGCGCATTATTATCCGGGTACGACACTGGAGATTTTGCCGTGATGCTTGTTGATGACTTTGTTTACGAATTGCCAGCGGAGCTTATCGCACAAAAGCCCATAGAGCCGCGCAACGCATCAAGGCTTATGGTTTTAGATCCTCTCATGGGCAGCATAAAGCATTGCCGTTTTTATGATTTTAGTGACTTTCTTTCGCCGGGCGATACTTTGATCTTAAATGATACACGCGTCCTTTCGGCGCGTCTTTTAGGAATACGTGAGCCGACGGGCGCACGGATCGAGGTGTTTTTGCTGCGTCGTCTTGCTGATGATTCGTGGGAAACTTTGGTGCGTCCCGGCAAGAAGGCTAAGGTCGGGCAGGTCGTGCGCTTTGCCGACGATTTAAGTGCTAAGGTCATGGCGTATACGGATTTTGGCGGACGCATCGTCAAGTTTTGCTACGAGGGTATTTTTGAAGAGATCCTTGAGCGTTTAGGAAAGATGCCGCTGCCGCCCTATATTCATGAAATAATTGATGATAAGGAGCGTTACCAGACAGTTTATTGCCGCAAGCAAGGATCGGTTGCAGCACCGACAGCAGGGCTGCACTTTACGAAAGAGCAGCTTACCTTATTAAGGGCGAAAGGCGTTAACGTCGGCTTTGTTACGCTTCATGTTGGACTTGGCACCTTTCGCCCTGTGAATGTTAGTAACATTAAAGAGCATAAGATGCACAGCGAATACTATTGTTTGCCTGAGAAGACGGCAGCTTTGATTCGTCGCACGAAAGAAGAGGGTCATCGCGTCATCGCCGTCGGCACGACTTCTACGCGCACGCTCGAAGCGGCAGCAGAAGCGACGGACGTACTTACGGCAAAAAGCGGCTGGACGGACATCTTCATCTATCCTGGGTATCGTTTCAAGGTCGTCGATGCGCTTTTGACGAATTTTCACCTGCCAAAGTCTACGCTTCTTATGCTGATTAGTGCTTTTGCCGGACGCGACTTCGTGCTTTATGCCTATAAAGAGGCAGTGCGCGAGAGGTATCGCTTTTTTTCTTTTGGCGATGCGATGTTTTTGACTTGCCGCGCTATCAGTGCTGCAAAATAGGGGGCGGCTTTTTGACAGCAATTACTTATGAATTGATAAAAAAAGACTCTGTAACGGACGCACGCGCCGGCATCTTGCACACGCCGCATGGGAGTTTTCCGACCCCGATTTTCATGCCTGTTGGGACGCAGGCATCTGTCAAGGGTGTTTCTCCCGATGAGCTAAAGGCACTCGGCGCAGGTGTGATTCTTTCTAATACATACCATCTTTTCCTGCGTCCGGGCGTAGATCTCGTGCGTAAGGTGGGTGGTCTGCATCACTTCATGCACTGGGATGGAGCCATATTGACCGATAGCGGCGGTTTTCAAGTGTTTAGTCTTGGCGATCTGCGAAAGATCAGCGAAGATGGCGTGATGTTTCGCTCGCATATCGACGGAGCAAAAAAATTTTTATCGCCTGAGGTATCAATGCAGGTGCAGATGGCACTTGGTGCAGACATTGTAATGGCATTTGACGAATGTTTGCCGTATCCTGCCGGCTATGACTATGCGAGAGCTTCGACAGAGCGCACGACGCGGTGGGCAGAGCGCTCGAAACGGGCGATGACAAGCAAACAGCAAGGGCTGTTTGGCATCGTACAAGGCGGTATGTATCAAGATTTACGCAAAAAGAGTGCAAAAGATCTGGTAGCGCTTGATTTTTCCGGCTATGGCATCGGCGGTCTAAGCGTCGGTGAGCCAAGAGAGCTAATGTATGAGATGCTTGAAAATACCGTGCATCTTTTGCCGGCGAAAAAGCCGCGTTACTTGATGGGTGTCGGCACGCCTGATTATCTTTTAGAAGGCGTTCGTTTTGGCGTCGATATGTTTGATTGTGTATTTCCAACGCGTGTGGCTAGAAACGGCATGGCGATGACACATACAGGAAGGCTCGTCATGAAAAATGCCGCCTATATGCAAGATTTTTCCGTAATAGAAGCAGGCTGCGGCTGCTATGCTTGCCGCAATGGCTACACACGCGCCTACATTCGCCATCTCGTGCGTGCCGGGGAAATCTTCGGGCTGCGCCTATTGACGCTTCATAATCTTTATTTTTTGCAAGATTTTATGCGTAAGATGAGAAAGGCGATTCTTGCAGGTACGTTCAGCGACTTTCGTGCGAAATTTTTCCAAGGATATAAGAGATGATAAGGAAATTTTCTCTGCGAAAAAGGGAAAAAGTAAAAAGCAGCGAAGGATAAAAAGCAAAGGTAAATAGAATTTTCTTTTTGTCTGGGGGAAATGTAATGGAACTTAACGATATTTTTTATACTTATGGACCGCTCATCTTTATGCTGCTGGTCATTTACTTTCTCATCATCAGACCGCAGCGCAAAGAACAAAGCCGCCGCACAAAGATGCTCGAAGGATTAAGGCGCGGCAGCCGTGTAGTAACGATCGGCGGTATTTATGGTACGCTTACAGAAGTGCAAGATAATATAGTGAAGCTAAAGATCGCTGAAAATGTAGAAATAGAGCTCTCACGCGCTTCTATTCATGCAAATGTCAGCAACGAAAGTGAAAAAGAAAAATCTTGATTTATGGCGCATGATGATATTGCACTAGAAAAAAAACTCCTTAGAAAAAAAGCTTTATTTTATCGGCGCAGCCTTTTTGCAGAAGAAAACAAGGCATTTAGTAAGAGGATCGTCGCACGTCTTTTGGCTCTTGACGAATACAGCAAGCTAGATACGATCCTGGCTTTTGCTTCGATGGCAGATGAAGTGCAGCTCTACGACTTTATGAAAAGTGCTTTGGCAGCGCAAAAGTCGCTTGCCCTGCCGCTTATCACGGGTAAAGGCAGCATGGAGGCGGTGCGCGTTCGTACGCTAGATGATCTGGTGGCGCAAGATTTTGGCATCCTGACGGTGCGATCTGTAAAGCGAGAGATTATCTCTGCTAAAAGCCTTGATATGGTGCTAGTGCCGGGCGCGGCATTTTCGCGCGCTGGCGCACGGCTGGGGCTTGGCGGTGGCTTTTATGATCGCTTCCTTGCTAAAAGAGCGCCGCAGGCAAAGCGTGTTGCCATAGCGTTTTCGTGTCAGATCGTAAAAAACATTCCATTAGAAGCGCACGATGTTATGATGCACCGGATCGTTACGGAAAAAGAAATCATACGTTGCAGGTGAAAAGCATTGATGAAAATAAAAGTGGGTATGGCAAAGATCAATAAATACGCGATGCAGCATTGTGGCGATAGCTTTGACATCGTTGAAAGACCTTACGGCGGACTTTCCGCTATCATTGCCGACGGGCAGGGGAGCGGTTTAGCGGCGCATCATACTAGCAGTTGGGTTGTTAATAAGGCGGCATCGTTACTTGCTGACGGCGCAAGAGATGGTGCTGTTGCACGCGCCGTGCATGATTATCTCTACGCGATGAAAGACAAAAAAGTATCTTGTACGCTTACGGTATTAAGCGCTGATTTAGAGTCAGAAACGCTCGTCATAAGCCGCAATTCTAACTGTCCGACCATCGTCAAGACGGATGAATATCTAACGATTTATGACGATGCTGTCTCGCCTATCGGCGTCAACCGCCACATGAAGCCACTGGTCTATGAGCTGCCGTTTGCGCCAGGCATGATCGTCGTCTCCTTTACGGACGGCATCGCCCATGCAGGAAAGAAGTATGATAGCGCTGCCATGGACATGAAGAAGATCATCGCCATAATAGAGGATAACCCGCCTGACGACTGCGATTTCATCGCCAGGAGCATTTTAGAATACGCGCTCTCGCTAGATAAGGAAAAGGCAAGCGATGATATGACGGTCGTCGTCATGGGGATTTTAGAAAGTGCGTCGGAAGTAGCTAAGATCGAGCAGCTTTCCGCATCCTACCCGTTTTAGGAGAATACTATGAAAATTGCTGTTGTCGGTGTCTGCGCGTCGGGCAAGACGACGCTGGTAGAGGGGCTAAAAAAAGCAGGCTTTGATGCTTATAACGTGGCGCAGGAACATTCCTGCATACGCGCCTTTTGGAACAAGCATAAGCCTGACATACTCGTGATGATCGATGCGACTTTGCCGGCTATTAAGAAGCGTCGCCTAGTTTCGTGGACAAATGAGCGTCTTATCGTGCAGCACGAGCGATTAAAAGATGCGCGAAAGCACGCTGATCTTTACTTAAAGACAGATGATCTTACAGCTTCTGAGGTCTTAGAAACGGTCATTAGCTTCTTGCATGAAAAAGGCGTAATACCTCTTGAAGCTTTTTGATTTTTACGCGCATAGAAAATACCAAGGAAACACTGACAAAATGAAGTTACCTAGATTTATTGCAGATGCGCTTTATTTGTTGACATAAGAAAAGAGCGTAGATACGTGAAGATGGGTGGCGGAATTTATCAGCGGTTTTCTAACCGGAGGAGATGGAAAGATTTGAGACAGGACGCTTTACTGAAGCTCATCGCCGTCATTTTGGTGATCGCT
>CAUUGH010000057.1:0-7396 GCA_963544755.1 uncultured Selenomonas sp. | reverse complement strand
GCAGGTTCTGGCAAATGTGCCTGTTTTGCTGCGCGGTAAAGCTCAGGCAGGATGCTTTGAAACCCTGTTATCATGCCCCTATATAAAAATGTTGCTGCGATGGCACGGTTGCGGATTTTGGAAAAACCTGTCTTTAGTTTCCAAATCGTCATGTCCTCTTCTAAAAGCCCCGGTACGGTGATCTCCAAGCGATCTTCGTAAATCACCAAGGCGATGCGTCCGGGTGCTTCGTAGTTTCGCTGGCAAGCGGCGCGTGCTAAAAGACGGCGCAGCAGATCTTTAGAAAGCCCTGCGATGCCACGTTCTACCAGACGTGCATAGACATAAGCCGTCGCATTTTCTACCTGCTCTGTCAAAGTGCCGACAAATTCTTCACCGCCAACGAAATCTAAGCGCGTCGTTCCGAGATACTCCGCGCACTGGATAAAGCCCTCGGGATAAAGCTCTTCTGCCGTACCTGTTAGCAAATGCCAGCCATTTGTCGCACGCCATTCGCCTTCTTCTTCTCGCAGAAGTTTCCACGCCAACAAATCCTCTTTTTGCAAGCGCACGACATCTTCTTCACTGCGACTCTTTTTAGCTTCATTGTATAATGAGCGGCAAAATTCTTCGATCTCCACATCGCTTACCGCAGTCGATGTAGCTAACTGATCGGCACTGCTGTTCGTACCCGAAAGCAGCAGCTCTTGCACTTGATACGGCTCGGCAATGCGCGTTGCACCGCCGATACGCACATAAGTACCTGCCATCATGCCTAAACCCTTGATGAAATACGGCTTTTGCATACCGGGAAAAATCTCCACGACGACCACCTGCCGTCCGTCTTGTATCTCTACACCAACGCGCGGAAAAATGCGCGGCTCACAGCTATCAAAAATTTGCTGTGTAATTTTATCAATATATGAAATAATTTCTGTACCTATCAAAAAGCCCTCGCCGCTGTCGCCGTAAAAAATGATGCGCCCACCTCGCCCGTTTGCAAACGCCACAGCCGTATTCAAAAAAGATCCGCTCTCTGCCACCATCTGCTCTACGAAGTCACCGCGAGCCTTCATCATTTCTTCCTGCACATTCAGCACCTCTTTACTAGCCGTTTTTTATAAAAGCACGGATAAAATAGATTCTATTTTGATAGTTTACGCTGCCAAAAGCGAAAAAAGCTGCAACAAAATGGCAGAACTAACTGTATTTGTGCTTTTCACTAGTATAACAGTTTTTTTCATGAAAGTCCAAATTTCACATTGTTTCTTTATTGTCATAAAAATAGCGACTCTCTAATGTCTTTTATGAGAGCCGCTATTTTTCTTTTTGACTTTAAGATTTCGCTTAACGGTTATCCACCTTATCCATGACGTAGAGATCATGCTCGTCGAAGCGTTTTTTGGCAAGTGCTTCGTATTTCGTACTAGGCTTACCATAGTTAGTATAAGGGTCAATGGAGATGCCGCCTCTTGGCAAAAACTTTCCTAAGACTTCTATGTAACGCGGCTTTATAAGACTCACGATGTCTTTTAAGATAATATTTACGACATCTTCATGAAAATCACCGTGATTGCGAAAGCTAAATAAATAAAGCTTTAAGGACTTACTTTCGATCATGAGCTTTTCTGGTACATAGGCTATTGTAATCGTTGCAAAATCCGGCTGTCCTGTAATGGGGCAAAGGCTTGTAAATTCGGGGCAATTAAACTTTACCCAATAGTCCTTGTCGCTGTGTTTGTTCTCGAATGTTTCCAAAAGCTGCGGTGCGTAATTGTCAATATAGGTCGTATCTTTTTTACCTAGATGTGTAATTCTTTGTATTTCATTTCCCGTGTGCGCCATAGTTGCTCCTTCTCATGTTATTTGCATACGATAAAAACTTTTCTTCAAAGCCTTCTTGAGTTTCCGGTCGACCAAAGAGATAACCCTGAATCGAATCTACTTTGCAGATCTTAGTCAAAAGATCGTATTCTTCTTCTGTTTCTACCCCTTCAATGCAAACGCTCATGCCCATGCTATGAGAAAGTGCCGTTGTGTATTCTACAAGGCGCCGATCAAAATCTGAAGAAAGGATCTGTCTTACAAAGGCGCGATCTATTTTTACTATGTCACAGGTAAGGTTTTTAAACATCGCCAGAGATGAGCAGCCCGTACCAAAATCATCCATGGCAATTTTTAAGCCATACCGGCGCAAATGGGAAAATTCACGGTTGACAAAGTTCCAATCTGAGATGAGCATATTTTCCGTAAGTTCAAGCACGATGCTTGTTGGATCGACGCCATGACGCTCGATACAGTCTTTTACGGTATCTTTAAATGACGGATCACGAAGCTGCACATACGAAAGGTTGATGCTCATACGAAAGTTTGGCACAACTTTCTGCCATTTGCGGCAAATGCGTACTGCTGTATCGGCGATCCACTTGCCGACAGGAATCATCAACTGTGTTTCTTCTAAGATCGAAACAAATTCCATCGGCGCGACCATACGTCCTTGAGGATTCTGCCAACGAAGCAATGCTTCTGCGCCGATAAGGCGGTGATCGTCTGCTCCTACCTGCGGTTGAAAGCACAGGCTAAAGCCGCGACAGCCATCTTCAACACTCTTTCTTATTTTCTCACGCACGGTCAAAGAGCGCAGCCAACGATTGTAAAGCTCTTTTGAAAAGATCATATTATTATTTTTGCCATCTTGCTTTGCAAAGGCGAGCGCTGCTTCTGCATATTTATTTAGCACCAGATAGTCTTTGCCAAATTGTGGAAAGAATACCGTGCCGCCCGACACGGTGCAAAAATACTTGTATTCGTTTATTTGCTGCGGTTTTAGGAGTGCTGTTTGTATCTTTTTATAAAGTTTTTCAACATCTTCTTGTGTCGCCTGCGGATAGATAATGCCAAATTCATCACCATCTAACTTATAAAGTTCAACATCTGACGTAATGATCTTTTGTATGCGTCGGGCAACCTCGCGCAGGACTTGATCACCAACGGAGCGATTGTAAGCTGCATTGACCATTTTGAAATTATCAATACCAAGAATTATAAGCGCAGCACCCGTACTTTTTTTTCGTGCTTCTTCAAGTGCTTCTTTCAGCCGCCGCTCAAGATGATAGCGATTCAAAAGCCCTGTTACCACATCGGCACGAGTCTGTTGACGCATGAGCCGAAATGTGCCTACATAAAGCGCGTTCTTGTCATCGGCATCAGGCGCAGCGGCGCAGCGACATTCAAGCCATTCATATTCGCCTTTTTTGGTCTTGGCGCGAAATTCTACGTTGCCTTCCGTCTGCTGCCCTGTCAGTACATTGTCAAAAAATTCTGTGACACGCAGCCACTCTGTCGGGTGCATGATGCTGCGCCATGCCTGCCGAAAGTCTGAAAAACGCATCGTTTCAGCAGGAATTGCAAAATCTTGCACGATATTTGGCGATACCATGGCAATCTGCTGCTCCCTATCTACCACATACAGATAGTCTGATGTCGTTTTCTTTAACAAATCAAAATACGTTTTCAGCCGTTTCAGCAACGGGCTCAAAGCCGTTTTAGCTGTTCGACGCATGGCAAGCTCCTTTCAAAGACACTTTTGCTAGTTACGACTCTACCATAAAACCCCAAAAAATCAAAGCCGCAATAAACCAAGCCAAAGGGGTAAGACCGATTGACAGGGTTGCTATAAGGGCGGCGCAGTTTACCACGGTTGGGCGACTCTCGGGGTCATGACGCCGAAGGAAAAGCCTGCGCCTTTTAGCATTTCGATGATGGCAGGCAAGGCTTCAACGGTCGTATCTTTATCCTCTTTGCCGTGCATGAGGACGATAGCGCCACGATCTTTTGGGCGGTTGGCTATGGTGTAGCTTATAGAGCCGAGAATTTTCTGTACGCTGACATTGCTGCCTGTTGCGTCCTCGCTGCTTACATTCCAGTCATGCTCTACATAGCCGTTTTCTTTAAGCATGGCATCGTAGCCTGCCGGGAACATACTGGCTGCACCGCCCGGCGCACGCACGATGAGTGGGCGCACACCGAGGACGTTGTATATGATCTCATCGGTATGGATAATTTCTGCAAGGAAATTATCTTTATTCGGATAGAGGATGCTGTAATCGTGGCTGTAACTATGGTTGCCGATGGCGTGCCCTTCGGCGAAGATACGTTTTAAAAGGTCCGGGTGCGCTTCTACCATATTGCCGACGACATAAAAGGTGGCGTGGATGCCGTGCGCCTTTAAAATGTCTAAAATGATGGGGGTATTTTTGGCATCAGGACCATCGTCAAAGGTCAGATAGGCGATGTTTGGCATAGTGTAGGGATCTAGATCCGCCATTACAGTAGTAAGCCCCTTTTCACGGCGTTCGGCGAGTGTGTAGATGTCGTAAACAGGAGTTTTTTCATCCGTCATCTGAAGATTGCTAAAATCATCGCTGGCGATTATGTAGTTGCCGCTTGGCGGCGTTTTTTTGACGGCGGCGGTTGCTGAAGCGTTTTGCTCATCATCTGTTATTTGTACGATCTTAGACTCTGGCACAGCATCTTCGTGGAATTTATTCCAAGCAAAATGCCAACTTACAATACAAAATAGCATGATGCAGAAAAATAGCAGAAACATTTTTGCTTGACGGGTCTTTATAAAATTCTTGTCGCTTATATTATTTTTTATCGAGGGTTTTGTATTTTTTTGCAAGAAAAAAGTCATCCTTTCTATAATTTTTTAAAAAATAAGCGCATCTTTGTAAGCTCTATTCTACGTCCTTTTTGCCTGAAGGGCAATAGAAAAGATGGCGTTATATAAAAAATCGCACTTTGGCAAGTGTTTGTATCTGTTAGCTAGAGATACGCTATTGACAAGATGGTTTAAAATTGCGTACCATAAATAAAGTTAGGGCGTGGTGGCTTGTCATTATGATAGACTTCATGCAAATATAAGATCGTAGCGTTTTAACGAGAAAGGAGAATCAAAATGAAGCAGCTTTTGGTCGTCGGAAAAGGTCCTGCAGGCATTTCAGCGGCTATTTATGCAAAGCGTGGTGGTGCGGCGGTCACGGTGGTCGCACATGGCATCGGTGCATTAGAAAAGGCAGAGCAGATCGAAAATTACTATGGTTTTGCCGAGCCGCTTACAGGTAAAGAATTGGCCATGGAGGGCATCAAAGGAGCAAAGCGGCTTGGCATTAACTTCATTGAGGAAGAGCTTGTCGGTTTGCGCTTTAACGATACGCTAAATGGCTTTATTGCCGATCTGGTGACAAAGAAGATAGAAGCTGATGCGATTGTACTGGCAATGGGTACGTCGCGTCTTGCGCCGCCAATACAGGGGCTTAAAGATTTCGAGGGGCATGGCGTTAGTTATTGCGCGATATGTGATGCATTTTTTTATCGCGGTAAAGAGGTCGCAGTTCTAGGTGCAGGCGATTACGCGCTTTCTGAGGCGGCAGCACTCTTAGAGCATACGGCGAAAGTGCATCTTTTGACAAATGGTGAAGATGCGCCTACACATTTACCGACGGGGCTTTTGGTGCATAAAGAAAAAATCGCAGCCATAAAAGGTAGCGATAAAGTCGAGCGTGTCATATTTAAAAGCGGTGCCGAGCTTTTACTAGACGGGGTCTTTGTCGCTATCGGCACGGCTGGCAGCACGGCAATTGCCAAAAAGCTCGGCATCTTGCTTGAAGGCGCGTATCTAAAAGTAGACGAAAAGATGGCGACAAATATACCGGGCGTCTTTGCCGCAGGCGATGCGACAGGCGGATTGTTGCAGGTGGCAAAAGCAGTGCATGAAGGTGCAGTAGCAGGGCTTTCGGCGCTAAAATTCCTGCGCGTTAAGACGTAGATAATTTTACTAAATAGTTTAGCACAACACTTGATTTCTTGACGAAGAGAATGCTTGTGCTATAATTTGAGGAAATGTGTTTTTCTGTGCGGTACATACATCGAAGAAAGAGGCGATCTAGATGAATGATGTGCGAAAGTATAAGTTTGAGACATTGCAGCTTCATGTCGGACAAGAAGAGCCTGATATAGCGACAGCGGCGCGCGTGGTGCCGATTTATCAGACGACGTCGTATGTGTTTCGCGACTTTCAATATGCAGCCGATCTCTTTCGTTTGAAGGAAGAGGGCAATATTTACGGCAGAATCATGAATCCAACGCAAGAAGTGCTGGAAAAGCGCATGGCGGCACTTGAAGGCGGCACGGCGGCACTTGCCTTTGCCTCGGGAGCAGCGGCGGTGACGGCAACTTTGCAAGGGCTTTGTCATGTAGGTCAGCACATCATCGCGGCGACAACAATATATGGAGGCACATACAATCTCTTAGCGCACACCTTCCCGGACTTTGGTATTGAAACGACTTTCGTAGATCCTAAAGGGGGCGCGGCGGCTTTTGCAGCAGCGATTAAAGACAACACGCAGGCCATTTTTATCGAAGCGGTCGGCAATCCGAATGCGAATCTTTTAGATATTGAGGCGATCGCCGATGCAGCGCACAAGCACGGTATTCCGCTCGTCGTTGACTCGACCTTTGCGACGCCTTATCAGCTGCGCCCCATTGAATATGGTGCAGATATAGTAGTACACTCAGCGACAAAATTTATCGGTGGGCATGGCACGACGCTCGGTGGCATCGTCGTAGACAGCGGCACGTTCGACTGGGAAGCATCCAGACGCTTTTCCTGGCTCGTCGAGCCTAATGAAAGTTACCACGGGCTGTCATTTACCAAGGACGTAGGTGCTAGTGCTTTTGCTGTCTATCTGCGTGCGCTTCTTTTGCGAGACACGGGGGCGGCAATCTCACCGTTTAACGCATTTTTGCTCCTGCAAGGCGTAGAAACGCTTTCGCTTCGCGTCGAGCGCCATGTAGAAAATGCGTTGCAGGTCGTTAGCTATCTTAAAAAGCATCCTAAGGTTCAAGCAGTCAATCATCCATCGCTTGCCTTACATCCGGACCACGCACTCTACGAGCGATATTTCCCCACAGGCGGTATTGCCATTTTTACTTTTGAAATAAAAGGCGGCAGTAAAGCAGCGCAGAAATTTATCGACAGTCTGAAAATATTTAGCCTGCTAGCTAATGTTGCCGATCTAAAGTCGCTGGTTATTCATCCGGCGAGTACGACACATTCGCAGATGAGTAAAGATGAGTTAAAAGCCAGCGGCATCACCCCGGGTACGATTCGCCTTTCCATCGGCACGGAGCATATTGATGATATTATCTATGATTTAGAGCAGGCATTTGCCAAGCTTTAAGCAGCACATAAGATTTATCAATGGTTAGGATATATTAAAGATAATTATTAAATTGTTATTTATTTTTAACCGTATGCAAAAAAAGAGTTGAAGCGACAGGCTTCAACTCTAAAATTTTCTGGTGACTCCTATGGGATTCGAACCCATGAACCCGCCGTGAGAGGGCGGTGTCT
>CAUUGH010000056.1:0-8270 GCA_963544755.1 uncultured Selenomonas sp. | reverse complement strand
AAGGCCGAACAGCAAACGAGTTTCCCCGATGTGCCGCTCGACGAGTTTGAACCGCCGACGTATGCAGAATGGCAGGAAGCGTGCGTTGAACTTTTGAAGGGGGCGCCCTTTGAAAAGAAGATGTTCACTAAGACGTACGAGGGCATTACCTTTGAGCCGATGTACACACACAAGATGGCAGATGAGATCCTGCCGCAAAAGGATTTTCCCGGCATGGACGGCTTTTTGCGCGGTGTGCGTCCGAACGGCTACATAGAGCAGCCTTGGGGCATCGCACAAGCGTGTGATGAAACGCTGCCTGAAGAAAACAATGAACTTTTGCGCCGTGAGGTAGATAAAGGCTCGACTATCTATCATATTCGCCTGGATTCGTCAACAATTCTTAATAAAGATGCTAAAGATGCAGAAAAGATCGGCGATGAAGGCTGCAACATCACGACGGTCGGGGACATGAGAGCGACGTTAAAAGATCTAAAGTTAGATCGTTATCCTCTCTACATTTATGCAGGGGCATCAGCTTTGCCGATGCTTTCTTTAGTCGCTGCATCCGTTCGCGCTGATGGCGGCGATCTTGCTAAACTAAGCGGTTTTGTGGGAGCCGATCCCTTAGGGGAATGGATTGAGCGCGGTCAAAATTATGCTTCGCTTCCTCAGCTTTATGATGAAATGGCAGAGGCGGCTTTTTGGACGAAGCAGTACGCGCCGAAATTAAAGACGATTATGGTGCGAAGCGATGCCGTCTCGCGCGGTGGCGCAAACGACGTGCAAGAAGTCGCTTCGACCCTTGCTGTTGGTGTCGCTTACCTGCGTGCGCTCATTGAGCGTGGTCTTACCGCAGACGAAGCGGCAGGGCAGATGATGTTTGGCTTTTCTATGGGGGCAAACTTCTTTTTGCAGATCGCTAAATTGCGTGCGGTTCGTCCGATTTGGGCGCAGATCGTCAGGGCTTTTGGTGGCGGTGAAGATGCACAGCGTATCCATATTCATGCACGCCCTGCACTTTTTTTCAAAACAGTTTACGATCCTTACGTCAATATGCTGCGTAACACGACGGAGATTTTTTCAGGTGTTGTCGGTGGCTTAGACTCTTTTGAGAGCGCTCCTTTCGATGAGCCGATTAGAAAGGGCGACGAGTTCTCTCGCCGCATCGCACGCAATATGCAGGTCATGCTGCAAGAAGAGTTTGGTCTTATGCAGCCGATAGATCCGGCAGGCGGCTCTTGGGCGGTTGAAACTCTGACTAAGGAGATAAAGGAAAAGATCTGGGCAGAGTTTCAGGTGATCGAAGGTAAAGGCGGCATCGTCAAGACACTTGAAACTGGCTATATACAAGAAGAAGTGGCAAAGACTCTTGAAGCGCGTTTTAAGAGCTTAGAGCTTAGAAAAGATCGCATCGTCGGCAATAATATGTACCCGAACATGACAGAGCAGCTTTTGGATCCGCGTACGGAAGATACTGCAGAGCTTTTGAAAAAGCGTACGCAGGATGTAAAAGCTTATCTTGCCGATATAGATGAAGCATCTAAGAAGGATTGTCTTGCGGCACTAAAGGATGCCGATAAGGGTGAACAGGCAGAAGCTGCTGTAAAGGCGGCTGCTGCTGGCGCGACGATTGCAGAGATTCGTAAGATGCTGCAAAAAGGTGCTGCGCCGGAAAATATCACCGCCATTAAAGCACATCGTTGGAGTGAGCGTTACGAGGCACTTCGCCGCATCACAGAAGAGTACCGTAAGAGCCACGATGGCGACAATGTAAAGATTTTTCTTGCGAATATGGGTCCTATTCCGCAGCATAAGGCGCGAGCGGATTTTTCGACGAGCTTCTTGCAGGTCGGTGCGTTCCAAGTGCTCTTAAACGATGGCTTTAAGACGACGGACGAAGCAGCTGCTGCGGCGAAAGAATCAGGTGCCGATGCGGTTGTCATCTGCTCGACCGATCCGACGTATCCGGAGATTGTTCCAGAACTTGCACCGAAATTGCGCGCGGCGCTACCTAATGCGACCATTTTCCTCGCTGGCGCGGCGCCTAAGGATTTGGAGCCTATCTATAAAGAAGCGGGCGTAGACGACTTCATTTCCGTGCGTGCCAACTGCTACAAGACCCTGCAGTTCTTGCAGAAGAAGAAAGGAATGATTCAGTGATGGCACAAAATCCTGATTTTACCAAAATGGCTCTTGAGGGTGCGTCTGTTCATTCGGAGGCAGATTGGCGAAAACGCTTGGAAGCTGCTACTAGCATGAGTTATGACTCATTGGTTGAAGGTACGATGGAAAAAATTCCCATCAAGCCTTTTTACAATCACGATGAATACGATCACATGAACCATTTAGAGTTTGCGAGCGGCATACCGCCGTGCCTTAGAGGACCATACTCGACGATGTATGTTTTCCGTCCGTGGACGGTGCGCCAGTATGCAGGCTTTTCGACGGCAGAAGAGTCTAATGCTTTTTATCGGAGAAACCTCGCCGCAGGACAAAAAGGGCTTTCCATCGCTTTTGACCTACCTACGCATCGCGGCTACGATGCCGATAATCCGCGCGTCATTGGCGACGTCGGCAAAGCCGGCGTTTCGGTCTGCTCGATGCTTGACATGAATATTCTCTTTTCAGGCATCCCACTAGATCAGATGTCGGTTTCCATGACGATGAACGGTGCTGTCTTGCCGGTTCTCGCCTTCTTCATCCAATCTGGTGTTGAACAAGGTGTCGATAAGAAAATCATGGCAGGTACGATTCAAAACGACATCTTAAAAGAATTTATGGTGCGTAACACTTACATTTATCCGCCTGATATGTCGATGCGTATTATCGGTGATATATTTGAGTATACGACGAAATATATGCCTAAGTTTAACAGCATCTCCATATCGGGCTACCATATGCAAGAAGCCGGTGCGACGGCGGATATTGAGCTTGGTTACACACTTGCTGACGGACTTGAATACATCCGTACTGGCATCAAGGCAGGGCTTCCTATCGATGCTTTTGCCAAGCGTTTGTCATTTTTCTGGGCGATTGGCAAGAATTATTTCATGGAGATTGCCAAGATGCGTGCTGCGCGTGTTCTTTGGGCAAAGATCGTCAAGTCGTTCGGTGCCAAAAATCCAAAATCCATGGCGCTTCGCACCCATTCGCAGACATCCGGTTGGTCGCTTACGGCGCAAGATCCGTTCAACAATGTTGCACGCACGGCGATGGAAGCAATGGGCGCGGCGCTCGGTCATACGCAGTCACTGCATACAAACGCGCTAGATGAGGCGATCGCTTTGCCGACGGACTTTTCGGCTCGCATCGCCAGAAATACGCAGCTTTATATCCAAGACGAAACGAGCGTCTGCAAGATCATCGATCCGTGGGGCGGCTCTTATTATGTCGAGGCTCTCACAAACGAGATAATTCGCCGCTCGTGGGCGCATATTCAGGAAGTTGAATCCCTCGGCGGCATGGCAAAGGCGATTCCGACGGGGCTGCCGAAAATGCGTATCGAAGAAGCTGCCGCGCGTCGTCAGGCAAGAATCGACTCGGGCAATGAAACGATCGTCGGCTTGAACAAATATCGCTTAGAAAAAGAAGATCCGTTGGAAATCCTCGCTATCGACAATACGGCAGTGCGTCAGGCGCAGGTCGAACGCTTGGAAAAACTGCGTGCAAACCGCAACGAGGACGATGTACGCGCCGCGTTAGAAGCCATCACGAAGGCAGCCGAAACACGCGACAACGGCAATCTCTTAGAGTGCGCGGTGGAAGCGGCTCGCGTGCGCTGCTCACTAGGTGAGATCTCAGATGCTGTTGAAAAGATCTCGGGTCGTTACCAAGCGGTGATTCGCACGATTTCGGGTGTTTATTCCTCAGAGTTTACGGATAAGACAGAACTTGACAAGGCTCGTTCTCTTGCCGATGACTTTGAAAAACTCACGGGTCGGCGTCCACGTATCTTTGTCGCTAAGATGGGACAAGACGGACATGATCGCGGACAGAAAGTTATTGCCTCTTCCTTTGCCGACATGGGTTGGGACGTTGACGTTGGACCTTTGTTCCAGACACCTGATGAAACGGCGCAGGATGCTGTCGATAACGACGTTCACATGGTTGGCTTTAGCTCGCTAGCTGCCGGTCATAACACGCTTTTGCCGGCGCTGGTGGAAGAACTTAAGAAATTAAATCGTGAAGACATCATGGTTTGCATAGGCGGCGTTATTCCTGTGCAAGATTATGACCATCTCTATAAAAGCGGTGCGGTCGCTATCTTCGCGCCAGGGACGAATATCCCTGAGGCAGGGATCAAACTATTAAAGCTCTTGATCGGACGAGCAAAGGAAGAAATGGCTGCGGGGTAACGACCATGGCAAAATATACGAACACGAAGCCGGACTGGGTGCCGGAAAACGCGGACAAGAATTTTGCTACAAGCGTCATGAGCGGTATTGACGGTATCAAAGATCTGACGGTTGGCAATATAAATCCGGATTTAGAAAAAGCAGGTTTTCGGAAAAACCGTATGATACTTGGTGTGCAAGACTATGTAAAAGGGGTTGCGGCAGGGGATCGAATGATCCTCTCTCGCGCCATTACGCTCATTGAAAGCAACAGTCCGCGCCATTTCCCGAAGGCGCAGCGAGTACTCCAAGAGCTTCTTCCTCGTACAGGGAAGGCTCTTCGCGTCGGCATTACAGGCGTACCCGGAGCAGGTAAAAGTACGATGATCGAGGCTTTTGGCAATATGCTCTGCGATATGGGGCATCGCGTTGCCGTTTTGACGGTCGATCCGACAAGCTCGGTGACAAAAGGATCTATCCTAGGCGATAAGACGCGCATGGGTACGCTTTCGCGCAGGGAAGAGGCTTTCATTCGTCCATCACCTGCCGGCGGCACCTTGGGTGGTGTTGCAAGAAAGAGCCGCGAAACGATGCTTCTTTGCGAAGCTGCAGGCTATGATGTCATCCTCATCGAAACGGTCGGTGTCGGACAGTCAGAAACGACGGTGCGCTCGATGGTTGACTTTTTTCTGCTAGTCGTCTTGACAGGTGCAGGAGATGAACTTCAAGGCATCAAAAAAGGCATCATGGAGCTTGCCGATGCCATCGTGATCAACAAGGCTGACGGCGATAATCGTGCAAAGGCGCAAATAGCTCGCGGAGAGTACGAGCGCATGATTGAGTACATCCGTCCGGCGACACGCGGTTGGAAGACTCATGCATATCTTGTTTCTGCAGTAGAAAAGACAGGTCTAAATGATCTTTGGGATGTCATTCGCGTCTTTGAAAAGACAACGAAGGATAATAATGCATTCCAACAGCGCCGCGAAGGGCAGCTGCTTGATTGGATGAATAGCATGATAGATGAACATTTGCATAATCTTTTCTTTGATGATCCTGTGATCCTAGGGCGTATGCCGGAGGTGCGTGAAGCCGTCTTAAAAGGAGCTGTATCGCCATCACAGGGCGTGGCAGAACTCATCCATGTCTTTGACATCCATCGCGCTTCAGATCGCCATGTCGATCTCCTGCATCCTAACGAGGAGTGATGATCATTGTATACGAAACGGCTTTATGTCTCTGGCGGCAGTTTTTATGAGTTGCAGGAAGTTTTTGACCATGTGCCGGGTGTCGTTGCGACGCGCACCGGCTATATTGATGCACAGAGTGCAGAGCCATCGTATGATGCAGTGAAAAGCGGTTGGGTTAAAGCTGTCATGGGTTTAGAAATTGCTTATAATCCGAAAAAAACGGATGTATCACAGCTTTTGGATATTTTATTTGCAGTTGTCAATCCATACGAAAAAGACGGACAAGGGATGGCAAAAGGACCGATGTATCAAAGCGGAGTCTATTATGTAGACGCAGAAGATGCACCTTTGGTAGAATATCACATGAATTTTATTAAAAATCGTGGCAGACCGCTAGCTGCGACAGAAGCGAATGTGACGGTCAATGACCCGAATCACAACAAGAAGCTGACGCGTCATTGTTACGCAAAAGCTGTACCTTTGACAAGTTTTCATCCGGCGGAGCCGGAGAGGCAGCAATATCTTGCTCGTCATCCGCACCGTAAGACTACGATTGATTTCAAGCGGTTGCGAGAGCTTGGGATATTGCAATAAGAAAAAGCATCATCTAAGCTCCGGCTGCACGTTTTTGTGCATCGGGGCTTATATTTTTTGAGAGAACTAGGCGTTTTTCGGGCTTGACTTCTCTAAGTTTACCTGTAAAATTAAAAGCGTTGTAGTTTGGAGGATTCAACAAGATGACACAGCAGATGCGAAGCGGCTATACGACTGGGGCTTGTGCAGCGGCAGGAACGAAAGCGGCTCTTTTGTTCCTTGCAGGAGAATACTGCAATAGCGTGACGATTATAGCACTAGATGGCACACCGCTTCACATTCCGATTAAAGATGTCATAAAGACAGATATGGGCGCGTGCGCTGAAGTCGTGAAATTTTCAGGCGACGATCCAGATATTACAAATGGCGTTTCCGTCTTTACGGATGTCGTCGTTTGTACTAAGGGAAGCGGTATTCGCTTTCATGCAGGTCGCGGCATCGGTACGGTTACAAAGCCCGGTCTATCCGTGCCGCCCGGAGAGCCGTCGATAAATCCGGGTCCTCGTCAGTTAATCAGAAATGCCATAGAAGAGATACTTGGCAAAGATGGCAGCGCAGATGTTACGATCTCCATTCCGGCAGGAGAAGAGCTTGCAAAGCGCACACTAAATCCAATCCTAGGTATCGTCGGAGGTATTTCCGTTATCGGCACGACTGGTGTCTTGCGTCCGATGTCTGAAGAAGGCTTTAAAAATTCTCTCGTGCCGCAGATGGATGTGGCTCTTGCGGCAGGTTTTTATACGCAGATTTTTGTGCCGGGCAAGATGGGGGAAAATGCGGCGGTGCGCCTTGGTCTGCCGCGTGAGGCTGTCGTGCAGACGAGCAACTTTATCGGCTTTATGTTAGAGCGTGCGGCAGAACGAAAGCTAAAGCGCGTCTTGCTTTTTGGGCATATAGGTAAACTTTCCAAAGTCGCAGCCGGTGTCTTTTATACGCATAATCGTATCGCTGACGGACGAATGGAAACTTTGGCTGCTTATGCGGCGGCAGAAGGTCTTTCTAAAGATGCGGTATGCCGTATTCTTGCAGCGACGACGACGGAAGAAGCATTGCCGGTTCTTAGTGAATATGGTTTAGAAGTGGTCTATGATATTCTTGCGGCGCGTGCATCGGCGCGTGCCGAGCGGTATGTATTTCAAGAACTCCGTGTTGGTACAGCAATGACGACGCTTAAAGGGGAGTTATTGGGCATGGATGAAACAGCCAAAGAGATAGGCAGGGATTTTCATTGGAACATAAAATCATAGTAGCAGGCATTGGACCTGGGCATCCGGACTTTATCTTGCCTGCGGCACACACTGCCATAAAGAGTGCAGAAGTTCTCGTCGGCGGCAGTCGTGCTCTGGCAGATTTTGCACGTCCGGGGCAAGAAACGATGACAATTCGCGGCGATATTGCTGGCGTACTAGCGTTTATTCGCGAGAAGATGCAACGGGCGCAAGTCGTCGTCATGGTTTCCGGCGATCCCGGCTATTATTCGCTGCTTGATGCCCTGCGGCGCGAATTTTCGCCGCAAATGCTCGTCGTCATTCCGGGCATAAGTTCTTTACAAATGGCGTTTTCTCGTCTTTTATTGCCTTGGCACGGCGCACGTCTTGCCTCCTTTCATGGGCGCAAGCCACAGACATCCGAACTTTCCTATCAAAAAGGTACGCTGCTTGGGCTTTTAACGGATCGGGTAAACAACTCTCGCACGATTCCGCCGCAGCTTATAGCACTTGGCTGGCCGCTAGATGCAGAGCTTCATATCTGCGTACGTCTTTCTTACAAAGACGAGCAGATCATACACACGACGCTTTCTAAAGCAGCTGCAGTGCCGGCAATCTCCCATGGTGTTTTGGTGGTGCAAGCATGAAGCATTTTTTAGGTATCGAAGATGAAGAATTTATACGCGGCAAAGTACCCATGACAAAGAAAGAGATCCGCATATTGACCTTGGCAGGAGCGAAGATTGGAAGAGAAGATATCGTTTGTGATATTGGCGCAGGGACGGGATCGCTTTCCATTGAAGCAGCACTTCTGGCAAAAGATGGTCATGTGTATGCCGTAGAGCGCAAGGAAGAAGCTGTAGAACTTATTTATCAAAATGTAGCAAAATTTGGCATAAAAAATCTCACAGTAATAAAAAGTGAAGCACCGACAGGCTTAGAACAGTTACCTTCAAGGATCG
>CAUUGH010000055.1:0-8815 GCA_963544755.1 uncultured Selenomonas sp. | reverse complement strand
ACGGCAAGTACATCAAGCCCTGCACAATGAGCTATCAATGCAAGCGAATCCGTGAACTCGGCATCCATAATTTCGACTTTCACTGCATGCGGCACACGAATCTCACTATGCTCGGCGAGTCACAGGCAACTCCGAACGACATCATGGCGCGTGCCGGACACTCGGACTACGATACAACGCTCCGCTACATCGAGAATCGCCCCGAGATGCAGGCCATCCCCGTACAGATCATCTCCGGCAAAGTGAAAAATGTCCTGTAAAACTCATGTCTCCCATTCGTCTCCCGCAAAAAGTTGGGAGACGAACGGGAGACAATTTACCATATCGGGAGACAAGAAGCGCCGAATCCCCTAGTAAAATAAGGCTTCTACTCAGCGTTTCAGCGTTCGCCCCGGATACCATTGGATGATGGGCAGATCGTTTTTTCTGTCATATTCAGTCATTATGCGTATTCCTTTCAAGTTTTGATGTTACCGGATTGTTGTGACATTTGACCAAGTATAAAACAAAGAAATCATGATTTATTGCTATACATACTATATCATATTTTAGTGTAAAAACCTATAAACGAAGTTTTTATATCATCGTCTTTACGCCGCAGAGCAGCTAAAGCTAGCATATATAACACTTTAGCTTTACGTCGTAGTCAAAAACAACGCGCATCGCCAGTGAGCGTGCAGATGTTGCCCTTCAATCGACACACTAGGGCAGCTCTAATCTTGGCAAGAGCCACAAAAGTTTTTCTCTTGATGTAAATGGTTCATCTCCTAAAATGAGTTTTGCTTAACCGTAAAAATGCCACAAAAAGGTTAATTGCAATAGCAAATCTGACAGTTTCCAAAAAATTTCAAGCAGCAGAAGCAATGTGGTTGAGTTGTTCTTGAAAGATCTCTTCTAGAGTGCGCTACCCTAATATTTTCCTCGGCAGGTTGTTGCTCTAATCATCGTTTTTTTCACAGTATAGTCAGATACGGTGGCAATGTCCTTGCCTTTAGGAATAAAGCGTCTCACCAAAGAGTGCTGCTTCTTATTGGTTCCCCGTTCCCCAGTAAAAATCTGCAAAAAGGAAAAACAGCGGCACACAATAAGCATCTTTGCCGCTGTTTATTTTTTGAAGTTAAGTAAACATTTATAAATTTTCAAACCTCTGTGATCTTTTCAAAAAACTCTTTGTATTCTAGTTGCAAGATCGCAGCGATTTCTTGTCTAAGCGTAGGATTGTCCATCGTTTCAAGTGCCGCACGGCGTGCTTTAAGCAGTATATCGACATCGCGCAGGGCATCTGCCATCTTGAGATCCGGCAAACCGTGCTGCATCGCGCCAAAAAATTGCCCAGGGCCTCTTAGCTTTAGATCTTCTTCGGCAAGTACAAAACCATCGCTTACTCTTTCTAAAAGCGACAGCCGCTTCTTTGCCGTCTGTGTGTTTGCCGCTGAGATAAGGATACAATAGGAGCGATGTGCGCCCCTGCCCACGCGACCGCGCAGCTGATGAAGCTGTGCAAGGCCAAAACGCTCGGCGTTTTCAATAACGAGAATGCTCGCATTTGGCACATCAACACCGACCTCAATGACGGTCGTTGTCACAAGTACATCTATCTCGCCTGCATGAAAGTCTGCCATTACAGCTTCTTTTTCCTTAGCTGATAGTTTGCCGTGAACAAGACCGCAGCGAAATTCACGAAATACGCCTGAACTAATTTCATCATAGACATCTTGTGCAGACGGCAGATCTAGTGTGTCACTTTGTTCGACCAACGGACAGACAATATATGCTTGTCTGCCTTTTGTGATTTCTTGCTGTAAGAAGCGATAGATAAGAGCGCGTCGGTCAGGTGTACGAAGAAAGGTCGCGACAGGCACGCGCCCCGGCGGCAGATGCTCGATGCGTGAGACATCAAGATCACCGTAGACGGTCAGCGTCATTGTGCGTGGAATCGGCGTTGCCGTCATTACTAGTAAATCAGGCGTAAAATTCGCACGTTTTTCGAGTGCAGCACGCTGCGCAACGCCAAAGCGATGCTGCTCATCTGTTACGACAAGACCGAGTGCGGCAAAGGCGACCGATTTTTGAATCAAAGCGTGTGTACCGATCACAATGTCGGCTTCTTGCTTTTTGATCAAAGTATAAGCTGCTTCTTTCTCTTTTTTAGTAAGCCTTCCTGTCAAGAGCAAAAGACGCACGGGCAAATCTTTTAGTATTTTGCTAAATGTCTTAAAATGCTGACGCGCCAAGATCTCTGTCGGTGCCATGAGCGCACCTTGAAAGCCATTTTCCACCGTCTTTACCAATGCCAAAAGAGCAAGCGCCGTCTTGCCTGAGCCTACATCGCCTTGCACAAGACGGCGCATCGGCACGGCAAACTCCATATCTTGTCTGATGTCTTGCCATGCCTTTTCCTGATCTTTGGTGAGCTTAAAAGGCAATGCTTTTCGCACATCGCGTGAAAGGATGCTCTCGCTTAAATGACGCACACCCTTTTTCTTTTCACGACTTTCGCGGCGCAAGAGCAAAAGACCGCATTGTATGAGGTAAAGTTCTTCAAAAATAAGCCGCTCACGTGCAAACTGCAAGAAAGCATCTGAAGAAGGAAAGTGGATTTGGCGATACGCTTTTGCGCGTGCAACAAGGCTATAACGCTGGCATATACTAGCAGGCAAAATCTCAGCTATCTCATGGATCTCTTGAAAAACCGTCTTAAACAGTGTGCGAAAAAACTTCTGCTGCAAACCGCCGACCAAGGCATAGACAGGCAAAATGCCAAGATTTTCCTCCATCTCACCTTCTAGCAAAGAAAAATCCTTGACTTGACTCATCTCTTTCTTGCCCTGTCCGCCAAAAGCATAGTCGATCTTGCCGACTGCCAACAGACGTGAACCTATCTTAAGTTTTTTCTTTAGAAATTTCTGATTGAAAAAAATGACCTGCAAAAAGCCCGTGCCATCATCTAAATCGACGTTCAGTATATGAAGTCCGCGCCCCGTACGCCGCTCTGATATATGGCGAATGATGCCCGTTATTGTTTGCTGCTCGCCGATCTTAACTTCGGCAAGCGGTGTCAAAACGCGCCGATCTTCGTAGGTGCTCGGATAATGTGTCAAGAGATCGTAGACGGTGAAAAGTCCAAGCCTATTTAAAGCTTCATATTTCTTTTTGCCTACACCATTGATATTCAAAAGGCTCGTTTGCAGTTTCATGCGCCACCTCCTTACTAAGCAGCAACACGCAAAAGAATCCGCCTGTGCATCATGGCACAGACAGATTCTTTGACTTAAAAATACTTATCTTTAAATTTTAGGACCGGCGGCAACTAACGCCCTGCCCTCTTCGTCTGTTTCATACTTCTTGAAATTCTTAATGAAGCGTCCGGCAAGATCTTGCGCCTTCTTATCCCACTCTGCTGCATCGGCATAAGTATCACGCGGATCGAGGATCTTCTTATCTACGCCGGAAAGCTCTGTCGGAATATCAAACTCGAAGTATTTTAATTTCTTCGTCGGTGCCTTATTGATCGAGCCGTTTAAGATAGCATCAATGATACCGCGCGTGTCCTTGATGGAAATGCGCTTTCCCGTGCCGTTCCAACCCGTATTCACAAGATATGCCTTAGCATCGCTTTGGCGCACCCTCTTGACAAGCTCTTGAGCATACTTAGTCGGCGCAAGTTCTAAAAATGCCTGTCCAAAACACGCTGAAAATGTCGGTGTCGGCTCTGTGATGCCGCGCTCCGTACCTGCTAACTTTGCGGTAAAGCCTGAAAGGAAATAATATTCCATCTGCTCCGGCGTTAAGATAGCGACTGGCGGCAAAACGCCGAAAGCATCCGCCGACAGGAAAATAACTTCTTTTGCAGGCAGCGCAGAAGAAATCGGACGCACGATGTTTTTAATATGATCGATCGGATAAGAAACGCGCGTATTTTCAGTCACAGATTTATCGGCAAAATCAATCTTGCCATTTTCATCGACCGTGACATTTTCTAAGAGTGCATCACGGCTAATGGCATTATAGATGTCAGGCTCGGACTCTTTATCCAGATTAATGACCTTTGCATAACAGCCGCCCTCAAAATTAAAGACACCTTTATCATCCCAACCATGTTCATCGTCACCGATCAATAGACGCTTCGGATCTGTCGAAAGTGTCGTCTTTCCCGTACCCGAAAGCCCGAAAAAGATCGCTGTATTTTTCCCCTCCAGATCAGTATTAGCCGAGCAATGCATCGCAGCAATGCCTTTAAGCGGCAGATAGTAATTCATCATCGAGAATATGCCTTTTTTCATCTCGCCGCCATACCATGTGTTTATAATAACCTGCTCACGACTTGTAATATTGAAAGCGACCGCCGTTTCCGAATGAAGTCCAAGTGCCTTGTAGTTATCAACCTTAGCCTTTGACGCATTGTAGACAACAAAATCAGGCTCAAAGCTCTCTAACTCTTCCTTAGATGGCAAAATAAACATATTACTGACAAAATGCGCCTGCCATGCGACTTCGACGATGAAGCGCACTGCCATGCGTGTATCCTTATTTGCACCGCAAAAAGCATCGACCACAAAAAGCCGCTTGTTAGACAGCTCCTCTTTGGCAATTTTCTTTAATTCTTCCCACGTTTCTTGACTTGCCGGATGGTTGTCATTCGGATAGGCATCTGATGTCCACCAGACTGTATCTTTCGAGTTTTCATCCATGACGATGAATTTATCTTTCGGCGAACGCCCCGTAAAAACGCCCGTCATGACGTTTACAGCATCAAGCTCCGTTAGTTTGCCCTTTTCAAAGCCGGTGAGATCAGACCTCATCTCTTCTTCAAAAAGCTTTTCATATGACGGATTATGAACAATTTCCTTTACACCTGTAATATCGTACTTTGCCAAATCAAGTTTTGCCATGTTCCTCTACCTCTTTCATAAAAATGTTGAATAAGATACAGTTACAAATACGCTTCACTCTTCTTTAAATTCTGTCTTCTCGCTTTTTCATGGAAATCCTGCTTGTTTTCAATTTTTTTATAAAATTTCAATTCCTTTTTACAAAGTATTTTCCAATGCAGTACAAAGAAAAATGAAACATCCAGATGACAAAACTAGTTTGTTCTGTCGTTTTTTACATAACGGTTTCTTATTTCGTCGCGAAATCTTCTACCACCTTACGCATCGCTGCCTTTTCACATACTAGCTTATGCAAAATAGCAGCCTTCTGCAATGCTGCCAAAGGCTTCGGTATGGGATTTTCATTCAAAGATGCAAGTCTTTTTAGTAAATCGAACTCATCTAGCCCTTCGCGCTTTACGTTGAGCGCATCCAAGACGCTTTCATTAAATTTATAAGGACTTGCCGTTGAAACGACGACTAGCGGCCTAGTGCTTGCCGTTGTTTCTTTATACTCCTGTGCCACGCGATATGCCACGGCAGAATGTGTATCTAAAATGTAATGCTCCTTTTCGTAAACCTCGCGAATCGTCGCTTTAGTTGCCCTATCATCTGCCCAACTCGCCCAAAAAGTTTCCTTGAGCTTTTTTAGCACAGCAGCTCCGACTTCGTAGCGACCTTTTTCGCCAAGCTGGCTCATAAGATCTTTAACCTTTGCTGCATCTTCTATTTCATGATAAAGCAGACGCTCAAGATTACTAGAAATTAAGATGTCCATAGACGGCGATAGCGTCTTATGAAAGTCGCGCTTCTTATCATAAATTCCTGTCTGCAAAAAATCTGTCAGCACATGATTGCTGTTTGAGGCGCAAACAAGTTTTTCAATGGGAAGCCCCATACGCTTGGCGTAATAGCCTGCTAAAATGTCGCCAAAATTACCCGTCGGCACACAAAAGTCTATTTTTTCTCCTTCATTAATTGCTCCTTCTGTCAATAGATCTATATAGGCACTAAAATAGTAAACGATCTGCGGCACAAGTCTACCCCAGTTGATCGAGTTTGCAGATGACAATTTAACGCTCTTTTTAGCAAGCTGCTCGCCAAAAGCCTTGTCACTAAAGATCTCTTTTACACCATTTTGTGCATCGTCAAAATTTCCCTTGACCGCGACAACAAAGACATTTCCCCCCTGTTGCGTACACATCTGCAAATTCTGTATCTTAGATACGCCGCCCGTCGGATAAAATACGAGGATCTTGATCTGCTCAACATCAGCAAACCCCTCCAACGCTGCTTTTCCTGTATCCCCCGATGTAGCGACTAGAATCAAAATTTCAGCACTTTCTCCTCTCTTTTTAAGTGCTGTCGTTAAAAGCTGCGGCAAAAGTTGGAGTGCAATATCCTTAAAAGCGCTGGTCGGTCCATGCCAAAGCTCCAGCAAGGAAAAATCACCAAGACAATGCACTGGTGCAATTCGTGCATCATCGAACTTTTCATCGCCATAAGCACGTGAAATACAACCGGCCAATTCCTCTTTAGTATAATCCGTTAGAAAAAGCCCCAAAATATATGCCGCACGCTCTTCGTAGGAAAGATTTGACATCGCTTTAATACTAGCTGCATCAACCATAGGCATCGCCTCTGGCACAAAAAGTCCGCCATCTGCTGCTAGCCCTTGAATGATCGCTACTGCCGACGCGACCTCTGTGCCGCCGCCTCTTGTACTTTTATATTGCAAATCGGTCACTCCATTCAATTTTTTAAAATTTGTAGGTGTGTTTTCATTATATCATATGATTTCAAAAAATGTGTGTCGTGTTGCCTTGGAGAAATATGTTTGAGCATTGACGCTAATGCACAAAACATATATGATAATTTCTGGGATATATGTTTATAGCTATTCATGCTGCTTTTGATATTGTTTCCTTTAATGGTAACAGCAAAAAGCAAATATTTTTTTCGCCATACGCCCTTGGAAAGAGGTGTTTTCTTTGTTGAAAATTGCGTTTGCACAGATGGAAATACAAGCCGGTCAACCAGCCGTCAATACTAAAAATATGCTGCGTAAAATCCAAGAAGCTAAAGCAGCATATGCCGACATGATCATCTTCTCTGAGATGGCTATTTCCGGCTATCTGCCATGTACTTTATGGAAGCAAGCTGCTTTTCTGCGTGACTTAGAAGCATACACCGCCGACATCATAGCTGCCTCGCATGGCATCATCATCTTCTTTGGCAATATTGCCGTCGATTGGACAAAAAAGAATAAAGACGGCAGCGTGCGAAAATATAATGCCTATTTCATAGCCCAAGAAGGTAAGTTATATGCCCCTGCATCTATGCCCTACCCCTTTTTAGTCAAGATGTATATGCCACAGCAACGTGAATTTGACAATACGCACTGCTTTTTTAGCCTACAACAGCTCGCACACGAACTAGGCACGATGCCGAAACATTTGCTTGCTCCAATTTCCTTGGATATTCGTGGTAAACGCTGGAAAATAGGCTGTTTGCCAGGAGATCTGTGGCGTGGGGACGCGTGGAAATTACGCATGGAAGATGATATAGATTTTTATATAAATAGCTCCTCGTCGCCTTACACGCTCGGCAAGAACAAAAAGCACAGCCACTTACTTTCTCATGCAGCAAAAGCAGTGGGTGCGCCGCTCTTTTTCGTCAACTATGTGGGTTTACAAAATATCGGTAAGACTATTTGCACCTTCGACGGGCGCAGTGCCGTCTACAATGCTACAGGTGACATTGTTGCCGCCGCCCCTGCCTATAAAGACGGGCTTTACTATATAAATCTTACAGACATCGCATCTTTTTCTCCTATTTCACAAAAAGAAACATCAGAAATTGCCCAAATCTACGACACACTTTCCTACGGCATCAAAAAGTTCCTCGAACACATTCATATCCAAAAGGTCGTTATCGGTGCTTCCGGCGGCATTGACTCAGCAGTTGCCGCCGCACTCTACACAAGTGTCATCGGTGCTGAAAATATCCTTCTTGTCAATATGCCAAGCCGTTTTAATTCAAAGACCACAAAAGATCTAGCACGCACACTTGCTAAAAATCTCGGTTGCTTCTACGCCGTATTTCCTATTGAAAAATCCGTACGTCGCACCATCGAAGAAATAAAAACAACCCCTATTGAATTATTCAAGACAGGTGAAACGAAAACGCTTTCTATCTCTACCGACATCATAGAAAACATCCAAGCGCGCGATCGCAGCGCACGCATCCTCGCTGCCCTCGCGGCAGCTTTTGGCGGCGGTTTTTCGTGTAACGCAAACAAAGCGGAAATGACTGTTGGATATTCAACTCTTTACGGCGATCAGGCAGGCTTTCTAGCCGCCCTAGCAGACCTTTGGAAGTATCAAATTTATGCCCTCGCACGCTATATGAACGATTGCATATTTCAGCGCGAAGTCATACCGCAGGCGACAATCGACATTGTGCCAAGTGCTGAATTATCCGATGCACAAAATGTTGATGAAGGAAAAGGCGATCCATTACACTACCCGTACCACGATTACCTTTTCCGTGCCTTCGTAGAGCGGCAAGAAAAAATAACTCCCGAGGATATTCTCACTTGGTACGCTAAAAGCATACTAGAGCAACAAATCGGCTGTAAATCAGGTCTAATAAAAAAAATATTCCAAACGCCCCAAGATTTCATCGCCGATCTTGAACACTGGTGGAATCTCTTTAGCGGTCTTGCCGTCGCCAAGCGCATCCAATCGCCACCCATCATCGCTATCAGTAGCTTTACATACGGCTTTGATCATAAAGAAGCACAAAACGGCACATATTATACAAGAGCCTATCAACAACTCAAAGAACAGTTGCTGCACGGATAATATCGACGCTTTTTAAGAAACTACAATCAAAACCACCAGTTGAACTGGTGGTTTGAACAGGCCCTATAAGGGCCAAAT
>CAUUGH010000054.1:0-8994 GCA_963544755.1 uncultured Selenomonas sp. | reverse complement strand
TATCTACCCGGCGTTTTTAAATCGAAACGGCTAATCATCCATTAAAAAATGAAGTAGTAGAGGAAAAAGTAAACGACTCCGACGGGAATAATATACATCCAATTTGTCTTAGCCTCTCCTTGCAAAATGCCGAAGATGAAAAGATCGAGCAAGCCGCCCGAAAACGTAAGTCCGACGGCAATATCAAGCATATGCGCGATCATATAGGCGGCACCTGCTAAGATAACTTGCACGATAAAAAGTGCCGGAGCTACAAAGAGGAAGGAAAACTCAATAGGCTCTGTGATGCCTGTTAGCATGGAAGTTAAAGCCGCCGACAGCAAAAGACCGCCGGCAATTTTCTTTTTTTCAGGTCGCGCCGCATGATACATGGCGAGTGCAGCACCCGGCAGACCAAAGATCATAAAGATAAATTCGCCTGAAAAATAACGTGTTGCATCCGAACTAAAATGCGTGACATCAGGCGAGGCGAGTTGGGCAAAGAAGATATTTTGTCCGCCTTGGATAAGTTGACCGTTGATCATCATAGAGCCGCCGACACCCGTTTGCCAAAACGGCAGATAAAAAACATGGTGTAGACCAAAGGGGATCAAAGCACGCTTAATAATGCCAAAGATCAAAGTGCCGATGTAGCCCGTGCCTGTCACAAGGCTGCCGAGTGCAAAGATTCCTTGCTGTGCAATCGGCCAGATAAAGTACATGGCAATGCCCACGAAAAGAAATACAACGGTTGAAATAATGGGGATAAAGCGCGAGCCGCCGAAAAATGAAAGCGCGTTCGGCAAGACGATTTTATGATACCTATTATGCAGCCAAGCAACGCCAAGACCGACGATGATACCACCAAAGACACCCATCTGAAATGACAATATGCCGCAGCTTGAAGCTACGGTACCTTCAAGCACCTTAGGCGAGATCGAGCCATCAGACAAAATTTGCCCACCGATTTTTAACATGGCATTACACGCCGTATGCATGACGAAAAAAGCGATCATAGCAGAAAGTGCCGCTACTTCCTTTTCTGCTTTCGCCATGCCAATGGCAACACCGACAGCGAAGATGATCGGCAAATTGCCAAAGATCGTACTGCCTGCACTTGCCATAATAGAAAGAAGTGCGTTTAGTGCTGTGCCATCGCCAAAGAAGGCGGTTAGTCCATAAGTCTTAATAGTGGTAGGATTAGTAAACGATGCGCCAAGCCCTAAGAGTATGCCAGCAATTGGCAAAACAGCAACAGGCAGCATGAAGCTACGACCAACGCGCTGCAATATGCTGAAAATCTCATCTTTCATTAAACAAAGCCTCCCTTTGATACTCAAAATTTATACCCAAAGTGCATATCATTTTAATTATACCGTAAAATAATATGCTTTGTAAAGGCATGGCGATGTGAAATACGCGCTGTTTGTTAAGATTTTGATAAATCGTCCTATTTGTTTTTGCAATTTATCACTAAAGGAGAAAAATTATTTGTTTTTGCATATTGACTAAATCATTTATCTACCGTATAATAACAAACGAGAAGAATACTCTCACTGAATTTCTGAAAAAGAAACTCAGAAAAAACAGTAGGAATGTCCTCTGCCATTGGGGACAAATACTCAGGAGGAACTGGGGATCGGAACTGATTTTTAAGGAAACACTGATAAAATGAAGTCGCTTGAATTTGTGCAGATGCGCGAAGATGGCTAGCTAAATTTATCAGCGGCTCCCTAAGAAACGTGCCGTACATTCGTACAAGTCGATGACTTTCAGCAGTCCGTATCTTTTTCGTGAAGAAGTGCTGTACTTTTGTCTGCAAAGCAGATGTTTGTACGTGTAGTTTAGGAAAAGATGCACGATGCGCGTGACGAAAATCAAGCCGTTCTTGGTACCCGTGGAGAGGACATTCCTTCCAAGCACTTATTTTAATAGCATGAAAATTCAAGCGTTCTTATAAGAAAGAGTGCTTGGATTTTTTATGTAAAGAATTTATAAAACATCACGAGGCTTTAGCAGTATGCTCCTTTCGGTTTTGTGTTGCTTGCAAAAACATTCTGCCACAGGTGCTTCTGCTTGTCCTTTTTAAGTGTCCGATTTCAAATCTTTTGGCATTTTTTTACTTATTTTGAAAATTTTTCGTGCAATTCTGCCGATAGTATGTTATAATATCTTTGCGGCAAGTAGACAATTATTATCTACACGCCTATTCTGCCGTGTTTTACTGAAAACACAGGGGAAGTAGGCCAGCCACTGATTCTTTCCCTGTGTTTACTTATCTTCTGGAAAAGAATCCCATATATGTCATAACATGGCTGTGCAACTGCTCTGACGTTTGCACGGCTTTTTTATTGCCGATATAACATATTATCCTGGGAGGACAACATCATGCCAACACCGCATAACTTAGCCGAGGTCGGCGCTATAGCCGAACGCATCTTGCTGCCGGGCGATCCTCTGCGTGCAAAGTATATTGCTGAAAATTTTTTAACAGCTGCCAAAGAGTATTCGCGAGTGCGAAATGTCCTCGGCTATACCGGAAATTATAAAGGGGTGCGCGTTTCTGTGCAGGGTACCGGCATGGGGATGCCGTCTATCGCCATTTATGTGCATGAGCTTATCGGTGTCTACGGCGTAAAAAAGCTCATCCGTGTCGGCAGTTGCGGCGCTATCTCTCAAGATCTCCACATCCGAGATGTCGTTATTGCACAGGGGACGACGACTGATTCTTCTATGCCGAAAAACATCTTCGGCGCATCTGTAAACTTTGCGCCGCTTGCTGATTTTTCGCTTTTAGAAAGTGCTGTGCGCCAAGCGCGTGCAAAAGATCTTTGCGTGCGCGTCGGCAATGTATTATCTCAAGATCGATTTTACGATGACGAGATCAATTTTGAAAAGCTCCGTCGCTACGGCGTTCTCGCTGCTGAAATGGAAACGGCAGCACTTTATTTGATTGCTGCTAAGTTTAGCGTGCAGGCACTCGGTATATTTACGGTCAGCGATCATATCACTTGCAATGAAGAAAGTGCGACGCCAAAAGAGCGCGAGCGTTCCTTTAACGATATGATCGAGCTTGCCTTAGATAGCATAATTTAAAAAATGTGAACCACTATCTCGTACAAACAAAAAAGAACGGCTCTAGTAGAAACTGGAATGCCGTTCTTTTTTGTTTTGTTCAAAGGGATTTTTTGCAGGTTCTTTAAGATTTATGGCTGAATTTGCCAATGCTTTGTATTATCCTTTATCCTTTCGTCCTTTAGCAGCTTCAATCAGCTGCCGCGCCGACTTTTCCGGCACCTCTTCGTAGCGGCAAAAGCGCAGCGTATAGCTACCGCGTCCTTGCGTCAAAGAGCGCAGCTCTGTCGGGTACTTGTAAAGCGCGGCAAGCGGTACTTGTGCGCGTACTTCGCTTGTATCTTTGTTGATCATTTCCATGCCGAGGATACGTGCGCGCTTTGCGTTGAGTTGCCCCATGACGTCGCCCATGTAGTATTCCGGCGCTTGTACGGTCATCTCGTAAATCGGCTCTAAAAGCACGGGGTTTGCCGCCATGATGCCGCGACGAAGAGCGATGGCAGTCGCTGCCTTAAAAGCTGCTTCTGATGAGTCAACGGTGTGGTAAGAGCCGTCGTAGAGGTTGATTTTTACATCGACGACGCGATAGCCGGCTAAGATGCCGCCGGCGAGTGTTTCTGCCGCACCTTTTTCTATGGCAGGTATATACTGACGCGGCACGCTTGCGCCGAAGATGGTTTCGGTAAATTCGTTGCCTGTACCAGCATCTCGCGGTGAGATTTCAAGCATTACATGACCGTATTGCCCGTGACCGCCGCTTTGTTTTTTATGCTTTCCCTCCGCCTTGACGCTCTTTTTAATAGTTTCTCGATAAGAGATTAGCGGCTCGGTAAAGGTCACTTCAAGACCGAATTTTCGCTTCATTTTTTCCCGCAATATCTCAATATGAAGCTCGCCGATGCCGCGAATCAAGGTTTCTTTCGTTTCTTTATTTTTTTCAATAATAAGACTTGGATCTTCTTCACATTCTTTGCTAAGTGCCGCAAAGACTTTCTCTTCTTCGCCTTTCTTTTTTACATGGACGGCTTCTATCAACATGGGCAAGGGAAATTCGATCGCTTCGTAAAAAAGCGGCGCGTCTTTATCTGCAAGCGTATCTGATGTGTGCGTGTGTTGTAGCTTCGCCGCAACTACGATGTCACCGCCGTGTGCCTTAGCAAGGGGGATCTGCTTGTTGCCCTGCATTGTGTAAAGCGTACTGATACGCTCTACACACTGCGTAGAAACATTCCAATAAGATGCATCGCTTTTTAACTCGCCGGAGAAAATGCGAATAAAGCTCAAGCGTCCTACGAACGGATCGACCACTGTCTTAAAGACTTGCGCGGAAAAAGCATCGCTTGGCACACGCTCTACCAGCTCTTTACTGCCCGGCAACATACCTACGACCGTGCGGTCAGTCGGTGAGGGAAAATATTCTACCATATCGTTTAACAGCGCGTGCATACCAACATTTAACGCTGCCGAGCCGCATAGCACCGGGAAGATCTTGGCGCTTTCGATGCCTTTTATCAAAGCTTTGGCTACTTCGCGCTCATCTAATTCTTCGCCTTCGATGTACTTTTCAAGCAGTGTGTTGTTGATTTCGGCGACGCCTTCGATCAGCTTTTGCCGCGCTTCTTCTGCTTCATCTTTCATGTATTCGGGAATGTCATCTAGTGCTACGCAGTTATTTTTATCGCGCTCTTTTATGCGAACTGTCATAGAGAGGAGATCTACTACACCTTGGAAGGCTGCCTCCTTGCCGACCGGCAGTTGAATAGGCACTACTCCTGTGCCAAAGCGCAGACGCAATTCGTTTACGACATTTTGAAAATCGGCGTATTGTCGATCCATCTTATTTACAAAAAACGCGCGTGGTAAGCCTAAGCTCTCTGCATAACGCCAAACTTTTTCTGTTTCTACCTTGATGCCGGAAGCTGCCGAGATGACGATAAGGGCACTATCAGCTGCCTGTAGGGCACATTTGACCTCACCTACGAAGTCCGGATAGCCGGGCGTATCAAGGATATTTAGTTTATGATCGAGCCATTGGCAGGTAATGAGCGATGTTTGTATGCTAAGTTCTCGCTGCATTTCTTCCGGCTCGTAGTCTGAAGCCATCGTGCCATCGGCAATATTGCCGCGCCTTTTGATAGCTTTGGTATTAAAAAGGCAGTCTTCGGCGATGCTTGTCTTGCCCGCTTTACCGTGTCCGACCAGGGCAATATTGCGGATCTTTGCACTTTCATACTCTTTCATTTGCTCAACTCCTTCATGTAAAAACAGCGCACTTTTATCTGCAAATTGGCTGCCTGTGCATATAGTTTGTGCGTACTTATCATGTTTTTTTATTCTTTGAAAATAAAATATATCCTGCTTTTTATAAAAAGATTATTCTACGAAAGCATTATCAAAACACCGGAATATTTCCGGCATATTTCTTGACAACTTATCTGCGGCTCTGTATAATACTACTTGTTGCCGACCTTACCGGCGACAATGGATGGCCCGGTAGTTTAGTTGGTTAGAATGCCGCCCTGTCACGGCGGAGGTCAGGGGTTCAAGTCCCCTTCGGGTCGCCACTTCATGCGGAAGTAGCTCAGTGGTAGAGCACCACCTTGCCAAGGTGGGGGTCGCGAGTTCGAGCCTCGTTTTCCGCTCCATACGGCGACATAGCCAAGCGGTAAGGCAGGGGTCTGCAAAACCCTCATTCCCCAGTTCGATTCTGGGTGTCGCCTCCAAAAATGATAGGGTAAAGGCTGCTGCAGAGATTCTGCGGCAGCCTTTTTCAAGTAGGAGGATTTATTTTGTCAGCAGAAGAATGGAAAAAAGAAATAGGAAAAAGGCGCACGTTTGCTATTATTTCACATCCTGATGCAGGAAAGACGACGCTTACGGAAAAGCTGCTGCTTTACGGTGGGGCAATTCATCTGGCAGGCTCTATAAAGTCAAGAAAGACCAATCGTCATGCTGTTTCTGATTGGATGGAGATTGAAAAGCAGCGTGGCATTTCGGTGACATCAAGCGTGCTGCAATTTGACTATGCTAATTGGCGCATCAATATCCTAGATACGCCGGGGCATCAAGATTTTAGCGAAGATACTTACCGCACGTTGATGGCGGTAGATAGCGCTGTCATGATTCTTGATGCAGCAAAAGGCGTTGAGACGCAAACAAAAAAGCTTTTTAAGGTCTGCCGTAAACGACACATCCCGATCTTTACCTTCATTAACAAGCTGGATCGCTTCGGCAAAGCGCCGCTCGATCTGATAGATGAGGTAGAAAATGTCTTAGGCATTCGTGCATATCCGATGAATTGGCCGGTTGGCATGGATGGTCATTATACCGGCGTTTATGATCGTCTAAAGCAAACAATCGAGCTTTTTACAAACGATGCAAGCCACGGGCAGACAGAGCGCACTTTTTTAAGCGGCTCGGTAAATGATGAGACTTTCATGGCAAAGCTAACAAAAGAAGAACGCCAACAGCTTGCCGATGATATAGCCTTGCTTGATATGGCAGGCGAGAGCTTTGATCGCAAAAAGGTAAATTGCGGTGACTTGACACCGACATTTTTTGGCTCTGCTATGACGAATTTTGGTGTAAAGAATTTTTTAGAAGAATACTTACGCCTTGCGCCGCCGCCGATGCCGCGAATGTCCTCTGACGGCCTTATTGAGCCGACAGACGATAATTTTTCTGCTTTCGTGTTCAAAATACAAGCGAACATGAATCCTGCACATCGCGATAGGCTCTCTTTTATTCGCATAGTTTCTGGTGCCTTTAAGCGCAATATGAGCGTCTGGCACGAAAATAGCGAAAAGATCATCAAGCTTTCGCAGCCGCAGCAATTTCTCGCTCAGGATCGCCAGATCGTTGATGAAGCGTTTCCAGGCGACATCGTAGGACTTTTTGATCCAGGGATTTTTGCCATTGGCGATACACTTACAGATGTTTCGCATAAATTTAAATACGAAGATTTTCCCGTATTTCCGCCGGAAAAATTTGCACGCGTTTGGGCAAAAGACACCATGAAGAGAAAATCATTCGTAAAGGGCATTGAGCAGCTAACTAAGGAGGGGGCGATACAGCTTTTTTTGCAAGAGGGTGCAGGAAGAGATGCTTATATCGTCGGCACAGTCGGCACGCTGCAATTCGATGTACTAAAGTATCGCTTGAAAAATGAATATAATGTTGATATTATGCTTCAAATGCAGCCCTATGAAGTCGCACGTTGGCTGACGTTTGCCGATGGGCGCGAGATAACGCCGGCATCTTTGCGCGGTGCCGACCGCAGTATGTTTGTACGCGATCAGAAGGAAAATCCCGTGCTTTTGGTAACGAATGAATGGGCGCTAGGCTGGCTTACGGACAATAATCCGAAACTTTTGCTGCACGCTGCTCCATCAGATCATAGTGAGGTAAAGTAAACAAAGATTCTACTAGATTTCTTGAATTTTTTAAAGTTTTAGGAACTACTGCAATTTTCCCCTAGCCAAAGAGGAAAATTGCAGCATTTTTTTGTGCGTAAGCTTTAAGAACATATGTTTAAGAGTGAAGCAGCGCGTGAGGACTTATTTTCACCGCCGCTTCTGACGACGGCATCATCAAGGAGCCACGCTGTACATATGTCCTCACGCCCTTACAGAAACCTAGCCAATCGGTCTGCGCCTTCGGCTTGACATCTTGGGGTTTCATAGTAAACGTGCTATAATAAGAAGATTGTTGAGCATAGTAAAACCACAATCGTCGAGGTATTTCCAAGGAGAGCTGATATGGACGACTATACTTGGCGGCTACAGCTGCGTACCGGCAAAAAACATTCGCATAATCGCATACTTACAATGTCTGTCATTTTATTTTTTGCACTTATCATTAGCGGCGTACTTTGGTACTTTTTCATTCACACACGTAGCCCCGAATATGCCCTTGCTGAGATTCAAGCTGCTGCCAAAGAGCATGATGCGGAAAAATTCGAGCGTTATGTAAATATCCAACTTGCCATGAGCAAAGTCTATGATGATCTAACGCGCAGCTTGTTCGCCGCCGATACGTCTATGACGAAAGAGCAGCGCCAAGCGGCTGTTAGCTTTTATCAGCTCGTCAAACCGCAGGTTGTAGCAGGGTTTTATACGACGCTTTTAGGCTTTATGCAAACCGGTGAATGGCAAAAGCCGGGTAAACTTTTGCAGGGTCGTCAGCTTCAGGTAGATTTTGAAAATCTTTTCGAGCGCAGTTTACTTAAAAACATTACCATCATTCAACTCGATGCCATCGACCGTGACGGAGCAACTGCGACGGCGCATATCAGGGCAAAAGATGAGCTTACAGGCGTAGAATTGCTGCTGCTTCTTGCCCTAGAGCAGACTGGCGACGGTCATTGGCAGGTAGCTTATATCAAAAACTATCGTGACTTTCTTGATCGACTCACGCCACTTCTTGAAAAAGATGTAGCTTTTTACCTACAAGAGTCTTCGCCCATCGTCGAAAAGTACAATCAGCGTTTTAGCCAAGATCGGCAGCGCTTTCAAGCTCTTAGTGCTATGCCGTGGGACGGCACGGGACTTTTATCTAACGAGCAAAGAAAAGGACTAAAAACTCTCATAGAAACGAGTATCATACCCACTTTAAAAGAGCGTCAACAAAGGCTCTCAGCACTTTCCGTGCCGCCCGGCGCACGCTATTTAAGCAGGCTGCGTGCAGAATCTACGGAACTTTCCATAACGGCTTGGGAGCATTTTTTAAAAGCCTTAGAAACAGACGATCTAGCAGAGTTTGACACGGCAGAAACAGTCCATAAAGAAGCGCTCGACGTTGAAATGCGTATCGAAGATATCTTGCACCACACAGCAATATGCAGCCAACCGCTCGCGATACCATAGCGCAAATTGTGCTGCGGCCCGCAATCAAAACCACCAGTTGAACTGGTGGTTTGAACAGGCCCTATAAGGGCCAAAT
>CAUUGH010000053.1:0-9173 GCA_963544755.1 uncultured Selenomonas sp. | reverse complement strand
ATCTTCAATGTAAAAAAGGATCTCGCCATCTTGATTTGCCAGCGCTTTTTTATCTAGCAGAATATCCATGTAGTCAAATGCCATTTCCGGCGTAAGCTGGCTCATGAGGGCGCGGCTAAATTTATTGCCTTTTTTAGATGGCTTTGTCATATTTCCTTTTCTTAGCTCTAGTGCGCCGGTCAAATAGCAATTTCGCCACGCACCTGATTCTGCCTGATAGCCAAGCTGTTCTAGTGCATCTGCACACAAAAGTCTTGCCTCTTGATTGGATGGATCTGCAAATACCAGTTGATTGGTAAATTCAGCGACCCACTGATATTCTCCTTGAGAAAAATCTTTTCTTGCCTCTTGCAAACAGGCGTCCATGCTGCCAAGTTCCAAGTAGTGAGCCATCTTCTTAGCACTAACTTCTCTAGGCAGCTTGAAAAGATTCACCGGGTTTGCGTCATAGTATCCCATATATTTTTGGTAAACGGCCATGGCATTATGGGCAATCGTTCCATAATAAGGTCTTGTATACCAATTTTTAGAAAGACGCTCTGGGAGCTTTATCATATTGGCGATCTCAACGCCGTTATAGCCTTGATTGATGTACGTCAGCGATTGATCGTTGATGTATTTATATACTGCTGCGGTATTGAGCATATATGAGCGGATGGCTTCTTTTCCCCAATGCGGCCAATTATGCGACTGAAAGATGACCTCCGTCTGATCAGCGTAAAGAGACATAGCTTCCATGATATATTTCGCCCAAGCGTTGCCGTCGCGCACCTCTGCGCCGCGCAGCGTATAGAGGTTATGAAGCGTCGCCGTACAATTTTCCGCAGCCCAAAGCGCCTTATAGCGCGGAAAGTATATGTTCATCTCGGCAGGCGCTTCCGTTCCCGGCGTTAGTTGAAATTCCATCTCAACGCCATCTATCGTGAGCTTTTCGCCGGTTTTCTTTACTTCATAAGATGGCACGACAAAAGATACCGTCCCCTTAGATTGCCCCATGCCAATGCCAATAGCCAATACGCCTGTCGGGGATTTATCTAAAAGTGCGCCGTACTGGTAATTTGCACGCCTTTTCATAGCGTGTCCTGCATAAAGATTTTCTTCTACAGCGTGGGAGGTAAAATGCTCCGGCACGATAAGTGGGATCTTAGCGCTGGCAATCTGCTTTTCGATGGGTAAGGAGGCATCTGCTACCGTTTTATCTGTCACAAAAGCTCCCACACCGCCAAAGTGGTCAATGTGCGGGTGCGATATAATGACCGCTTTGATTGGCCTTTCTCCTAAATGCTCTTTTACAAGCGCCAATGCTGCATTTGCACATTCAACGCCCATGGTCGTATCTAATACGATCCAACCACTATCGCCTTCTACAAGCGTGAGATTTGCCATGTCGTAGCCGCGCACCTGATAAATGCCCTTTTGCACCTCAAAAAGCCCGTAGATGTGATTATTTTTGGAGTTTTCCCAAAGGCTCGGATTGACAGTGGCAGGACAACGCTGCATATCTTCTAAAAAGTCATATGCTTTTTGGCTCCATACGATATTGCCGTCGGCATCTTTGATTTCTAGTTGCTCAGGCGCGGCAAGCAAACCTCTACGGGCAAATTCTGCTTCTTCTTGGTTAGCAAAATCCAGCAGGCTGTAAAAAGCCTCGTTCTTTTCCTTTGTAAATTGCGTTGCATCCTTTGACTTAGCTGTAGTATCTTCTACCGTCTTGCTGCTTTCTTTTGCCGCCATATCCGCCTTATAGGGAGTGACAGCTAACAAGATGGCAGCCGCTAATGAAAAAATCATCTCACCTGTTGTCTTTTTCAATTGTTTTTCCTCCTAGTCGTATGTTTGCAAACAGCACAGCATGATCTTACTTACAAAAGCTTCACAAACAGCGTCTTTTAGATGTAATATCGTCCATTGCAAAATATTTCATAAACTTTAGTGAAAACAAAATATCTCAGTTATTAGTTTATCACAAAAAAACAAACGGTACGCAACCACTTTCCTGCTATTTTTACCAGTTTAAGGAGGTTTCTCCTACGTTTTTATCAAAGGAAAAAGCGGCACGCATACGAATTTTTCGCATACACGCCGCTTTCTTACATAAAGCCAAAGCCGTTTATATAGGGATTATATTTTCGCTCGTGTCCTATCGTCGTCGATGGGCCATGTCCGCAATATACTTTAAGTTCGTCTGAAAGTACCATTAGTTTTTCTTGTATAGATTGTAAAAGATCTTTAGGATCTGAGCCAGGAAAGTCTGCCCTGCCAACAGACTCAGCAAAAAGCGTATCGCCGGTAAAGATGCGATCTTTCATGAGATAGCACACACAGCCCGGCGAATGTCCGGGCGTATGTAGTACAGTGAACTTCATGTAAGAGATGTCTAAGACTTCGCCGCCTTTTAAGACTACATCGGCAGGTTTCGTTACGATAGGTACGCCCATGAACGCCGATAAATTTTTTCGCGCATCTAAAAGCAGCGGCGCATCTTCTTCGTGAATGTAAAGCTTAGCACCTGTTTTTTCGCGCAAAAAATCAATGGCGCCGATGTGATCGGCGTGCGCGTGCGTGCTAAAAATCGCCTTTAGATAAAGACCTGCTTCTTTAATATAGCACCATATGTCTTCTTCACTGCCACCTGGATCTATAACAACAGCTTCGTTATGGCTTTCTTCGTTTAGGATATAGCAATTAACGCCTAAAGAGCCGACGATGATAGTTTTCATATGTAAGCTCACCTTTCATCCTCCTTTGTTCTAACGCCCAAAGAGCGCGATACGCTGTAAACATCCTTCATGCGGCGAAACTTCGTTACGATCTGTGCGACTTGCTGTGCGTTTCGTACATCAAGCCCCATGTTGACGATGGATGTCTTATTTGCTTTATTGGCTTTTGCTGTAAGAGAGCTGATGTTTAGCTTCATTTCAGCAGGCATGGCAAAGAGTTCTGCTAGCATACCTGCCGTATCGTTACAGATGATCTCAAGCTGCACTGTATAGAATTTATCAATGCCAACGTCCCAGTTTACAGCAATAACACGCGAAAAATCCATGTCGTTTAAGAGGTTTGGGCAGTTTGAACAATGCACGGAAACGCCGCGTCCACGCGTGATATAGCCTGTGATGGGATCGCCCGGAATAGGGCTGCAGCAGCGTGCTAGGCGCACTAAAAAGCCTGCTTCTCCTTCTACTAAGATGCCATGACTTTGCTTTTTTTGGTGATTTTTAAGCGGCTTTTTACATTCATTGAGCATTTTTGAAATGTCAGGAAGCGTTGATTTCTGTAAATCCTGCTTGTATACATCAATGAGTTTCGTAAGAATACTTTTGACCGTCATGGCACCGTAGCCAACGAAAGCCAAGAGATCGTTTACATGGGGGATATTTAGCTGATGCGCCAAAAGTTCTAGCCGCTTAGGCTTTAGTAGTTCTTTGGGCGCGTAGCCAAGATGCTTTGTTTCTTTTTCTAATAAATCCATACCGCGCACAATATTTTCTTCCTTGCGCTGCTTTTTGAACCAAGCGCGTATCTTCGTGCGTGTTTCTGAAGAGGCGACGATATTTAGCCAATCGCGGCTCGGTCCGTTGGTCGATTTGTTCGTGATAATGGAAATAATATCGCCATTTTTTAATTTGTACTCTAGCGGCACGATCTTGCCGTTTACTGTAGCCCCCACGCAATGATGCCCGACCTCTGTGTGTATACGGTAGGCAAAATCTATCGGAATGGAGCCTTTAGGCAGATCTATGACATCGCCTTTAGGCGTAAAGACAAAAACCTCATCGGAAAAAATATCGACCTTTAGTGCTTCAAAGTATTCGCGCGGATCATCAAGCTCATGCTGCAAATTCACCATTTGGCGCAGCCACGACATTTTCTGATCGTATTCTCGCGTCGCGCCGACGCTTTTCCCGGCTTCTTTATAGCGCCAATGTGCAGCCACGCCATATTCTGATACCTTGTGCATGGCGAAGGTGCGGATCTGGATCTCTAGTGGATAGCCGCGGCATATAACGGTCGTGTGTAGTGACTGATAGCCGTTTGACTTAGGCATGGCAATGTAGTCCTTGAAGCGTCCGGGCAATGGCTTCCACATCGCATGAATGATGCCAAGTACGCCGTAGCAATCTCTAACGGAATCTACGAGTACGCGAAGCGCCGAAAGGTCATAGATCTCGCTGATGTCTTTTTGGTCGCGCTTCATCTTTTTATAAATGCTGTAAAAATGTTTGGCGCGCCCTTGAATCTCTGCTGTCATATGCACTTCTTCGAGCTTTTTTGCTATCTGCTCGTGTGCTTCGTCGATGAACGTCTGGCGTTCTTGCCGCTTTTGCTTGACGCTTTCAACTAAATTATAGTAAGCAGGCGTATCAAGATAACGCAGGCAGAGATCTTCAAGCTCCCATTTGACATTTGATATACCAAGACGATTAGCAAGCGGCGCGTAGATTTCGATAGTTTCTCTTGCTATGCGCTTTTGCTTGTCCTCTCGCATATATTTAAGCGTACGCATATTATGCAGACGATCAGCGAGCTTTATCATGATGACGCGAATATCCTTTGCCATAGCCAGAAACATCTTGCGATAGCTTTCAAGCTGCTGCTCTTCTTTAGACTTATACTGAATCTTGCCCAGTTTCGTCACGCCGTCGATGAGCATGGCGACCTCATCGCCAAACAGCTCGCGCATTTCCTCTAAAGTATGCGTTGTATCTTCCACGACATCATGCAAGATGGCGGCACTTATCGTGATGTCGTCGATTTGCAGATCTGTAAGTATTTTCGCCACGGCAAGGGGATGAATGATATAATCTTCGCCGGAAACGCGCTTTTGTCCCTTATGTGCAGTTACAGCAAGCTCATATGATCTTCTTATGAGGTCTATGTCTGCATCCGGCTGATAGCTTTGCACCGCTTCTAAAATTGTATCTATCGTGACGGGATTTATCTCATTCATTTTACTTTGCCTGCTTTCTTTTGCATTTTACAGTCAAAAGCCCACGCATTGTCGCATTAAACCAATTTCATGTGTTATATTATACACCATATTGCGATTTTTGGGGCAAGTGATTGCTGGGAAAACACTGCTAAATTCAGCCGCCGTCTGCACTAATCTAGGCGACTTAATTTTATCGGTGTCTACCTAAAGCTGTTGTCCTTTGCAAAATATGCGCGACTTATGCAGATCTACTTTTCCCTTCGGCGGCAAAAAAGCATATGTTCTATCGGTAATTTTTAAAATGCCAAGTTCTTCAAAGATAAGCAAAGCTTTTTGAAATGTAAAAAGTTTTATGGCTGGAAAATTTTGCAGATACGCCGCGAAAAGTTTTTCTGTATCGCGCTCTAAATTTTTGTCTGCCCTTTGACGCGTCAGAAAAAAGCGGTAGATCAAAGCTAATATGTCGCGACTCGGATATTTCGCATCGGTGTTTGTCGGTCGGAGATCTTCTAATATGAGTTGTAGCGAGCATTTATTTCGCCAAGTATTATATTCCGGAAAATAGGCGATGTCTATTTTCCCTTGGGTTACGAGCGTCGCGCTTTCTCCTTTGCCCCAAGCTAAAGCCTCGATGCTTTCATCTTTTCCTAAAAGCTCAAACTTTAGATGCTGCCTTTCTTTTCCTATCTGCTGTGCATATTTGCCGCAAACGCCATGCGCTGAAAAAAGCGGTCTTGGATTTGCCATGCCATAAGGCTCTAAAAGTTTAATTTCTTTCATCAACTGTTTTGTTATCTTATGGGGTGCTATTTCTAATTCTATATCAAGTGTTTTAACGAAATCATCTTCTGTAAGGATGTTTTTAGCGTAAGCGTCTAAAGCCGCGCCAAAGGCTGCAATGTCTTTTGAGCGAAGCGATAGCCCCGCTGCCTGTGCGTGACCGCCAAAACTAAGCAGATGCTCTTTACAGCAAGAAAGTGCGTCAAACATATTAAAGCCGCGTATGCTCCGACATGATCCCCTGCCGATGCCGTTTTCTTCTGCGATGATGATCGTCGGGCGCAAGTAGCGTTCGACGATGCGCGATGCCACGATGCCAATGACGCCCGAATGCCAGCCATCTCCATGAAGTACCAGCACAAAAGCCTTTTTTATGTCTATTTCTTCTAGCTGCTTTTCTGCTGCCTGCAAGATCTCCTGCTCTATAGCTTGTCGCTGACGATTTGCCGCGTCTAGTTCTTCGGCAATTAGCTGCGCCTTTTTTTCGTCTTCTGTCAATAAAAGCTCTACACCGCGAAGTGCCGACGCCAAGCGACCTGCGGCATTTAGTCTTGGCGCTAGCACAAAGCCGATATGTCCTGCTGTTAGCTCTTTTTCTTTAAGGGAGCTAACGCTAAGAAGTGCGCGTACACCCGGTATTTTAGAATTTTTCAAGACCGCAAGCCCTTCTTGAACAATCTTTCTATTTTCGCCTATAAGCGGCACGACATCTGCTACCGTTCCTAATGCAACGATGTCTAGATCAGATGTAAACATCTTGCAGCAAAGCTTTTTCCAAAGCGCTTGGCAGAGCTTTAATGCTACACCGACACCGGCGATATTTTTATCGGGATAGTCACAATCCGTACGGTGTGGATCGAGGACGGCAAGAGCCTTAGGCAGCTCTTTTTCCGGCAGGTGATGATCTGTGATAATAAAATCCACTTGATCTTTTACCGCGTTTACTTCTTCTACGGCAGATATGCCACAGTCTACTGTAATGATTAACTCTACCCCTGCTGCGATTATTTCATCGAGCGTTTCTTTATGAAGCCCATAGCCGTCTTTTTGCCGGTGGGGGATGAAATAGCGAACGATCGCACCAAGTTTACGCAGACTGCGGCAAAGCAGTGCCGTCGCCGTGATGCCGTCAACATCATAATCGCCATAGATAACAATGCGCTCTTGCTTTTTGATTGCCTGCTCAATGCGTATGACAGCCGCCGCCATATCCTGCATGAGGAAGGGATCATAAAACGGCTGCTTTTGGGGGTGTAAAAAAGCATATGCTGCTTCTTTAGAGTCTATGGCGCGATGTAAAAGAAGCGCCGCTGTAAAAGGTGTTGTGCCTATGAGTTGGGAAAATTCCACAGCTTTTGCCGATACGTCAGGCAAAAGCGACCATTTTGTTTTCATTTTTCCATCCTTTAGCCATACTTTTTCCTGATCATCAATACCATAAAAAGGCTGCTTACAAGTCTATTTTGACCTGTAGGCAGCCTCTTTTGAAAAATGACCTCTACTTTACACTAGCTGCGCCTGCAACTTTGCGCCGCTTTTCCGAAAAATTACGCAAGACAACCCAAATAGGGCTAGCAATAAAAATCGAAGAATAGCAGCCGGCAAAAAAGCCGACTAAAAGCGCGAACGAGAAATCTTTTGTCGTATCGCCGCCAAACCAATAGAGCGCAAACGTCGTAAAAAGCACGGTGCAAACCGTATAAATCGAGCGCGTCAATGTCTGATAGATACTGGTATTTACAAGCTCCTTGATGTCGCCGCCGCGCCTAAAGTGAAGCTTTAGATTTTCACGGATGCGATCAAAAATGACGATGGTATCATTAATAGAATAGCCTATGATCGTCAAAAGCGCCGCGACGAAAGAAGAATCAATAGAGCGCTGCGTCAAGGAAAAGACGCTTAAGACGACAAGGACATCATGAATCAATGCCAAGATAGAAGAAATGCCAAACTTAAATTCAAAACGATACGAAACGTAAAGCACGATCATGACCCAAGAGAGTGCAAGAGCCCAAAGAGCATTCATGATAAGCTCTTTGCCCATCGTTGCACCGACCTTTTCTTCGCGCAGCACATCATAGTCGCCAAGCTGCTCTTTTAGTGATGCCATTACAGCTTTTCTTTCTTCTTCTTCAAGATCAACGCTTCGCACCATGACTGTCGGCGCAACATCAGCATTTGCCGCATCGCCTGAAAATTGGATCGTGCTGTTATCAAGATCATACTGACGCAAAACGCCGCGCACTTCAGATAATGTCACCTCTCTTTGAAAACGCAGCTCGATGATAGTGCCGCCGGTAAAGTCAATGCCGAGGTTAAAGCCTTGCGTACATATACTCACTATGCCGGGGATGATAAGGCAAAGAGAAAGGAAAAACCAAATCTTCGTGCGCTTTACAATATCAAATTTATGCACCCTTTTTCACCTCTCTTCTAAAAGGTAGTCCCGTCGCGCCATAAACCGCAGGATTCTTGCAAATATTTGAGGCAATAAGGAGCTTTAGCATATACTGCGTAAGTGTGATCGCTGTCAGCATACTAAGTACAACACCAAGCCCAAGCGTTATGGCAAAGCCCTTGATCGTGCCCGTGCCGAAGAAAAATAGCACTAAAGCGGCGATGATCGTCGTGATGTTTGAGTCAAAGATCGTCGTAAAAGCACGCTTAAAGCCTGCATCCATAGAAAGTCGCAGCGTTTTTCCTAGACGATATTCTTCTTTAAAATGCTCAAAGATCAGCACGTTCGCATCGACTGCCATACCGATGGATAAAATAATGCCGGCAACACCAGGAAGCGTCAATGTCGCATCGAGCATCTTTAAGATAAAGAGCAAGGCGACAACATACGCCATAAGGCTAAGATCTGCGATAAGACCTGACAGGCGATAAAATAGTACCATGAACACTAAGACTGCCGAGATGCCGATGACAAAGGCAAATTCGCTCTTATCTTTTGAGTCCTGCCCCAGCGTAGGGCCTACCGTGCGCGTTTCAATGATGCTTACCTTAACAGGCAGCGCACCACTTCGCAGCAGCATGGCGATGCGATGCGCTTCTTCTTGGCTTTCTTGCCCCGTGATCTCAGCCCTGCCGCCCGTGATCGGCTCGCGCACGTTCGGATTTGTCAATACTTCGCCATCAAGCAGGATGGCGATGCGATGGCCGACGTTTTTCGTCGTCAGATCAGCGAATTTTTTTGCACCTTCATCAGAAAATTCTAGGTTTACCACATATTGATTTTGTTGATTGCGTGCATCTTGTGCATTTTTTAAGTCCGTACCCGTCATGACAGTTTCGCCGGCTTCGTTCTTAAATTCGAGCATCGCTGTCTTGCCAATCGTTTTGATGGCGGCATCCGGATCTTTGATGCCCGGCAGCTCAATGATGATGCGCCGCTCGCCTTGACGCTGAATCAGCGGCTCGGTCAAACCAAGCTCGTTGACGCGCTTCTCCATGATTT
>CAUUGH010000052.1:0-9752 GCA_963544755.1 uncultured Selenomonas sp. | reverse complement strand
GATCAGGAAAATCGTTTTCTTTTTCAAAATAAGCTCCCTCACTTGCGACTATGACTCAAAGATACCCTAGGGGATCAACCGTTTCACCGTCAAGGCGCACTTCAAAGTGGCAGTGTGGCCCTGTAGAATTACCGGTAGAGCCACATTCGGCGATGGGCTGACCTGCAGAAACGTGTTGACCTTCTCTTACGAGAAGCTCTTGATTGTGTCCATAGAGCGTTGATATACCGCCGCCGTGATCGATGATGACGGCATAGCCATAGCCTGATATCCAACCGGCATGAGAAACTATGCCAGCGCCTGCCGCATGAATCGTATCGCCGTAGTCGCCGCCAATGTCGATGCCGGAGTGAAAGCGGCTCGCGCCTGTGATCGGATGGATGCGCCAGCCAAATGGCGATGTAATAGGCCCAGCTAGCGGCCAGTTGAGTGCGCCGCCGCCAGAAAGAGCGGGCGAAGCCGGCTGATAGCGGCTGTTTCTTATCATCTGCTCGACTTCTTTTGATGCTGCGATGTTTTCATTGATGATACGCTCTTGCGTCGCACGATCTGTTTCCATCTTGTCGATAAGTGCTTGCTTTTTTTCTTGCTTTTTTTCTGCGTTTTGCTTTTTTTCGTCTGCTTCTCGTACAAGCAGCAGCTTTTGCTTGCGATCTTCTGCTAACTCTCTTTGTGAGGATTCTATTACGTCTTTTTCTTTTAATACTGCCTGTACAAGACTGTAGTCTTGCACGATGATACGCTTCAAGAGATCCATGCGCGTAAAAAAGTCTTGGAAATCTTTTGCGCCGAAAAGCACATCAATATAGCTTATCTGCCCGTTGATATAGATGTCTTTTACACGCTTTGCCAGTTGGCTTTGCTTCTTGATGAAGTCTTCGTGTAAGATCTCTAATTTTTCTTCGTTTTCCTCGATGCGATCTTCTGTTTCGTCTAGCTCTTTACATATATCTTCGTACGCCTTTGTGGCTTCGTCTGCCTCTTCGTCAATGACGCGCTTTTCTTCTGAAAGACCTTCTATCGTAGACTCTATTTCCTCTTTTTTTTGCTGTGCCTTTTCTGCCTTGTCGATGTACGCGTCAAACTGCTCTTCTAAAGTTTCTGCTTGAACTAGCGGTGAAATTGTCACGAGGTGGGCAGCAAAAATGAGTGCGGCTATTTTTTTATTTCTTTTTGGGTAAAATGCCATAAAAAAGCCCCCTATACTTTAAGGAATCGCTTCAGTGAAATCGTGCTGCCTAAGGCACCGATGGCCATGCCACTTGTGATCATCAATAAACTGATGAAATTTACAAATGGGTATTGCGGTATGAGCGGCAAAAATGCCAACGTACTGTAAACCTTCGCCGTAATTAGCCCGTAGATGCTTCGCAGCGCAAGCGATGCCAAGATGCCGCCGAAAAAGCCTAGTACGACGCCTTCTAGGAGAAACGGCCAGCGGATGAACCAGTCAGTTGCACCAACATATTTCATGATAGCGATCTCTTTTCGCCGCGCAAAGACGGTCAATCGTATCGTATTAGAGATGATAAAGAGTGTTGCGCCAGCTAATAGCAGCATGAGTGTAAAGCCGAAGATGCGTACGAGTCGAGTCATGTCAAATAGATGCTCGACGACATCTTGTCCGTACTTTACCGATTCGACGCCGCCGAGCCTTTCTATTGCTTTTGCCGCCGTTTCTACCATCAGCGGCTGTTTGACCGTGACTTCAAAGGAGCTTGGCAGCGGATTTTTTTCATCGAGTGCATCAAGCAGGTACTTTTGATCGCCAAGTCTTTCTTTTAGTCGGTCGATAGCGTCTTCACGGCTTACATAGTGTACGCTCTCAATGCCTTGCAGCTTTTTTAAGTTATCTTCCAGCTCATCTGTTTCTGTGCTATCTAGCTTATCATCAAGGTAGACATTGATTTGCACCTGTGATTCTAGCATTGATGCCATGCGATTCATATTCAGCACGATGATAAGAAACATACCCAGTACGAAAAGCGATACAGCTACCGTGCTTATAGAGGCAAACGACATCCAATTGTTGCGCTTGATAGATATAAAGACTTCGCGGATGAAATATTCCGTCGTCCTAAGCTTCATAGCCATAGCCTCCTCTTAGCTCATCGCGCACGATGCAGCCGCCTTCGATGGCTATGACACGCTTTTTCATTGTATCTACGATGTTTTTGTCGTGTGTCGCCATGACGATCGTCGCCCCTGCATCGTTGATGCGGCGAAAGATGTCCATGATCTCCCACGATGTTTCCGGATCGAGGTTGCCTGTCGGCTCGTCGGCGATGATAAGAGCCGGATCGTTTACGATAGCGCGCGCAATCGCCACACGCTGCTGCTCACCGCCTGAAAGCTGCGAAGGAAAGTTCTTCCATTTTTCACGCAGCCCCACGATGTCAAGAACGGCGTTTACACTGCGCTGCATAAGGCGGCGCGGCGCTTCGATGACCTCCATGGCAAAGGCGACATTTTCATAGACGGTCTTATCAGGCAAGAGACGGTAATCTTGAAAAATAACACCAAGTCCGCGCCGCATATACGGCACATCCTTGGCTTTAAGCTTCATCATATCATGCCCGTTGACACGCAGCTTGCCACTAGTCGGCAGGATTTCTCGAAGCAACATACGCACGAATGTAGATTTACCGGCACCGCTTGCTCCGACGATAAAAACAAAATCACCTTTTTCGATTGTAACATTTACATGGTTTAGTGCTACGGTACCATTATCATAAATTTTAGAAACATCCTTCATATAGATCATTTCAATAAATTCCCCCATATCCGATACCGCATTCTGGCATCTTTTTTATTATAGCACACTTCGCACGATTTCACTTACTTAAAATTACGGCAGAGAAAATGTCATAAATAACAAATATTAATTGTAAGCCTGTACCGGTTGTGTTATAATATGAAAAACTATTTTTTGTTCATCTGAATAGTACAAGGAGGATTTTTCATGCAAAAAATGTTGAATCAGCTTCTTTCTGATCTCGTCGTTGAATATCACAAACTACAGCATTATCATTGGTACGTTAAAGGTCTTGACTTTTTTCCTGTTCACGCACAGCTGGAAAGCTACTATGATAGCGTGCGTGAAGACATTGATGCCATCGCTGAAAGTTTGCTGCAAATAAATCATGAGCCTTTGTCGTCGCTTAAAGATTTTCTTGCGACCGCTAAGATCGAAGAAGCAAAGTCAGGATTTGTGACGTCAGATACCATCTTAGCCGAAGTCGAAAAAGACTTCAATTATATTTATGAACTAGTACGCAGCATCAAAAAGGCTGCTGACGAAGCAAATCGCTATGTCACATCTATGCTTATGGATGATTTCATCAAGAAATATGCCAAGTTGCTGTGGATGCTAAGACAAGCGCGTATGAAGTAAGCTGTTGATTAAGGAGCCACTGGTAAATTCGGCCACGCATATGCACAAAGCTAAACGACTTCATTTTATAAATGTTTCCTTAAAAACTGCCATCAACTCTGCTTTTTGGAGCTGATGGCAGTTTTTTTGCTCAAGAAAAAGCTGCCGCAAAAAATGCAGCAGCTTTTTTTAGGAAAACGCTTATTTTAGCGCATCGCCGAGTTTTGAATTTGTATCACGCGCAGCAGCGACGCTTTCTTGGAACTTTGCCTTTTCTTCGTCGGAGAATTTTACTTCGATGATCTTCTCGCAGCCGCCCTTACCTAATATGACAGGCACGCCGATCGCAAGATCCTTTTCGCCATACTCGCCATCTAAGCCGACGCAGCAGGGGATGAGTTTTTTGGCATCAAGCGCGATCGCCTCGACCATCATCGCCGCCGCAGCACCAGGAGCCATCCATGCAGACGTGCCTAAGAGCTTCGTAAGGGTCGCGCCGCCGACCTTCGTCTTTTCGACGGCATCTTTAAGTGCTTCTTTTGAAAGAAGCTCGGTCACGGGTACGCCGCGCAGCGTAGCATGGCTTACGAGCGGCACCATTGTCTTATCGCTGTGACCGCCTAAAACCATACCGTCGATGTCCGTCGGCGTCGCAGGATAGCCGGCTTCTGTAAGGGCAACGGAGAGATAATAACGGAAACGGCTGCTGTCTAGCATACCGCCTTGACCTAAAATACGGTTACGCGGTAGCCCCGAATCTTTCAGAGCCAGATACGTCATGGCATCCATGGGGTTAGAGATGATGATAAAGTATGCATCGGGGGAGAATTTTAATGCCTGATCGACAACGCTTTTTACAATTTTGGCATTGACGCCGATCAGATCTTCGCGGCTCATGCCGGGCTTACGCGGCATACCGGATGTAATAACAACGACCTCAGAGCCTGCCGTCGGAGCATAGCCGTTCGGATCGTCTGGCAAAGCCGTAACACCTTTTACCGTCGTGTCAAAGTTTAGCATATGAGCCGTCTGCATGATGTCGATGGCCTTTCCTTCAGGTACGCCTTCTTTGATGTCAACGAGGACGACTTCGCTGCAAAATGCTTTTGTCGCAAGGACGTTTGCAACGGTAGCTCCGACATTACCTGCACCAACAACTGTTACTTTCATGTAAAATCTGCCTCCTTTGAAATTCGGCGAGACATCCCCATGGACTTATCGGGACGCATCTCCATGACTTGGACTTCCAATTAAAATCCAATTTTATCGCTTTTAATTATATCAGATATATCAGAAATTACAAGAAGAATCAATTTCTTTCATGGCAAATTTCGATAAAAAATGAAGGAAGCACGACTAATGGTGGTGAGCCATTTTATCCGTGCTTCCTTCGTCATATTCATCAAGATGCCCTAATACTAGGTTTGTTCTTCAAACATATCCTTGCCGACACCACATAGCGGACAGACAAAATCATCTGGCAAATCCGCAAACTTAACGCCTGCTGCCAGATCGTAATCAGCATCGCCGTTAGCCTCGTCATAAATCCAGCCACAAACGGTGCAAGTCCAAATTTTCATCTTAAAATCCCTCCTTAAAATAAACTGCCAAGAACGAAATTGGAACTTTCTTAGGCTTTTATCATACTATAATTTTTAGAACAACGCAAGTTTTTAATGCAAGAATGTATGCTATAATGAAACTACTTTTGCAAATTATCAAAAAGGAGCGACACATATGGCAAATACTAAAATCCAAACAGCACCTGCGCCGCGTGATACTAAGCATTTTTACAAAAAACTCTTTTCTTCTACTTTCCTTATCAGTGCCGTCACCGTTGGCGGCGGCTTCGTCATTATTCCGCTTTTAAAGGCTAAATATGTCGATGAATACGGTTGGATCGATGAAAAAGAAGCGCTCGACATGGTTGCTGTCGCGCAGTCTATGCCAGGCATAGTTGCTGTAAATGCCTGCGTTATCTTAGGCTATCGCATGGCAGGTCTTAAAGGATCTTTGACGGCTCTTTTGGCGACTGTGCTGCCGCCTTTAATAACGCTTTCTATCGTCGCACGCTGCTATGACGCGTTTCAAGCCAATCAGACGGTGCAGCTTGCCTTAAAAGGTATGCAGTGCGGCGCGACGGCACTCATCTTAAAAGTGGCTATAGATCTCTTTGTCAAGCAGGTGAAAAAGCGACTTTTTCTGCCGTCGGCGATCGTCATAGCAACCTTTGTCGCTAATGTATTTTTTGATGTCAATATAATGCTGTTGGTCATTATCGACGGCATCATTGGTCTTATGCTCATGCAGGACAAGAAGTATAGCTAGGGGGAAAGATCATGATATATCTGCAGCTTTTTTTTGAATTTGCCAAAGTCAGCATTTTTTGCGTCGGCGGCGGTTATGCATCTATGCCGCTCATTCAAGCTGTTGTCGTAGATGAGCGCGGTTGGCTGACACTTTCAGAGTTCATTGACATTTTTACGATCTCACAAATGACGCCAGGGCCTATTGGCATCAATGCTGCCACCTTTGCGGGCATGAGCGTCGCAGGTATCGGCGGTGCTGTCGCAGCAACAGCAGGCTTTGCCTTTCCTGCCTTGCTTTTAGGTATCGCGCTTGCTAAAATTTTTCTAAAGTATGGTGACATCGGTTCGCTTCGCGGTGTTTTAAACGGTCTGCGCCCTGCAGTCATCGCCCTGATTTGTGGAGCCGCGATTGATTTTATCTTATTGGCAGTTTGGAATACGGAGATGCTTCCTGTGCATTTTGATGAAACGGCATGGAGCAGCATTGTCATAATCGCCCTTTCGCTCATCGCCATTAACTACAAGTATAGCATCATCACCATCCTTACCGCAGCCGGCATCATGGGAGTTTTCTTTGGCGTTTTGCAAAACGGCGGCGTATAAGGAAACCGAACTCTGTCGGGACTTTTTCTATTTCTGCATATTGGGGATTGAATTTTGCTAAAAATAAAATTATTCTTGACAGAAATATCTTCTTTTACTAGTATTTAATGATAAAGATTCTTACACACAGGAAAGGTGAAAAGATAAGATGAATCGTAAAATACAAAAGATTGTCCCGAGTAGTCTGGTGCTGACGCTTATACTTGGTGCAGGTTTTGCACAAGCGGCAGAACAAGATTCTGCAGAGCCGCAAGAGGATGCGGTAGTTCAAGAGAGGCAAGCGTCGGACGCAAAGGTGCAGCAAATAGTTCGGACTCCGACGGTACACGTTTATGCGACGCGGTTGGATGATACGTCGCGTATGGCCGGCAAGATTCCGACGAAGCTGGCAAAAACGCCGGCATCGCTTACGATCGTGAATACGGACGAGATTGAGCGGCTAGGCGTATACAATCTGACGGATGCACTAGAATACAATGCAGGCATTACGGTTGCGCCGCGCGGCTATGACAATCTTTATAATTTCAGCAAGATCCGTGGGTTCGATGTGTCACAGAACAATATTTCTATCAATGGGATGAAGGCGTTCCATACGACAGATAATCTGCTTAGTCCCGAACTCTATGGTGTTGACCGCGTGGAGATTCTGCGCGGACCATCGTCAACAGGATATGGCAGTGCTGCCGTGGGTGGACGGATTAATCTTGAACTTAAGCGCCCACAGCGTGAAAATTTTAATGAGGTGCAGCTGCAAGTCGGCAATCATAAGGAAAAGATGCTAGCGGTTGATATTAATCGCACGAATAAAGATCGCTCGCTTTATGGTCGTTTTGTAGCGATGGTGAAGGGAAATGATCTGTTCTACGACAAGACGGATCAGACGCGTATTTATATTGCACCGTCCATTACCAAATCGTGGGGAGACAGAACGAAGTTGACATTTTTCTCATCCTGGCAGAAGGATCGGATAGATGGCTATGCGTATTCTCCGCGTACAAGACTTCCGGGCGATCCCCTCTATGGTATTATGCCGGATCGCTTCTTTATAGGTGTTTCCGGCTGGGATCGGTACGAGCTCGAACAGCAGGGGCTAAGCTATGAGCTTGCACACAAGTTTAATGATCGACTGAGCTTTCATCAAAAAGTAGGCTGGCGCAAGACGAATGTCACATCGCGGCAGTCGGCAGGAGCCTTCATGCCAGGTCCCAACATATTCAGACGTTTTGGCGCGATGATCGACAGCGAGGCGACGGCGTATTTCTCTGAACAGTTCATTCAGTTGCATGAGGATGGAAATGTCGGTTCTTCAGATACGATCTTTGGTTTTGATTGGCGATATGAAAACACATCGGACAAAGAAGCAATGCGGATGCTCTCGATGTGGACGCTTCCGCAGATCCGTGACTATGTCGGCGGTGTGCCGATTCCTGCCGATCCTGATACGGTGGTACCGATGGGGGATCTTAATTATTGGAGCAGGCAGCGCGGTCTTTATGTCATGCATACACAGAAACTAGGGCGTTTTACACTCAGCGGCGGTGTGCGGCGCGGTCTTTACGCGCAGTACAGTCGGCGTGATGATAAGTGGTACAGCCAGGGTGCATGGACGGGGCAGGCAGGTGTCGTCTATGATGTGGGCAACGGTTTTTACCCCTATCTACATTGGAACAATTCGTTTGAGCCTTCGGCATTCCATGATGTTGACGGGAAGCTTCTAGGTCCAACGACGGGACAAGAGTGGGAAATCGGCGTGCACTATATTCCGCGTCCGAATGTTCAAGTGACAGCATCACTTTTCGATCTGAGACATCAAAATCTCCCACGCCTTGTGCCGGCAACAACGTATTATACGACGACGGGAGAAGTCACTTCGCAGGGCTTTGAGCTGGAAGGGCGCGTTACGCTAAATCCAGACTTACGAATTTTGGGGTCGTACACCTATTTGGACAATCGCGTTACAAAGGATACGAATTCCAATCGCATCGGCAAAAAGCCTTCAGGCGTTGCCATGCACAGTCTGAATCTGCGTGCGGACGCAGTGCTTAAGAAATACGATAACGGCGAACTGACGCTTGGTTTTGGTGCCCGTTATATCGGAAATCGTATGGATGAAAGAAATGATATTACAATGGGCGGCGTGATGCTCTATGACACCTCACTGTCACTCGCACGCGGAGACAGCAGTCTGACACTTCATGTGCGAAACCTCTTTGACAAGAAGTACATCTCGAACATTGAACCCTACTGGGGCACGCCGATGGGCTTCATGGGGCAGGAGCGTACCTGTATTTTGTCCTATATACGGAGATGGTGATGCGACAATCCATCCATGAAATCGGCGTTTTCCTGAAGTGCTGCAAGCATCTGGCAGCACCGTTTTGGCAAAGTAGAGCGAGCGTCAAAGTAGGCGGAATGCTAGCGGTTGCGATGGCATTTAATATCGCGAATGTATATCTGACCGTCCGGCTCAATACATGGTCGAAGGATTTTTTCAACGCCATGGAGAGCAAAGACGGCGATGCTTTTATGTATCAGCTCGGTCTCTTATTTGCTCTGGCGGCGATCAGTCTCTTTTTGTATGCCAATCAAAAATTTCTCTGTGACAAGGCTGTGCAGATGTGGCGCGGCTGGCTTTCAGAGAACTATACGAAGCGTTGGCTTACGACAAAACTCTACTACCGCGCGATTTTTCACAAGAGTATCGACAACCCCGATCAGCGTATTGCCGAGGATCTGTATTTGTTTCCAAAGCTGACGGTGGCGATGGTGTTTGACTTCGTTGACTCCTTTGGTTCTTTGAGTGCTTTCGCGGTGATTCTGTGGGGGCTGTCCGAGGCATATACGGTGGGTGGGGTCTATATACCGGGCTTTATGCTGTGGATCACGGTGGGATTTGTGGTTGTCGGCACATGGCTGATTCACAGCATAGGACATCGTCTCGTCGGCTTAGAACGCTGCCGGCAGGAATATGAGGCGGACTATCGCAGCAAACTGATCCGTCTGCGTGATCGAGCAAAGGACATTGCCCTGCATGGTGGGGAAAAACGCGAGGCTGTCGTGACCAAGGAGTCTTTTGCGCGTGTGTTTAATATCTGGGTGAAAAATCTGCTAAAAAAGCGGCAGCTCAACTATTTTAACTCCGGTTATGCACAGGTATCCGGCGTTGTTCCCTATCTTCTCGCCGCACCGAAGTATTTTTCCGGTGCATTTCAGATGGGAGAGATGATGCAGACGGTGTCTGCGTTTAATGGGATGCGCGTATCTCTTTCGTGGTTTATTCTCAACTATCCTATGCTTGCAGAGTGGAAGGCGGTTGTCGATCGTCTGACGGAGTTTGATACGCTGCTGCGCGAGGGAGATACAGGTACGCCATTTGAGCAGGTGAAAAGCGCCGATGGCAAGCTGCATATGGATGCTGTGCATCTGATGTTCCCCGATGCAAAGGCGGCGCACAGGGATGTCGCGCT
>CAUUGH010000051.1:0-9848 GCA_963544755.1 uncultured Selenomonas sp. | reverse complement strand
TCAAACCCTCGCGCACATCCTCACCTGAAAGATTACCGTCTTTTTCCTTTAATATACCCTGTTTACGCGCAAAATCATTTGCCGCACGCGTTAAAGCTATCTTAAAGCCGGCTAGATGTGTACCGCCCTCTTCAGTATTGATATTATTGACAAAGCTATAAATATTTTCCATATAGCTGTCATTATACTGCATGGCTATTTCTACCACAGTATCATCTTTGATACCATTAAAATAAATCGGTATAGGATTTATAATCTCCTTCTTACGATTCAAATGCTCGACAAAAGAACGAATACCACCTTCATAATAATAAGACTCCTCACGACCTTTACCGCGCTTATCAATTAGATTGATAGTAATGCCCTGATTTAAAAAAGCGAGCTCTCTAAGACGATTTTTCAATGTATCAAAACTATACTCTGTAACTGTAAAGATCTGAGGATCAGGCAAAAAATGCACCTTAGTACCGGTCTGTTGCGTTTTACCGACCACCTGCAAAGGTGCAGAAGTCACCCCTTGTAAAAAATGTATAAGATGCACTTTGCCATCGCGCTTTACTTCAACATCCATCGTTTTAGAAAGCGCGTTGACGACAGAAACGCCGACACCATGCAGCCCGCCTGATACCTTGTAGCCTTCGCCGCCAAACTTACCGCCGGCATGAAGAACAGTCAAAACGACCTCGACCGCAGGCTTGCCGCTTTCGTGCATATCTACAGGGATACCGCGCCCGTTATCTACGACGGTGATACTATTATCCTCTTCGATCGTTACATCGATCCTATTGCAATAACCGGCTAGCGCCTCATCTATCGAATTGTCAACCACCTCATAAACAAGATGATGCAAACCGCGCTCTGATGTACTGCCGATATACATACCGGGGCGCTTTCTTACAGCCTCTAAACCTTCAAGTATCTGGATCTGATCGGCGCTATAGTCGCCTTCTACCGCCGTAACATCAACACTATCTATATCCGTATGAATTTTGATCTTATCTAAAGAAAGATCTTTAGCACCTGCTTTTTCTTCATCTTTATCCGTCATGGCACGATCAAGCGCATTTTCAAGCGCATCTTGCTTCTTTTCCTTTGCCATTATGGTATCATCTCCATTATTTTTTAAAATATATCTACGAAAAAATACCAACCAATATAACTATTTTTTCGATATTTTTCTTACTTTATATTTTTTCATAACCTCAGAGCGTTTTAAAAAAGGGCGAAACACCGCACCTTCTGCCAATTCATAGCGAAGATCATAAAGCGTACGGCGTACTATTTCTTCTGTAAGCTGCTCAGGTCTTAGCGAGCGATAAAGCATGACGAGAGTCTTCGCCTCTAAGCTATCCCAATCGCCAAACTCGATGCGGCGAGCTAAATCCTGCACCAAGCGCGAACGCTCTAAATGCACCATAAAAGGCGTGCAAGGTATATATTTCTTAATATCTTGCTGACGCGACCAAGGACGATCAAGAAAAAAGCTACGAATTAAATGCCCTGTTTCTTTTCGCTCTTTTAAAATACAAAAAATACATGAATCATTATTTTTAATCAATCTGCCGCAATGTGAACACGGCTTTTCACCGAGCGCACGCCGCACCTTTTCGTGTATTTTACGCTTTTTTGCAATAGCCAGCAGCTTTTGGCGCAATCTTTCATCAAAAACTTTTCCAAGACCTTTTGAACACTCTTCCTGCTCTTTTGCTGTCAAACATATTTTTTGCAAGGCTTCTTGATATTCATTATGTTCTTTTTCGTTGGTATCTTTAGTATTATGTTGAATTTTTTTTCGATATACTTCACTTTTTTGCCAAGAAAATGTCAATTCTTTCACCATTTCATAACCGGCAAAGAGATTAACACGCTCTATAATCATCATCTGCATTAGTAAAATTTCATTTCGCCAGGCAGGTGCAGAAGCATAAAGAATAAGCTTTGTACCTTCTACAGCCAGCGGCCAGACCTGAAAAGCAATGCCATCGCCGACAATTTCCTGCCAGTGCATCAAAACAAAACGCTCTTTATAAGCGCGTTCTATTTTTTTACCCCACGCATGAATACTTTTCGGTATCACTTGCTTAATTTTTTCCATACCTATAGTGCGGCGAGAAGAATAATTCATGATCTGCATTTCCTTAAGTTTACTAGCAATATGTAACTTTTCCTGCTTTTACTTGAAAAATCTGACCTATCGGCACATTTGGCAGATAGGCAGCATCGGTTGCTGTAAGTATCGTTTGTATACGCTCTTTTTGAATAAAATCCAATAACTTTTCTCTTCTCATTAAATCAAGTTCACTTAGCACATCATCAAGCAGCAATACAGGATATTCGCCAGTTTCTGAGCGCAAAAACTCTAACTCTGAAAGTTTTAATGAAAGTATGCCGGTGCGCTGCTGACCTTGTGAACCAAAAGAACGTAAATTACTGCCATTTACCTTAAAAATAATATCATCTCTTTGTGGGCCTATACTCGTAGAGCCGCGCAAAATATCTATTTCTCTTACTTCTTTTAGCTTTTCATTATACCATGGAATAAGAGAAGCTGTCACGCAAGGCAGTTCTTTATCGCTGCCGGCGATTTCATATGATAAGGAAAGATTTTCTCTACCGGAAGAAATACGCCTTTGCATAAGATTTGCGAGCATATTAAGTTTTTTGACAGCTAAAAAGCGATTTTCTACGATACGCGCAGCGCTTTTAGCAAGCTGACTATCCCATAGTGAAAGCATATCAATGTCGGTAAAATTTTTTTTAATTTTTTTCAAGAGATTATTTCTCTGCATGAGAATTTTTGTATATTTTATCAATTCATGTCCATAAGCAGGAATTGCCTGTGATAATTCACTATCTAGAAAACGCCTTCTTTCTACAGGTGCGCCTTTAATTAAAAAAAGATCCTCCGGCGAAAAGAAAACGACATTTAATGTGCCAAAGAGTTCTTTAGTATTGCACTTTACGCCGTTTTTATATATGACGCGTCGTTTGCCGCGCACAAAATTAAATTCTAGTTTATTTTCTACAAAGAGCCTTTCAAAAAGCAGATTAATCATTGCACAAGAAGCATCCCGGAAAATCAGATCGCTATCTGTATTGGTCCGATGTGAGCGTCCTATGGCTGCATAATAAATAGCTTCTGCAATGTTAGTTTTACCTTGCGCATTTTCACCTAAAAAGATATTGATATTAGGATTTAACGAGATAGTAAGATCTTGATAATTTCTAAAATTTTTTAATCTAAGTGTTTTAACTTTCATTTGCTGTCCATATTATCTTCTTATCGGCGTTACAATATAGACGTATGTTGGATCATCTTCTCTTATAGCTGCCGGGCTTGTACTTTCATTTAAGAGAAAACGAAAACTTTGGCTGCTGATATTTTTTAAAACATCGGTAATATATTTTGCATTAAAAGAAATACGAATAGCAGGGCCTTGTATTTGTGCAGCGACATTTTCATTAGCTGTACCTATATCGGGACTATCAGACGATATATGTACGTTATTTTCGTTAAATTCTAAATCAATAGTATTATAATCTGCTGATCGTGAAATAAGCGAAATACGCTCAACAGCATCTAAAAAATCTTCTGTAACGAGTGTAACGGTGGTGTTAAATTTTTTTGGTATGACGCTTTCATAATTGGGAAATTGCCCTTCAATAAGACGTGACATAAAGATAACATTTTCAAATTGAAAACTTACTTGGTTCGTTGAGCAGCGAATATCTACTTCTAGCGGCATATCAGAATTTAAGGAGCGCAATAATTCTTGTAATAATTTAGATGGAATAATGATGTGCATATCGCCTGATAGATCAGCTACAATTTCTTTTTTGATAGAAAGACGATGCGTATTGGTAGCTGCCATCGTTAATCTGTTGTCTTTTATTTCAAGTTGACAGCCTGTAAAAATCGGGCGCGCTTCGTCGCTAGAGCAGGCAAATACTGTTTTTTTGATGATGTCGCGAAGAACAGTATTTTGCAGATGAAAATAAATGCCTTCTTTTAGGCGTTTGACGGTTGGAAAGTCTTTAGACGGCATGCAAAGAAATGTGAAGTTAGAAGCACCTGATTGGATCTTACTGGTATTTTCACCTATTTTTTGTGTGATGGTAACGCTTTCACCTGGCAGCCTGCGGATAATTTCCTGCATATAGCGACCTAAGAGAACGAGTTTTCCCTCTTCTTTAACTTCTGCCGGAATGATACTGATGATACCGATTTCATTATCGGTAGCATGAAGTTCTAATTGATTTTCATGTGCTTTAAAGTATATGCCTGAGAGGATAGGCGTTTGCGGTTTATTGGTGATTGCTTTGGAAACTAGTTGTATTGCTTGTACTAATTCATTTTTATAACAGGTAAATTGCATTTTTTTCTCCTTTTTGAAGGTAAATGAGGGGGTAAAATTATGTATAGCGTGGCTTATTTACTTATATGACAAGAGTAATATAAAGTATAGTCGCCGTAGTAGTAGGGGCTGTGAAAATGTGGAAAAGATATTTCACGCCTTTTGTATTAAGGGAAAAAGGCTGTGTATAAGCTGTAGATAACATTATATGAAATATCCACATATCAACATAGGAAAAGAAAAAAAGAAGATATGCACAAATTGTATACAAGATATTTTCATACCTTTCCACGATCTTATGCACAGGCTTTTTTATAGATTTTCTATACGCTCCATGAGCTGCTCAAGCGTACGATCAAGCTTGGAATCTTCTTGACGTTCTTTTGTGATCTTATCATAGGCATGAATGACTGTTGTATGATCTCTGCCGCCGAAAGATGCGCCGATCTGCGGCAGGGAGTTATTGGTTAATTCACGACAAAGATACATGGCGATTTGGCGTGGTATAGCAAGGTTTCTCGTACGCTTTTTGCTGTGGAGATCGTCAATGCGCAGTTTAAAGTAGGAGGCGACGACTTCTTGGATTAATTCCATGTTCACTTCGCGTGTCTTGCCTGATGGGAAAACATTTGCGAGCGCTTCATTTACAAGGGTCGTCGAGATTTCTTTTTTTGTCAAAGAAGCATAAGCGACGACTCTTGTTAGGGCGCCTTCAAGTTCACGGATATTGTTATCTATGCGGTTGGCGATGGAAAACATTACGTCATTTGGTATATCAAGATGCTCTAGTGCTGCTTTTTTTCGTAAAATCGCAATGCGTGTTTCAAGATCAGGTGCTTGTATATCTGTAATAAGTCCCCATTCAAAGCGTGAGCGCAGACGATCTTCTAGTGTTTGTATCTCGCGTGGATGGCGATCGCTTGATAAAATGATGTGTTTATTGGCATCATGCAAGGTGTTGAAGGTATGGAAAAATTCTTCTTGTGTGTGTTCTTTTTTGGAGAGAAATTGAATGTCGTCAACAAGCAGTATGTCAATGTTGCGGTATTTTTGCCTAAAAGATTCGGGATTGCCGTCACGAATGGAGTTTATTAATTCATTTGTAAATTTTTCGCTGGAAATATAAAGTACGCGCATGGAGGGAAAATTTTCTAAGATTTTGTGTCCGATTGCGTGCATTAGATGTGTTTTGCCAAGTCCGACGCCGCCGTACATGAAAAATGGATTATATACTTTGCCGGGTGATTCTGCAACTGCAAGCGCGGCGGCATGGGCAAAGCGGTTTGAATTGCCTGTAACGAAGGTATCGAATGTATAAAGTGAGTTTAAAGAAGAGGCATCGCCGGGTGCTATAGTACCCGGTATATCATAAGAGCGTGCGGCTTCTTCTTTTTTTTGTGATTTGCCGGCATAATTATTGTCAACGATTTTTTCAGATTTTGCAAAAGTATTTGTTAAAGGTTCCATTTGCAATACTTCTTGTACCGGATGATCAAAATTTTTCGTTTTTTGCTCAATATTTTGCTCTATATTGAGGTTTTTTATTTCAATTTTGAGTTTTTTTTGTGCTATAGCAAATACAGCGTCCTCTAAAAAAGGAATGTAGCGTTTTACGATCCATTCGCGCGCGAGTGCTGTAGGCGCACCGAGTGTAAGCGTGCTTTCAGAAAGCGACAGAGCTTTGACGGGGCGCAGCCAATCGTTTAGCGCAAGCTCTGTTAAGGAGCGTTGTTCGAGAACTTTTTGCAGAATTTGCTCCCAAATCGCTTGTAGATCAGGTTGATTCATAAAGAGTATCCTTTCCTTTATCCACACATCTATACACAAGCTGTGGATAAAAACAAAAAACGTATATATGAAAGTTTATAAAAGAAAAACAGCAAAACCGTTAGACGTCAAGGAAATGATGCTTTTACATATTATAATGAAGGAAAGCTTTTAAAAACGATTTGTTTGGTTTGTGGATAATGTCTTTAATAATCATAGATATATTAACAGACTGTCAACAAGTTATCAACAGGCATTTAGGGAAGGTAAATGTCTATTGCTTAAAGAGGTAAAGTTGACAGTTATAGGTTGAAAATGCTATGATAGCCGAGTAGGACTTTCTTAGAATATTTAATGATAGGAGAAACTATATCTATGATAGAACGCTATAAGAATCCTGCTATGGGAAATATTTGGACATTGCAAAATGAATTTCAGACTATGCTTGATGTTGAGATTGCAGCTTGTGAAGCTATGGCAGAAATTGGTGAGATACCAAAAGAAGCTGCGGCAAATATTCGTGCTAAGGCAAAGTTTGATTTATCGCGCATCAAAGAGATCGAAAATGTTACAAATCATGATATTATCGCTTTTTTGACAAATGTTGCAGAATATGTTGGCGAAGATTCAAAATATATTCATAAGGGTCTTACATCAAGTGACGTAAAAGATACAGCATTAGGGCTGATGATGAAAAAGTCAGCTGATATTATCTTAGAGGATCTAAAAGAGCTTCTTGAAGTGCTGCGCCGCCGCGCTGTGGAATTTAAGCATACGCCGTGTATCGGCAGAACGCACGGTATTCATGCCGAGCCTATGACGTTTGGCTTAAAGCTTCTTTTATGGAGCGGTGAAGTTGAGCGAAATATCGAGCGTTTAGAACACGCACGCGAGATCGTCGCTGTCGGCAAGCTATCGGGCGCTGTCGGCACATATTCTAATATTGATCCACGCATCGAAGAGTTTGCTTTTAAGAAGCTTGCTCTTCGTCCGGTGCGTTTGGCTACGCAGGTTATTCAGCGCGATCGACATGCCGAGTATATGACGACGCTTGCTATTATTGCAAGCTCTTTGGAAAAATTTGCAACCGAAATTAGAAATCTTCAGCGTACGGATATTCGCGAGGTAGAAGAATATTTTTCAGCAGGACAAAAAGGCTCCTCGGCGATGCCGCATAAAAGAAATCCCATCACCTGTGAGCGTATTTCAGGTATGGCGCGTCTTGTGCGCGGCAATGCCATCGCTGCGATGGAGGATATGACGCTTTGGCATGAGCGAGATATATCACATTCTTCTGTCGAGCGCGTAATTTTGCCTGACAGCACGATAAATGTCGATTATTGTACCAAAAAGCTAACTGACGTTATAGATAAATTGCTTATTTATCCTGAGGCGATGCTTTCTAATATGGAAAAAACAGGCGGTCTTATCTATAGTCAGCGTCTTATGCTGGCTATCGTCAATAAAGGCGTATTGCGTGAAGAAGCTTACCAATGGGTGCAAAAAAATGCTATGAAGCGTTGGTTAGGCGGCGAAGATTTTCGTGAAAATGTCAAAAAGGATAAAGACATTACGAAATATCTTTCTCAAGAAGAAATTGATGATTGCTTTGATTATAAATATTTTCTGCGTCATATTGATAATATTTTCGAGCGTTTCGGACTGTAAAAGGAGAATCACTTATGTCAGCAGTAGTAGTTACCGGTATGCAGTGGGGTGACGAAGGTAAGGGTAAGATCGTCGATTATCTGGCTAAAAAGGCTGATATTGTCGTGCGCTACCAAGGCGGCAGCAATGCCGGGCATACCGTTACCGTAGATGGCGAAGAGTTTAAGCTGCGTCTTTTGCCATCAGGCATATTGTACGCCGATAAAATGAATGTCGTTGCTAACGGTGTCGTCTTTGATCCGCAAGTCGCGCTAGAAGAGATAAACGCCATCAAAAAGCGCGGCATCGCTTCTTTAAACATTCGCATCTCAAATCGTGCCCACGTTGTCTTACCTTATCATCGCATCATAGATAGCCTTAGTGAAAAAGCGCGTGGTAAAAATAAAATCGGCACGACTAAGCGCGGTATAGGTCCTTGCTATATGGACAAGGTGAACCGTATAGGCATACGCGTCTGCGATCTTATAGAGCCGGAAGAATTTAAAAAACGTCTAAAGGAAAATCTAGAGCTAAAAAATAACGAGCTTAAAAAGATCTATGATCATCCGCCGCTTTCTTACGAGAAAATTCTTGCAGAATACGAAGAATACGCAAAAATATTTAAGCCCTATGTATCTGATACCATCGCGCTCTTAAATAAAGAGCTTATTGTAGGTAAAAGGGTGCTTTTTGAAGGCGCACAGGCAGCCATGCTTGATATAGACTATGGTACATATCCCTACGTTACAGCATCGCATCCCGTTGCAGGCGGTGTAAGCGTCGGTACAGGCATCGCGCCTAAACGTATCGACAAGGTTATAGGCGTCGTCAAGGCATACTGCACACGCGTCGGTGAAGGTCCGTTTCCCACCGAGCAGCTAAATGCCATCGGCGATAAAATAAGAAATATTGGTCATGAATTTGGCACAGTAACAGGTCGTCCGCGCCGTACCGGTTGGCTTGATGCCTGCATAGTGCGCTACGCAGGGCAAATTTCAGGCTTAGATTACATAGCAATAACACGTTTAGACATACTAGACGACTTTGATGAGATCAAAATATGCACAGGCTATAAACTGTCCGGTAAAGAGCTTGATGAAATTCCGGCAAGTTTAAATATCTTAGCTAAAGTAGAGCCTATTTACGAAACTTTTGAGGGTTGGAAAGAAAAAATTTCTGATTGTCGTGACTATGAGAAATTACCTACAAAAGCTAAAAAATACCTAGAACGCCTTGCAGAAGTTACAGGCATTGACATCGGCATCGTTTCCGTTGGTCCAAATCGCGATCAGACCATCATATGTGTTGATGATATTTTTTAAGTAAATATAAATTTAAAAAGTCGCCTAGATTTTTACAGATGCTTTGTAAAAATTTAGGCGACTTTTATTTGTTTGTTGATGTTGTTTACTGCCTTTGCCGCTTGCAGCATAGCATATTTATATACTTACTATCTCTTTTATTCTCTTAATCTTGGCTGGTGTAATTGCCAACTACATCAGCAAACGGCTCGATGAGAGAGAAAACGGCAACGAGCCTAGGCGTTAGTCCCTGCCTGCACAATGGGAACAGAAAAGCCCCCAAGTTCGCACCTTGGGGGCTTTTCGTGTGTATAACTTACTATCTCGTTTGCCAAGAGCATTATAGCACGATCCCCCGATGAGATGCGATAGATATATTTCTGCCACCTTATGTGCAGCTCTTTTTTATGCCCTTTTTGTGGCGGCGTTTCCAAAAAAAGAGGCTAATGCAGCTTCTTTTTCTGCGGCGTCGATTTCTTTATCAAGTTGGCGGTGCAGTTCGGCTTCGATCTCCTCTAAGGCGCATGAAAATTTTTATAAAACATCTCTTGACTTTTGTGGACGCATAATATACAATGTAAATACAGCAAGGGAAACCAAGCGAGTAAGTGGGCAAGTGCAGAAAGGAGGATGACATGGAAGATATGGGTATGACAGATACGCAATTCAAAGGTTTCGTCAGTTTCCTTCTTGATGATGTCGAGGAAGTCTATGAAAGACTGGAAAAGGAAACGCTCCAAGATCAAGAGGTCAAGGAGAAGGTCAAGAAGATTGCGGA
>CAUUGH010000050.1:0-9854 GCA_963544755.1 uncultured Selenomonas sp. | reverse complement strand
TTCTTCTCTACCCCCAGTTGAACTGGGGGATTTATCATGCCTATTCGGCGACCATTAAAACGAATGACCTCCGTGCTGGGAACAGCACAGAGGTCATCGTTGGTTTGGGGGTACAGTAGAACCGATTCCCAAATCGCTCTGTGCTTATTGTATCATGCATCTGTGATATTGAAAAGTGGGCGTAGGCATAAAATTTACTTATGAAGGCTACACCAATCATAATTCAAACAAAAGGTTCCGCAGCCCCGTCATTCCAAATCATGCAGATACGCGACCGCTTTGCCCAAGATGCGGATCTCGTCGCAGTCGCCCTCGCGAAATACCATGGGCTTGTACTTGGTGTTGGATAATACGAGGGTGTTTGTCGGCAGACCATATCGTGCGCATGCACGGAATGTTCAGCTGTAAAGGTTCTGTTTACAACTGCAAAGCAAAGTAAGAGTGTCCTTTCCTGCGATTTTTCATGAAAACTGTCACTTTACTTTCAACGCCATGAACGCAAGTAATGCACTATATCGTGTAAAACAGAGTTATGTGATAAGGGTGCTTGTCGGATGCTTTTATTTCTAGCTGCTTTTTACATCTGTTTACATGCTTCTTCTTTGCGGCGAAGTGTGCTATACTTGATACGTTGCCGCCCCTAGACATGGCAATGGAAAGGGGGTGTGCTAGTGTCCATAGTAACATTTCTACTCTCCATCTTGGCTGGTGTAATCGCCAACTACATCAGCAAATGGCTCGATGAGAGGGAGCACGACGGCGACGAGCCTAGGGATTAAGCCCACCTGCAATAAGGGAATAGAAAAGCCCCCAAGCTGCAACTTGGGGGCTTTTCGTGTGCCAGTGATTACCATAATAACATTTGCCACCCATAGTATAGCATATTCGGTTGTTCGCGTGCAAGTCATTTGAAGTGGTAAACTAAAACTGGACACAGAGGGGGTATAAATCAGACACCGTTTGTAGTATTCTGTACACAGGATAACAAGCGGTGGACAATTCATCTCTCTGATGCGACAGGAGGTTGCCACATGAAGTACACGAAAGAGCAAAGATTGGACATAGGCCGTCGGATTTACGACGGCGAACTCACAAGGTATGAAGCAGCAGAAGAATATGAGATCAGCGACGAAACGGCGCGGAATTACATGCGGCAGTACCGAAATGCCAACCGACTCCCTCCGAAAAGAGGAACAAAGAGCAACTGCGGTCTTGCCAATATGAAATTCAAGCCGACGCCCGCAGGACTGGAAGACCTCCAATCCATGACGAAAGAAGAGCTGATCGACGCCCTTGTGATGGCTAGGATTACGGAAGCGCGCTTAAAAAAAGGCTATCTGGTGGAAGGAGTTGGTGCGGAAAAGAAGTTCATTCCTATCGGCAAGAAGAGTACCAAGTAATCGTTGAGCTTTCTGGGGAGTTCCCTATCCAGCTGCTCTGCGAAAAGATTGGCATTCCACGTAGCAGTTTCTACAACTGGAAGAAGGGCATTGAAAATCCATCGGAACAGAAGAAACGGCTTGCTAAGAGCATCGAGTTGTTTCAGCAATACCATAGCCGTTTTCCTTCTCACGGGTATCGTTGGTTGAATGCCAAGATCAGGTTGGACAAGGGAATCGTCTTTTCCGATCCCTATGCACATAAATGCTGCAAGATTGCTGGAATCAAGAGCGTTTCCAAGCATTACAAGTACAAGAAGCCCGGGGATTCGTTCAAGACGTACCCGAATCTGTTGCTTGCAGGAATCAATATTGCCGGTCCGATGGAATGCGTGGTGAGTGACATGACTGCCTTTTATGTGAGGGGCATCTATTATGAACTCACGTTGTATATGGATTTATGGAATGATGAGCTGATTGCACATTCGCTTTCGTCCAAGCGCGGCGATCGTATGACCTATCTCAATGGTTTGCGGGATGTCATCGAGTTCAAGAAGCAATATCCGAATCAGGAGCTTGTCCTTCATAGTGACCGAGGCTCTGTATACGCTTCCAAAAGCTACAACGAACTCCTGCCCATGTATAACATCACTAGATCCATGTCCAGAGCCGGCACGCCAACGGACAATGCCGCCATGGAAGCCATCAACGGATGGGTAAAGGCCGAGTTGTTTACAGATTTGCACATCACATCTGCAGACGATGTCCCTGGGCAGGTCGCCGAATATATTCGATTCTTCAACGAAGAGCGTCCCGCATACGCCCTTGGATACCTTACTCCAAAGCAGTATCGGGAACGGTTCGCGCCCAAGCGCGGAAGAGCCGACACTTGATAAACGGTCATTGTGAATAGATTCCGTAGACATCCAAACCAGCATAAAAATCTCGGTCTTCAACGGTTGTCTAACGCTTCGATAAGGTTTGTCTGACATTCAGGTTTCCATGACTATTTTTGGAATTTTTGTGTCCAGTTTTTGTTGACAAGTGCAGTGGCGCGGTGTAGGGCTGTTACGGAGACAATTTTATCAAATGCCTCGCTCAACTCTGAGCGAGGTTTTTTATACCTTTTTAGGAGGTGAAACCCTTGCATCAAGCATCAAGGGAAGAACTTTTGCGGCTCCTGCCGAGCGTAGAACTGCCCGAGTGCGTCAAACAACCGCTATACGAAGTTGGCATAATGCGCGGCTTAGAAGACTACGAAGAAGAAGGCGTTTTGACAGGCTACGAGCTTGATCCTAACGCCTTTACGCTTATCCCTGATTGTGTGTTTGCCGTACTTTATAGCGAGCTAAAGCGGTTTGGCATCTGGTATAAAGAGCGCGAGCGGTATCTAAAAAGCGACGCAGAAGCCGCCGAAAAGCGTCAAGATCGTGGGCTGATGCTATATCAGAGTACGAAACCATTGATCGCCGAATCTGAAGAGATGCTGGCAAAAGAAGCGCAGCGGTTCGTGCGTATCTTCGTCAACCAGTGGGAGCGGTACAAATAAAAAAGTGCAGGTGAAGCCATGAATCGAGCAAGAGATTGTCCGAGGTCGCCGTTGGCGGCCATTTTCATATCTATCTTGATGGGAAATGACAGTTGAAACAGATCACAAATAAGCCGATACGGCTGAATCTCCAACGCTTTGACGAGGGAGGCGAAACCCCTGCAACGCTTGAAGAGATTACAGACGTTCTGACAGGGCTTGAAGGCGGCGCGACGTATGTCGCAGGGCTAAATCAGCTCATTGCTTCAGACAAAAAAAGCAAGAGTGAGGCGGCAAAGCAGTCGCTTGAAGATGGACTTGTCACCTTCTTGACGGACAGCGTAAATCAGGCGGAATCCTTAGAAGAAGCCTTAGCGGATCTTGCACGAACCGTGCTGTTAGCGATTCAAAAAGCCTACGCAGAAGGTATCGTCGCCGACTTGATGGATAAATGGTACCCGGCGCAGCCGACGCCTGACGGCGGCGCAAGCATAGAGGGTGCAGATGCACAGGTGCAGGCGGTAGAAGCGAGCTATCAGCGGCTAATTTCCAGCACGTCGAATTTTATCGGCGATTTCTTCCCCCAAACGCAGACCTTTCAAACGGGATTACAAAGCTTTTTTACAAGCGTTTTTTCTGTAATAGAAAGCGCAAATAATAAAATTCGCTCACTTTCTACAAGTCCGCTACATAACCTCTTTGGGCAAGCGTCCTTTAGCGAAGCCGCTACGAAAAAGCAGACAATAGCGCAGCACGCGGCAGGCGGCTATATCAAAGGCCCCGGCACAGGGACGAGCGACAGCATCTTGTCAAGGCTCTCAAACGGCGAGTTCGTTGTGAAAGCCGCCGCCGTCAAAAAGTATGGCCGCGAAACCTTAGAGCGCATCAATAACGGCACATTCACAAATCTGCGCGTACTATGCGGCGTCGGCGACGGCAAAGATGAAATCTACATCGGTATGAAAATAAAAGAGGTAGAAGACGGGCAAGAAAATTTCCTGCTAAACGGCTTTTGCGGCTATGATGAGCATTTAGAGTGGTTTGAGCAACCGGGCGCGATTTACCGCGACACCTTGCCGTGCATGACCTTTGCACGTGATGTGCGCATGATGTACTGGGTGACGGCGAACACGAGCCGCGTGACTATTCATGTCGAGATGTCGAACCGCTATGAGGCGGCGTATCTCGGCTTTTTCATTCCCGTAGCCGTCGAGCGTCAGTACCCATACCCGATGGCAGTCGGCGGCAGCGCCTACGACGGTGTGAAGTGGAGCGACAAAGATGCAGGGCACAGCGTCTATACGACGCCGCGCTTGTTTGCGGGCTATTCTTCGCTATGCGTGCGCCGTCCCGACGGCGTATGGCGTTACGGCGGCAAGGAGCTGATGGTATGGCCGACCGACGTCAAGCCCGTGGACACGTTGACGGTTTACAAAAAAGCGCAAGAAGAAGCGTCGATGGAAGATCACATGCTGTTTCCGATGCTTCTTTACGAAAATGATCCCGTCGGCATCCTCGGACAATTCGACGGTCTTTATTGGATCGGCAACCGCGCCGACCTTGCCGTAAAAGATACGGTTTTATATAAAGATAAGCCGTATAAGATTTTTAATAACGTATTTCGCCGCGACGACGACGAATATCATGCGGTAGAGTGGGCGTGATGCTATGGCGATTCGGATGAAACGAGGCACAGCGGCATCTTTTGAAGACTTGATCGCCATCGTCAGCGCGTGGGCGACAGATGCCGCCATTCACGGTGCTGATGCTTTTCAGCTCATGCGCTCAGATACCTGGCCGCGCGGCGCGATCTTAAAAGCGCGTGGACAAAAAGAAGGAGAAGTTATTTATCTTGGGCTAATGGCGAACCGTATAGAAAAGGGTAAGACATATGTAAAGTGGTTCATGCAGGAAAATAATCTTGCGACTTATTTCGTTTGGCACAAAAACGGCTTAGATAAAATCGCGCCCGTCGATCGTGCGGCTAGTACAGTAAATAAGGCGACGTTTATAGAAACGCCCGACTTGGAGCCTTCGCCCATGCTCATCGTGAGCGTGGAAACGGCAGGCGTATTTCAGCACTTGGCATTAGGCGCGTTAGAAAAGATTGGCGACTGGGATGGCGGCTTGATTTTCTCCGGCAGCCGCAACAGTTACAACATGTTTACGTCATCGGCGATGTTTGAAGCTACGGCGATTGAGGCGGAAAGTACACCGCTTTTTTCCATGACGAAGCACGCGGCGACATTTTTACGCGCCGACATTGACGCGGCACCTTTACGCAGCCCGTCGGTGCTTTGGGCGAGTGCCGGAAAAAACGATGCCAAAGATATCGCCTGCGCTTACACGGGTAAGCAGATGGCTCTACCTGTTAAGACTAGGGACGTACTAACGAATGAAAATAAAGGTTGGAATGCGTACATTCCAGACTATTCACTTTTACAGAGCAAGGGCACGACGGATACGGGCTGCAATGTCAACACGCTAAACTGTATCACGATGAACATGAACCTCGTTGTCTACGCGCTTCGCGATCCGGACGGTCTACGAAACTTCTCGCCTTTAGGTTATGTGCCGGGCGTTTATTTCATCTCTATGCGAAACGTCGCACCGGGGCAGCTTTATGAAATCAGCTACCCAAAGTCGGGCAAGCTGCATCAAGTGTTCCCCTATACAAGGCGGCGCGGTCTATACGGCATGGACGGCTTTAGTATCAAGCAGTAAGAAAGGGGTGATAGCGATGCCGACGTGCGCGATGCTAAAATCTACGAAAGGGTTTTGTGCCACGAGCAGAAGCCTCGGCAGAGCGCCGCAGCCGTTGACGAGCGTGCGTCTAAAACCTTTAGGGGCGCTCGGTATAGATAAAGAGCGCGTGATCTACGGCGACGAGGCGACGGTGAGCGTTATGTCATCGCTCGGCACCTTGTGGGGCGATGCTGCGCCGACAACTTGGGATATGCCCGTCGATGCCGTATCTTGGCGCTGGAACGTACGCACGGGTGTACTTACGACATCTTACGCGGACGGCAGCAAATCGACGAGAATTGTAAAAACGTGGCAGTCGCTTGCTGTGGCGGTCGATGTGCTTGAAAGTCACGCGTTTTCTTATGTATTTGATGCGGCATGGTATAGGACGGCGTTTCTCGTTGCGTCGCGTGAAGAGAGTGCGCGAGAAGCATGGAGCATTGAACTTCTTTGGGGTGAAGTAGAAAAGTATCTGACAAAAACGTTTCATATCTTGTTCATGCGCCTGCAAGACTGGCTTCTTGCGCGTCGCGTTGCTCAAGAATCTTTAGGTAAGCCTGACGCGCAAGAAGAACGCGCGATAGAAGATTTACGCCGCTGGCTGCTAGCTAAGATGTGCCAACTTGTTACAGATGCATCTTATCCGCTAAACATCTATGAAGACGCGGACGCTTTTGCCGCTGCAGCTAAAAAAGAAGTGCGAGAAGCAGTCGTGCTTATCTTAGGTAGGTACGTCTTTGCCACGCTTTTTACGATGTCGCTTTTCATGGGAACAAAAAATCTTGCTAAACCCTGCTATGAGCCTTGGATGCTTTTTCAAATGTTTAAGTGGTTTAGCCGCCGCACTATTTTTGACCTTGAAGATAAGATCTTTGACTTGAGTCCGAACTGGGGGTAACGACTTGGGAGAAAAAATCAGCGCGAAGATGTTTTATTTGACGCAGATTCATACGGCGTGGGACGGTAAAGAGCAGCGCATGGCACTAAGGCAAGAACCGCGCCGCTACGTCGCCTATGACTATATAGGCTATGAATCATGGCAAAGCCAATACCTGCGGATGCTCGCCTATAAAAGCGGCACAGAGCTTATTGAGCTGCCACTTTGGCACGCGGCGACGCTCTTGGAAGATCACGCCTATGCGAGACAGACCACCATCCGAATACCGACGGAAGCGATGTGGAGCTTTCGGAATATCGGCAGCGTGGAACTTTGGCGCGACGATAAACGAGGCGGCGGTAAGTACGAAATCAAGTATCTTACCGCAAACGGCGTGATGGGGCTAAAAAAGCAGCTTAAACGAAACTATAAGCCGCATCTTACGACGATCATTCCTGTATTTTACGGTGTCTTGCAAGCTAAAGCGCGAAGTTTGGCAGGTCAAGGCGTTCGTCGATGCGGTGGATGGGCTTAAGGTGCAGTCCGCAAAGTTCGCCGAGTACCCGGACGGCTATTTTACAGGCGGCAGGATCTATTACAGTGGACATGTGCGCCAGATTACGCAGCATAAGGGTAATTTCGTCATTATGAAATATCCTGCCGCGCATACGCCGAGAAATTCTATCGTGGTCGTACCTGGCTGCGATTCGCTTTTTAGGACGTGCGCGACGCGCTTTAAGAACACGCTGCACAAAAGAGTTTAGAGGGCTTACGCCCGGCTACGCGCCTTTTGTTTCTGCCGTCATACCTACCGCCTACATCGGCAAGCGTGCGACGATCCCAGAAACATGGATCGAGCTACAAAACTGCCCGAACGCTTTAGGCTTAGGGCAGATAGGCGAGGACGCGAACCCGGCAGAAATCCTTTACGCGCTTATTACTAATACCGATTGGGGCGTTGCAGAAAATCCCGATGTCGTAGATCGTAAATCCCTTATACAAATGGGCGAAACGCTTAAAAAAGAGGGTGTCGGCTTATCCGTGCAGCTTACTTCTAAAAGTAAGGCGCAAACGCTCATAGATAAAATTTGTGAGCATATCAACGCCGTGCGCTTTTCGCATCCGGCGACGGGGAAACTTACCTTCCGCCTGATTCGCGATGATTACAAGATAGAAAACTGCTTGCGGCTTAATCCCTCAAATTGCAGCAAGGCAGACATCTCGCGCCTTGACTGGTCAGAAACAATCTCAGAAGTATCGGTGTCATTCATCGACCGCGCCAATCAATATGAGATGGGGACAATCCCGGCAAGAGATCCGGCAAATATCGAGATACATCACGGCGTGCAGACGGTTAAGACGTACGATTATAACTTTTTTACAACGCCGGGCAATGCTAAATGGGCGGCAGAACGCGAACTGCACGCGCAGGGCTATCCGCTGGCAACGGTCAGCATTGAGGGAAATCGCGAATTATCCGGCGTGCGCATCGGCGATGTCGTTGTTCTCGACTGGGCGCCGTACGGTATTGGCCACATGCTATTGCGCGTGACGAGCGTCGATCTCGGCGACTTTCTTGAAGGACGCGTGCAGCTGGAAACTATTGAAGATGTGTTCGGGCTTTCTAAGACAGATTTTTCTTTTTCAGGTTCAACGCAGTGGAAACCTGAAGATAAATACCCTACAGGCGTACAAATCATGAAATATTTAGAAATGCCCTATGAAATCATCTGTGACCGTGATACTTATGTCGCCGCCTTTGCCGCGCGTCCTGATAAAAATACGGATATATGGACGATCTGGCGCCATGAGCAAGGTAAGCCCTTTATCAGTACCAGCATCTCGTTCGCAGAGCGAAACAATCGGCAAAGTTTCGGCGCAGTATCGCAAGATGATGTGCTGGAGTATTGGACGAAGCAGCCATTTAAAGCGGCAGAAGGAACGGACTATATTGCGCGTCTTACAGTCGGTGAAAATGTCAAAGAATACGCCTTTTCACACTCACCTATTACACTTGGTTGGGAGCGGCATTGTCTTGACTTTCAAAATCTCGCCGATGTCGTGCGCTTAGAGCTTTACGCAAGGCGTGAGGGGCTTTTCTCCTATCAAGCGCATGAGCGCACATTTCACCGGACGATCCCCACACTCGTTGACATTGTTACATCTGAAGATGAAGCGCGAAAGCAGCTTAAGGCGTGGGGCATCGTTGACCGCATCATTATCCCCAAGGGCAAATTAGCGACATCAAAGCAGGTCATATATAAAGACCTGCCTTTTTTTGCACTCGGCAAAGAAGTGCAATCGGCAGAAAATGGCGCGATCTTCGGACACGACGGTAAACGCTATCTGCTTATGGGTGAAATTTTCTGTGTAAGCGGTAGAGAAAAAATTTCTCTTTACACAATGAAAAAAGGCTACGCCTTTAATTCGTACTATGTGCCGAGCGGCGCAGGCGGTGAGGTGCAAAGCTATGCATGGGACGGTGAAACGATTAAAGAGAGGAGGGCTATACCATGACGACAGCAAAACTTAAAATACCGCCCATAGACGGCGCTAAACCGCTTTTAACTCGCCAGTTCAACGCTGCGCTTCAAGCGGTTGATAAAAATGCCTTGCCTATAAAGCACGCAGAAAATCGAGCGCATTTTGAACTGTGGCAGGCGAGGAAAGCCTACAAGAAGAAAGACGTCGTGCGAACCTCGACATGCCCGAGCTGGGGCTTTTGGATCTGCGAGAAAGCAGGCACGTCCGCAAACATCGAGCCGGTCGGCTATGGCGAGGGCGATACCTTTGCAGATGGTACGGTGTCGTGGGTCTTAAAACGCTTCGGCACAGGCGAAAGCGACAGTAGCAGCACGGAACACGCCGTCACTTTAAACGGCAGTGACATCAACGTAGTCTATCGTGCTGCTAGAGATGCCCCGGCGGTGGAGATTGAAGAAAAATTTTTAGTTTGGAAGCTTAAAAAACGCAAACGAAACAAGCAAGCCTTTATCTTGTGAGCCGTCCTCTGGCGGCTTTTGTTATGCCGGAAAGGAGGTGAAAATATGCAAGAAGCAACGACAGCGCAGATCATTTTGACGCTTGTCTCAGTGGGCGCGTCATCGCTATGTGCTTACTTACTCTATTGCTTACAAAGGCGCGATAAGAAACGCGAAGAGGCAGAAAAAGAACGCGAGCGGCTAGAACAGGAGCGAGAAGCGGTAAGAGAGCGCGAATATAATGCGCTAAGGATGGGCGTACTTGCCGTCTTACGAGATCGCATCGTACAATCAGCGATAAACTTTCACGCACGAGGCTACGCGAACGCCGCGCAAAAAGATAA
>CAUUGH010000049.1:0-10475 GCA_963544755.1 uncultured Selenomonas sp. | reverse complement strand
TCTACAATGTATGTGCCGCCCATGATGTGCGGCACAGATATGGCCACGAGACTAAAGTACGAGGGTAAGATATTTGGCAAGACATGATGAAAGAGAATATGCGGACGAGTAAGCCCTTTTGCCTTGGCAAGCAGTATATAATCTTCGCGCACTGCTTCTAAAATCTTGTTGCGAATCATGTAGGCATAGTACCAAAGATGATTGATGACTACGACCGCCATGGGCAATATGAGATGAATTAGCCTATCTGGGATGCTCTTATCACCGCCGATGGCATAGGCGCCGGAGCTAGGAAGAAGTCTAAGTTCTACGGAAAAAATCAGAATCAGTACGAGAGCTAGCCAAAACTCCGGGATAGTACTGGTTATCGTACCTACTTGGCAAACGCAGCGATCTGAGAAATTTCCTTCGTGTAAAGCACAAAACATTCCTAAGAGCAAGGCACCGCCAAAAATCAGTAAAAAGCCGATGCCGCCGAGAATCAAGGTGTTTTCCAAACGGCTTTCTATGACTTCTTGCGCCGGCATCTTATATTTGTAAGAAATGCCGAAATCTCCGTTTGTCGCCTTCTCTAGCCATCTTATATATTGGACACTGATGGAGTCGTGCAGTCCTAGACGCTCTTCTATCAATAGACGCTCATTCGTGCTCATGCGCTCTACTCTGTCTCCGTAATAGGCGAGCAGAGGATCTCCGGGTGAAAGACGCGCTACATAAAATACCAACATACTTAGGATAAAAAGACTACTAAAAAAGATGAGGAGCTTTTTTAAGAAAGAGTAAATCAAGTGGCGTATCTTCATTTTATATTGCCTCCTCGCAGAAAATGACCGGGTGTAACTTCTGATAATTCGCCTGCTAAGTCTTTTTGATCTCCGACATATAGCGGAATTTTCCTTGTGCGCTCTTTTTTGGGATCGGGAATAGGAATAGATGCTAAGAGTGTCTTGGTATAAGGATGCAGGGGATTGGTAAAGAGCTCTTCTGTTTCGGCAAGCTCTACGAGTCGCCCCCGATAGAGGACGCCGATGCGCGTACAGAGAAATTCCACCATTGATAAATCATGGGATATAAAGAGGAAGCTAAAGCCTTTTTCTTCTTGCAGGCGACGAAAAAGATTGACAATCTGTGCCTGCATGGAAACATCAAGAGAGGCAATCGGCTCATCGGCGACAATTAGATGCGGCTTCATGGTGAGCGCACGGGCGATGGCTACCCTTTGGCGCTCACCGCCTGAAAGGTTGGCAGGATAGCGGTCAAGATACCGCGCAGAAAGTCCGGCTTCTTGGAGTGCTTTTTGCGCCGCTTCTCTATAAGAGCCGAGCAATTTTCGCTTGGCGATACGCAGCGGTTCGCTAACGATGTCTGCTACTTTCATGCGTTGGTTCAGACTAGCAGCAGAATCTTGAAAAATAATCTGACGCGACGTTTGTAAGATGTGCTTATTTTGTTGAAAGGAGGCGGCATCCGTGGTTTCGATTCCCTGATAAAAAATCTTTCCGCTGTAGGGTTTATGAATGTTCATAATGCAATGAGCAAGAGTAGATTTACCGGAGCCGGACTCTCCTACCAGACCGAAAATTTCTCCTCGCTGCATAGAAAAAGACACATCATCTAGGGCTTTGACAACAATATTTTTTGCTAAAGCAAATACATGGTTTAGATGACAAACCTCCAAAAAAGTTTCATGTTTCATGGTATGCCTCTTTTTATAAACGGTATATTTGGTGCTTTTGGATGTAATAGCCATGTGGCGGCAAAATGTGTATCTGTCACTTGAAACATTGGCGGCATCTTTTCATAGTCTATGGCTAAGGCGTAAGGATTTCTGTAGGAAAAGGCATCTCCCGGCGGCAGATTCATAAGAGACGGGGGGCTGCCGGGTATCGTGGGCAGTTCTTTTTGCCCTCTGGAAAAGCTGGGAAGAGAGCGCAAAAGTCCCCATGTGTAAGGGTGGCGCGAGTCGTAGAAAATTTCTTCTGTCGTGCCGATTTCTACTATTTTGCCGGCATACATGATGGCGACGCGATCGGCTGCTCTTGCCACGATGCCAAGATCATGCGTCACGAAAATGGTGGCGATACGAAATTTTTGCTGAATACTTATCAAAAGGTCCAATATCTGCGCTTGCATCGTCACATCTAAGGATGTGGTCGGCTCATCGGCAAATAAGATGCGCGGCATAGATGCCAAAGCTATTGCCATGACGCACCGTTGACGCATACCGCCGGAAAAATGATGCGGATAGAGTTTTTGCCGCTCTTTGCCATGATCGATACCAACGAGGTTTAGCAGCTCTAGAACCCGTGCGCCGACTTCTTTTCTGTTAAGCTGTGGCGCATGGACGGTCACCGCCTCGGCAATTTGTGCGCCGATGCTCATGGTGGGGTTTAAGGCGGCACTTGGGTCTTGGAACACCATGGAAAAGACTTTGCCGCGCATTTTTTCCATCTCTCGTTCGCAAAAGCCGCTGATATCTACGCCATCTACGAGGATCTGCCCGGCAGCGATTTTTGCCGTCGGCGGCAAAAGCCGCAAGATGGCTCTGCATAATATGCTCTTGCCGCTGCCGGATTCACCGACAATTGCCAAAACCTCGCCTGCTCTTAAAGAAAAGCTTACATCGCGGACAGCCTGCACCGTCCCGGCTGTCTCTTTGATGTTGACCGATAAATTTTTTACTTCCAAAAGATTGACCATAATTACCTCATAACAAAAGGGCTCTTGCACGGATTTCTTACAACATATCGTTGCTCTTTTTCAATGGAGTAACAATATGTTGTAAAGAAATGGGTTCGTGCAACAGCCCCTTACATTGTTTCAAAAATATAGTTCCCTACGGGTCATTTGGCTTTGCCCACTTGGCACCGAGTTCGTCCTCTTTGCCGCAGAAAAGCAGTGCGATACATTCGCTTCATTTTCGTACCAAGACAAAACCTGCACCACATCGGGCGCCATCTTATTTAGAAATCTGCCACTCGTGAATATTCCAGAAAATGCCTACGCCATGATGACCGAGAACCATGTTCTTGGCGATGCCTTGGATGTTTGACTTCGCCACATAGTTGGCATCAATGTAGCAAATAAACGCATAGGCAGGATCTTTTGCCAGTTCTTCTTGGAACAATCCGTAATATTTGGCACGTTCCTTGTCATCTTTGGTCTGGCGAGCCTTTTTCAGATACTCATCTACTTTGGCATTAGAATAGGCAGAGTAGTTGGCTGCTTTCTTCGTGCCGAAAATCTTATAGGTATGATCGTCTGCATCAAAGGGACTGCCCCAACCGATCAAGAAAGCATATTGCCCATCCCAGTCAATCTTGGTGGGTACTTCCACCGTACAATTAACGCCGACTTCACGAAGCTGCTGTGCGCTAGCCTGCGCGATGTCTAGACGATCTTGTTCACCGGACTTGACATTGATGACAAAACCGATCTCTTCGCCGTTTCTTTCATAAAAACCTTTTGAACCCTTTTGGCAACCGGCAGCTTCTAGCATCTCCTCAGCCTTTTGGGGATTGTAGTCATAATGCTCTACATTCTCATTATTGTAAACATTGCGCTGCAAAGGCCCATACGCTGCCATGCCCTGCCCTAAAAGCACAGTGTCGATGATAGCCTTGCGGTTGAGCGCGTAACACATGGCAGGAATAAGATCTTTGTTTTTCTGCCAGAAGGGATTATTGAAGTTGAACATAATGCCGCGGTAGTCTGCCGTCAGCATATCGTAGCGCGTAAATCCTGATTTCGAGGCAAATTTTGCCGCATTTTTTGGATCAAGAAGCGCCATATCCAATTCGCCTGACTCTAGCTGCACCGCCTCGGCATTATCGTCATCTACAATCTTAAAGATCACCTGATCGATTTTCGGCGCACCGAGGAAATAATCGTCATTCTTCTTCATGGTGATAGACTGCCCAACATCCCATTTGGCGATCTTATAAGGACCTGTGCCGATGGGGTTTCTAAAGAACGCATCTTCTTGCATATTCTTGCCTGCCAAAAGATGCTCCGGCAAAATTGCCATCGTCATATATTCAAGAAACGCCGCATTAGCTTCCTTTAGCGTAAAAGAAACGGTCTGCTCATCGATCACCTTGATTTCCTTTACATCCTCGAAATTCGGCGCATTTTCCGACTCGTTTTTCTCGTCCATAATGGCTTCGATAGTGAATTTTACATCTTTTGCCGTAAAGGGCTTTCCATCATGCCACTTGACATTTTTCCTCAGATGAAATGTATAAGTATTTGTATTTTCATCATAGTCCCATTTTTCGGCAAGACCTGGCACAACATTTCTTTTGTCATCGTGCATGGTCAGCCCGTTAAACAGCAAGAGATTGATTTCTCCGTGCTCATCAATCGCTGGATTGATCCGCGTATAATCATGGGAGGCATAAACGAGTGTATTCGCTTTTCCTTGCTCTTTAGATGCATCCCCGCATCCTGCTGCTAAGACGAGCATAGCCATGGCTGCCAAAAGCAAAATCAGTTTTTTCACAGGATAGTTCTCCTTCCGTTTGCGATAAAAACAGTTTCCAAAGACAAAGAACACGCCATATTTTACATGACAGCCCCCCTCTCAAATATTACAGCCGCTATCGACTTTTTATAAAAGAACGGCATGATATATCGTATTATACATTAAAGGAATAAATATGTCAAAACGTGACAGTGATAACTCTATCTTATTTTGTAGATTAAATTAGGGAAACATTGCTAAATTTTGCTATAATTTCCTTTAGAAATAGCTATTTCCCTATTGTAAAATTGCTTGCTTTATATTATTATAAAGGAAACAATTCCAATGCGTTATGCGATTATAACCATCGGTCATAAGATAATAAGTTCATGAACTTGGATAAAGAAAGTTAGTCAGCTTAGGAGGCTTTTTGTTCTGCTAAGGAAACGAACAAAGCAAAAGTGGTGCTATGCAAAAAGATCGACTGATGCTCGCAGGGCAAAAAGATGCGCTAAGGTGGCGACGTTGAATTTATATATTCTTCCTAAAATGTAATGGAGGTGTTAAAAATGGGTACGGACACAAAAAGCCAAAATGACAAGATCCACGAAGCCGAGTTGGCATTTGACCGAAAAAGGCGGACATTTGGTATGATCTGTGGGCCTATATGCGCTATTTTAGTCATGCTCACGCCGATCGATGCCTTGCCGTTAGCGGCGCACAAGCTTTTAGCGATCATGACATTGATCGCGCTTTGGTGGATCACAGAGCCGATCCCGATTCCGGTGACGTCGCTTTTAGGTCCGACGCTTGCTGTTGTTTGCGGCGTTACGGGTGCAAAAGATGCCTATGCGGCGTTTGCTAATCCTATGATCTTTCTTTTCATGGGTGGTTTTATTATCGCTAAGGGGATGATGATGCACGGGCTTGATCGAAAGTTTGCGTTTGCACTTCTTTCTATGTCTTGGGTTGGCTCAAATCCTCGGCGCATTTTTCTAGCCGTTGGTCTTGCCTGTGCGCTTTGCTCCGGCTGGGTCAGCAATACGGCGACGGCGGCGATGATGTTTCCCATCGCGCTCGGTCTTTTAGAGGCGATAAAGGAGATGTTTGCCGCAAACGGCAAGAAGATCGATTTACATGAGTATAAATACGCGACAGGCTTGATGCTCATGACGGCATATTCTTGCTCTATCGGCGGAGTCCTAACTCCTATCGGCACGCCGCCTAATATCATCATGCTGGGCTTTTTGGATCAGATGGCAAACATTCACATTTCGTTCTTTGAGTGGATGATCTGGGGCTTTGTAGCGATGGTCGTCTACTTCATCATAACGTATTTGATTCTTGTAAATATGTTCCCTGCCGATGTCAAGCGCATCGAGGGCGCCGAGACGTTTATCGCCGAGAAGCGTCGTGCGTTAGGCGGTTGGACGCGTGCGCAGAAAAATACGTTGGTCGGCTTTATTGTCGCCATTTTGCTTTGGGTCACGCCGGGCATCTTAAATATCGTCTTAGGACCTGAAGCGCCGCTCTTAAAAATGTATGGCAAGCTGTTTCCCGAAGCGATTGCCGCTATGACGGGCGCATTGATCCTTTTTTTCCTGCCCGTCAACTGGAAAGAGCGCGAGTTTACGCTGAATTGGAAAGATGCAGCCGCAGGCATTGAGTGGGGCACGCTGATTTTATTTGGCGGCGGTCTTGCAATGGGCGGCATGATGTATAAGACGGGGCTTTCGACGTGGGTCGGCGACTGCATCGTCGGCTGGATGGGCGGTGAGCCATCGCTCTTCATGATGGTCGCGATCTTTTCTGTCATGGCACTTGTCCTCTCAGAGTTGTCATCGCACACGGCGGCTACTAATATGATAGGGCCTTTGGGCGTTACGGCTGCTATGGCAGCAGGCTTTAGCCCGATTCCTGTCGCAGTAGGCATCGCGCTGTCTTCGTCGCTAGGCTTCATGCTGCCAGTATCAACGCCGCCTAATGCTATCGTTTATGCGTCGGGCTATGTACCGATCACAAAGATGATCAAGACAGGCGTTTATATCGACTTCATCGGCATTTTCTGCGTGACTATCCCGATCGTCTTATACCTCGTCGGGTACGTCGTTGGCGCACGCTAAACATAGTAAGCAAAAGGGCTGTGCATCCGTAAGAGGATAGCACGGCTCTTTTTGCTATGTAGACAAATGGAAAATAGTGTAAGAAAGAAAGGAAAACATATGGCAACGGAAATTGAGCGAAAATTTCTCGTAAAGCAAGATCTATGGCAGCCACATACTGAAGGCATAGAAATAGCGCAGGGCTATCTTGCAGCCGATGTGCGGCGTGCTGTGCGCGTGCGTCTGGTCGGTGATCGTGCGTACCTGACGGTCAAGGGCGCGACGGTGGGAATCAAGCGATTAGAGTTTGAATATGAGATCCCGACAAAAGACGCAAAAGCCATGCTCTCTTTATGTGAGCGCCCGTTAATCAAAAAGCGCCGCTACATAGAGCGATACGGTGTGCATACATGGGAAATAGACTGCTTTGCCGATGAAAATGCAGGGCTTGTTGTCGCAGAAATAGAGCTTTCTCAAGTCGATGAGAGCTTTGAAATACCGCCATGGCTAGGTAAAGAAGTATCAAAAGACAGCCGCTATTTGAATGTAAATCTTATGCGCCTGCCGTTTTCGCGCTGGCAAAAGCAAGAATAATAAAAGCTACCTGGCTACAATAAGAAGATGTGCGACCGAACTTTTTTGCATACATTTGATTAGCGACAAAAAGATGCCACAAGCACACAGCAGATGCTTTTTTCTTTGCGCCTATTGGTTTTTCCCGTGCTTTGCTCTATAATAAAGAAATAATAGATGAAAAATATACAAATGTCTGGTAGAAGGTGAAGATCATGGATAAAGAACAATTCCTGCGCGTCTATCGTCATTCGTTGGCGCATATACTGGCTAAAGCCGTTATCGAAGTGTTTGGCAAAGAAACAAAGTATGCCATCGGACCTGAGATCGCCGATGGTTTTTACTACGACTTTGTCTTGCCGCGTGCAGCGACAAACGATGATCTAAAGATCATCGAAGAAAAAATGAAAGAGATCTTAAAACGCAAGGAAGCTTGGCAGCGTGAAGAGATCTCCAAAAAAGACGCACTTGCACTTTTTTGCGACCAAAAATTCAAAGTTGAGCTGATAGAAGAGATGCCGGACGACGAGATCATTACGATCTATCGTACGGGCAAAGACTTCGTTGATCTTTGCCGTGGTCCTCATGTAGAAAACTCCGCTGCACTTTGTTCTGCCGCTTGGCAACTGCGCTCTATCTCAGGCTCTTATTGGCGAGGCGACGAAAAGCGCGATAAGCTAACGCGAATCTACGCCTATGCTTTTGCAACGAAGGACGCACTAAAAGCGCATCTTGCTTTTATCAAGGACGCAAAAGAGCGTGATCATAAAAAGATTGGCCCACAGTTGGATCTATTTATGTTCGACGAAACAGCGCCCGGTATGCCCTACTGGCTGCCGCGCGGCTGGCAGCTTTTTAACGCGCTCTTAGAATTTTGGCGAAATATTCACGAAGCGCACGGCTATCAAGAAGTATCGGCACCTGTCATAAACAATAAAAGACTCTGGGTCACGAGCGGTCATTGGGCGCACTATAAAGAAAATATGTTTTTAATTCCAGGCACAGACGCCAGCATAGAAGCAGATGATACCTTTGCCATCAAGCCGATGAATTGCCCGAATGCCATCAAGATCTACCAACGAAAAACGCGCTCTTACCGCGACTTACCGATCCGTTACAACACGGTCGATGTCATTCACCGCAAAGAAAAATCAGGCGAGCTTAACGGGCTTTTTCGCGTGCAGCTGTTTCACCAAGACGATGCGCACACCTTTTTAAGAAAAGAGCAAATTGCCGCCGAGATAAGCGACATCATGGACATCGCCGATGAAATTTACGAAACGCTTGGCATGACTTGTAAAGCAGAGCTTTCGACGCGCCCCGACGATTTTATGGGCGATATTGAAACATGGAATGTCGCCGAAAAAGAACTAAAAGCGATCTTAGACCGTAAATATGGCGCAGGAAACTATGCAGTAAACGAAGGCGACGGCGCATTTTATGGGCCTAAGATCGATCTGAAAATGCAAGATGCACTTAAAAGACAGTGGCAAGTAGGCACGCTGCAACTTGATTTTCAACTGCCGCAAAACTTCGATCTAAAGTACATCGCACCTGACGGCAGTCAAAAGCCGCCGGTCGTCTTGCACCGTGCCATTTTTGGCTCTATGGAACGCTTTATTGGCATCCTCATCGAAAACTTCAAAGGCGCGTTTCCCTTCTGGCTAAGTCCCGTACAGGTCGGTATCGTGCCGATTCGCCCCGAGCATAACGACTTTGCAAAAAAGATTGCCAAAGAACTTTTCAAGCACCGCATCCGTTTTGAAGTTGATTACGCCGATAAGAATATGCGTGAAAAGATCAAAGGCTTCAAGCAATGTAAAGCCCCCTACATCATCGTCCTTGGCGATAAAGAAGCGGCAGAAAGCACCGTTTCAATCAACGTGCGCGGCACAAACGAACAGTTAAAAAATGTGGCGTACGCTAAATTTATAGATATGTGCCGTACGCTAAACGAAAAACGAAACTTAGAACTTTTAACTAAAATATAAAAACAGCCGTGCATCATCAAGCGATGGTGTGCGGCTTTTTATATAGTGTTTTTCAAAAAACTTTTCTTTTAGTATTGAAAGTCATTACCACATATGTTATGCTATAAGCATATTGCTGGAGGTGATAATTTTGGGTAAGGATGGTTTTGAACGTATGCTTTGCTTTCACTGTGCGCCGACATTTGCAGGGATTAAGCCCGCAAGCCTGGTTTCTTTTCAAAAGAGTCGCTTTGAGGACTTTCACGCGCTTTTAGAGTCATATGCGACTTGTTTTGAATGTAAAGGCATCACGCCCATTCGCTTGACGGAAGGTGAAGAATATATCCTCATGCTCTTTTACCGTAAGAAACTCTTAGAGCGCATCTTAGAGCAGCCTGAGGTACTGACGCTTTTAGCGCGTTTTGGTTACCGTGTTGGCGACACGTTAACGTCGCATTTAGAGTATCTTTCCATGCGCATCCAACTCCAAAAGAGTTTTCCGCACGAAGTTGGTCTTTTCCTCGGCTATCCGCCGGAAGATGTAGAAGGCTTCATTGAAAACAAAGGGCGCGATTTCACCTGCGCCGGCTATTGGAAAGTCTACGCGAACGAAGAGCAGACACGCGCACTTTTCCGGCGATATACCGACTGCACAGAGCGCCTTTGCGCTCGCCTTAGCTGCGGTACACCGATGGCAGAACTTTTAGAAGCGGTCTAGAGAGAGTCCGCTAGCTCTTGGGGCAGGAGAAATTTATCTAGGAGGTTTTTACTATGGGAAAGGTAGCGGTTGTATATTGGAGCGGTACGGGAAATACAGAAGAGATGGCAAAAGCAGTCTTAGAAGGCGCAAAAAGAGGCGGTGCTGAAGCCGAGCTGTTTGAAGTAAGCGACTTTAGCGCAGACAAGATGTCAGGCTATGACGGCTTTTTGTTTGGCTGCCCGGCGATGGGTGACGAGGTGCTGGAAGAAGAAGTTTTCGAGCCTTTTTTTGAAGACGCGGCAAAAAATCTTTCTGGTGTTTTCGTCGGTCTTTTCGGCTCTTATGGCTGGGGCGACGGCACGTGGATGCGCTCTTGGGAAGAGCGTACTAAAGCAGCCGGCGCAAAACTCATAGCAGATGGTGTGATCGTTGAAAATGCACCGGATGATGACGGTGTTAAGGACTGTGAAAATCTCGGCGAAGCACTCGCTAAGGCGATCTGAACCAAAAGTATAGCAAATTTTAATAAAACGCAAGAATCCATGTAGATTCGGGGCATTTCTTGCTGCTCGTTTCGTCACGATAAGCCTTGTCATTAGTAAACCAGACGCACAATCATCAAAGCAGGAAAAAAGTTTCAAAAACCATTTAAGAAAAACAAGCATCCT
>CAUUGH010000048.1:0-10868 GCA_963544755.1 uncultured Selenomonas sp. | reverse complement strand
CCAATCTTTGCTCTTTCGTGTACTTCATGTGGCAACCTCCTGTCGCATCAGAGAGCTAAATTGTCCACCGCTTGTTATCCTGTGTACAGAATACTACAAACGGTGTCTGATTTATACCACCTCTGTGTCCAGTTTTAGTTTACCACTTCACTTTCAGTACAGCAAGCAGCATGTAGCGGACGAAGACCTTCGATGCTACGCATAATCTTTCTCTCAAGGGTACGTGAACTATGCGAAAATCAACCCCGACAATGTTCACGATGATATAGAGCAAGTGACGGGCGTGGCACTGCAGCTAGCGAAACATATAGGAAAGCACAGTCTGACTGGCGGTGCGCACTACAGCAAGAGCGAATATGAGCAGAGGGAGCTTTATGAATGTAAGAGATACTTCTACGATGCAAACCGTTCACTTTGGGACATTTATCTACAAGATAAGATACATTTAAGTGATAAATTTGACCTTACGCCGAGGCTTGTTTACACGCATTATGGCAATAACTGGTCGGCTCATGACTATAACAAAACGTCTGCTTCGGGCGATTCTCGACGCTTGACCTTCTCCCTTTACGGCAGCTATGATTTCGACAAGGAATCAGATGCCTACTTCTCCTTTGCACAGATCTTCAGGTCGGTGTCGGGCGGGGATCATTTGCGCCAGTTTGCTGATGATATTTTGCAGGACGAAACGGGCTAGAGCTACATGCTCGGCACGAGCCACCGCTTTACGAAGCGTAATTCAGCGGAAATCAACTACAATGTCACGGACATGACTAACGCCATCGCCCACTACACTATTTTGAATCCGAAAACATCAAGATATGAAGGTCATACGATCAACGCCAAACGCCAGAAGGCGGCTCTGAATCTCGCTTACAAGTATGCTTTTGATGCTGCTTGGTCGCTCAGCATTTCTTATAGTTGGGTGAATGAAACTTTTTCGGCGAAGCGTTTTCGGACCCATCCGGACGGTACGAATCTGGACGAGCTAATAAACGCTTACCGTCCGCGCAACATCTATCGCACGCACCTGACCTATGATAAGAACCGCTGGTTTGCTGATCTCTCCTATACTATATATTCGAGCAACGACACGCGCTACTTCTCTAGCGCACATTTTGATCTGCTCGATATTTCTTTAAACTACAAGGTCGCTAAGGACTGGCAAGTATACTTTAATCTCTACAACATCTTAAACACTGCGTATGAAACGAAAGCTTTGTATACCTACGTCCCGGGCGCTTTTCCGGAGCAGGGGCGAAGATTCATGATCAGCGCGAAATACATATTCTGATGAGGATCTGGTCGATGAAAAGCTACACGCACAAGCGTCCACCTAGTGGATATTGTACGCCGCCCTTCCATGAAAGCCGTCCATCGGCTTCGTCCTTTTGGCTTTTTTCTGGGGCTTTCATGGGAAAACGAGTCTTCTGAGGAGCGATACTCCTGCCACTCTTCGTCTCGATTTCATCGGCTGTCTCTTTTGAGGCAAGACGCCACCTTCCTTTGCGAAGGATGGAGTCTTGGTTTTTAACTAAGATGCAGCGAGAACATATAAAAAGAAAGAGTGTTAGCACATGAAAAGTAAGGAGCATATTTGGCGGCGAACGGTGATTTCAGGACTTATCGGGAGTATTTTTAGGTCTTTCGCAGTTCCTACGGGATATGTGTGCTTTATGTGATGTAACGTCTCGAAACTAAAACTGGGCACGGAGGATGTAGAAATTAGAAGCTGCTTGTGGTATCCTGTGCACTGGAAGAAGAGCCTAGAACATCTCTTGGAACAGAATATGCAGCTCTCTAAGAGCATAGAGCTATTTCAGCGATACCATCGCCGTTTTCCCTCCCACAGCTACCGTTGGCTGAATGCCAAAATTCGGTTGGACGAAGGGATTGTCCTTTCCGATCCCTATGCCCATAAATGTTGCATTGTGGAAGATATCCAGCAAGAAACGGCGCGTATCTTCGGCGAGATTGTCGGCAAGTGACTTTGTAGGCAAATTGTAGACAAATGCGGAAATGATAGCCGCAAGCCCTTATAAATCAAGGGGTTTTTGACAGGCTAAGTATTTCATGATAAAATATTATCGTATGATAAGAGTATGAGGCGATCTTTCGTAGATTTAGATGCTGACGAAAGGATTGAAAACGGATAACAATGGAGGAAACATGATGGCAAAAAGCATCACAAAAATTTTAGACATCAAATATCCGATCCTGCAAGGAGCGATGGCATGGATAGCAGATTCAGAGCTTGCCGCCGCTGTGTCAAATGCGGGCGGCGCAGGTATTATCGCAGCTGGCGGTCGCTCGACTGAGTGGGTAGAGCAAGAGATTGAAAAAACGCGCAAACTTACTGATAAACCGTTTGGTGTTAATGTCATGCTCATGGCACCAAACAAAGATGAAATAGTTGAAGTAATTTGCCGCAAAAAGCCGGCTTTCGTGACACTTGGTGCAGGAAACCCTGTGCCTTTTTTAGAAAAATTCAAAAGCGTAGGCATCAAAACGCTGCCCGTCGTGCCGAATGTAAAACTTGCCAAGCGTATTGAGGCAGCAGGTGCAGATGCTATTGTTGTCGAAGGCATGGAGGCAGGTGGTCACATCGGCATCTTGACAACGATGGCACTTATGACACAGGTCATTCCAGCAGTCGATATTCCTGTCGTCATGGCAGGCGGCATTGCCGACGGACGCGCCATAGCGGCGGCGCTCTTGATGGGCGCGGCAGGCGTACAAATCGGCACGCGCTTTCTTGTAGCCTCAGAGTGCCATGTGCATCCTAAGATGAAAGAAAAACTCATCGAGGCAGTCGATACAGACACGATAGTTACAGGACTTTCTATTGGCGGTGCGGTGCGCGGCATCAAAAATAAATTTTCCACTGATTTCGTTACACTTGAGTTTTCGGGCAAGGCGACAAAAGAAGAGCTTATCAAGCGTGCGACAGGTACAAATAAACTTGCCGCCGTCGATGGTGATGTTGAAAACGGCATGATGCAGGCAGGTCAAAGTCTGCTGCCACTAAAACAGATCGAGCCGATTGGCGTGATCATCGAAGGGATGGTAAAAGAAGCGCGAGAAACTCTTGCTAAGGCGAGCAAAATTGAAATTTAATCCTACATAAGAGAAGGGCAGCTTTTAAGGTCATGTTGACTTTTTAAGGCTGCCCTTTAAAATTTTTAGGATAATAAAAAAGTGTTCTTTGATAATCATATTACTCATTGACAAAGGTCAAAAAGACAAATATAATAAATAAACTACACGCACTTTTGTCCATTTTGCGGATAAAAGTGTGCCGTTAAAGCTGCCAATCGGTCTGCGCCTATGATTTGTATTCTCGATAGATACAGCACATATGCAAAAATCTAGGCGACTTCATTTTATAGGCGTTTCCTTAATTTTCTCGGCATTTTTTAAGGCAGGGTGATGCTATGAGCAGCAATATTGCTGATTTGATTGAAGAATATATCCTGCGCCAGTTAGCAGAGCAGCAGGATGGCAAGGTAGAGCTAAGGCGAACAGAGATCGCTGATCATATCTCTTGCGCCCCGTCGCAGATCTCTTATGTACTAAATACGCGCTTTACCTTGGAAAAGGGCTTTGCTGTTGAATCAAGGCGTGGTCTTGGCGGCTTTATTCGCATCGTGCAGGTGCCGCTGCAAAACCTCGTTTATCAGGACATGATCGATAAATTAACGGAAGATTCCGAGATGGAATTAGTGCAGTCGATGGTCCGTTACCTCGTACAACAGCGAATGATTTCAACACGTGAGGCGGCACTTGTCATGCAGTCGGTGACAGTTGCCTACAAGCGGCTAAAGCCAAAGGATCGCTTGCGTCTTATTCGCTCGTTGCTTTTGACCTTAAAAAAGTTTTCTTAAAAGAGGGAGTTTTATGCTTTGTGATGATTGTAAAAAAAATGAAGCGCGTGTGCACTTCGTAGTCATGAATAAAGATACCACGACGGAGATGAATCTTTGCCGCGATTGTGCAGCTCGTTACAGCAAGGCGATGGCTGCCATGAGCGGTGGGGATTACTCTGTAAACGACTTTATAAAAGGCGTTATAAGACATATGCCAGCGCCGTCTGAACAGGTAGAAGAAGAACAAACTACAGACGATGAGACAGTATTTATATGCCCAAATTGCGCCATGAGTTTTCGCGATTTTGCAAAGCAAGCAAAGATCGGCTGCAGCGTTTGCTATGAAACATTTCGCGAGGAACTGACGCCTTTATTGCGCCGCTTGCACGGTGCAGGCAAGCATCGCGGCAAGATCCCCAAAAGAGCGGGCGGCACACTTGAGCTTCGCCAGCGCATCGAAAATCTTAGAGCTTTGCAAGAGCGTGCGGTAGAAAAAGAAGAGTATGAAAAAGCGGCAAAGTACCGCGATGAGATCCGTGTGCTTGAAGTAGAGCTTTTGATGCAAAAGCAAGCCCTACAGGGCGACAGCAATGCTGTAGCAGAAGAAAAAGGGGGCGATGCGTGATGAAAAGGGAGGCTCTTTTTGCAGACACTCACCTTAACTGGCTTACACCGGAAGATACATATGGCGATGTCGTCTTAGCAAGTCGCGTCTGTTTGGTGCGTAATTTGCGTAAAATTCCTTTTCCAAACCGCGCTGATTTAAGTCAGCTAAATACATCAGCAGAATGTACCCATGCCGTACTCGGTGATGTAGAAGAAGTTCTTAAGGAGCCTTTTACACATATAGATCTTGCCAAATGTACGGCGCTTGAGCAAAATGTGCTTTGGGAAAAGCATCTTGTCAGTCGGCGGCTCCTGCAAAACCCTGTGCATCGAAGCGTATATGTAAGCTCTGATCGCTGCACGAGCATTCTCGTCAACGAAGAAAATCATCTGCGTATACAAGTGATGACCGCAGGCTTTGATCTAAATACGCCTTATGAAAAAGCCTCGCTTGTCGATGATGCTCTTGAAGCAAAACTTGATTTTGCTTTTGATGAAAAACTCGGCTATCTGACAAGCTGCCCGACGGATCTTGGTACGGGGCTTAGAGTATCGGTCATGCTGCATCTGCCCGGCTTGGTTCATACGGAAAATATCAGCAAAATTTTCAACGTATCGCCACAGATCGGTCTTTCTATGACCGCCATGTATGGCGAAGGTGCAGACTCGGCAGGGCATATATTTAGCGTTTCAAATAAACGCTCTTTAGGCCTTACAGAGCGCGAACTTTGTGACAACTTGCGTATCTCTGTCGGCGAGATCATAGAGCAGGAGCGACGAGCCAGAAAGGCATTGCTGCTTTATGATAAGGATCGCTTAGAAGATGAGGTGTGGCGTGCTTATGGCGTGCTGCATTATGCGCGCGCCTTAGGTGACAACGAAACGCTTGCTCTTTTAAGCCGCGTGCGCCTTGGCGCAGATCTTGGCATCATAGAAGGTTTGACGGCGAGCGCGTTTGGCGATATATTGATCGCAAGCCGAGCAAATTATCTTTGCGCGTTGGCAGGAAATGAGAATATGTCGAAGAATGAAATAGACAGGCAAAGGGCAAAGGTCGTTCGCCAAATTTTAGAATATTAAACGTAGGCGATAAGAGGACGAAAGCACAGCAAAAGCGTTTTCTTTTATCTAGAGGTGGAATTATTATGACGAATCGCTTTACCGGCCGTGCGCTTAAAGTCATGGAGTTTGCACAGTATGAAGCGCAGGAGTTAGAGCAAAACTACATCGGTACGGAGCATCTTCTCTTGGGACTATTGCATGAGGGCGAGGGCATCGCAGCACTTGCGCTGCGCTCTTTAGGACTTGATTTAGATCATGTAAGAACACGCATAGCAGAAATGCTTACAAAAAGAAAAACTAAAGAGCAAGACGCATCCTACTACACAGAACGCGCCAAGCGTGTGATGGAATTTGCCGTCGAGGAGGCGCGTTCTTTCGGTCACAATTACATCGGCACGGAACATATTCTTTTAGGACTGGTTCGCGAAAATGAAGGAATGGCGGCAAATGTTTTGATCTCGCTTGGTGCAGACCTTGACATCGTACGAAAGGCGGTCATTAGCATACTAGGTGCCACTAAAGAGGGTGCGCCTAAAAAGCCCGAGCGACGCCGCTCTTCATCTTCGACAGAGACGAGGGGGGCTGATAATAATACACCGTTATTAGATAAGTACGGCAGAGATATAAGTTGCCTAGCAAAAGAAGATAAGCTAGATCCTGTTATAGGCAGGGAAAAAGAGATCGAGCGCATCGTGCAGATCTTATCCAGGCGCACGAAAAATAATCCCATCCTCATCGGTGAACCGGGCGTTGGCAAGACGGCAGTCGCCGAGGGGCTTGCTGCGCGTATCATTCAAGGCGCGGTGCCGCGCCTTTTGCAGCAAAAACGCATCGTTTCACTCTCTATGGCAGGGCTTGTGGCAGGCGCAAAATATCGTGGCGAATTTGAAGAACGCTTGAAGGGCATCATCGAAGAAGTCATGAAAAGCGGCAAGGTGATACTTTTCATAGATGAAATGCACACGCTCATCGGTGCAGGTGCTTCAGAAGGCTCTCTTGACGCAGCTAACATCTTAAAGCCGCCCTTATCGCGCGGCGAGGTACAAATCATCGGTGCGACTACCTTAAAGGAATATAAAAAATACTTTGAAAAAGACTCCGCACTAGAAAGACGCTTTCAGAGCATCCTTGTCGAAGAACCAACGACGACAGAAACGGAGAAAATTCTTTTTGGACTTCGTCCCAAATACGAAGAATTTCACCATGCCAAGATAAAAGATGAAGCACTCTTAGCAGCGGTGCGCCTGTCGCATCGCTACATATCAGATCGCTGTCTGCCTGATAAGGCGATCGATCTAATGGACGAAGCAGCATCGAAGGCACGCATGAAAACCGTCGCGCTGCCGACTTTTATCAAACGTTTGGAAGAAAAGCTGAAAAAACTAAGCTCTAGCAAGGAAATAGCGATCAAGATGCAGGCTTATGAACGTGCCGCATCCTTGCGCGATAAGGAAACAGCCTTAAAAGAAGAACTTAGCATCGCTAAAACTCGCTTTCAAGAGCGCGAGATGAAAGAAGTCACGGTAAGTGCCGACGACATCGCCGATGCTGTCGGGCTTTTTACAGGTATACCTGTAAAAGAAATTGCCGCTAAAGAGTCAGAACGTCTGCTGCACCTGGAGCAAATTCTTTCGGCGCACGTCGTTGGGCAAGAAGAAGCGGTGACGATAGTTGCTAAGGCAGTGCGTCGTGCGCGTGCAGGCTTAAAAGACCCCAAACGCCCCATCGGCTCCTTTTTATTCCTCGGCTCTACGGGCGTAGGCAAGACAGAACTTGCGCGCGCCTTGGCAGAATCACTTTTTGGCACCAAAGAAGCGATTTTGCGCTTTGATATGTCTGAATACATGGAAAAGCACACAGTATCAAAACTTGTCGGTGCGCCGCCCGGCTATGTCGGCTACGAAGAAGGCGGACAACTTACAGAAGCCGTGCGCCGTCATCCTTACTCGATCATCTTGCTCGATGAGGTAGAAAAGGCGCACCCCGATCTTTTCAACGTACTTTTACAAGTCTTAGACGATGGGCGACTAACAGATGCACAAGGTCGCACGGTAGACTGCAAAAATACAGTCATCATCATGACCTCAAATGCCGGCGCAGATTACCTAAAGAACTCGACACAGCTTGGCTTTTCCTCAGAAAAAAGAACGCTTGGCGATGCCTACGAAAAGGGAAAAGAGCGCGTTTTTGAAGAAGTAAAACGCATATTTCGCCCGGAATTCTTAAACCGCGTCGATGAGATGCTCGTATTTCGTCCGCTAGAAAAAGAAGCGCTCATGAAGATAGTTGACATCATGCTAAGAGAAGTAGAAGCGCGTCTTTTAGAAAAGGGCATGGCACTTGAAGTAAGTCTGTCGGCAAAGACAAAACTTGTAGAAAGCGGCACAGACTTTAAGTATGGCGCACGCCCTTTAAAACGCGCGATAAGAAAACTGATTGAAGATGAAATCGCCGAAAAAATCTTGCAAGGAGAATTTCAACGCGGCGATACGATTTGCGTTAAAAAAGTCGGTGATCGGCTGCATTTCGTCAAAAAACAGATGCCTTTAGCGACGACGAAAAGAGCGTAGATGCAAAAATCCAGGCGGCTTCATCTTATCAGTGTCTTTGTAGAAAGGCGGCATGGATGTGGCGAAAAAAAAGCAGACGCTTTTCGTCTGCCAAGAGTGTGGCTATGATACGAGTAAGTGGATGGGAAAATGTCCTAACTGCGGCGCGTGGAACACACTCGTAGAAGAAGTTGGCGTACCTGCTCGCTTACGCGGTGGGCTTCAGCTTGGTCTTGAAGAAGGCAAAAGCCCCGTAGCTCTTGGAAAAGTCGCCATTGAAGATACGCCGCGCTTTTTGACAGGCTCAGGAGAACTTGATCGCGTATTAGGCGGCGGCTTGCTTTCCGGCTCTATGGTCTTAATTGTCGGCGATCCGGGTGTTGGCAAGTCTAGCTTAACACTTCGAGTGGCAGCGGCGATTGCACGCGGCAAAAAGCGTGTGCTTTATGTAACGGGCGAGGAAAGTACGCGCCAAGTGCGTATGCGTGCCGATCGTCTGCAGGCAATCGCAGATGATCTCTTAGTCGTCAGCGAAACAAATCTTGAGCGCATCACGGCACATATCGAAGCAATCAAGCCGCAGCTTCTTGTCATCGACTCTATTCAAACGATCTTTTCTTCAGACGTTACGAGTGCGCCTGGAAGCGTCAGCCAAGTGCGCGAGTGCAGCGTCGAGTTGCTGCGCCTTTCTAAAAAACACGGCATCGCTACCTTCGTCGTTGGTCATGTCACTAAAGATGGCACGCTTGCAGGTCCGCGCGTCTTAGAACATATTGTCGATACCGTACTTTATTTTGAGGGCGAAAGAAATGCACAATTTCGCATCCTGCGTACAGTCAAAAACCGTTTTGGCAGCACGAATGAACTTGGACTTTTTGAAATGCGCGATACAGGGCTCGTCGATATTCCAGATGCCTCAAAGCTTTTCTTATCAGAGCGAGAACCAGACAGCGGCACAGTTGTCGTGCCGACCGTCGAGGGGACAAGACCACTTCTCGTAGAAATTCAATCGCTCGTTGCCAAAACTGCTTACCTACCGCCAAGACGCACGGCAGACTCTGTTGATATAAAGCGCATCCAACTGCTGATCGCCGTACTTGAAAAGCGCGTCAAACTGCCGATTGGTACTTGCGATGTCTACATCAAAGTTGCAGGCGGCATCAAGATCGACGAACCTTCCTGTGATCTTGGGCTTTGCGTTGCCATGGCATCATCTTTTGCTAATCGTCTCGTGCGACCAAAGGCGATCATCTTCGGTGAAGTCGGCCTATCAGGTGAAGTAAGAGCTGTAAGCCAAGCCGACGTGCGCCTAAAAGAAGCTGTTAAACTCGGCTTTCGTGCTGCTATCTTGCCAAAGAAAAATGCCGAGCATCTAAAGGACAGCCAAGGCATCGACATCTTCGGTGCAGCAACGCTAGCTGAAGCTTTGCGTTTTGCCATGCCGCGTAAATGAGTAGAATAAGCCTAAAATATACTATACACTGTAAAAATTTATGAAACGCTATGATACGACATACTGAAAAACGATTTACACAAAGCTCTTGACACACCCAAGGAAAATATTAAGGTAGCGTACTCTAAAAGAGCTGTTTTAAGAACAACTAAACCACATTGTTTCTGCTGCTTAAAATTTTTTTGAGAAACTGTCCGATTTGCTATTGCAATTAACCAGTGTTTCCGTAAGATTGCAAGTGCCAAGCACATTGCCAAGTTCTCTTATACTGAGTATAATGAAAAAAGCAAAAAGAAAGCAGGGGGTTGACATGGCAAAGCAGCTAAAAAAAATACGAAAGCATTTGAAACCGCAAAGCAAAAATAGCGACAAGGCTCCTACCAAAAAGGGCAAGGACACATTCATTCTAATTATGCTCGCACTTACCATATTCATCACCATCATCGGTTGGCAGGAAATGACCTGGCTAAACCGCTCTATGTATGGTTCGCTTGCTCTTTCGCTTTTATTGATTTACGGCTACAAACAGGGAAATTTCGCTGAAAAAGAAAAACTCTGGCTGACACGCGCTAGTATATTTTTTGTCGCGCTTTCTTTCATTTTCTTTGCAGCACTCTGCTATTTCCAATACTTTGCTTGAGCTTTTATAAAAAAGAAAACCCACCGTGCCATCAAGGACGCGGTAGGTTTTCTTTTTTTTCTTCTAATACGTGCCATGTGCCGCTTCGATTCGTCCCCCTGCGCTCAATAACGCCTGCCTTACTAAGCTCTGTCATCACGCGCTTTACCATGGCTATGGATACGCCGAGAGCTTCTTTCAAGGCTTTTTGCGTGATCTTAGGATTTTCGCGAATCATGTGCAAAAGCTGCTCTTTTAGGGATTCTTCTTTATCATTTTCTAGCAAAAGATCCGTTTGCAAAGCATTATCTGCATCACTTGCAACTAACAAGGGTTCTCTTTCTTTCGGCGCAATTTCAACATCCGGCAAAGCTGCTCCTTCCTGCTCTAAAATACTATGCACTACAGGTTTAGCTTTTTCTGTGGCTGATTCTTCTGTTGTGGGCGCAGCTTCTTCTGTAGCAACAACTTCTTCTATGGCAACAGCTTCTTCTGTAGCAACAGCTTCTTCTGTGGCTGATTCTTCTGTTGTAGGCGCAGTTTCTTCTGTAGCAACAGCTTCTTCTGTGGCTGCTGCTTCTTCTGTAGCTGACGCTTCTGCTGTTAGCACGGCTTCTATCGTGGCAGGTGCAGCGTCTGCACGTCCTTCTAATACTTCTTTTACAGGGCGGCAATAGATATTGATACGCACAGAGTCGCCAAGCGTGCTAACG
>CAUUGH010000047.1:0-10909 GCA_963544755.1 uncultured Selenomonas sp. | reverse complement strand
GGATCCTGTAAGCCCTTCGGCGATCATCGCCGTACCTTGTAGGTGGCGCTCACCCGTGGCATAGGCATCGTAGTAGAGCTTGCCGGCAAGAGCATTTAGCGTCTTACGAATGGCAGTTTCATTGTTTAGATCTACATTGTTGCCATCTGTCACCATCGTTACCGAAGAATTTGCCGCCGCACTCTTGATGTGCGTATCTCCGTAGCGTTTGTCGGAACTATAATTTGGATCGCTGCCATAGTCTTCTATCCGCGTACCGTCATTGATGTGCTGATAATGAAGGGTTACGCTGCCGGAAAGCCTCTCAATCGTGAGATCTTTATTATCTTTTTGGAAAATCTTGGCGTTATTTGCTTTTAGATGCGTTAGATAGCTGCCCTCAAAGTCATTAGGCGTACTGCCCCTTGAGATGTTTTCCCAATACGCGCCATTGGCAAGATAAAGCTTCGTAGTGCCATTTTGAATACTCCTGCCGATGCGACCTTTGATATAAGAATCCTTCGTCGTCAGTGCCGCGCCAAAGGTGCCGCCCTTGAAGCCATCGATCATGACATCGCCTTCTATTTGCACATCACGGCTTTCTAAGGCAGCTTTTACACCTGCGCCATCATCTTGTGCATTGATGTAGACCTTGCCGCCCTTTTCGATCTTTGCAGCGCGAGCGGTATCACCTTTAGCGATCAAGCGACCGCCGCCAATGCTGATCTCGCCGCCATCAGCATGAAGAAGCTCCTTACCCTCCTGCTCGATGTCTGCCTGACCTTGGATCGTAACGCGCCCCTTACTTTTCGCCGTGATGGCAGCTAGCTTGCTGCTTGCTGTATTTCTAATCTTTACGGCATTTTCCTTGCCCTCGGCATTTTTGATATTTAGATTTGCCGCTTTGCTGTTGCCTGCTGCATAGATCGCGCTGGCAGCTTTTTTATCACCGCTGATGCTAAGATCTAGCCCATTAGCATTTTTGATCTCAAGATTGCCGCCCTCCAGGCGAATATTGCCAGCACTCTTAGCATCGCTATCTGCCGCCGCTTTAAGCGTCAGCTTCTTGCCCTTCATATCAATGCTGCTGTTTTGATCTTTTACGAGAATATTGCCAACCGTATCATCAATAGACTGCTTAGTATTGTCCGATGCCTTTACTTGAAGCGTCGCACCATTGGCAAAAGTATAGTTTGCGGCATCATCTCTAATATGCTTAGCCTTCCACTTATCTATCTGCGCCGTGCTGCCAGCCATCTCTGCTATCTGCTCTTCTGAGTTAACTGGATCTGTAGAAGGCGGCGGCACAGGCGGCTGCGGTGCTGTCGTGTCAACGCTGCCCTGACCGCTATCTTTATTAAAGATAATATCTGCAGTACGCTTTGCCGAAGACGTCGTCGTACCTTCAGCGATCATCGCCGTACCTTTTAGATCCTTCTGGTCATTTTTCGCGCCATCATAATAAAGCTTTCCAGCAAGCGCGTTAAGAGCATTTTTGACCTTCGCTTCATCACTCATCGTGATGCCATTATTTTCCGTCACCATCGTGATCTTAGATCCATCACCAGCTTTTCTAATGATGACATCGCCAGCTTTATAATCTGCTGCGCTTGTACCGTCACCATCGTGATCATAGTGAACAGTCGTATCACCGCGGAAATCATTAACGATGATCTTGCGCTTGTCTTTTTGCAGGATCTTGCCGCCTGTAGAATTTAGGCGATCAACGCGGCTGTCGCCTAACTCCAATGCACCGTTCTTATCCTTGCCAGTGCCGACTTTTATATGCTCCCAAGTAGCACCGTTCTTGAGGACAAGATAGCCTTTACCAGATGCTAATTCCCACTGATGGAGCGGATATGTATATAGATCAGTGGTGAAAAGTCCCTTTAGATAGGATTTTGCCGTTGTAAGTCCGAGGTAAGCAGTAGCAGAGCTGTCTTTTACGCGAATATCACCTTCGATATTCACATCGCGACTTTCGTCCATGGGAACAATATTGCCTTTAGAATCCATCTGAGCATTGATCTTTGCCGTGCTGAGTGAATTTACATAACGTGCTGCCTGACCATTAGAAACGATCCTACCGCCGCCGATTGTGAGTTGACCTCTATCGACAACAATACCCTGCGGTGCTTCAATATCAACTTTGCCTTTGATGTCAAGCTTTGCAGCGCCAGTGGTGCTTTCGAGATAGATTCCCTTGTCGTCAGATCTTATTGTAACGGTAGGATCTGCAGCTGCTCCATTATGCACGAAAAGCTCTGCATTTCCCTTTGTGCTATCACCTAGTAGATGAATACCATTATTTTTTGCCCGAATCGTCGTCTTTCCGAGTGACTTCATTTCAAGCGTGCCGCCGCTTACTAAGATACCTGTTGACTCGTCGCCGCGCAGCGTTCCAGCTTGTGTTTTGAGTGTTCCGTCACCGACGTTGATGTTTAACTCATGCCCTTTCATATTTATGCTGCCGCGCTGACCTTTACCCCATAAGATACCGCCGAAGTCATAACGACCATTTTCATTATGTGCCTTGACGGGATTATCATTGCGATTGACGCTAAGCCTAACATCTTTATTAAATGTGTAGGTTGAGCCGCTGCGAATACCTTGTTTTTTCCAATATTTCTGCTCACGCTCTGCGCCATTCCAGTTACCTTCTGCTATCTGCATACCGTTGCCAACATCTTCTTTGACACTTCCTTGACCGTTTGCTTTGAAGGTAATGTTTTCCAGCTTCTTCGACATAGATGAAGCCGTAAGTCCTTCGGCGATCATCGCTTTGCCTTTAAGATCTGTCTTGCCTTGCTTTGCAGCATCATAATAGAGCTTTCCTGCAAGGGCATCAAGCGTTTTATAAACCTTGGCATCATCTGTTAGATCTACATTCGTTTGATCAGTGGCGATCGTAATTTCAGAGCCTTGTGCTGCACTTTTAATGTGCGTGTTGCCTGCTTTGTAGTGTGCGCTATCCGTGCCGTCATTTTCATGCTGATAAAATAGCTTTGCCGTGCCTTCAAACTTGTCAATGGTGAGGTCTTTGTCATCATTTTGCTGGATTGCGCCGCCATTAGACTTCAAATATGTCAGATGGCTACTGCCTGTCAAATTCCCTCCAAAGGACTTATTATTCCAAGTCGCACCATTTGCCAACAAAAGGCGTGTACTGCCGCTTGTCTTAACGATCTTGCCATTAAGGAAAGAATTTTTCGTGACAAGTGCTGCACCAAAGACACTAGTATTGCCTTCTACAGATACATTGCCCTCAAGCTTGACGTCGCGATCTTCAGATAAAGCTGCTAAACTATCGCCATTTTCTGTTGCGTTGAGTAAAACTTTGCCGTTATTTTTGATTTGTACCGCTTTTGCATTGCCCGTAGCTTTTATACTGCCGCCGCCAATGCTTATCTCGCCACCGTCAGCACTAAGCAAATTATCCTTGTCCTGTTCAATATCAACAAGTCCAGTGATTTCAACGATGGCTTTTTTGCTCGCTTTACCTTTTGCTGATATAGCCGCTTCTTTATTGCCACTCGCTTCGTTTCGAATCTTGACAGTATACTCTTTCGCGTTGCCATTTTTGATACGAACAGCCGCATCTTTATTGTCAGTTGCCGCTGCATAAATACCACTTGCTGAATCTTTGTCCCCCTTAATATTTATATCAACAGCACCAGCTTCTTCAACGGTAAGATTCGTACCAACAACACCAATACCTGCAGCACGCTTTGCAGTATCAGTAGTATTTTCCGTATGAAGCGTCATTTTGAATCGCTTCATATTGATGGTGCTGCCATTTGGCACACCGTCACTATTCATGAGTATGCCGCCAATATGGTTATCCATACTGATTAGACCGCTACCATTGGCTTTGGTGTGCATTGTGAGATCTTTGTTAAATGTATAGTTTCCTTGTGCATCTCTTTCTTTTGATGTCTGCCAAGCATCGCTTAATGTTTTCGACGCTGCGCCGATTTCTGCGATCTGGTTCTTTTCTACTATACCAGGAGTCTTGACGCTGCCTTGTCCGCCAGCATCTTTCTTAAAGATGATGTCTTCGAGTTTTTGTGATGCCGATGATGCAGTAAGACCTTCGGCGATCATTGCCTTGCCCTTTAGGTTACTCTCGGTAGATGCAGAATCATAATAGAGCTTTCCTGCCAAAGCGTTAAGAGTCTTATAAAGTTCCTGCTCGTCGTTGGTTTTTACATTCGTTGCATCGGTAGCGACTGTTATCTCAGAGTCTGCTGCTGCACTTTTAATGTGCGTGTTGCCTGCCTTGTAGTGTGCGCTAGCTGTGCCGTCATTTTCATGTTCATAAAAAAGCGTTGCCTTACCCTCGAATTTGCCAATGTTTAGATCCTTGTTGTCATTTTGGTATATCGAGCCGCCATCGGACTTCAAATGTGACAGATAACTCTTGCCAATCGTATCACCGTGGATACCTACCGACTGATTGAACCAACGCGCACCATTTGCCAAGAAAAGACGCGCACTTCCGTTGCCAGTTCTGCCGATCTTGCCCTTTATATAGGAATTCTTTGTATTAAGTGCTGCACCAAATATGCCACCATTGCCTTCAAGCAGCACATTGCCCTCGATCTGTACAGCACGCTCTGTCGATGTGGCGTTTACGCCGTCACCATTTTCCGTCGCATTGATTAAAACTTTGCCATCTCTCGTAATATGCACGGCTTTGGCATTTGCTCCGGCGATCAGGCGACCACCACCTATACGAATCTCACCAAGAGTCTTTGCATAGAGAAGGTTTTCACTATCTTGCTCTATATCAACAAGCCCCTTAATATCAATAACAGTTTTCTTTGACGATCCTGATTGTGCAAAAATGGCACTGTCTTTTTCTCCACGTGCTGTATTTCTGATTCTAACCGCGTGTTCAGGTGCGTTGTCGTTATGAATTGTGACACCGCCCTCTTTTCTACTGGTCGAAAAGGCATAGATGCCGTATTTTGAAGCACCGCTGCCAGTAATATTTATATCAATGCCGCCTGAATTCTTGATTTCTAGTTTTGTGCCAGTGGCTATGATGCCACAGGCGTATTTGTACTTTATTGCTGACATATCAGCCGTACTGTTTAGCGTCAGCCGATGTCCGTTCATATTGACAGTGACGAGTGCTTTACGATCTTCTTCATCAACAACAACGCCGCCCTTATAGTAACGCTGTGAAGGAATGACATCGTAATCATCGCGGCTCGCTTTTGTACGAATGACGACATCTTTATCAAAGCTATAACTTTCGTCAGGTTTACGGTAGCCTTCTTGCTTCCACTTTTCATTTTGATCCATACTGGGAGCACCAACTTCTACGATCTGCCGATCACTAATAATGCTATTTACAGTAGAACCTTTACCGCTGCTGCCATCGAACGTGATGTTTTCTGAATTTAGCGACTGCGCCGCCGAAGATGCCGTAAGACCTTCTGCAAGCATCGCTCGCCCCCTAAGATTCGTCTTGCCAGATTTAGCTTCATCGTAATAGAGCTTACCTGCAAGAGCGTTGAGCGTCTTATGGATCTGCTCATCCGTCGTTGTTGAAGACGCACGATCCGTTATCATCGTGACGAAAGAGCCAGCCGCTGCCTTTTTGATGATCGTATCGCCTGCTTTATAGTGCGATGTATCTGTGCCGTCGCCTTCATGGCTATAATAGATATTTTGCTGACCAGCATAGTCATCAATCGTCAGCTTGCCTTTATCTTTTTGGAAGATATTTCCAGCTGTACCGTCAGTACTAGAAAGCTTTGCAATCCGAGAGCCGCGCCCACTGTTTGTCGTATCCCACGTCGCGCCATTTTTCAAAAAGAGCGTCGTATTGCCCTTAGCATCGTGCTTCGTACCGCCGAGCCATTTTGACGCAGCATTACTTAAACCAAGATAGACTTCATTATTTTCTTCAGCATCAATGAATCCTTCTAAGTCCGTCGTCTGCGTACCTGCATCTGTACCGTTTTCGTTGACATTGAAATAGACCTTATTCGTGTCAGCAGCCTTTAGTGTCTTTTTCAGGTACATCAATCTATGATCACGAGCCGCATTTTCCCTGACCTTAAACGTACCACCGCCGATGCGCACCGTGCTTTTCTTTGCCGAACCACTTTCGCCACCGAGCTGGATACCACGCTGAATACGGTTAGCGGTAATATCTACGCTCTTAATATTGATGTTGTTATTTTCACCTTCGACATGGATACCATAAGCCCCTGGAGACTTTTTATCCGAGCCGTTCGCTGCCTCTGTATAGTAATGATAGATGCCATCTGGACCAATCGTGAATTTGCCATTGAGATTAAGCGTAGCTTTTCCAGGTGCCCAGATGCCGCGAGCAGGCTCTCTGCCCGACCAAAGCTGCTCGACGGTGACATCAGCATTAATGTTGGCTTTCATCGGCTTGCGCGCCCAGTCCTTAAAATAAATGCCGCTCGTTGCACCGCCTGTAGATCCAGCATCTAACCAACCACCACGCGCATTGATCTTGATCTGACGATTCGGTGCATTTGGATTATTCTTATCACTTTGAATAGTCAGCGTAGATCCTGATCCAATAAAAAGCCCTGCCCCTCTTGTACTGGGAGCTTTTCGACCTCTTAGATCCTTAAAATTAAGACTAGCCTTTAGATCATGCCCTGCCATATCAAGCGTAAGTGAGCGGTCGTTATTGACATAGACACCTGCGGGGTTTTTCGGCTTTTCCTCGCCTTTCCCCACTATATTGACCGTCGTATCATCAGTAAGCGTCTTGTCTTCAGCGATCGCTTCGTTCTCTTCTGCTGCCAAAGCAGGCACTTGCCATGAGGCTGTCAGCAAGGCGGCGGCGATGCCTAGAGCTAGCTGCTTTAGACGCGCTTTTTTCTTCATAGGTGTTCTCTCCTTTATTTTGCAAAGTTTTCCTGCAAAACCACTATTTACATATCTTTTTACATCTTTTTTTGGCTTTTGCTGCTTTTAATATCGCCTCCTTTGGCATTTTTCAAACAAAAAACGCGACACAAAAATAACATAGTGCTTTTTAGAAAATGGCTGCTGCAAATAGCGATCCAATTTCTTTGGCCTGCTGTGCATCATCTTGTATCGCGCAAGTGACGTAACGAAAAGAAAACAGGCGGCACTCTGACTTAGTTCATCGCTTTGCCATCTCTTTGTGAGAGAGTTACGATGGCAAGACTCCCCATACAGTTGCGCAACAGCTCCGGATTCGCACCGGATTCCCCACTTTAAGCCTTACGGCTTCTATTTTCTGTGGTATGAAGTTGTTTTAGCGTTTTTTCAGGGCATCTCTAAAAGATGTGCCGCTATCAGAAGCAGCTCTTTTTCGTCGGTGCTTTTGCAAATTTTATTACATACTGCCAACGCTTTTATCATATCATAAAGAAAGCGTAATTAATAGCTCTAAGGTATATATTTAATTTACTTTTAATGCTTAAAAATTATGTTCTACACCGATGATGATGCTTCTGCCAGGGGCGGTATACCAGCGTTCGGGGTGCGTGGGATCTGCTGCGGATTGCTCGGCGTAGAATTGGTTAAAGAGGTTGTTGACTTTTAGATAAATTTTTGTTGTGTCTAGGACTTTATAGTTCATGCCGAGATCAACGACCCAATAGTTATTGGCAGGGAAAAAGTCATAACCGCTGACGGTTCTTCCTTTAAGATCAAAGATGCCGCGCAGCAAAAGCGAGGAGTCAAATGCACGGTTTCGATAGTCTACGCCGATGTTCCATTGATGTTTCGGCAGATAGCCATTGATGTTTTCTTCATGTGCCTCAGTTTTATCGACGTGCGTGTTTGCATAGCTAAGGCGTGCAGTTATATGCGAGTTGAAACGTTTGGCTAGCTGCAGATCCCAGCCATGTGCATCTTCTGTTTCGATGTTTATAAATTTGCTGGTGTAGCGAATCGGATTTTCAGAGTGACGGCGATAATAATGCACCGCAGCGCTTAGGCCTTTGCCAAAATCATGTGCAATGCCGATCTCTTTTGTATTGCCGGATTCCGGCTTTAGGTTTGGATCTGAGCCCCATGGACCATAAAGTTGCAGAGGTGTCGGGGTCAGGAAGTGTCCACCGTAGGATATATAGGCGTGCGTTTTTGGCGTGATGTCGTAGCCAAGGCTGACGCTCGGGCTGGTATGGCTGCCAAAGCCGGAGCTGCTGTCATGGCGAATGCCTGCCGTGAGGTTTAATGTGCGTGTAATGTCCCATTGATCTTGTAAGTAGAATGAGCGGTTTGTAAGTCCGGTATCTTTTAGGCTGCTTCCTTGTGTATCGTCTTTGGTAAAGTCAAAGCCGATGGTCAGGGTATGATCGCCAAATTTTTTGTCAAATTGATCGCTAAATTTCGTCGTCCAAATGTCAGAGCCGTAGCTGCCTATCTTATAGTCGTATTCGCTGCGACCGTAGATCATTTGGTTTTTCGTCGTGTCGTCAATTTGAAGATCCCAACGCAGATCGCCGGCGATATGATAGATTTCTACATCTTCGATCTTTGGAGCAGGCCAGCCATACACATTGAAATAGTGTCCTTTGTCTTGATAAGAGTGAATATTAAGTGCTAGATATGACGCTTTGCTAAGTTGTGTACCAATGTGTACGTTTACGGTATCATCGTCTTGTTTGGACGGCGTTTTTTTGCCGTGGGCGTCGCTAAAGTCGTTACTTTTGTCTTTTTGGTAGCCAAGCCGCCAGTCAAGACCGTTTTCGCTGCCTTCATAGGAGATGGCGTACACCTGCTTGCCAAAGCTGCCGTAGGCGGCATTGACTTTTGCTTTTGCATTTTTCGCTTTTTTGGTGATGATGTTGATGACGCCGCCTTTGGCATCGGAGCCGTAGAGGGTCGATGCCGAGCCGTGCAGCACTTCGATGCGCTCGATGCCGCTTAGATCTTTCATCGCCGAGGCTACGGATGACCCTGTGCCGCCTGCATAGTTTTGCCGCACACCATCGATCAAGAAGACTACAGCATCAGAGCCGTTGATGGAGATTTTATTGGTATTATTATAACCGGATGGCGCGTATTGATTGATCATGATGCCGGGGACATCGCGCAGTGCTTCGGTCAGATCCGTATAGTGACGCTTTTCGATGTCTTTTGCTGTAATGACGGTGATGTTGGCATTTGCTTTGAGCTCTTGGATGGGCGTGCGCGTTGCTGTGATGACGGTTTCAGACAGCTCGTGTTCGGCTTCGTCGTCTGCTGCTTCTGCGGCGAAGGCGTGTCCGCTAGAACAGAGTGCCGCTAGCGTAATAGCTGCCGCTAAGGTCTTTTCAAGCTGCTTTTTTGACTTAGTTTTCCCCATGTGTATCTCCTCCCGGTTTTTGCTTAAAGATAATTTGCTATTTATCCGTTAAAAAGCGGATAAATACATAAATCCCTTTCTGCGTTGCAAAAAGGGATTTTCTTTAACTGGCGACAATGCAAAAGCCACATTGCTATTGGCAATGTGTCGCTAAAGATCTCCTCCCCATCGCTCGCAGGTCAAACGGTGATCATCAATCAGGCAGTTCTCCTGGCTTTAGTTCATCATCTGCCTGCGCCTTCCCGGAGAATTTTCTCCAGTGACATTAAACGAGATGCGAATGTGTATTCTCGTGCAGACAGACTCCCTATTACAGTGGCGTGACCGCTTCGGCTTGTACCGAATTCTCTATGAAGTCTTGCGACACCTGATCTAATCAATATGAAATTTTACCAATTTCTAAATGCTAGCGTAGCAGTAAACTCTACTATTGTCAAGTAGGATTATTAAGTGCTTTTAAAAAATAATTGCATCGTCTAGCTTTGCAGAGCTTTTTGCTGTGTTTGCAGCTTTTTTTCCCAATCGGCGCGTGATCGCTGCACAAATTCATGTACGAGGTATTCGGGGCGGATAAGCTCAACGATGCAGCGCGCCGCGTTTGTCTGAAAGGGCTGATGGCGATCGACTTGCAGCACATAGTCTACGGCTTCTTGCCATGATAGGCGTTGATGCTCGCCTTTATGCTCGTTCATGATGCGTCGGGTGTAGCTTCCTGAAAGTGATTGATGAAGATGGATGCCGTAGATGTGTTTTGCCACTTCGCCAAGGTTTTGATAGATTTTTCGGATATATTGCGCACCTTCTTTTTCGCTTGTTAGCGCGAGATTTGTATTCATCAAGTGACCGATGTCGAGCATAAAGCCGGTATCGGTATAGCAAACGCGTTCTAAAAGTCTAGCGGCAAGCGATGGTTTTTGAAAGGTCAGCCCCGGCCACCAGAGGTTTTCAAAGAGGAAACGGCAGCCTTTGGGGATGGCGTCTTTTATTTCGTTGACTAGTTCGATCGTCCCTTCGATGACTTCTTCGTCCGTGTGGGCAAATTCGCGTGTATACATTTCTGATGTCAAGTTGTGTGCGACATGAAAGACGACATATTGCGGTTGACAGCTCGCTGCCTGCTGTAGATTTTTTTTCCACGACGCGATCCAATCGGCGACTTTAAGTGATCCGTAGTAGGCGCAGATGTTTTCTTTTGTTGCAAACTCTGCTAAAAGCGCGGTTTCGTCTTCGCGCCAAAAGTCTAGCCACGATGGCCAAAACATAAGATGTACGCCCTTGATATACGCCTCTGGGTACATCGCTTGATCCCAAGGCGCACAGAGCATAAATTCGATGCCGTCAAGCCCGTAATGTTGCAAAAATTCACTAAGGGCAGCCGTTTTATTATGCAGTAGATTTTCTATATCGCAATTCGCGTTTGAAATATTTACTAGTTCTAGCATAGGTTCTCCTAATTTGTTTTCGTATCACGATCGTTTGCAAATATAGCTTTTAGGAGACAGTGACAAAATGTAGTCTGTCAATGCTCCTTTACTAACGCTGCATACTTTGAACGCTCCTCTTGTGGAATCTGCAATACATCCATCGCCTTTTCCATGGAAAAGTTCATGCTAT
>CAUUGH010000046.1:0-11142 GCA_963544755.1 uncultured Selenomonas sp. | reverse complement strand
AACTGCTGACATCTTGCTTGTAAGGCAAGCGCTCTCCCAGCTGAGCTAATCGCCCGAAGGTGGTGACGCCAATGGGATTCGAACCCATGAACCCGCCGTGAGAGGGCGGTGTCTTAACCGCTTGACGAAGGAGCCTTTTAAACAAAGGGTATTATATTATAAATTTTGCAGTTTGGCAAGACTTTTTTTAAGACGCTCAAGAGATTTCTTTTTGCCGAGCATAAAGAGCGTTTCTGTTACGCCGCCTGGAGTGACTTTTTGCCCTGAGATGGCAATTCGTAAAGGCCACATGATGCTGCCTTTTTTTTCGCCGCGCTTTTCTACGAAGGCATCAAGTGCGGCGTTGATGGCATTTGGTGTCCATGGCTCGATAGCTTCTAGCAGAGGAATGGTATCAGGCAGCAGGTCGCGCGCTTTTTCCGGCGTCGTCTTGTTGCGTTTGTTCGTATAGCAGTCAAGATCATATTCCGGCATTTCGATGAGAAAGTGGATTTGCCCGTAGATCTCGTCTAAGCGACTAAGGCGCGGACGCAGAACTTCTGCGATGTAATCCCATTTTTCAGCAAGTTCTAGCGGCAAATCGCCTGCAAAAGGGCGTGCGATTTTAGAAAAGACGGCAGGAGCCATTGCTTTGAAGTATTCACTGTTCATCCAGTCGAGCTTTTTGTAGTCGAAGATAGCCGGTGATTTGCTGATGCCGTCGAGGGAGAACGCGTCGATCAGCTCATTTATTGTAAAGATTTCTTGATTTGTGTCCTTAGGCGACCAACCAAGCAATGCGATGTAGTTCGTGACGGCTTCAGCGAGGTAGCCTTTTGCAAGGAGCTGACCAAAGCTTGCGGCACCGTGGCGTTTAGAAAGTTTTGATATAGTGCCGTCCGCGCTTTTTCCCATGACAGGCGGCAGATGAATAAACTCCGGTAGCTGCCAGCCGAAAAATTCGTATAGCAGTATATGCTTGGGGGTCGAGGTGATATATTCGTTGCCGCGAATAACGTGTGTGATCTCCATGAGGTGATCGTCTACGACATTGGCAAAGTTGTATGTCGGCATCCCGTCGCTTTTGAGGAGAATTTGATCTTCAAGCTCACTGTTTTCTATTGTAATGCTGCCTAAAATTAGATCGTGATAGGTCGTCGAGCCGACGAGCGGCATTTTTTGGCGAATGACGTACGGCGTTCCTGCTGCAAGCTGTGCTTCGATTTCGTTTGGCAAAAGATCGCGACAATGGCGGTCATAGCCGCCGAATTTTTCGTTTGCGTTTTCTTTTGCGTGATCTTTTGCCGCGCAAAAGCAGCGGTAGGCATGACCTTTAGCGACGAGTTTTTCTGCGTATTCTTTATAAATAGCCTTGCGTTCGCTTTGCACATAAGGACCGAAGGGACCGCCTTTTTCGGGGCTTTCGTCAGCGATGATGTGCGCTGCAGCAAGGCTTTCTTTTATGACCTCGTAGGCGCCGGCGACGAAGCGATCTTGATCTGTGTCTTCGATTCGCAAAAGGAAGTCGCCGCCTTTAGATTTTGCGAAAAGATAGCCGTAAAGTGCCGTGCGTAGGTTGCCAATGTGCATATAGCCGGTGGGGCTTGGTGCAAAGCGCGTGCGAATATGCTTGCTCAAGATGATTCCTCCTCGTATATTTGGATCGCTGCTATTTTGAGATACTCCTTGTAGTATAGCAGTAATAGGGGCTATGTGCAAACGGATGTGGTTAGAGCAAAGAGAAAGCGTATGCGTTTTAGGTGCTTTAGCGAGCTTTTTCGCGTAGACAATGTTCCTTGAACAGTCGCTAAGAATCCTTTGCCTTTAGCTTGACTTCTTGGACTTTCATAGTACAATAAAATCAAGGTTGGGGGCGTTAGCTTCCATAGGTTTTGACTTATAGACGGAGGACGAAGTATGCTTAACAAGAAAACCAAGATCGTTTGCACGCAAGGACCGGCGACAGATGCACCGGGGATGGTGGAAAAACTGATCGAAAACGGTATGAATGTCGCACGCTTTAACTTTTCTCATGGCTCGCATGAAGAGCATTTGAAGCGTATTAATCGTGTGCGTGATGCGGCAAAAAATACGGGGGAGGTCGTTTCCCTACTCCTCGATACGAAAGGACCTGAGATGCGCTTAGGAGAGTTTGCGGATGGCTCGGTCATGCTAGAGGCGGGAAATTCATTCCTCTTGACGTACGATGATGCACCAGGCGATGCTGCAAAGTGCTCGGTAAATCATAAAAAGCTTTATACAGAAGTAAAGCCGGGCGATAAGCTGCTCCTTTCCGATGGACTAGTCGAGCTAAAAGTCGAGAAGATCCAAGGCAAGGACATCTTGACGACGATCTTAAATTCAGGCAAGATGAGTACGAGAAAGCGCGTCGCTGCGCCGGGCGTTCCTTTAGGGCTGCCGCCTATTTCAGAGCAGGATAAAAAGGATATTCTTTTTGGCATCGAGCAAGACATGGATTTTATTGCAGCGTCTTTTATTCAGCGTGCTGACGATGTACGAGAGATTCGTAAGCTGCTCGATGAGCACGGCGGCAAGATGGAGATTTTCCCTAAGATTGAAAATCTTGAAGGCGTGAAAAACTTCGATTCGATTCTTGCTGTTTCAGACGGTATCATGGTCGCACGCGGCGATCTTGGCGTCGAAATTCCGGCAGAAGATGTGCCATTGATTCAAAAAGAGATCATCGCCAAGTGCAATAAAGTAGGAAAGCCAGTTATAGTCGCAACGCAGATGCTTGAGTCGATGACGACGAATCCACGCCCGACACGCGCCGAGGCTTCCGATGTCGCCAATGCGATCCTAGACGGTACGGATGCGATCATGCTCTCAGGCGAAACGGCAAGCGGCGACTATCCGGCAGAAGCCGTAGCAACTATGGCGACGATCGCACAGCGCATCGAGTCGTCGCTGCACTATAAGAAGATGTATCAAGGCACAGGCTTAGAAGATCTAAAGTCGCGCACGCGTGCGGTCGCTCATGCAACGGTGCAAATGGCGATGGAGCTAGGGGCAGATGCGATCATCACGCCGACAATCAGCGGCTACACGGCGCGTATTATCTCACACTATCGCCCAAAATCGCTCATCGTCGCATATACGCCGGATGAAAAGGCGATGCGTCAGCTAAACCTTCGTTGGGGTGTTTATCCTCTAAAGGCGGCGGGCATTTGGCTCGACGAAGGTGAGATGCTTGCAAATGCGACGTCAGCAGCTGTTGAACATGGCTTTGCAAAGCGCGGTGATCTGACGATCATTACGTCAGGCATCAAATCAGAAGAAGGAAATACGAACGCGATTCGTGTCTATACGATTTGATTGCGGTATAGCGACCGCCGATGAGAAGGTATCTCTTGATTTTCCCTTGCGGCGCATGGGCGACTGTGCTATAATGTGAAAACGGTGGGCATATGTTTGCAAAAGACTTTGACCTGGCGATGGGGAAAAGAGAGGTGTATCAAAATGAAGGAAGGGCTTCATCCGGAATTTTTCGAGGCGACGGTGGTATGCGGCTGCGGTAATACATTTACGACTGGTTCGACGAAAAAGGAACTGCGCGTAGATGTCTGCTCGAAGTGCCACCCGTTTTTTACAGGTCGCCAAAGAGATGTCGCTGTTGGCGGACGCATCGAAAAGTTCAACAAGCGCTATGGCAAGAAGTAAGGTGCTAGGGCAGGGCAGAAATGCCCTGCCCTTTTCATATAGAGGAGGAGCGTCTTTGGACGAAAAACTTATGGTTGGCGGGCAAGCAGTCATTGAGGGCGTGATGATGCGCGGCTCGGGGCGCATGGCGACGGCAGTACGCACACAAGACGGTGCGATTGTCGTTAAGTCGAACCAAATGCGATCTTTTTCTGATCGTTTCCTCATATTCAAAAAGCCTTTTTTACGCGGCACGGTCGCGCTTTTTGAGTCACTTATCATTGGTATCCGTTCGCTCTCTTGGTCGGCAAAGATGGCAGGAGAAGAAGAAGAGCAGCTTTCAGATAAAGAGTTAGTAGCTACGATTGGTGTCGCATTCGTGCTTGCCGCCGCGCTTTTTATAGCATTGCCGACAGTAGCGGCGAAGCTCTTTCATGCGTGGTCAGAAGACCCCTTGTTCTTAAATCTCACCGAAGGATTTTTGCGCCTTGTAATCTTTTTGGCATATATCTGGGCTATCTCGCGTATGAAGGATATTCAGCGCGTATTTCAATACCACGGTGCAGAACACAAGACGATCTTTTGCTTTGAGGCGGGGCTTGCCTTGACGACGGATAATGTGCAGCGGTTTGAACGCTTTCATCCACGCTGCGGCACATCATTTCTCTTGATCGTCATGCTTGTTTCTATCGTTGTTTTCGCCTTTTGCGGCTGGCCGGATCTCTTAGTGCGCATCGTAAGCCGCATCGCGCTCTTGCCAGTTGTCGCCGGCATTTCCTATGAGGCAATTCGCTTGGCAGGCAGGAGTAATAATCCCATAGTTCGTATTCTTTCACTGCCCGGTCTTTGGCTACAGCGACTGACGACGCGTGAGCCGGATGCCTCGATGATCGAAGTTGCGATTGAGTCACTAAAGGCGGCACTGCCGGAAGAAAAGATTCCGTTAGGAAGTGGCGATTATCGGCAGAACACAGCTTTTGATACGGCGGCATATGAAATACCTGCGGCATCTTTTGCCGTAAGCAAGGCTAAGTAAGAAAGGAGATGCAAAGTGCTAGATAAGCTCCATGCCGTAGAAGAACAATATAGAGAGCTTGAGTCGCTGATAAGCGATCCTGCAGTACTTGCCGACATGACGAAGTGGCAGCACTTGAGTCGTGTACACGCGCAGCTTGCGCCTATCGTGGAAAAATATCACGAGTACAAAAGTGTGTGCAAAGGGCTTGCCGATGCTAAGGCGATCTTTAACGAGAGCCCCGATGAGGATATGCGCCGTCTTGCTCAAGACGAAGTTGCCGAGCTGCGCCCTCGCTTAGAGGCGTTAGAGCGTGAGCTGCCGCTTCTTTTACTGCCAAGAGATCCAAACGATGCGAAAAATGTCATTGTCGAGATTCGCGGTGGTGTAGGTGGCGAAGAAGCCGCGCTTTTTGCTGGCGATCTTTTTCGTATGTACGCACGCTATGCCGAGCGGCGCGGCTGGCGAGTCGATATTATTGAGCGAAATGCGACGGAGATCGGCGGCTTTAAAGAAGTCGCTTTTTCTGTGGACGGTGTAGGCGCATATAGCTTCTTGAAGTACGAAAGCGGCACGCATCGTGTGCAGCGCGTGCCTGTCACAGAGTCCGGAGGGCGTATCCACACGTCAGCCGTAACGGTCGCGGTCTTACCGGAGGCGGCAGAAGTCGAGCTAGAGATAGCCGCTGCGGATCTTCGTATCGACACATATTGTGCTTCGGGTGCTGGCGGTCAGTACGTCAACCGCACGGAAACGGCGATCCGCATCACACATTTGCCGACAGGCATCGTTGTGCAGTGTCAAGATGAAAAGTCCCAGCTTAAAAACAAGGAAAAAGCAATGCGCGTCCTGCGTGCACGCATATTGGAAAAGGTGCGCCAAGAACAAGATGCAGCCGTCGCTGCTGATCGCAAGAGTCAAGTCGGCTCGGGCGATCGCAGCGAACGCATCCGTACCTATAATTTCCCACAGGGGCGCGTGACAGATCACCGCATCGGTTTAACACTACATAAGCTAAGTACTGTACTCGACGGCGATCTAGAAGAGCTTTTGCACGCGCTAATTACCGCCGATCAGGCAGAAAAGCTCAAAAAGGCGCAGTGATGAAGCAAGAAACTTGGACGATTGGTTCGGTATTACAATGGACGCAAGGCTACTTTACTAAAAAAGGCATCGAAACGCCGCGTCTTGATGCTGAAGTGCTTCTTTCCTATGTGTTGAAAAAAGAACGCATCTATCTTTATGTTCATTTTGATGAACCGTTGGAAAAAGCAGAACTTGCAGCGTTTCATGAATGTGTAGCCAAAAGGGCGCGGCGTGTGCCTACGGCTTATATCACCGGGCGGCGTGAATTTATGGGGCTAGATTTCTTCGTGTCAACCGCGACCTTGATTCCACGCCCTGATACGGAAATACTTGTAGAAGCGGCGAGCAAAAGACTTAGGCGTCTATCGGCAGATGCTGATCATACTTTGCGCTTTGCTGACATCGGCACGGGTACGGGCGTTATCGCGCTATCTATATTGCAGTATGCTACAAGCGATGTGACGGCTGTAGCTGTTGATCGATCAGCTTTAGCACTTGCTGTTGCTTACAAAAATGCCGAGCGATTTGGCTTAAAAGAGCGCGTGAGCTTTCTTGAAGGAGATTTACTCGCACCGCTAAAAGATGGTATCTTTGATGCAATTTTATCAAATCCGCCCTATATTCCCGACACTGACATTGAGCACCTTGCGATAGAAGTTCGTGCCTATGAGCCGATGCTTGCTCTAAAAGGCGGCGTAGATGGCATGGACTTTTACAGAAGATTACTAGAAGATGCACCGCATTATTTGCGTGCAGGCGGCTTTCTCGCTTTAGAAGTCGGCAGCGGACAAGCAAAGAAGGTTCGTTCGATGGCTAAAGCATCTTGGAAAGATATTGAGATCCTTTTTGATCTCGCTGGCATTGAGCGCGTCGTTGTGTTGTGGAAAAAGTAAGGCTGCGCCGCGTAAGCGGTGCTTTATCGTACAGGTGCTAAAGTGACCTTTCCGGTGTGGCGTAAATTGTGCTTATTGTAGGAAAGAAGGAAGATCTGGTGCTTTCAACGAAAATTTTATCGCCGACAGCCGCTGCTATTGAAGAAGCGGCAGCACTTATTCGAGCAGGCGATATTGTCGCTTTTCCGACAGAAACGGTATACGGTCTTGGTGCAAACGGCTTAGATGATGCCGCTTGCGCAAAAATCTACGAAGCGAAGGGGCGCCCATCGGATAATCCCTTGATCCTACACATCGCGCATCGTGCCATGCTCGATGAGATAGCACTTGAAGTACCTGCGATGGCAGAAAGGCTCCTGGCAGCATTTTGCCCGGGTCCTTTGACGCTGGTGCTGCACAGCCGCGCCGCTGTGCCGGTAGGCATCACGGGCGGTCTTTTGACCGTTGGCGTACGTATTCCAGAAAATGATGTCGCACGCGCCTTGATCCAAGCGGCAAATTGCCCCATCGCTGCGCCGAGTGCCAACACCTCGGGAAGACCTAGCCCCACAACAGCAGCAGCGGTGCTTGCCGATCTTTCAGGTAAGATCCCTTTGATCCTCGACGGCGGTTCTTGCAGCATTGGTGTAGAGTCAACGATCGTCGATGTTACCGGCAAGAGCGCCGTCATTTTGCGCCCCGGCGCGATCACGCGTGAGATGCTAGAAGAAGTCGTCGATGATGTGCAACTTGACCGAGGACTTTTCATGCAAGAGCGTGCAGCAAAAGCCGCTGATATTGTACCGCGTGCGCCCGGCATGAAGTACAAGCACTATGCGCCGCGTGCACCGCTGACTCTCATTGCAGCTGCACCTAAAAACATTCGCGCTGCCTTTCGCTCTTTACTTGCCGAAAAAGAAGGTAAGATAGTGGGGCTTCTTTTAACTGACGAAACGGCGGCAGCACTTGCAGGAGAAGTCGCAGGCTGCATTATCGTGCGTCTTGGCAAAAGAAGTGACACGCGCACCATCGCTGCCCGTCTTTACGAAGCATTGCGTACCTTCGATAAAATGCACGTAGACTGCATCTTTGGCGAAGCCTTAGACGAAACAGGTTTAGGGCTTGCCATCATGAATCGACTAAAAAAAGCCGCAGGGTATCGAATTTTCTCTTTTTGATCGATATGTGATATAATTATCAGAAGTGCTAATATAAATAGCTCAATATGGTGAAAACTGTACGCTAATATGACGCTGCTGCATATAACAGCCTTTCTCAAGGAGGAGATGTCTTGGAATTAGAGCTTAAAGACCTAAAAGATGCAGAAGTATTTGACCTCATGAGCGATATGGTCTACATCACCGATCTTGACTCATACGAGATTCTTTTTGCCAACGACGCTGTTCGTCGCATCCTCGGCTCGACGGAAAATCTTTTGGGGATGAGTTGCTCTATTTTGGCACATGGCGAAGAATTAAACACCAAACGCTATACAAAAACGCTCGGTGAGACGAGAGAAACACGCTGCTACAATCCACTGCTGAAGCGTTTTATCTACTCAAAGACACGCATCATCTCTCTTGCTGGCAAGCTCGTACAACTCGTCGTATCCTTCGACATTAGCTGCATCGAGCAGGAAAAGCGCGAACTTGCAACAGCTCTACAGGCACAAGAGGTGCTAGTTTCCTCGCTGCGTCTGCTGCACGAAACAGATGACATCAACCAAGCTTATGATCTAATACTTAAAAACATCGGTGAAGATCTAAGTGCCGACAGTGCCTATCTTTTTATTTTGAAAAACGGTCTATTTCATAATACCCATGAATGGTGCGCTCCGGGTATCAAATCGCGCCGAGAAATGCGTTATATGTTATCGGCGCACATCCTTGAGCGTTGGCTTCCTATATTAAAATCTAATAAATGTGTATTTCTTGAAGATATAGAAAACTTACGCGATATATCTCCTGAAGAATACGCGATCCTGCACAAGCAAAACATTCGTACCTATATAGCCGCACCTATTCACCATCATGATAAACTGGCAGGTTTCATTGGCGTTGACAATCCGCCGCTTGAAAAAATGAAAAATATCGCGCCGCTGCTTCGCTCTCTGGCGTATTACATTTCAGCGCGGCGCGTACTGCTTGAGCGTACCGCCATGCTTGAATCTATGAGCTATCAAGATACTATGACAGGCGTCAGCAATCGCAATGCCTTCATTTGCAGGATTGAGCAGCTTGAAAATAGCCTTGCAAGCCATGCCTTCGGCATCGCCTACTTTGATCTCAACGGACTAAAGGAGATCAACGACAAACATGGACACGGACACGGCGATAAAGCTATCATCGCTTTCGCGCACTTGTTGCAAGATGCCTTTTTGCCTGAAGACATCTTTCGTATCGGCGGCGATGAATTTATCGTGCTTTGCGTGGACAAAAGCGAAGCCTACATAAATGAAAAAGTTGCCTACGTCAAAGAATATCTGCAAAAACACAGCCATTTTTCAGCATCTATTGGCATCGCATGGGAAAATAAGCCACAAAATATAAGAACCTTGATCGAAGATGCCGATCAAAGAATGTATACAGAAAAGGAAAATTTTCATAAGCTCCATAAATAAAGGAGATACGAAAAAACGCCCCATATGGGGCGTTTTTTGTGTGAACAAGATGATGAAAAAGCCGTATATCGTCTATAAATATCTTAGAGAGCAAAGCGATACTAAAAGAATATAAAAGTGCTTTGCAGCATACGATCCATCTTTTGCATTTTTGCTAGAGCATCTGCAGCATTTTTTTGACCGATTCTCGCAGAGAAAACTGCTGCACACTGATATAGCCTTGCTCAGCTATGCTGTTTCGCTTTTTTGGATCTTGCAAATAACAGGCAATTTTCTTTATTAAATCATCTGTATTTTTGTATAAAACCAGATCTCTTTCTAAATCTATCGTTGTACACGCTTTTTGACCTTCATTCATCAGTTGGAAAGTTTTTGTCGCTAGGATCTCGAAAGTGCGTGGGCTGATGCTTTTATGAACAGGATTGTTGATATTCACCGCGATCTTACTGCGCCGATAAATTTCGGCTGTTTTCGTTGGATGAATGTTGCTGTTTAGCAAATACCTAGCTAACGCAGGGTGCTTTTTTCTAAAGGCATATTTTTTCCAAGGATATACATCATTATACCATCTTCCTGCTATATACATATTTCCACCTATGTTAGATATATATTGCGTAACTTTATCTAATATTTCAAGCCGCTCTATAAGTGGCGCACCTATGAAAGAGACATCAATATCGCGTTTTATCTCTTTAGGATAGTAAATAGCTTCATCATATCCTAGTGGGAAGTATGTCATCGCAATAGAAAAGGCTTCTTTTGCATATGCTATATCGTCATTTTCAAAGGACAATGTGTGTGTATATCGTTGCAGCCGCTTTTGAAAATTTATATCATAGCGTCGAATAGAATCCCACAGCCAAAGAATAACTATAGATCCTTGCCACGCATCTAAGATTGTATCAGTGATCATAGCACCCGTAAGGCATAAAAAGACAGTATCTTTTCCAGCTTTTTCTCTTGTAAAGCGAATAAGGTGATTTTGCCAGGCATCTTCCCACTTGTTTTTTAGAGTGCGATACCCCAGCTTATATATTTTTCGCTCAAAATATGAGCAATTTTCATAAAAAGGTGCTTCTGGGAAAAATATCGCCGTATGACCAAGATGATTTAACGTGCGGACAATGCTTTCTGAATAATGATGATACCTTGGCCCTACTACGATAAAATGCATATATTACACCTCTATTGCGTGCATAGCCTTGTAAAATACTCGTCTAAATTGCGCGTCCACACATCATAGGAAAAGTTTTCTCGCGCAAATCGCGCCACCGCCAAATTCATATTGTCTAGCCGTTCATCTTGTACGAGCTTTTCTAAAGTCTTTGCTAACATTTTTACATCATCTTGTGCTACGATAGTGCCATGATGTCCATGCGCCGTAATATCTTGTACTACCCGACCAAAATCTGTAAGTATGGGATATGCGCCAAAGTACATGGCTTCTAATACCGCAATGCAAAAACTTTCTGATCTGCTGGTCATACATATGATCTTAGCTTTTTTATATAACTCATAGAGTTTTTGCCTATCACTGATTTCTCCTGCTAGCAGTATATGATCTTTAAGCCATGCGTCAGATTGATATAGCTGCTTGATATATTCTATAAAATGCACCGTGGTAGAGCCGATAAGTAGAAGTTTCCAATCGTTGAAAAGCTCTCGATCTACTTTACGCATCGCCTCGACTAGAAGCTCAGTATTCTTAATATGCGTACCTAAGCGACCGACAGTCAGCAAAATGTTATCTTTTTGCTTCGTACGCAAAATCTTTTCCTCGTCTACGCCAAAAAGTGATACTGCATTTGGCAAATACTCTATACGATTTCTAAAAAGGCGCATCTTTTTCAAAATATTGTAAAACGAGCGATTTTCAACTGTAAAGAGATCAACTGCCCGACTTTTCCAAT
>CAUUGH010000045.1:0-11890 GCA_963544755.1 uncultured Selenomonas sp. | reverse complement strand
CTATAAAAGAAATCGTTGCAGCAAGTTCTGCTTTAGCAGATATGGCGCAAGATCTTAAAAAAGCCGTTAGCAAGTTTGATGTTGGCTAAAGTAAGAAACGAAAAAGCCCGACGCAATATCGTCGTTGGGCTTTTTTTGCTAGTTAATTGCATTTAAGGAACCTCTTATAAATTTAGCCACCTATCTTCACGCAGCTACGCACTTTTTTCATCGTCGATAAATAGAGCGCATCTGCATAAATCTGGGCGACTTCATTTTATCAGCGTTTTCTTAATATGTTTTTGCAAGAAACAATATAGAATATGACTTTAGACTCACTATGCTTACTTGTATTTTTACACGGTTCATTGTATGATGATTATAATATAATCTTATAATAATAAGGTTGTATTAGTTATATTGATTTATGCAAGGAGTGCAGCTATGAAGTTACGCATCAAATTGATCCTCTGGGTCGGCATACCATTTTGTATCATCTTTTTTGCGGTATCCTTATTTAGCTATTGGAACGCCAGTACGCTGTTAAAAGCATCGACGCAGCGCGAAATGATGACGCTAGGCGAATTAAATGCCGAAAAAGTCTATAAAGAGATCCAAACACAGCGTGACGCGCTTGACGGCTTGACGGATGCATGGACGGCAAACCTGCCATCAAATGAAGCGTTCATACCCATCGGTCAAAGCTACATGAAGCGCGAAGGTGTCAGTGCGCTTTTCATTGGCTTTCCAGAGCGCGAATTTATCGACAGTATCGAAGGTGTTGTGCCGAAATCTGATTTTGATGCGACGACTCGCGAGTGGTATAAAAATGCCGTGCAAAAAGATGGTGTGGTGCTATCTGAAGTCTACATGGACAGCTTTTTTACTAATGCAAAGGTCGTCACATTGAGTAAAGCTTTACGAAAAGACGGCAAGGTGCTTGGTGTCGCAGCCGTAGACGTTGTTTTTGACAGTGTAGAGCAAATCGTTACTTCTTGTAGGTTTGGCAAAACAGGTGAAGCTTTTTTACTCGACCCCAAAGGACGCTTCATAGCCCACTCTGTGCTGACACTTGACAACACCATCCATGAAGATGGTGAAGAAAAGGCTAGGACGTGCCTTTCTAAAGAGCCGCTCTTTTTTGACGGCAGTTTTCAGGGCGTTGAGCTGTTTTACGCCGTGCAGCCAGTCGGTGATACAGGTTGGAATCTCGTCCTCTTTGTACCGCAAGATGAAGTCTTTAGCAATATTGCTCTACTAAAGTGGACAATGCTCAGTTGTTCTATTGTCGCCTTGCTGCTCATGGGCGGACTCTTATACTATATCGCGCGCTACATCTCACAGCCCATCGAAGATTTAGAAGTTGTTGCAGCTAAAGTTGCCCAAGGAGATTTGTCTGCGACACTGTCACCTATTGATCGCAAAGATGAAATCGGCAGCCTACATAATAGTTTTTGTCAGATGACAAAAGGCTTGCAAAGCCTCATCCGGCAAATAGCACATACAGCAGAGCGGCTTGCTTCTTCTTCTGAAGAGCTTACCGCGTCTGCTGATCAGTCCGCGCAAGGCGCACAGCAAGCATCGAGGGCTGTCAGCAAGATAACAGACGATACAAAAGCGCAAGGTGCTGTCGTAAACGAATCCCTGCAAGCCGTCAGCGATATAACTACAGCCATGGAGAATATAAATGTTGGTGTTGATAATGTGTATCATGCCGTAGAGCGTGTGGAGGAAGCCACGAACGAGGGTCAACAGGGGCTAAATGTTGCTGTTGAAGGTATGCATATACTCAACGATAGTGCCAAAGGTGTAGCAGATGCTGTCACAACTCTTTATAAAAGCTCTAAGCGCATTTCAGAAATCGTCGAAATGATCACGCAGATCGCAGGGCAAACGAACCTTTTAGCACTAAACGCTGCCATTGAAGCAGCGCGTGCAGGTGAGCAAGGACGCGGCTTTACCGTTGTCGCCGAAGAGGTGCGAAAGCTAGCCGAGCAATCAGAGCACGCCGCACAGGAAATTTCCACCTTGATCACGGATAACTCAAGACGCATCGAAGAAACGTTCAAGATCATGCAAGAGCAAAAAGAACGTGTCGGCACCGGTGTCGAGCAGGTACATCAGGCAAGTGAACGCTTTGACCGCATCGCCGCTGTTGTCGGGGAGTTATCTGAAAAAGTTTCTGGCATATTGCAAAGTACGCAGCAAATTCACACACAAAACGTGCGCATGGAAACCTCAGCGCAGCGTCTAAAGACTGCTTCTGACTCAGTGCAAGGTGAAGCAAAAAATGTTTCTGATGTAGCAAAAGAACAGACGACATCTATAAAAGAAATCGTTGCAGCAAGTTCTGCTTTAGCAGATATGGCGCAAGATCTACAAAAGACTGTGAGCAAGTTTCATATTAGCTAATAAAAAAGCCCAACGGAATATTTCCATTGGGCTTTTTTATTTACCTTTTTAAAAGTCAGTATGCAAAGCTGATGAATCTTTGCTATAATTAAGGAAACACTGATAAAATAAAGTCTCTTAGATTTGTGCAGATGCACTGTATTTGTCGATGATGAAAAAAGAGCGTAGATGCGTGAATATGAGTGGCTGAATTTATAAGTGGTTCCTTAAGTCATCTTTTTTGATCATATGCCGCCGCATTGACTGCAAGGAGGCTTTTCATGCAAAAAAATCCCATGAACATTGTCAAACTAGTTTCTGCTTTTCTATTGCTAATCCTTCTTTATGCTATTCATCTTGCCAATCCCTCCTTTTTCCCGGAGCTTTGGCAAATCTTAAAGAGCGGCGATCTCCTAGCTACTGCCGACTACATTCGCTCTTTCGACTCTTGGGCAATGTTCTTTAGTTTCTGGCTCGTGCTTTTTGTCAATGCTCTTGGCTTTCCGCCTGCGATCATTTTTTCCACAGCAAATACCTTGATCTTTGGCATCGTGCCGGGCATAATCTTATCTGTCATAGCCGAAACTGTCGGTGTCACCATCAGCTTTTTGCTACTGCGCTTTCTCTTTCGCACCTCTGCAGAGCAGCTGATAAAAAAACACCCAAGACTAAAAAAAATAGATGCTTACAGTGGCAAAAACGGCTTTACCGTCATGCTTATCGCTCGCATGGTACCTTACATTCCATCAGCACTTTTGAACGCACTTGGCGCTTTAAGTGCCATCAGTTTCCGAGATTATGTAATAGCCTCTTTCGTCGGCAAATTTCCCTCAACTGCCATCGAAGCAATCATCGGTCACGATGCCGTTCTGAAAAATCCTGACCCGACGCGCCTTATACTCGTCTGCATCGCTGCTGTCATCTTGATCGCAGGTGCTTGGTACTATGAACGACGTATTGAGAAAAAATCATAAGAGATGTAATAGCGTCCTAAACGAGCATGAAAAAATGCGAAAGTCTGCAAAATGATAGGCAGCCTTTCGCATTTTTATAAAGCTAGGAAATTTTTATTGTACCAGATCAGATGATATGTTCGCCGTGATACTTTTCACCGCCGATTTCTGGATAAACACCGTACTCGATTGCCCACTCGCACTTATACTTAATCGCCTGTGCGTGAATTGTTTTTATGCGATCAATCGTACGCACGATTTTACTTGGTACACCAACAACGAGAGAATTAGGCGGTATGACCTCGTTTTCACGCACGAGCGAACCGGCAGCGATGATCGAGCCTCTGCCGACCTTTGCGCCTGTAAGAACCGTCGCATTCATGCCGATGAGGACATGATCGCCGATTTCTGCACCATGCACGACGGCACTATGTCCGATCGTTACATAGTCGCCTATTATGCACGGCTTGTCATCTGCAACATGCAAACAAACGAGATCTTGCACATTAGAACATTCACCAACAGAGATGTAATTTACATCACCGCGCGCAACAACACCCGGCCAAAGGCTCGCATACTTAGCAACGCGTACATCACCTGAAAGAAATACCTGCGGCGCGACAAAAGCTTCTTCATCAATCTTTGGCTTAATACCATGAAACTCCGTGCTAGAAAGCGTATACATAAAACTCTCCCCTTTTTGTCAAATTTTCTTCATCATGTTACAGCTTGCTGGAACTTAGCCAAGCAATATGCCCACATCTTGACTTCTTGTGGTTTTATGATAATTTTGATAAAATAGCTGTCATGCTAAACGAATGGTTCCTTAACTATTTCATATTCATGCAAATGGAAAGGATGACATTTCCCATGAAGTTTTTAATTGTTGCCCCTCGACAACATAGTGGCGGTGCCATTATACAACATATGCTATGCAAATTATTGATGGAACATGGCTATGATGCAAAAATCTTCTATGTCCATTCAGGAGCAGTTAAAACGACATCTTACTTTAATTTAATTCTGCAACAAATTAAATTCTTACGCCATGACCTCACAAAAGCCGCTAAAGTAAAACTGTTTCCCAAAGCAAAATTTATCAAAAAAGAACGCTATAATGGATATAACTATCTTCCAGTAAAAGGATGCAAAAGAGCATTTATTCCAATCATTGATGATGATACAATCGTAGTCTATTCTGAAGGCATCTACGGCAACTTATTGCACGCCAAAAAAATTGTTCGTTGGTTATTATTTTTCAAACTTTATGATATAGATGCTTATGAAAAAGATTCGCTTTACTTTACTTATCATGAACTTTTTAACGACGAGCAACTAAATCCTTCCGGACGCAAACTCTATCTGCAAGCCATGGACGAAGATATGTGGAAACAAACAAATTTTGGTGAAAGATCGGGCTGCTGCTACATCTTACATAAGGGCTCTAAAAGAAAAGACCTTCCCAAAAAATTTGATGGGCCAATCATTGATAAATTTTCCAAGCATGAAATTGCAGATATTCTCAATCAGAAAAAATATTGTTATTGTTACGATATGTATACCACATATAGTCTTATTGCTGCCATGTGTGGCTGCATCCCTATCGTCATGCTTGAAGACGGAAAAACTCGTACAGATTGCATCGGAAAAGAAGAAGAAGGCTACGGCATTTCTTGGGGCAATACGCCAGAAGCTATTGAGTACGCATTGGCTACGCGTGAAAAGATGTTTGAAAGAATCCATAATATGCACAAAGCAAACGACGCTGCCATAGATTTTTTCATCACCGAATGTAAAAGATACTTTTACGAGGAAAATCCTAGACATAAAGCCAAAGGCGTAGATTGATTGGGCAGGATCCAATTAAGGGCAGCGCACTTTTTGTCTATAAGGCAGATGCTTCTTGATGCAAAAAGATAGCATTAAAAATCTCTAAGAATCTATTCAAAAATATAAGCGTATCTTTGCCTAAACTCCTCTTTTTCCATGTGATAGGCGTTGGCAAGACCCGGATCGTCGAGGTCTTCTTTTTCCATTCGCATCATGAAACCGCGTGCAATTTTATAGTGAACGGACTCAATATTGACCTTTCGCACACGCGTCTTACCCGTCGCAGGATCTTTGATCTCGTCGAAAAAAAGTGGTTTTGCTTGATTGTCCTGCAATGTGATAAGCGCACCTGTTTGACCGCGCCGAAGAAATTGCACGGCTTCGTAGCCTAAGGAACGTGCGTAGTCGATGTCGTAGGCGATTGGCGCAGCACAGCGCAGCTCGTAGCCTATTTCCTTATCTACTATGGTTATCTTGATGCCAATTTTCTTGACTTCGGCAAGTACCGCCTGTTTTAAGATTTCGCCAAAGTCTAATTCTGCGTAGCGTATATGACCGTGTTCGTCAAGTACAAGGTTGCCAAGTTTTTGAAAGTCTTCTTGTGCGATCTTTTCAATTACGCCCTCAGCGATGACGGCAACACCGTAGTTATGCCCCGTCAGATAGCGCTTGACAATAGAGCCTGTAATGATATCTACGATCTGCTGGAGTGGTATCGCTTCGGCAGCAAACTCTTCGGGAATGATCGTTAGTGCTGCACCAGCCGAGCGACCCATGCCAAGTGCTAAATGTCCGGCTGTGCGTCCCATGGCGATCGTGAAGTACCAGCGATTGTTTGTTGTGCGCGCATCTTCCATGAGATTTTCGATCTCTTCTGTACCAAAGGCTCGCGCTGTTTCAAAGCCGAAAGTAGGGATACCTTCAGGTAGCGGCAAGTCATTATCTATGGTCTTGGGAACATGAACGACGTTGATCGTCTTACCGATCTGACGCGCATAATTTGACACAGCCATGGCACTGTATGCCGTATCGTCACCGCCGATTGTCACGACGTGCGTGACACCAAGTTCTGTTAATGTATCGACGACTGTATGAAGATCTGCTTCCTTTTTGGTAGGATTATAGCGAGACATCTGCAAAATACAGCCACCTGTCAGATGGATGCGGCTCACCCTATCCATATCAAGACGCACATACTTTTTCTCACCACGTGCCAAGCGTGAAAAGCCATCGTAAATGCCTAACACATCCCAACCGTTGCGATCAGCTTCGATCGTTACGGCAGAAATGACGCTGTTGATGCCAGGAGCAGGGCCACCACCACAAATAATGGCGATGACATTTTTGATTCCGATCATAGAAATATCCCCCTCTTGCGATTTTTAAGGAAACACTTATAAAATGAAGTCGCCTAGATTTGTGCAGATGCGCTGTATTTATCGACGATGAGAAAACAGCGTAGATGCGTGCAGATGTGTGGCTGCATTTATCTGTGGTTCTTTAATCGTAATTTATCTACGTTTTTTAAAACCCATCAAATTCAAAAGCATTTTTATAATGGCATATGGTATGAGAGTCGCCTGTGACAAGAATTTCTATGACATCGAAACGACAGGTTCGATCTTCTAAGCCATGCTGTTGCACATACAAAAAGGCTGTGCGAAAAATACGCTGCTGTTTTTTATATCCCACAGCTTGTGCAGGCTCTCCGAAGCGAGTCGAATGGCGTGTTTTTACTTCGATGAAGATAAGTATACCGTCTGCTTCGGCGATTATGTCGATCTCGCCGACTCTAGCTTGAAATTGACGCTCTAAGATAAAGTAGCCACGACCTTCTAAATACTTTGCTGCTGCTTCTTCGCCACGGTCGCCGAAACTTTTCGTCGTCATTTTGCTATCTCCAATTTAGGATGGCGTTGATCTATGCGATAGACATAAGCTAGTACCTCTGCTACAGCACGGTAAAGCTCTGGCGGTATCTCGCGATCAAGTTCTAGTGCCATCAGCATATTGACCAGTGACTTATTTTGATAAACAGGAACAGCATTTTTTTGTGCCGCTGCGAGGATGTTTTCTACAACAAAACCGCGCCCTTTCGCAATGACCTTAGGAGCACGCTCCTTCAAAGGATCATAGCGCAATGCTACAGCTTTTTGATCGGTGATGTCTTTTGTTTCTTCTAGCAATAATTCTTGATTTTCATTGTTTTTATGTATCATTCTTTATTACCTGCTGTACTGACTTTGAGATCGGCAAGTTCTAATGTCATGGTGCGAAACGATTCTTTAAATTCTGGAATATATGACTTGAATTCTTCTACGAAAGAAGGCTCAGAAAAGAGTACACGCATATTTAGACTCTTTGCATCATACACTTGACACGTAAGCTCGACCGTTCCGATATGATCGGTAAGTATACAGAGTCTTAGCCATGTTTCCTTGTGCATAAGCCCATCTTCCGGTGAATATTTCTCCTCGTTATAAACATTGGCATATGCTGGAAATTGCTGCTTTTCTCCTTCGCCCATATAAAGTGGCAGCATGAAATTTAACGAGCGGTGCGTGTTGCCTTTGCTATCCGTCTGAAACAGGCTGCCTCCTTCCATCGAACGCTTCATCGAAGCAGCAAATTCTGCGACATCTTTACCTGCGCGTTTTAGCTGCTGCGCCTTCATATCCTTTACAGCTGTCATATCACAAAGCTGCATGAATACCCAAAGGCGCGGCAAATCGCCGAGATTTTTTTGCATGGCAACTTGATTGACAGCCGCCGGAATATTATTCTGGCTAAGACGCAAAAGAAGCTGCAACTGCTTGGCATCTTTATCAGGCAAGAGTCGTTGCCCATTATTGACAAAATCACGCAACAAGGCGGCATCTTTTTCCGTAAGCGGCATATTTTTCAACATAAACGCTGCCGTGTCCTTTAAGCTTTGCATGAGTTGCGGCGTATTTTGCAGCATGGGCATCGGACGTGTGTCAGATTTAGCCTCTCCTTGCATTTTAAAAGATTGCGACGAAAAATTCTGCCCTTCTTGCAATGGCTTTTCTTGTGCTGCATTTCTAGAAGATCCTTCTTGCCTATTCGGCTGCTGATTGGCAGCATTTTGTGGCTCTTGGCGCAAATTTGCAGCTTTGGGCGATTTGTTTTCTCGCGGCATTTGCTCTGTTTCTTGACTCTTTATATCAGCGGCTGCTCCTTGGCTTGGAGCTTTTTGCTGCTGCACCTTACTTTGCCCCTGCGCCATATTAGTCTGTCCTTTACCTTTATCTGCACGCCCACTAGGCGAATTTTCTGCAGAACTTTCTTCTGCACCTGCCGACGCATCTTGCGAAGCGTTTCCCGAAGATGACTGTGTAGCCGCCTTTTGCTCTCCTACAGATTTTGCTGTTTGCCCAGCCATCTCCTGCTGTGCCATCTGCTCGCTACTTTTGCCATCTCCGTCTGGCGAAGTCTGCTCTTGTAGCGTCAAAGTCATATTTTCTTCACCAGGATGCGGCATAAAGTATTGCACAAGCGATTTTAAGAAATCAAGCGAACCTACATCGCTCCTACTTTGCCCACTCTGCGGCTGTATCTGTGCTAAAAGATTCAACACCTGCTGGAGTGCTACAGGCAAATCATCCAACTCCTTAGCATTTAGCAGCTGAAAAGACAACTTGTTGAGAAGTGCTGGCTCAAAAGAGCTATTTCCCTCCTGCTCAGTAAGAAGAGCTTTTAAATTTTGCAGCAAAGTCTTTATGCTATCGCTAAACTCACCGACCTGTGCGCCCTTTTCTGCCAACGCGCCTAGTTGCGACAGCATACGCGCAAGCGTATTAAGCTGCTCTAAGGAAAAGCGCTGACTTTCCATTGTACTGCCCAATCCTTCTTTTAAAGTCGCGCTCAATGAAAAAGAACTCTCCACAATATTTCTAATTACCTGTTGCAGCCGATCTGGCAAAACTTCTACAGCATCCTCTTGCCCTTGGGAAATTCTTCCAAGGATTGATGACAAATCCGCAATGGAATTTCGTATAAAAACATTTGTTCCTTTTGCAAAAGGAGAAGATGACACACCGTCGCCGCGCCTTACAGGTACCTCCGTCGCTTCCGTCGTCTGTGTCCGCTGTAGACGCTGCAAAGAACCTGCAGCATTTGTGACATTTGCTTCCATCGCCATGAAATGAATCCTCCGTGCAAATATATGGTAATTGTTATTATAAAACGCTGATGAAACGAAATCGCCCAGATCTATATAAAATCGCAAAAATGAGCAACTTTCATGTAAGAGCAATACAAAATATCCACAAAGTGGACTTTTTTATGTACGATTTATGAAAAAACTTAAAAAATGAAATCGCATGGATTTATGCAAATGCGCTGCATTTATCGAGGAGATAAACCGAAGGCGTAGTGTTGCTACGCCCCTAATTTATCGACGATGAGAAAAGAGCGCAAATGCGTAAATATGGGTAGCTAAATTTATCAGTGGCTCCTTATATCATTGATCGAATCGGCTCAAATGTCTGCCGATGTATGGGGCATGGACCATACTTTCGTAAAGCAGCCAAATGTTCTGCTGTACCATAGCCCTTATGCTTCTTAAAGCCGTACTGTGGATAGTCTTCATCATATTTAAGCATCAAGCGATCCCGCATAACCTTAGCTGTAATTGATGCCGCCGCAATAGATGCCGACTTTGCATCCCCATGAACGAGCGCAACAGACGGCATGGGGAGCTTTAAAGATACAGCATCAACCAATACCTGCTGTGGCTGTGGCTGCAAGGCAGCAACCACAGCATACATTCCTTGTTTCGTCGCTTGATAAATATTTTTCTCGTCAATAATTTTTTCTGAGATACTCACGATCTCCACAGCAATGGCACTTGCCATAATTGCAGAAAAAAGCTGATCACGAAAAGCCGCCGACAATTTCTTAGAATCATTCAAATGCGGCAAAAAAAGCCCCATAGGCAAGATGACAGCTGCCACCACCAAAGGGCCAGCCAAAGGACCGCGACCGGCTTCATCAACACCTGCAACGAGCGTGCAGCCTTTTTCACGCGCCAAAAACTCATGATGATACAACTCTTCGACACGGGCGCGTTCTAACGTATCTCGCTGCCAGCGACGCCGCAATCTTTGCACTCCTGCGCGAGAATCTGAGCGATACTGTTCTTGTAAGGTAGCCGTCCATTTCCCTGCCGCATAAACGCACTCTAATTCCTTTATCGTCATTTTATCCCCATCCATTAACAACCGCCCACCTTACCGCACGCTTCTACTTGTGGTATATCCAAAGTGATCTTGCCAAACTTTCCCATGCGAAATTCTAAGAGCAAAATACGCTGCACTTTCTCTAAATCAATGCGCCCACCTTTCAGGAAACAGCCACGCTTTAGTCCTATAGCATCCATCAAAGCATCCATCGTTTCTGGCAGCTTCTCCTTAAATTTGAATCGCTCCTGCAATCGTTTCGGGTACTCGCGGCGCAGCACGTTAAGTAACAAATATGCAACACTTTCCAAATCATAGATCTCATCATTTACAGCACCTGTAAATGCAAGCTTTAGCCCGACTTCTCGATCCTCAAACTTCGGCCAAAGAATCCCCGGCGTATCAAGAAGATCGACAGCCGCACCTATGCGGATCCACTGCTTGGCGCGTGTTATGCCCGGCTTATCTGCGGTTTTTGTCTTTGCCGCACCTGCCATACGATTGATCAAAGACGACTTTCCCACATTCGGTATGCCAAGAATCATTACGCGTGCCTTGCGAGCCGGCACCCCTTTCGATACAAGCCTTTCCGTGCGACACTTCGCCATATTTGCAATACCTGTCAAAAGCTCTCGGATACCCCTTCCTGTCAACGAATCAAGTGCCACTGCAAGAAGATTTTGTTTGCGAAAAAACTCTAACCATCGTTTCGTCATCTTCTCATCTGCCAAATCACTCTTATTTAGTGCCACTATGCGCGGCTTATCTGCAATAATTGCTCGCAACATAGGATTTGCACTAGCTGCAGGAATCCGCGCATCCAAAAGTTCAACGACGACATCGATCAGCTTCAAATCCTCAGCCACCAAATCCCTAGCCTTTTTCATATGCCCCGGATACCATTGGATGATGGGCAGGTCGTTTTTTCTGTCATATTCAGTCATTATGCGTATTCCTTTCAAGTTTTGATGTTACCGGATTGTTGTGACATTTGACCAAGTATAAAACAAAGAAATCATGATTTATCATTATCCATACTATATCATATTTTAGCGTAAAAACCTATAAACGAGAGACAAACGGGAGACGAGAACGCAAAACGGGAGACAAAAAAGCCCCGAAGCCGAAGCCTCGGGGCTAAACTACCACTCAATCACGTTATACATCACACTCGCGCCGTGCGGCGTTGCGCCGTCAAAGTGCAGGAGCGCTTCAAAGCGTCCCTGCTCGTAACCGACAGTAGCGTAAGCCTTGCCGCAAACCATCGTTGCACCTGCTTTGATGCGATGATCTTTTCTTAGGTTCACTTTGTAGACATCGACCTTCTGCTTCTCTGGCGGCAGGTCTTTCCCGTCTTTGTCTTTCGTGATCAGCGTGACGATTGTCCAGTCAGACTTTTCACGCGCCGCAAAGGGCAGCGTGGGATCGTCTGATTTGATTTGCTTTTCAACTGCCTGCGCCGCCTGTTTAGCTGGTGGATGCTTATAAAAATATCCGCCGCGCTGTCGTCGGCTGCCTCTGTAATAGCGTCAAGGT
>CAUUGH010000044.1:0-12352 GCA_963544755.1 uncultured Selenomonas sp. | reverse complement strand
GAGCAACAAAAGCACGATGCCAAAAAGCCAGACCACAAGCAATAAGCTGCTGATGGTTCCTGTAATGGCGCCAAGCCCCTGTTCTACGCTTCGTATCATGCCATGCGCCGGTTTTGCCGCAAGCTGCTGATGCGCTTGACCAATCGCTGCTGCCACAGCTTCCGGGCTAAAATCGGGGGCTGTCTTAATGAGTACGGAAGAAATAGTCTGCTCCGGCTTTATATCTTGAAATGCAGCGAAGTCTAAAGCTGCCGCCTGTTTCATTATGGTGCGAATAGTTGCCATATTCGTATAAATTGCTGTATCCATGCCTGTTCCCGTCGGGCTCAAGCGACCAACGACACGACATGGTGTATTGTAAAATTTAAGCATCCGATCCTTAGGCACAGAGATCCTACTGCCAACGAGGATGTCGCCCGTGCCTATCTCTTCGGCATATCTTTCTAGAATCCACGGCTGAATCGTAAAATCTGCTAACGGATCAAAGCCTACCAACTGCACAGCCACCGAACAGCAGCCGGCGTTTGCCGATGCCAGAAAAAATTGCGGCGCGACGCGCTCGACACCCGGCACATCGGCAAGAATTGTCAAATATGAAGCGTCCATATAGAAATTGACAGGTCGCCCTTGTACCAAAACACCCTCAAAACTGCCGTCTTCTTGCGCTGCTTTCGGCAGCACGAGAATATCTGCCCCCAAACGCTCTTGAAAGCGTCCTAAGCCGTTTTGCAAACTGAAAATGACCAACGAACTGCCAAAAATCGTCAAAGAAAGTACCGCCGCCACTAGCCCCAAAGAAAAGGCGCGTGCAAAATTTTTACGGCAATTTTGCAATACCAAGAAGCGGACGAATTTCATCAACCCGCCTCCTTTTTATAGCCGTACTTATAAATATCGACAACATCCAACAAGATCGTCAAGACAGAAATTGCCATGACCGCAGGCTTCATCACCGTATGACAACGCATCGTTTCCATCATGCAAAGATCTATTATATGCCCTGCAGCAAAAAGTAATGCCAGTACCGACATCGGAATCGCCGCCAAAGTTAGCCCGGCCTTAATTGGCGCACGAGGAATCAATGCGTGCAGCAAGGAGATGACAAAAAGTGCGCTGGCAATGCCTATAAGTGCCTCACCTGCCCAGTGGCACACCATCCATTTGCCATCCGGTAGCTGTTCGCACGGAGATAAGAATGTGTGCATACCTAACAAAAATACACCATTCATGATCAAAAGCAAAATATCAGTTATACCTATTTGCCATTTTTTCTTATACAATAGAAATACTCCTCCCTTTTTGAAGTGTTTAGAAACATTTTCTTTCATCATACCAAAAGAGATAATAATTTTCAATAGTGAAAAAATAAAACATAGGAAACACTGATAAAATGAAGTCGCCTGGATTTGTGCAGATGCCCCCGATTTGTCGAAGATGAGAAGAGCGCGTAGATGCGTGAAGATAGCTAGAGAAATTTGTCGCTAGTTTCTATACATTATCTAAAAAACCCCCTTGAACAAATCTTTTTTGCTCAAGAGAGTTTTTGATATTTTAAGTACTTACCGCCGATTCTTTTTCTATTGCTTCTTTTTCTTCTATCTCGCCAGCCGGCAACAAATACACGACTTGAACATCCGGCATAGTATTAAGGTCTAGAAAATCGCCATTCGTTGTCTGCACAATGGGAAGTAGCTTTATGCGTGATTCAGCGATATAGACAATCTTAGCAATCACACCATTTGACAGCTTAACCCAGTTGCCGTTTAGCGTCTGTGCAATGTGGCGGATAAATAATACGCCATGCTCTGCATCTAAACGACCTGCAATACATTCATCGGTCAGAAAGGAAAATACTTCAAAAGGCGAACGCCGTTTTGCATAAAAACGCCGCGATGCCATAGCATCATAAGTATCCAAAATGGCAAGAATCCGCGCAAATTTACAGATCTCAGACCTCTTTAGCCCCTGTGGATAACCAGAGCCATCGTTTCTTTCATGATGCTGCAATATAGATTCTGCGACTTGCTTACCAAACGGCAACGAAGAGTTTAAAACGATGTCATAGCCAAAACGCACATGCTTTTGCATCAAGCGACGTTCTTCCGGCGTGTATTGTGCGATCTTCTTTAGAAAATCTGTTGCAAAGGCTGTATAGCCAATGTCCATGATTATACCGGCTAAAAGCAAAATCTGCCGTTCATGCGGCTGCATTTTAAGCCACTGCCCCATTAGACCTGCGAGAATTGCAACGCGCATATTGTGGTGCAGCGTATATTCGCCGACAGTTTCCATATTGTAGATATGCGTGATTGCTTTAGCATTTACACAAATTTCTGCAAAATCCTGCAAAAGTGCTTCAGTTTTTGCTGTATCCATGCTGCCGCATACACGCACCATATCATAAAACGCTTTAAGACCTAAAAAACACGCCTCATATTTTTCAATGTAGCCCTGTTCGAGCGCCGATGTTTTGCGAAGCACAATGCCAGATGCCGACACAGAAGGCTCCTCCCTTTTTGTATCTGCATTTTTAGTTGCGGTTTCACGCTTTGCCAAAATAGTAGCTTCTACCACCTTAGCTTCCTTATTGTGCCACACGCTTTGCCACAAGGCTTCACCTTCTGCTTCTAACTGCTCAGGCGTCTTTTCATCTGCTTCAACAATTAGCGGCGAAGACTCTTTTTTTTCTCTCTTAGCTATTGCCACTGCGGCTTTTTTATCTGCTGTCGCCTTTTTCGGCTGCGATTTCTCGCCATCTGACACTAATATCCGAACGAAGAAAATCTCCTGCTGCTTCAAAGATTCGATTTGCTTATCATCAAGAATAGTACCCTCGTCTAAGATGACAGACATATCCTCTGCATATACCGTTTGTCCGACAACCATACCTTCCTTTAGTCGATCGATCGGATATTTCTTCAGCATACTGATTGCACTCCTTGCTAATATACATCTTAAACCTTACATTGACAAATAAAACGTCACTCCTTTTTCATTCCTGCTCCTTAAGTAATGTATCGACGCGTATGGTTTTTAACGTATTTAGATCAACAAAGGTACCGTCTGCCATCTGTACTACTGGCTGTGCAGCAAGCTGCGACTCATCAATGTAGACGATCTTGCCCTTATCACCGTTCGTAAGTCTTACCCAACTGCCATTTAAGGAGTCACAAATATTTTTTATAAATGGCACTCCATAGCCTACATCTAAGCGACCTGTGACAAACTCATCAGATAACTCTGCAAATACATCAAATGGTGAGTGTTCCTTTGCATAGGCGTGCTTTGAACTCATCGCATCGTATATGTCAAGAATAGCAAGGATGCGTGCAAAACCACAGATCTGCTCTTTTTGCAAGCCATCAGGATAGCCTGAGCCATCATTTCTTTCGTGATGCTGCAACACTGCTCCTACAATCTGCGGATCTGCTCTAAAAGGCGAGTTTACTACCAGCATATGTCCTAAATGCACGTGCTTTTGCATCAGCACACGATCTTCTTTTGTATAAAATCCCTTCTTTTTAAGAAAGCTCGAAGCTAGTCGTGTAGCACCGATGTCTAAGAGAAATGCTGCCATGATAAGACGCATCCGTTCGCTTCTTTGCATCTTTAGCCAATGCCCCATAAGCCCTGCTAAAATGGCGACACGCACACTATGATGTATAGCATATTGCCCTTTGGTCTTGATGTTATATATATGTATGATCGCCTTAGCATTCTCACAAAGTGGTAAAAACTGCTTTGCCAACATTTTAGCTGCCACCGCGTCAATATGACCGCTTTTTCTGGTCATTTCATAAAACATCGAAAGATTAAGATATACATCGTTATATCGGCGTACATAGTCAGATTCTAAAAGTGCTGTATTTTGCGGCGCGACACTTGTCTTTGCAGTCGGTAGAGAACTCTGTTTTTTTAAGACAGGCTGATGCACAATACTATCTGCCATATCCTGCATAAACGACGCTAAAGCAGCATCCTTATCGCTGGCTGCTGGCGCCGGCATGACATTTTGCACAGACAGCGGCGCTTTTTTGACTTTAGTATTCAAGCGATCTACTGATTTTCGCACCGCATCTGCCAAAGCTGCTTGCTTATTTTTCTTCTTAGGTGCAGGTGGCTCTACTTTGACATCTTGACGGATATATACAAAATAAACATCTCGACTTGCCAACGAGTCAATCATCTGACGATCAAGTACTGTCCCTTCGGCAACAATAACAGTCAGATCTTCTTCGTAGACACCTCTGCCGATAACCATACCTTCCTGCAGATGACTGACCGGATACTTTTTGAATTTCAAATTTTTCTCATCCCTTTCCTGCAGTAAAATAGTCTCTTTCTTCCAATTATAACACCCACTAAAACGAAACACTATAATTTTATATATTTATCATCATTTTTTCATCTTGCACAAAAAAAGATGAGAGGCTCTCACCTCCCACCTTTTTGCTGCAATTTTAAGGAAATACCAATAAATACAGCCACCCATCTTCATGCATCTACGCTGTTTTCTCATAGTCAATAAAGCAGAAACGTAGTGCCGCTACGCCTACGGTTTATCTCCTCGATAAATACAGCGTATCTGCACAAATCTAGGCTACTTTATTTTATCAGCGTTTCCTTAAAGTATCTTGAATGTAAATTCGCCGCCTTTTTCACCAATCTCTATGATGTCATCTGCTTTCGCCTCGCCTTTTACCATCGCTTTTGACAAAGCTGTTTCTACTTTGTGCGAGATGAGCCGACGCAACGGACGCGCACCGAAATTAGGCTCAAAGCCTTCCTTTGCAAGGAGTTTTAATACATCCGGCGTCCATGAAAGTGAAATATTTACCTGCTTTTTAAGACGTTTTGCCAAATTTTTCAATAAAAGTTCTGCAATCTTTTTGATCTCCTCGCACGCAAGACTCTTGAACACAACGATGTCATCGATGCGATTCAAAAACTCGGGGCGAAAGTATTCCTTCAACAGTTCTTTGACAGATGCCTGCGCCTGCAAGAAGTCTTTGTTCAAAATCTCCTGCGAGCCTAGATTGCTCGTCATAATGATGACAGTATTTTTAAAGTTTACAACGCGCCCCTTGCCGTCTGTCAGCCGTCCATCATCTAAGATCTGCAACAGCACATTAAACACATCGCGATGTGCCTTTTCGATTTCATCTAGCAAAATAACGCTATACGGACGGCGGCGCACAGCTTCTGTGAGTTGACCGCCTTCTTCGTAGCCGACATAGCCCGGAGGCGCACCGATGAGCCTTGCCACGGAATGTTTTTCCATGTACTCGGACATATCAATGCGGATTATGCTGCGCTCATCGTCAAAGAGCGACTCTGCCAAAGCCTTAGCAAGCTCTGTCTTACCAACGCCTGTTGGCCCAAGAAAGATGAACGAGCCGATGGGGCGATTTGGATCTTTGATGCCGGCACGCGCCCTAAGGATCGCCTCGCTGACGACACGTACAGCTTCATCTTGTCCTATGACGCGCTCATGAAGTACATCTTCTAGATGCAAGAGTTTTTCTCTTTCACCTGTGAGCATCTTCTTTACGGGGATACCTGTCCAACGGCTTACTACTTCGGCGATGTCTTCTTCACCGACTTCTTCTTTTAGCAAATGATCATCTGCCGCTTTCTTTGCTAAATTCGCCTCTTCTTCTTTTAGCTGCTTTTCCAAAGCTGGCAGTTTACCGTAACGAATTTCTGATAAGCGGCTCAAATCGTAGTTGCGTTCGGCTGTTTCCATCTCATTTTTTAGCTGATCTATCTCTTTTTTGATGGCGCGTACACGCAAGATCGCCTGTTTTTCTGCCTCCCACTTATCTTTAAGCACTTTTTCCTTCTTTTTCCACTCCTCCTTTTCTGCTGTCACACGCGCAAGTTTTTCCTTCGATGCCGCATCTATTTCCTTTTTCAGTGCCTGCTCGGCAATTTCCATCTGCATGATCTTGCGACGTGCCTCATCTAACGGCTGCGGCATAGACTCGATCTCTGTGCGCAGCTTCGCCGCTGCCTCGTCTACAAGGTCGATAGCCTTATCCGGTAAGAACCGATCAGAAATATACCGATCAGAAAGCGTTGCCGCCGCTAAAAGCGCATTATCTCGGATGCGTACGCCGTGATGCACCTCGTAACGCTCCTTGATGCCACGCAAAATAGATATAGTGTCCTCAACGGTCGGCTCACTGACCAAAACCGGCTGAAAGCGCCGCTCAAGAGCTGCATCTTTTTCGATGTACTTTCTATATTCGCTTAAAGTCGTCGCACCGATGCAGCGCAGCTCACCGCGCGCAAGCATTGGCTTTAAAAGATTGCCCGCATCCATCGCTCCTTCTGCTGCACCGGCACCGACAACTGTATGTACCTCGTCGATAAAAAGCAGAATCTGTCCATCTGATTTAGCGATCTCATTTAAGACCGCTTTCAAACGCTCTTCAAATTCACCACGAAATTTCGCACCTGCTACGAGCGAACCCATGTCAAGTGAATATAGTGCTTTATTTTTAAGCGACTCAGGCACATCGCCAGCTACGATACGCCGTGCTAATCCTTCGACAATCGCTGTCTTTCCAACACCCGGTTCACCGATAAGTACGGGATTGTTCTTCGTACGGCGTGTCAAGATCTCGATCGTACGACGTATCTCTTCGTCACGCCCGATCACCGGATCGATCTTTGCCTTCTTTGCTGCTGCCGTGAGATCTCGCCCATACTTTTCAAGCGATCTGTAGCCTTCTTCAGGGTTAGAATTGTTTACATTATGCTTACGATTCTTCTTGACAGCTGCCATGATGCTACCCTTCGTCAGCCCAAACTGGCGGCAGATCTCTTGTATCTCGCCGCTGCCATCGGTTGCAGCGCCAAGCAAGAGATGCTCCGTGCTGATGTAGTCATCTTTCATACTATTAGCATATTCTTTGGCTCTGCCAATGACACGCACCATATCCATGCCCATAGTCAGACGATCCTGCCCCTTGACGCTTGGCAGCTTGCCAATTTCTTGTGCCAGTCGCGTACGCAGCATCGCTATATCTGTGCCGCAGTCAGAAAAAATCGTTTCTAATAGACCCTCAGGCTCTTTAACGAGTGCATAGAGCAAATGCACCGACGTGATCTCCTGCTGATACCGCATCGCTGCCGCCTGCTGCGCCGCCTGCATTGCCGTCAAAGCTTTTTCTGTATATTTTTCTTCCACCATCGTTCTTCCTCCTCGTATAGTGAAAATATTTTTTAAGGAATCACTGATAAATTCAGACAACCATCTGAGGTATTTTATTTGATACGTACTCCCTTATGCCTATTATAATGCAAAAAGTCAAAAAGTCAAAGTGTTTTTTCGGCTTTTTGACTTTTTATTTCAAATACCTGAAAATGTAAAAAGCACTTGCTAAAAGCTGCTGATGAGATTAACCCACTCTCATTTTGACAACGCACGATCAAAAAAATCCTCGCTACAGCAGGAGCGCACCGAGGATTTATCTATTACAATATATATCAGTGTTTCTTTAGCACGTTGAGCCGCTGAATAGTCATATCCTCAGGACCTGTCAGCAAGCATCCTTTCTTTTTGGCATAGCGGATGTAGTCGATGATGTCCTTCGTCAAAAGTTCACCAGGCGCGAGGATCGGAATGCCCGGCGGATAGCACATGACGAATTCGCCAGCGACGCGCCCCGATGTCTTATTGATAGGAAGTGACTCTTTTTCGCCATAAAACGCTTCTTGTGGTCCACAGATGACCTTAGGGCTGATATACTCTCCTTCTATCATATTCTTCGGGGGCTTTTTGTAATTTCGTCGAATCTCTGCGAGTGCTGCAACAAGCCGCTCGATGTCCTTGGGGCGATCACCAATGGAGATATAGGCAAGAAGATTTGCCATATCGCCAAATTCTGTCTGTATGTCGTACTCATCGCGCAAGAGATCGTAGACCTCAATACCTGCAAGTCCTAGAGAACGCGTAAAAATCGAAAGCTTCGTGATGTCAAAATCGAAAACAGCATCGCCATCTACAATTTCTTTTGCATAGGCATAGTAATCACCGATTGCATTGATCTCATCTCTTGCATATTCGACATATCGTACAACCTTGTCAAATTTTTCGCGACCGCCAATCGCAAGGTTGCGACGTGAAATGTCAAGGCTCACCATGAGAAGGTATGACGCACTTGTCGTCTGTGTGAGGTTTATAATCTGATGCACATAGCCATCATGTACACGCTTTCCAATGAGCAATAGTGAGCTTTGCGTCAAAGAGCCGCCTGACTTATGCATACTCGCCGCTGCCATGTCTGCACCGGCTGTCATGGCTGAAACCGGCAAACTATCATGAAAGTAAAAATGTGTGCCATGCGCCTCGTCTACTAGCAGCAGCATACCGTGCGCGTGTGCTAGATCAGCAATGGCACGAATGTTCGAGCATATGCCGTAGTAGGTCGGATTGTTGACAAAGATAGCCTTTGCATCGGGATTTTCCCTGATCGCACATTCAATGTCAAAAAGCCGCATACCGAGTGCGATGCCGAGCCGTTGATCCGTCTGCGGATTTACATAGACAGGCACAGCACCTGAAAGGATCATAGCATTGATGACGCTTCGATGCACATTGCGCGGCAAGATGATCTTCTCGCCGCACTTCGCCGCCGTCAAGATCATTGCCTGCACCGAACTAGTCGTGCCACCGACCATGAAGAAGGCGTGCGCCGCACCGAAAGCTTTCGCTGCCAAATCTTCGGCTTCACGAATAACCGACACGGGATGACAGAGATTATCAAGCATCTTCATCGAATTGACGTCAACGCAAAGACACTTTTCACCTAAAAAGTCCACAAGCTCTGCATTGCCGCGCCCACGCTTGTGGCCGGGCACGTCAAAAGGTACAACACGCCTGTTCTTGAAGCGTTCTAAAGCTTCAAGAACAGGCGCACGATCTTGCGTATGATAGTCAAATGTTTCCAATCTTTTTCGTTCCCCCTATGAAATTAAGCCGCACCGCGCCACTTAGGGAAACACTGATAAATTCAGCCACCCCTCTTCACGCATCTACGCTCTTTTCTCATCGTCAACAAATACAGCGCAGATACATAAATCTAGGCGACTTCATTTTATAAGTATTTCCTTAAAAAACATTGCTGCCACTATAGATTTCGATCATCTCACGCCGCAAACTGTTGCTGATAGCAAGCCGCGTCTTTGGCGGTATCTCATAAATATCCGTGTTAAAAAGATAGTTTTGCAGCTCTATTTCCTTTATGAGCATACGCGTATGAAAAATATTCGCCTGATAAACATTGATGTCCATAGCATCGTATATCGCCAAAGTTTCTGACTTGATGTACTCTTGAATCGACGACATCTTATCATCCATGAAGAGCTTTTTTCCCGTCACATCGCGCGTAAAGCCGCGCACACGATAATCCATCGTAATGATGTCTGAGTCAAACTTACCGATAAGGTAGTCAAGCGTTTTTAGCGGCGTGATCTCGCCGCACGTCGCCACGTCGATGTCAACGCGAAAAGTCGCGATGCTCGTTTCAGGATGAAACTCTGGATATGTATGCACGGTTACATGACTCTTATCAAGGTGGGCAACGATCTCGTCATTTATCAGCGGCTTTTTGTGTCCTGCCGCATCTTCTTCTGAAATAAGAAATGTCACGCTCGCGCCCTGTGGATCATAATCTTGCTTTGATATGCTAAGAACGTGTGCGCCGATCATCTCCGTCACACGCATGAGGATCTTAGTCAGACGCTCCGAGTTGTATTGCGAGTCAATATATTTAATGTAGTCCTGCTGCTCGCGCTGCGATTTCGCGTAACAAATATCGTAGATATTGAAGCTCAAAGACTTTGTCAGGTTATTAAAACCGTATAGTTTCAGCTTTCCTTCCAACCAGCCCGTCCCATCCTTCCCTGACTGACAAAAAAGGCAGATGAACGAGCCATCGCTTCGCTACCTGCCGTCAATCTTCTGTAATGTTTGTTTAGTTAGCTCTGCCTTATTATAATGGATATTTTCTGCTTTGACAAGTATGCTCTACTACAAGTGCGCCCATAGTTATCAAACGGTTTTAGAGGTGCTGATAGATTAAGCCGCCTATCCGTAACGCATCTATTAAAATGTAAAAAGAAATAAATTTGGGGATAAAAAGATCAACCAAAAAGCAGATCTCTTTATCCCCAATTCTCTTTTTTACATATATTAGGAACTACTGATAAATGTAGCCACCCATCTTCGCGCATCTACGATCTTTTTTCGTCATCGACAAATACAGCGCAGATACAAAAATCCAGGCGACTTTATTTATAAGTTTTTCCTTAGACAAGCTCTAAAAGTGCCATCGGTGCAGCGTCACCGCGGCGCGGACCGAGCTTTAAGATGCGCGTATAGCCACCCTGACGCTCTGTGTACTTTCCTGCAATATCGCTAAAGAGCTTTCTTACTGCTTCTTCATCGCCAATATCGGCAATCGCCTGACGACGGGCGGCAAGATCGCCACGCTTTGCCAGCGTGATGAGCTTTTCCGCGAGGCTGCGGACTTCCTTCGCCTTCGCTTCCGTCGTCTCGATGCGCTCATGCTTGAAGAAGGAGGCCAAGATGCTGCGGAAGAGTGCCTTGCGGGCACTCGAATTACGCCCTAATTTTCTATAGCTCATGGTTTTTCCCTCTCTTATTCTTCTTCTTTCTTCAATGTCAAGTCGTATTCCTCAAGCTTCTTCTTGACTTCTTCCAAGGATTTCCTGCCGAGGTTCCTGACCTTCATCATGTCTTCTTCCGTCTTCGAGACAAGATCTGCGACCGTATTGATGTTCGCGCGCTTCAAGCAGTTGAAAGAGCGAACGGAGAGGTCAAGATCGTCAATCGTCGTCTCAAGAACCTTGGAAGCGTCCGGCTCCTCAGGCTCGGGAGGAACAATCTCCTCCTCTTCCTCAATCTCGGGAATACCCGCCATGTTTTGGAAGAGCTTGAAGTGCGAGATGAGGATGCTCGCCGCGCGGCTCACGCCCTCTTCGGGGCGGATGGAGCCATCCGTCCACACTTCGAGGATGAGCTTGTCATAGTCGGTGACGTTGCCCACGCGCGTGTCCTGCACGGTGTAGTTGACGCGCTGAATCGGGGAAAAGATGGAGTCGATCGGAATGACGCCGATGACATGATCGGGCTTCTTATTCTTCTCCGCCGCCACATAGCCTTTGCCGCGTTCAACGGTCATTTCCATGTGCAGTTCTCCGTCCTCGTTGAGCGTCGCGATGTGAAGATCGGGGTTCAAGATCTCGACGTCGGGATCGGTGATGATGTCCGCCGCCGTGACTTCCTTCTCGCCCTTGACGTCGAGGCGAAGAACGCGCGGCTCTTCGCTGTACATCTTGAAGCAGAGCGACTTGAGGTTCAGCACGATGTTCGTCACATCATCGCGGACGCCCGGAATGGTGGAGAACTCGTGCAGTACGCCGTCGATGCGGATCGAGGTGATCGCAGCGCCCGGCAGGGATGACAAGAGGATGCGCCGCAAGCTGTTGCCGAGGGTCGTGCCGTAGCCACGCTCCAAAGGCTCGCAGACGAACTTCCCATAACGATTATCTTCGCTGATTTCCACTATCTCGATCTTTGGCTTTTCGATCTCGATCATCCGGGATAACCCTCCTCCATTGTTCTCATGCAGTCGATCATATCGGTAAATATTGGCAAGAGATTATCTGGAGTACAGCTCGACGATCGCCTGCTCGTTGACCGGAACGTCGATCTCAGCACGGCTCGGATAGCGCGTGACCGTACCGCTTAGTTTTGCACCGTCGGCATTAAGCCATGCAGGTAGGTTCAGCGGCTTGTAGTTTTCGGCAAGTGCCTTAAAAAACGCGTTGGAGCGACTCTTTTCGTCAACAGTGATCTCATCGTCGGCGCGAACGAGTGCGGACGGAATGTCAAGTCGCTTGCCGTTGACGAGGATGTGACCATGCGTTACGATCTGACGCGCCTGCTTGCGCGTTTTGGCAAGACCTAGACGAAAGACAACATTGTCGATGCGACGCTCCAAAAGCCCCAAGAGGTTTTCACCCGTGACACCGGGCATTGTCTTAGCCTTCTCATAATACTTGCGAAATTGTTTTTCAAGTACACCGTAGATGAATTTTGCCTTCTGCTTTTCCTTGAGCTGTATGCCGTACTCACTGACCTTGCGAGCTTGGCGACGCGGCTGACGCTTGGACTGGCGGCTGATACCGACCATACCCGGCTCGATGCCGAGAGCGCGGCACCGCTTGAGGGTTGCGGATCTATCTATAGCCATATTTTTTCTACACCTCCATCAAACTCTTCTGCGCTTCGGCGGACGGCAGCCGTTGTGCGGAATCG
>CAUUGH010000043.1:0-13365 GCA_963544755.1 uncultured Selenomonas sp. | reverse complement strand
AAAATGGTGCGCTAAGAGGAGACCTTTTGCAGCAGACTTTACAGCAACGCCAAGAAGAAGTACAAGGAGAGCTAGATGCACGAAACCCAAAAGAAAAACGTGGTATGCTGCAAGGCTTGACGCGGATGTTTACGATAGGCACGAGCCTTGCCATAGGCATCGAAAAGAATGAAGCGACAATAAATGTCGGCAAAAAAGCAAATATCGGTGTGACGGGTAAGGTTCCAACGACCAAGCTGGTAAAGCTCATGGCAGAAAACAATATGTCAGATGTGCATATGTCAGCGCAGGGCGGCATGGTAAATACAAAAGACGCCGACGGGACGAAAATCTTAGCTAATGCATCGGCGCTTGTCAGCGTAATCGAAAACAAGGCGAACGTAAATGTAGCAGATGGCTCGGAAGATACAGTAGACGAGCACGGGAAAAAGGTGCAAAATCATGCCAATATCCAAGCGGGCATGATAGACATAAGTGCAAACAGCCACCAAGACTATAATCGCTTCTTAGGTCTTGTTGACAATCTAAAAAAGATGTATGGCGATTTTACAAATTTCGTAGAACACAGCAAGGAATTTCAAGAGCTTACAGCAGATGAGCAGGCACGGCTTAAAGACTATGTAGAGCAGCTGGGTAAACTGGTAAACGATGTACGTGGCGCAGCACAAAAAAGCTCGGGTCTAAATATTGATGACTACGTTGGCAATGCAGCAAAGCAGCCTTTGAACTTTGTAGAAGTTATGACAAGTGCGCTCTCTTTGCTAGCCGGCATGGAGCAGATCGTTGCAAGTAAATCGCAGGGCTTTGCGTATGAAATAAACGTGGCATTGACGACATGGGTATCGCAGGCGACGATGTTTTTGACACCTGAAAACTATGCAAACTTCGGCGCGGCGGCATCTGTAAATACAGTCGAGGGCACGGAAAGCAACAAACTCGGTCTTTCCGGCGCAGCTAACGTCAATTTCCTCAAGCAGACGGCAAATGTCCGTATCGGCAACAATGCGACAGTAACGGCGCTAGGCGGCACAGCTAAGATCGAAGCGACGGCAACGCAGCATAATGTTGTGATGAATGGTAAGCCAAATGTCAGCGTCAACACGAAAGGCATCGTCGAAGCCTTAAAAGAGCTTGCCAAGCAGGTCAAAACTGTTTATAAAGATAAGACAAAGATGGATGCCCTCAAAAAGAGCATGACGGAGCAAATAAAAAACTTCATCACGACGGGAGGAACCGACTCTGCGCCTGTTTCTGTCGGCGGCACACTAGGCGTTGCACGTCATTCGACGCTAGGGACGGTTGAGATAGGTAAAGGCGCGAAAGTGACGGGTGCGGAACTAGAGATAAAAGCAAACAACCAAAATGTGACAACAGCTCTTTCCTACAGTGCCGGAAAGTCTGGCAAGGCAGGCTTTGAAGGCATGGCTGCCTATCTTGGCGGCGAAGGCAAAAGCAACATCACAGTTGACTCGTCTGCTACATTGACAGCGAAAGCTCTAGCCGGACCCAAAAAAGATGAGATGGGCAAGATTGTGTTAAAAAGTACGGCGAACACCGTCTTTACAAATCTTGCAGGCGCCGTCGCGTGGAGTCAGGGCGCAGCCTCTTTTGGCGCTGCCGGTGCTGTAACGGACTATAACCTTTCAAATAAAATCCTTGCCGGCGGTACTTATCGAGGGCGTTCTTTGGATGTAAATGCGCTTACAGACGGCGTGATTAACACGCTTTCAGTGGCAGGTTCACTAGCTTATGACAAGGCAGGGAAAAAGGGTAGCTATGGGGCAGGTGATGCAAATAATTTGCGTCCGGCAGACAGTTTAAGAGATGAAACAGCAGAAGCAGAAAATGCGGCAGATAATGCAGCTGCAAATGCACAGCAGGCGGCAAATGAAAACACAAGAGCAGCTACAGAACAGACGAGAAACAATCAGCAAGGCACGACTAACAATATTGACGCGCAGGCGGCAAAAAATAAACCGGCTCCCAAAGTGCAGATAGCCGGAGCAGGTAGTTTTTCACTCAATAAGATAAATTCAGAAACTAAAGCAACACTAGAAGGAGCGCGTGTTACGCTCGTTAAGAATGCTTCAGACAGTGTAGCCGGCAACGTGAACATGAAAGCTGAAGATGCGTCATTTCTCGGCGCTTTTAGCGGCGCGGCAGCCGTTGCATGGAAACAGTCAGAAGCGACAAAAGGCGTAGCAGATGCTGCAGGAAATATAGAATTAAGAAATCAAGTTACAAGAGATGGCGCAGCAACAGCACTAGACGGAAGAACTAACGGCGCAGCTAATCCGCCGACGACGGTGCAGCCGCAAGATATGCCGCAAGATATTAAATCTACCGAAAAAACGAAAGTCGCACTAGCAGGGGCGATCGCCTTAAATGTCGCAAATCAGAAGGTGCAATCCGTCATTAAAGACGCGACGATCGAAAACGCCAACGACGTTAGAAACATTGCTCAAAAAGACGGTGCTTCAGCAGCAGCGGCACTCGCGCTGTCTTTGACGAAAGCCGCCGCCGAAAGCGAGGCAGCTTCTTTTAGCGGCGCAGGTGCATTTTCCTTCAACGAGGCAAAAAATGAGGTCTTAGCAAGTATTACAGGAACCAACACGAGATTTAACGGACTAAGCGCCAACCTCTACAATCTTGCTTATAATAGTGATACGCAGATAACCGGCGGTGTCAACACCAACTTGATGTTTGGTGCCAAGCTGTCTGTCGGCGCAGGCGGTACGCTTGCCGTGAGCGATTTAAACAACAATGTGACGGCAGAAATTAAAGGCGGCAGCTATCAGATGGCAGGAAATGCCGTCAATCATGCGGCGACTGACTACAATCAGATCACAACGGCCGTGGGCGTAAGTGCTGTCGCAGGTGCTAAGACCGGTGTCAGCTTTGACGGAGCACTTTCTTCAAGCAGTCTTAAAAACCATACCGCAGCGCATATCGAAGGTGCAAAAATAAGAGTAGGAGCAGGTAAAAAAGTAGATAATGCAGCCTACGATGCAGACGATCTAAACAAAACTTTTGATAAAGAAATGCTAAAGAACGGGCTTGATCCGGCAGGCTTGACGTATCGTGAAAATGCAGAAAAAAATGCGGCAACCAGCGGCAAAGACAAAGTCGATATTGACACAAAAAAGAAGGGAAGCACCAAGCTCATCACGACCGCTTTTTCTTTATCAGCTAATCTTAGCAGCAAAGGTGTCGGCGGCGCAGCTGCTGCAGCCGTTAGCGTGCTTAAAAATACGATGGTAGCGAGAATCGAAAAAAGCACCATCGAAGCAGCAACGCTTAAAAATCTAGCTGCATCTGATGCGCTTCTTATAAACACAGCAGGCGGCATGGCGGTAGGCGGCGGCTTTTTTAGCGGCGCTGGCTCTGTTAGTGTGCAATCTACAGAAAACACGACAAAAGCAGAGCTTGAAGATTCTGACATCACAGCACAGCATACAGCAGTCGAAGCAAGCACAAAGAATGTAAACGTCAATACAGCAGGACAAGCAAGTGCAGGGCAAAACGGCTGGGGGCTTGCTTTGGCATTTAACCATCTAAACAACAACACAAAGGCGCATATACTAAGTAGCTCTATTAAAGGCGCGGCGCATGATGTCAAAGTTTCGGCTGAAAACAGCAGCACGACTGTTTCCGTTGCGGCAGGGGTCGGTGCTGCAAATACATCAGCAGTATCAGGTGCGCTTGCTCTTAACAAGGGAACAGATTCGACGCAGGCAGGAATCGGTGAAAGTAAAGGCAAGCGCTCGAAACTAGATAAAGTAAACCGCGTTAAGGTACAGGCTAAAGATAGCACCTTGAAAGTTGCCGTCGCGGGTGGTCTTGCAGGTGCAGGTACGGCGGCAGTAGGCGGCGGCATAGCATACAATCAGATAGGCAGCAGCGATCAGATAACAGAAGCATTTTTAAACAATACAGACATTATTACGAAAGGTAATAAGTCTTCTGTTAGTGTGCACGCACTTGATGAAGCGACGCTAGGCACGGCGGCAGCCGGCATCGGCGGCGCCGGCACAGCGGCTGTCGAAGGTGCGGCAGCTACTTCAAAAACCGAAAAAAATATTCGCGCTCGTATGCAAAACACGAACATTATAAGTGCTACAGGAGAAGCAAAAGCCGCTCTTTCTATAAAGGCGGAATATCTCGGACGCTTGTATACGAATACGCTCGTTTTGGCAGGCGCCGGCACGGCGGCGGTCGGTGCAGGCGTTTCGGTGACGACTGCCACCGCTGACACGACGGCAGAAATCTCCGGCGGTAAGCAAGATGTAGGCGGCGCAGAGATTCGTGCGGCATCTAAAAACAAGATACTAACGGTAGGCGTAGGTGGCGCAGCTGGCGGAAATGCAGGCGTGGCAGGCTCTGTGGCGGTCAATGTGCAAAAAGGCGAAACGACGGCAAAGATCACAAATGGCGCAGAACTTAACGCAGAACATGATGTGGTAGTTGCAGCGACCTCTGATCGCGCAGTTGATACCTATGCAGGCGTGCTTTCTGCTACAGGTGTCGGCGGCGCGGTAGGAATTTCTAGTGTCGTAAATACTATTACAACAAAGACAAACGCCATCGTTGAAGGCGATAAGACAAAAATTAGAGCGAATGCTAAAAACTATGATGATACCAAAGAAGAGCGCGTGTCATCTGAAGTAGAAGATAAGGTAAAAGATGGGCAAATAATAAATAACTATGTGAACAATACTCAAAGCGTAAAGCCGGCTACTTATATTGAACGGCAAAAGACAAATTATCAAGGAGTCGCCGTCACAGCGTCTAGCACGAACAAAATAAATACGATCGCAACAAATGCCGGCTTTGCTGCTGAAGGTGTGGCAGGATCTGGCAATATCGCCGTAAATACCATCGGCGGCGCGACGACGGCAATGGTAGATAAGGCGCAGATCGAAAGCGATAAAGATGTCAATGTCAAGGCACATGACTATGCGAATAATTTCAGCTTCTTAGGCACGGTTGCAGCCGGTGCTTTAGCCGGCAGCATTGGTCTTTCTAGCAATACGACGACGATCAATCGTGAAACGACGGCAAAGGTGCAAGGGCTTGGGCGAGCGGCAGATATTCGTGCGCGTAATTTTCAAGTAGAGGCATTAGCAAAGCACGGCATCGCCAATTTTGATGTCGGTGTGTCCGGTTCTGCTGTAGGTGTCGCTTCGGTAAATGATGTGACGCTCTTAAATAGCAAGACAAAAGCCGGTATTGTAGGAGCAAATGTCGCACTTTCCGGCAAATTTTCCTTGCTTGCAGATAATTACTCTAGTATTCATAGTACGACGATAGCTTCAGGAGTCGGCGCTGTCGGGGCAGGTCTTGCTGTTACAGTCGTAAAAGGTAAGAGCGAAACAGAATCTACTTTGCAAAAATCTAAGATTGCCTTTAGTGACGACGGCACTTCAGAAGTATCCATTCAGGCAAAAAATCATACAGAAAACTATTATAAGCAGCTTAGTCCTTCTAGCGGCACCATTGCAGCAGCAGGCAGCGTCGGTGTGTCTAATTTTAGCGACACGGTGCGTACGCGCCTTGAAGACGCGACGATCGGTGAAAAAAATCGGCGTGCCGGAAAAGTTGATGTCAAGGCAGAAAACAATACAAAAGCAGAAACCAAGGCGCATACGGCTGCGGCAGGATTTGCCAACGTCGGTGTCGGTGTCAATGTGGCAACGCTAGACAGCCAGACAGAAACCGGCATTACAGGCGGCGGTATTTATTCTAAGGGCGACATGACAATCGCCGCTAAAGAAAACCGCTACACTTCGCTAGATACGATGAATTTTGGTTTGTCAGCAGGCGGTAGTACCGTCAATACTGCCGTGGTGACGGCAGGCCGTGAAGTAGCAGATGAGTACAAAAGGACGGGAGGAAAAAAATCTGACGGCAGTCAAACGACCGTCAATGCTAATGTCGCTAAAGCCTATAAAGATGCCAATGAAGCTATCAGCAAAGGAGCACTAAAAAAAGAAAACACCTTCGGCGCGGTTTCTTCTGATGCCGCTATCGTAGAACCGGGACGCGGCGGCGGAAAGTCGCAGGTATCGGCAAGCGTCAAGAATACAGAGCTTATTGCAGGAGAAAAACTTTCTTTGACAAGTACAGAAGAAAATAATCTCAACTTCCTTGGCGTAAATGCAGCGATTCAAGGCGTGGCATCGGTCAACGGCTCTGTTTCTGTTGCTAATGTAGCGCGAAATGCTTTTGTTGATGTATTAAATAGCAAATTAGAAGGAAAATCTGTCGAGGCAGAAGCAAAGATCGGCGGCAAGGCAAACATTCATTCAATACAAGGAAGCGTATCTCTTGCTGCCGCTGCCGCTGCTGTCAGCATCAGCGATTTAGACGGCGAAGTACGCACAAAAGTAGCCGGCGGCAGCCTTCGTGCGACGGGCGGCAATATCACTGTTCGTGCCAAAAATGAAGCAAAAACAAAGTCGCAGGCGGTGGCAACCAACAACGGCGTAGCTGCCGGCTCTTTGATGGTGGCAGAAACGCATTCGCATGGCGCAACTAGCGTCGATATAGGAGATGGCACCCACTTTGATGCAGGAGACGAAAAAATTACATTAGAAGCAAAGAACGAAGAAGAGATAGCTTCTAGTACCCATGTGGTAAATATCGCTTCTGCTGCGGCAGACATAAGCGTAGTCAAGGCGATGTTTGGTGAAGAAGGAAAAGATAAGTCTGTACTTACAAGACTTTCCATCGGCAATGCCAACACCTTCCGCGCCAAAATGATGGAAGCCTTGGCACAGGCAACTCTAAAGAGTACGGTTAATCTCGTGGGTGTAAATGTCGGCGGCATCACTGCCGGAGTTAATAATGCCGTTAGCGGCGTCTATAGTGAAGCTTTTGTAACAGCAGGGAAAAACACCTACGGCACTAAGGATAGACGCATGGATTTACTGCGTATGCGTGCAGATAATATCGCCTCTCATAGCTTAGAAGCAAAAACGGCGAATACAGGGCTCGTCGGCGGCGTAGGAAATAACTGGGCGAAAGTTACAGACGTATTTAATACGAAGGTGAACGCTGCCGGGACGACTAAAGAAAGCCTTCTAAACAATGCGGCAATCGAAGCGGCGGCTAAAGCAGATGTAAAGGCATATTCGATGAGCTATGGCGGTGTCTCTCTGCTAGGTAATGTCGCAGCGGCAGAGCTTACTCAATCACTCGTTTCAGATACAGCGACTACCCTTTCAGGAGAATGGAATTTAGAAGGAAACCTTGATGCGTTAGCGACCAATCATGAAAAACTAAAGCTAAAGGCAGATTCTAGCAGTGCGGCGATTGTTAACGCCAGCGGTGCGGGTCTAAATAGCAGCACAAAACAAAGTGCGATGCTTTATATAAATAGTGCGACGATTCGTACGAAAGGATCTCAGCGCTATATGGCAGGCAACCTGTTTGAAAATGAAAGCGTAGTTTATTCAAGTGGCTACGGCGGTCTTGCCATCGGCTCATCTAAACTCACGCAAGATCGCACATATAAGACAGGCGTTCATCTTTATGGCTCTAAGCTTTACGCTGCCGAGGACATATCTGCACAAGCGGCGACACAAGGAACAGCTAAGGCAGATCATGTTTTGACATCGGCAGGGGCGGTGCCTGCTACTTTTGCAGTCTCTGACTTTAAGACGCAATATGAAAACGAAGTAGAGGCGACTAATAGTCGCCTTGCCACCGCTTTAGGAAAGGGTGGTGCACAAGGAGGTGCCATCACGCTTGCGGCAGGCGATGAAACGTCGCTAAACTATGCGACGACGGCAGATAATCAGCTAGGGCTTGCCGGTGCTGCCTCAACTGACGTGAAAAATGAGCTAAAACGCTTTAATGATGTGCGTATGACGGGCAAAAGCGAGATCAAAGGCGGCGGCGCAGTAAATCTTTATGCAGGAAGAACCGCCAGCGGCGCAAAGAGCGATCTTCACCTTAATCTGCTCTCTGACGTGTATAACCGCACGCTTATTCCGCTTAAAATGACACCTAAACTAAAAAGTAAACTTTCTCAAAAGAACACGGTAACACTGGCGAACGGGACAAATGTCTCTTCCGTCGGCAATTTGAGTTTTGCAGCAGACAAGGCGAATGAAAAAATCGAGCAGACGGCAAGACGCTATACAATCTATACAGGCTCAGATAATGTGCCGGTATCTACGACTGATAAAGGTGACGTAGTAACAGAGTATGATTATGCAAACGGTGTTTTTATAAAAGGTAACGCCGTGGCAGGACGACATAACAGCACAGATGTAAAAATCAGCGGCACGGTAAAGAAAAATAGCGACGGTACATTAGATTACAGTGGCGTCAAGATCACTGTAAGCGAAGGTAGCGGTGTCAGTGAAAAAGATTTTGAGCTAGGGACAGCGAAAATGGAAAACGGTCTTTGGGATCAATATCAGTCGATCTTAAAAAGACTGCAAGAATATCAACCCGGCTCTGAAGAATATAAGGCGTATCAGACATCGCTTGGAAATCTTTTAAATGCGATGAAAGAGCAAGGTTTTGCAGCCGAAGAAGACGTTAAAGATAAAAACGGCAACCCAACCGGAGCAAAATCGCTGGTTGTCTATCGTTATCTTTATGTACCGGCTGTTAAAACTCCAAACCTTACTGTATCGGGCGGCCATGTGCATATAGAAGCCGATCAGCTAAAATTAAGCGAGGGAGGCACTCTTAAGGCGCAGGGTACGCCAAAAATATCCATTAAGAACGAATCATCACTTTATTTACTTACAGGCAATACTGTAATAAGCCAGTCAGGCGGTAAAGTCTACTATAACGGGCAGGACATTTCCCAAAAAGCAGGAAGCGAAGGAAATGTAAACGGCATCGAAGGTCTAAAAAATATCCATGCGGATGCACAAGCAGCAGGAAAAACAGGCTCCATCGACATTCATTCGACGCACGAAGGACAAAACGGCATCAAGCCGCTCATTGATATACAAGGCAAGATTTCAGCAGGCGAAGGCAACGTGCGTATCAAAAACGAGCATGGCAGCATCCATGTGGAGGGCAAGGCGGAAATCAGCGGCAGAAACATTGAAATTACTGCCGAAGAAGGTGCCGTAAGGCAAAATAATCCCTATGGCATAAGTAACATAGGAGGAGATCCCATTGCTCGCTATATGATCAGCAAGGAAATGGCTGATAGGATCCAAAAAGCACTAGATAGTTACATGAAAAAGCATGGCGGCAAAGTAAAGAAGGATTTTGCAAGCTACGAAGAGTATCGTAGCTGGGTAAAGCGGAGGCTGAACATCGACCTTCCTAGTGCTACAGAAGATAAAAAAGCGGGCATCCACGCAGGACAGTCGGTCTATATAAACGCCCACGAAGTAAACCTCAACGGGCTTGTGCAAAGCGGCTATAGATCTTACACGGCAGTTTTAGATGCCTCAGACAATGCTAAAGTAGAACAGATGGATCGCGAATTTAAGAAGAGTCCGCAAGCGCTAGACGATGCTTCGGTGCGCGGCAACGAAAAATACCTTGTGCGAAAAGGCGGCGCTGTTTATGACGAAGCTAAAGGGGAGTGGAAATATCAAGTCGGTGTCTATTATAATCCTTCGACACGGCAGCTCTTGCTTGATTCAGTAAAGACCGAAGGAGGACAAGTCTACATTTCCGGCAGGATCGGCAACACAGGCGGCGGACGCATCCTTGCGGCAGACGGTGCGGCAAAGATCAGCGCAGATGTCACTGCGGTAGATCGAACGCTCGCACTTTCTTCCATCGAAAACAAGAACCGCGCAGGTCTTGTACGCATAACAGACACGCTGCAGAAAAAAGTGTTTGAGTATACAAACGGAAAATCGCGCATTTACGAAATAGGTAAGCCTGGGACTGTGCAGGAAAGCACAGGAAATAGATTCCAATTTAACCCACAAGCAGGACTTGCCTATCGTTGGACGGGCGGCGTTGCAACGGATAAGGCGACGACGAAATCTTATACTGACAACAAATATCTAGGCTTCATTCACTTTAAGTCGGCAGAAGAAATCAAAAACGAAGTAGATGAAAAACATATCAATACGGTCGCTAGCTCCGAGCATAACGGAGAAAGCCTCGGAACAAGCAGCTTTTTATCTAGCTCTAATCAAAGTGGGCAATATCAAATCAGCGGCTCATGGCGAAAAATCAGCCAAACGAATGGTCCTACGAACGTTACAAAGGAAAAGCATGGTCTTTTTGGCTTTTTCAAGAGTACTTACACCTACACATGGACAGAATACGAGGGCTCTTCATCTACCAGTACTTACAGCCTAAAAGCATCCAATCCCGTTTCCGTTGACTTTTTGACCACAACAGCAAGCGAAGCCGGCGTAGATATCAAGACAAAGGGCGATCTTATGGTCGGCGGTGATGTCAAAGCGGCAGACAATACCTTTGTCAAGCTGCAGTCTCAAAGCGGCAGCGTTCGTGGCGGTGGTGTTTTAAGAACCAACGATTTAAAAGTGCAAGCACAAAAAGACATTGATTTGCAGCACGCCGCATTAGCTCAGGGAAATAAAGCTAAGGTCGATCTAAGTAGCAGCCAAGGCTCCATAGATCTTAATTCCGTGCAAGGCGATCTAGCACTTAAGGCGCTTACAGGCTCTACAAGTGATATGGGAAGCCATGCGTTAATTCGTGCTCGCGGCAGCCTGATGAATCTGGAAGCGAGCGGCGAAAGCGTGCGAGCGCAGCGCATCGAGCTTTCCAGTGAAACGGGCGAGATCGGTACGAAAGATACCGCTTTTCGTATAAAAGCAGGATCAAAGGCAATCAGCGGCGACCCGTCAGATGCTAGTATCTCGGCAGCGGCACGCGGCGACATTCATTTAGCACAAGTTGACGGCGATATGCGTGTCAATCATATAAAGAGCAGCGAAGGCGATGTCGTATTAGATGCCGCACCAAACCATGACATCATAGCGGCAGACAGGCACGAACCTGCAGCAAATACAGCAGGAAGAAAAGCCACATGGGATAAAGCAGGGCTTATCTCCTCTGCCGACAGCGCAGAAGAAAAAACCAAAGCTAGAGAACTTGCTCTTAAAAAGCGGCAAGACGCAGCTAATACAAGGCTTGGACAACTAGCGAAAAATGATGCATCTAAGTTTAACGCATATAAAGATGCAGCTAGTGCCTATAACAGCGATGCCGCCCTACAAAGAGCGCGAAGCACCTATATTAGTGCGATGAAAAATGCCACCACACAAGAAGAGAAAAATGCGGCTCGCGCAGCTTTCCAAAATGCACAACAGACATATTTTAGTACCAAAGGCTACAGCGCAGAAGAAAAAACCGCAATCGCCGCCTACGCTGAGATCACGCGAGGAGATAATGACTATGGCTGGACGAAGAATCAGCTTCTTTATGCCGTTGAAGATCGGATCGTAAACAGTGAACCCGGTGAAGTGACACTGCAAAAGACGGCAAATGTCAGTGGCCGCAACATCGTGCTAAACGCGAAAAATATCGGTGCTACAAGTGAAGCGACCATTTCCAAAGCAGACCTTGTGCGACCTGAAAATCTAAAAAAACTTTCAGAAGCAAGAGCTGGCGACATCACGAAAAATTACGATTCTAACGGTACGCTCGTTAGCCTGACCGTGCGGCAAAAAACACCACTCACGGTGCAGACGACAGCAGGCGGCGGTACGTCAGTAAACAGTACGGGACACGTCTATCTGGCAAGCACAGCAGGAGAAACGCTGCACATCAAGGGCGGCATCAATGCAGGCTCAAATGAAGTCAAATTGCTTGCAGGAAACGGCATCACAGCGCAAGGCACTATCACGGCAAAAGACCTGACGCTTTACGGCGGCAAAGGCGATATTGGCAAGAAAGACAATGAAATAAAGACAAATATCAGCGGCAGCTTGAAAGCAAACACAGAAGCGTCCGTTTATCTAAAGCAAACGGGAGCGCAAGATCTCATTTTAGGCGCGATAGCAGCAGGTAAAGACATCGATCTTACCGCTTTAGGCTCTATTCGTATGGAAGATCCGCAGGCAGTGGCAGCGTCTTATTTAAATGCCGGAAATCGTATCCGTCTAAAAGCTGGCGGCAACATTGGCGCAAACGGCAAAGCTGTGAGGATCTTAGGTAACGGTGCAGCAGTTGATGCCGAAGCTGCGTCAGAAATCTCTATCAAGGGAGAAAAAAGCGGCGATCTCGTATTAGGAACGATGCGGACGAACAATGCAAACGGCAAAGTGAACGTGACGCACGAAGGCGGTGCGATAAAGCTGGCTAAGAGCGGCGATGCGCCATCTTCTGCAAATGTACGCGCTGACAATATAAAGCTCAAGGCAAAAACCGCTGATCTTACGGATGGCACCTTAGAAGGAAAAACTGTTCTCGTCGAGGCAAAAGATACAATCACGCAGCAAAACACGGAAAAATCCGCCATTCACGCTTCAGAAAGTGCGACATTTACCGTTGGCGCGGCAGGAAAAGCCGGCGGCTCTATACATATTTTGTCAGCGAAAAACACCTTTAACAAAGTAAATGTGCGTGCAGCAGACGAAGCAGCAGGTCTTGTGGGCAACATAGATATAGTCACGAACGCCGCTTCCGGACTTACCGTAAATTTTGGTGCCGGCAGCGCAGGAACGCTTAAAGTCAAAGGCATTGATGAAAACCGCTTGGATGTGCGCGTGAAAAATCTGGCGAAAAATCAATCTCTCATACTTGACGGCAAGCTAACGACCATTGACACAGGCATGGCATTTACAAGCGGCGGCAATCTAACTGTCAAGAGCGGTGCAGTATATAAGAGCGCACGCAATATGGCACTGGCAGCACAAAAAGACGTGACTGTTGAAGATGGCGCAACGCTTGATGCCGATAAAAATTTGCTGCTATCAGCAGGAGAAAATGTCCGTGCAGCAGGCTATTTAAAAGTCAAAGGCGGCATTTTAGCAACAGCAAATGAAGGCAATATCACAATCGGCAAGGCAGAAGCACAAAACGGCAATATCATGGCTTATGCAGAAAAAGGCAGCATAACCATGGATGAAACTCTAACGCATAAAGGAGACATCAAAGCAGAAGCAAAAAAAGGCAATATCACCATTGGTAAAGCCACAGCAGCAAATGGCGACATCAATCTAAAAGCGGCAAACGGCACACTTACAGCAGACACATTGCAAGCAAAAGGAAGCATCAGCGCAGCAGGAAAAGATGTCGAAACGAAAACCAAAGCTACTGCCGGAAAAGATCTGACGATCACGGCAAAAAATCGCCTAACGGCAGAAGATGAACTGTCGGCAGGGCAAAACATTACGCTAACGGGCGGCGATGTAACGACAAATAAAAAAGCTACTGCCGGAAAAGATCTGACGATCA
>CAUUGH010000042.1:0-13477 GCA_963544755.1 uncultured Selenomonas sp. | reverse complement strand
CACTAAAATATGCTATACTAAAAAAGCATGGTAAAGGAGGAAGCGATGGCAACAAAAATTCAGCATGAAAATATTGACTACGCGCTCTTTGAAAATATCAAAATGAAGCTGCTAGGTATGATAAACGGCGCACAAAGCCCCTATGACATCATCTATGAGATCGCCAAAGAGCTTGAAACGCTAACGCATGAAGCAGGCTACGCGCATGAAGTACGCCAAGGTATGCGTACTGTCTACGGGCTTTTGCTCCACGACAGAAAGCTCCTTGCCGATGAGCTTGCCGATGTTCAAGATCGCTTAAGCCGCATGGAAAAAACGCGGACAGGCGGCGATTTTACCGCCGAAGAGCAAAAGCGCATTGGTTTTGCCATTGTGCTGCACAAGAAGAATATCAAGCGGCTAAAAGAGATGATTCAACACGCGGCGGCTTTTCATGAAGCACCGTACATCAAAAAATTGTAAAAGTACGCTATGATGGCACACGCCGGACGTGAAAAAAGAGGACTGCCGCTTTTCGACAGTCCTCTTTTTTTATGTCGTTATTCTAATACATACACCTTGATCCAACGGCGACCAAATTCCATCGCTTCGCTATAAGACTCCATACAAAGGTCGATACGCTCACCATATATGGCGCCACCGGTATCGCCTGCAATAGCCAGACCATAGCCCGGGATATATAGACGCGTCCCCATGGGGATCACGTCGGTATCTACAGCTACGATGCCTCGCTCTGCAAGCATACCGGAAGCCGTGATGCCATCGCCGCCGCCATCGGTCGGCAGATATGCTGTCGCTTCCATGTTGTACTCACGCACATAGCGCAAAGCACCACGCGATGTTTCTACAGATTGAGCGCGTCTTATTTCTTCTTCTATCTCTTCTTCTCTTTCTTCTTCTGCAACCAAATCGTGTATCTTGATAGTGAGATTTTTTTCTAGTCGTGTCGCTCCGTCAAGCTCCGCTAAGAAGCGATCACCGACGTATCCATAGTCTTTTAGTACCTCGCTTACATTGCTTCTGGTCGTATAAATCTTTTGTCTGTCTCCTTCAAACTCGACGAATACAGGCACGGCGCGCTGCACGATAATTTTCTCTTCTTTTTCCGATTTCTTTAACTGAAACTCATCCTTGTGCCTAATCTCGATGCCGGCTTGATGCAAGATCAATTCCGGGCTTGAGTATCTGGTGCTTACCTCTAGTGTCTTTCCGTCAACATCGATACTGACAGAGCGCATCGCGTCTGTAAAACCTGTCGTAAATACGACGCCTAGAATCAGTACCATGCAAAGTGCTAGTTTCCGTAAAGTCATTTAATCCCCCCTTAGAAAATTAACGACACGTTTATTCTAGCACCTTTCTCCCTTTTTGTCAATATATGCTCCACTTATGTAATATTAGATGCCGTTTTTAGGGAAAAGAGAAGTGGTAAACACCTTTTTACGAGAGGCGTTTACCACTTTTTAATCGCTTTCATATTAGATCAAATCTTTGTTCAAATCCCGTAGAGATCGCGTGTATTTTGACGCATCGCTGCCGCTAAGACCTCTAGGCTCTCGGCGCGAAGTTCTGCCGCTTTTTCAGCGATGTAGACGATATGGGCAGGTTCGTTACGCTTGCCGCGAAATGGCACGGGCGCTAGATATGGCGAGTCTGTTTCAATAAGTACGCGCTCTAGCGGCAGCGTGGCTGCGATCTTTTGCGGCTTTACGGCATTTTTATAGGTCAAAGGGCCATCTATACCAAAGTACCACTCGCCTTTTAACAGCTCTTTTGTCATCTCTAAGCTGCCTGAATAACAATGCAGCACGCCGCGCAGCCCTCTAGCTTCTGTCTTTAGGATCTGTAGCATATCGCCGTGCGCCTCACGATCGTGTATGCAAACAGGCAGCCTTAGTTGACGCGCAAGATCTAGCTGACGCACGAAGATTTCTTTTTGCAGTGCGCGCTTTTCTGCATCTTTTTCCCAGTAGTAATCAAGACCGATTTCACCAATGGCAATGACTTTTTCATCTCTTGCCCAAGCAGCAAGCTGCTCATCGTCTGCTAAGGTCATCTGTCGCGCTTCTTCCGGGTGGATGCCTACGGCTGCGTATAGTTGCTCGTATTTTTTAGCGAGCGCGACATTTTTTTCTGAAGATTGCAGATTGTCGCCCATCGTGATGATTTTCAAAACGCTGTTTGCCGTCGCACGCTCGATGACCATGGCGCGATCTTCGTCGAATTTTTCGCTGTCTAAATGCGCGTGCGTGTCGATAAATTCCATCACTTCACCTTGCTTCCTACGGGTGCGTCAGGCTCTATAAGATAAAGCCTGTCATTTTCCAGCGCACAAAGTACCATGCCGTGCGAACGGATGCCGCGAATCTTTGCAGGTTTTAAATTTTCGACAAGGACGACCTTTTTACCTACTAATTCATCTGCTTGGTAAAATTGCGCGATACCTGATACTATTTCGCGCTCTTCGTCGTTTAGAGTAACTTTAAGCTGCATAAGTTTTTCTGTACCTGCTACGCGCTTTGCCGTAAGGATCTTAGCGACACGCAGATTGATGCGACTAAATTCATCGATCGTTACGACGCCTTCAACAGCTGCGGTGGGATTTTGCTTTTTCATGGGCTTTTTCTGCTCACGGGGCAGCTTTTTATCAGAAATATTCTTTTTATCTGCAACATACATTGGCTCTTTATCTACTTCGATGCGTGGGAAAAGCTGCTCCGGCTTTGCCACCTTTGTGCCTGCTAAAAAGCCGCCCCATGAACGCACATCATTAAAACGCACGTCGGCAAAGTCTTCTAAAAGCCCCAACTGATGCCAGATTTTTGTTGCTGTTTGGGGCATGAACGGCTCTATGAGGACGCTGATGCGCCGCAAACTTTCAGCAAGATGATAAAGCGTATTATTAAGCGTCTGCTTTTTTTTAGCATCTTTAAAAAGCGCCCAAGGCATCGTTTCATCAATGTACTTATTTGCACGACTAATAAACGCCCATACTGTCTTGATGGCGCTTTGCAGCTGCATAGATGCCATCTCTTGCTCGTAGGCGCTGATCGCTTTTTCCGCATCGGCTAAAAAAGCCTGATCGATCGCACTTTCGCCATGTGCTTTTTCTACGATGCCGCCTTGAAACTTGCCGATCATATTTAGCGTGCGGTGCAAGAGATTGCCAAGATCATTGGCAAGATCGGCATTGATGCGCGTAATAAGAGCGTCGCGCGAAAAATTGCCGTCTTGCGCGGGATTGATTTCACGCAACAAAAAATAGCGAATAGCGTCCGCGCCGAATTCTTCAATGAGTTTTAATGGATCGATGACGTTTCCCTTTGACTTAGACATTTTTTCACCATCGACAATGAGCCAGCCATGACCATAAATCAGCTTTGGCAGCGGCAAATCAAGCGCCATGAGAATCGCCGGCCATATGATAGAATGAAAGCGCACGATCTCTTTACCGACTAAATGAACATCAGCCGGCCAATACTTATTAAATTTTGCAGCATCGTCTAAAAAGCCAATCGGCGTTAAATAATTCGTCAAAGCATCAAACCAAACGTAAATGACGTGATCGGGCGCGATGGGCAAAGGAATTCCCCAGTCAAAGGAGGTGCGCGATATGCAAAGATCCTCAAGCCCCTGCTTAATAAAATTTATCATCTCGTTGCGCCGTGATCTTGGTCTTATAAAGTCAGGATGCGACTTGATATATTCTAAAATGCGACGCTCGTAACGCGACATCTTAAAAAAATACGCATCTTCTTCAACCTCTGCCACTTCGCGGCCGCAGTCGGGACACTTGCCATCTGCCAGTTGATGCTCCGTCCAATAGCTTTCACAAGGTGAGCAGTATAGCCCCTTGTATTTACCGCGATAAATGTCGCCCTTTTCATAAATGCGGCGAAAGATTTCCTGTACGACTCGCTCATGACGCTTTTGTGTCGTTCGCAAAAAGTCATCGTTGGAAATATGAAGCTTTTGCCAAAGCCCTTGAAAGCCTGCCACTATCTTATCGACATAGGTAAGCGGCTCGATGCCTGCTTCTTGTGCCTTTTGCTGAATCTTTTGCCCGTGCTCGTCGCTTCCGGTAAGGAAAAATACATCATAACCAAGCCGCCGCTTAAAACGCGCCATAGCATCTGCAAGAGTCGTGCTGTATGCGTGTCCAATATGTAGCTTGGCACTCGGATAATAGATCGGCGTTGTTATATAAAATGATTTCTTCGTCATTAAAAAGCCTCCTTAGCGGCAATATGGTGCATTTTTATAAAAGCACCTGTTTTTGTATTATACTATAAGCTGCACCACCACGACAAGAATGGCAGCTATTTCATCTAGGCAAAAGTATTTTATTAGCTTTTAATATTTTTTGTTAAAAACTAATAAATATTGTGTGTAAATTTGTCATTTTATCTTAATTATATCGCTTGCAACATTAAAGTGGACGTGATATACTAAAACGCGAGAAAGCTATGCAAGTCTAGGAAACAATGATAATTAAAAAGAGCGACGACATTTCTCCTATAGCCAAGCTAAATATCGCGCAAAGAATATCTGTTTGCGATATTACCGGAGAGATCGTAACCTTAGGTCACAATTTTCTGATGCGTATGCTAACTACCGAAGTCTCTTTGAAAGTGTTTTTGTAAGTGGGAGATAGCGATGAAAGCCACAGGAATTGTCCGAAAGATAGACGGCTTAGGGCGTGTCGTCATACCGATTGAGCTTAGGCGCACACTCGGTATTGCAGAGTGTGATGCTTTAGAGATCTACACCGATGAAGATCGCGTCGTGCTGCAAAAGTATGAGCCAAAATGTATGTGTATCTTCTGCGGTCGCACCGATGATGTAGTATTTTTCAAGGGGCGAAATATCTGCCGTGCCTGTGCAAAAGCGCTGCTAAAAGAATCAAAATGATCTTTTAGAGCATATGTTTAAAAACTGCATGACAAAACCAGATAAATAAAGCTCACCTATTTCTTAAAGCTAAGGAATAGGTGGGCTTTGTTGTGTCATAGATAAAAACGAGCAATGCATCAGCAATCTTCTAATAAAGCTTGATATACGTCGCGGCGGCTCAAATGAAGCTTTTTTGCTGCTTCTTTCATGGCATCTTTTTTTGCCATGCCGGCTGCCATCAGACGCGTGACAAGCTCTATAGGCGTTTTTTGCGGTGCGTTTTTACAGTCTTCATCGCTACTACCTGCTACGATAAGGACAAATTCACCGCGCGGCTCTATTTCTTTATAGTGCAGCAAAAGTTCTCTTAGTGTGGCGCGGCGAAATTCTTCGTAGCGTTTTGTAAGTTCGCGTGCAGCGACTGCCGGTCTTGCATCGCCAAAGGCAGCTGCGAGCCTTTTTAGCGTTTCTTTTAGACGGTGCGGCGCTTCGTAAAAAATGAGCGTTTCGCGCCGCCCGACAAGCTCTTTAAGTAAGGCGCTGCACTTTGCTTGCGTGCGCGGCAAAAAGCCAATGAAAGTAAAGCGTCTTGTATCTAGCCCCGAGCAGATTAGCGCCGAAAGTGCTGCATTTGCACCGGGAAGCGGCGATACTTTGATCCCTGCCGCAACGGCAAGCGCAGCAAGATGGCTGCCGGGGTCGGCAATACCCGGTAAGCCTGCATCACTTAAATAGATAAGGTCGTTGCCTTTACAAAGAAAGTCCACCAATCGTGGACCTTTTTCTAGTTTATTATGTTCATGATAACTGGTAAGATGCGTGTGAATGTCGTAACGTGCAAAAAGTTTTCGCGTGTGACGTGTATCTTCTGCTGCAATTAGCGATACTTCCTTAAAAAGCCTTTGGGCGCGAAATGTCATATCCTCAAGGTTTCCTATAGGCGTTGCTGCAAGATAGAGCGTGCCTTTGACAAAAGGCGCTTCTTTCGCTTCTTTCATCTATGCCTGATCCTCCTGCTCGATGTCAACTATATCATCCCATGGCAATACGAGCGTCTTATTTGAATCTAACAAAATAGTCGCTGTGTGCCGTTTGGGGTTTAGCGAAATAACTTTTCCCTCGCCTTCTGCCGACGCTACGCGGCTTCCTTGCTTAGGCGGCTTTAGACTATGCTTGAGTGATTCTTTTTTATAACTTGCACATTCATATTTAAGGCAGCACATGAGTCTGCCGCAAATGCCTGAAATTTTCGTAGGATTAAGAGAAAGATTCTGCTCTTTTGCCATGCGAATGGATACCGGCTCAAAGTCGCCGAGAAACATCGAGCAGCAAAGCGGTCTGCCGCAGCAGCCCATACCGCCCATAAGTTTTGCTTCATCTCTTACGCCGATCTGGCGAAGTTCGATGCGCGTACGAAAAACGGCGGCAAGATCTTTTACCAGTTCGCGAAAGTCGATCCGCCCGTCTGCCGTGAAATAAAAAATTATCTTGTTTAAATCAAAGGTATATTCTACATCGACCAATTTCATCGGCAAGCCGTGTACGCCGATCTTATTTTCGCAAATTTTGAAAGCTTCTTTTGCCTGTTGGCGGTTTTCCTCAACTTTTTGCAAATCCTGCGCCGTCGCCTTTCGCTGTACGATTTTAAGTGGCTGCACAGCATTTTCAGCCATCTCACGCGGTCCTAGGACGACGCGCCCACACTCTACGCCGCGCACTGTTTCTACGATCACTTCATCGCCTAGTATAATTTCATGTTTGCCGGGGCTAAAATAGTAAATTTTGCCCGCCTTCTTAAAGCGGACACCCACAATCGTCTGCAAGCCCTTGCCTCCTTAATCTATATAAAGCGCGGCGAGTTACGCCTAAAGCAATTTATCTTCTACACATCATAAAGACGCAGCAAAAGCCCCTCGAAGATCAATCTTTGATTAGCGTTGCTTTGTAGTCTTTTGAGTGCTTCTTGCACGAGAAAAAGACAAGAAAAAATCTGCTCTTTAGAAAAATTAACCAGCACATTTAGCAATTTAGGGCGCCGTTCTTCATGAAAGAGCGTACCTCCTCCTGCATAAATTACGAGCAGATCACGCAAAAGTCTTGCGCATGCACACAGCCATTTTTCGCTACGCTCACGCGGCATTTCGCCAAGCTCTGCTGCTTTTTCTAAAAGGCGCGAAACGGTAAATGTCTTTATAAAAGCAAGCGTGTTCATCGCGTCTTCTACAAGTTTTAATCCATCTGTTTCCTGCAAAAAGAGCGCTGTGCGCACGCTGCCGTCTGCCGCTGCGGCAAGTTCTTGTATCTTTTCTTTTTCGATACCGCGCACTAACAAGATGCGTTCGATCACTTCTTTAGAAAGAGCGGCAAAGTACATATCGCGCACACGCGAAAGGATCGTCGGCAAAAGTGCCGCACGTTTTTTTGTAACGAGCAGGAAAAAGACTTCTCCTGATGGCTCTTCAAGTGTTTTCAAAAGACTGTTTGCCGCCGCTTCGTTCATCATTTCTGCATCGTCTATAAAGACGACGAAGCGAGCCGAAAGAAGTGGCTTTTTAGCGATCTTTTTTTCGATGTCGCGCACAGCGTCAATGCGTATAACAGGCGCACTCTTACCGCGGCTTTCGGGCGCACATTCTTGATAGTCAGGATGTGTGCCTGATAAAAAGGCACGACAAGACGTACAGTCGCCGCATGGCGCTTCTTTTTGTCCGCACAATAAAGCCATCGCCAAAAGACGCGCGACCTGCTTTTTACCTATACCGGCAGGACCGGAAAAAAGAAGCGCGTGCGCCAGACGATCCTCTTTTAGCATATGCCAAAGCTTCTTAATATTTTTATCGTGTCCTAAGATGTCTTGAAAACGACTAAAACCGCCCATCACATATAGAGATCGACGAGCATCCCACGGATCGCGTCATGACTTGCCACTATGTCTAAGGCATCGGTCTGTCCCGTACGAATTTTTTCCGCGAGTTCTTCTAATTTTTTATCAATCTTTCTAACCGTCATATAGACCTTTTGTCGCCCTTGGCGATCCCAACCTGCCTGTATATGCAACTGATACATACGCCCAACTGCCTCGTCTACAAAATCTTTAACCAGGTCGCGATACGCTTTTAACTCGTCATAGGTCGGCGTATTCGTAAGACGTGCACCCTGCTTGTCAATCTTTTTTAAAATTTCTTGCAGCTGACGATCAGAAAATGCCATATGCTGATCGGAAAGTTCAGAGCCAAAATCCATTTCTGTACGCGAAACTTCCTGCGTTGTAATATCACGCTCTAGCGTCTGCAATGAAGAGCGCTGTGCGCTCAAAGCATCTATCTTCATAAAATCCACCTTCCACCTGCGCCTTTTGGGACTTATTATAAAGGCTTTTTCACTTTCATGCAAGCTGCTCATGCGGCAAACTATGTACGCATGGACTTCCAACGATCATGAAGCCAAAACCACTCTTCAGGATGCATACGAATGTGTTGTTCTAATATGTGGGTTACTTTCTGCTCGGCAATGCGGATGTCGGTGCGCTTATCTTTCGTGTGTGCTACAGTGATGGGCGGATGAATAATAATTTTGTGCGTACCGTCTTTTTTTTGCGTGATGTAGCAAGAGATGATGTCTACTCCTGCGGATCTTGCCATCGCCGCAGGACCTGACACGCAGTTTGTCTGCCGACCAAAGAAGTCAAGCACGATGCCATCATGCAAATTCGTATCTTGATCGGCTAAAAGACCGATGATCCAACCTTCTTTCATCTTGCGAAACATCTCGCGCACATCGTCTTTATAGGTGATGTGCATACCGACGAGCCGACGATACTCGTTGATGAAGCGATCCATCCCTGCATCATGTTGGCGCATGGCTACACCGATGATCGGAAAGCCTGCCTGCGATAGTGCGCCGCCCATAAGCTCCCAGTTGCCCATGTGCGCTGCGGCGATAACCGCACCTTTTTTTTGTGCAAGAACTTTATGCAAATGCTCTGCGCCTTCAATGGCAACATAGTCTTTAATATTGCGTAAGATGACAGGAAAGCGCAATACCTCAAGAAACATTGGACCAAAGCGCACGGCGCTTTCTTTAGCGATGCGCCGCGATTCTTTTTCATCGGTGCCAAGACACATGGCGACTTGTGCGATCGCCAACTTCTTGCGGCGTCGCGGCAAAAAAGGCCAAAGGCAAAGTGCCAAAGTACGCCCAAGCCAATAGCAAAAACGCCCTGGCAAAAGACAGACAAGATAGCTCAAGAAGCGCACGAGGTAATATGTCATGCGTTTTTATCCTTTTCTTGACATACTTTTTCAAGCTGCCTGATTTTCTTTAGCATTTCAGGAAGACGCTTCATCGCCGCCTGCATACGCAGCCACTCTTGATGGCTCTGCACGGGAAAGCCTGCGCCGAACACGCCTTCTGGCATATCGCCAATTATACCGGAGCGAGCGGCATATACGGAGTCAGCGCCAATATGGATATGCCCTACCGTGCCAACTTGTCCGCCGAAGGTCACGTTCTTGCCCGTCGTTGTCGAGCCGGATATGCCTGTTTGGGCGACGATGAGATTATTTTCACCGATTTTACAATTATGTCCGATATGAACTAGATTGTCGATCTTCGTGCCGCTGCCGATGACGGTCGCGCCGGTCGTTGCGCGATCAATACCGGCATTAGCACCGATTTCTACATCATCTTCGACTATGACGATGCCGACTTGCGGCACCTTTTTGTGTATGCCGCTCTTTGTCGTAAAACCAAAGCCATCAGAGCCTACGACAGCTCCTGCGTGCAGTACGCAGCGTTTGCCGATGCGACAATGCTCGCGCACCGTCACATTAGCATAAAGGATGCTTTCTTCTCCGATCTCTACATACTGTCCGACATAAACGTGCGGATAAATCACTGCATCAGCGCCGATCTTTGCGTATTCATCGACGACGGCAAAAGGTAAAATATGTGCGCCTTCTTGAACTTTAGCGGTCTTTGCCACAAAGGCATTTGGGCTGATGCCTTGAAAAAGCTGCAGGGGCGGTGTGAAAAGCTCTAAAAGTTTTGCAAAAGCAGCACGCGGCTCCTTTACATAAATGGCAGGTATAGGAAAATCTTCGGCATCTTCCGGCAAGAGAATAGCTGCCGCCTTTGATGCTTTTGCTTCTTCAATATGAGGTGGTATGGCAAATGTAATGTCAGACTTTCTCGCTTCTTTGATATTCGTTGCGCCTGTTACGATGATGTTTTCATCGCCGACGAGCCGCCCTGCCACCATTTGCGCGATCACAGCCAATGTCTTTTTCATCATCTTCCCTCACTGAAGTGCTTTTATCACATCGTCTGTTATGTCTATGCCACCTAAGTGGATGAGTTTTTTCTCCTCCATGCTAAAAACGACGGCATCAATCTTCTGCTTTTGTGCAATTTCACCGACGACCGACTGAACCTTAATCATCTTTTGCTGATTGTATATATTGGCAGTTTGCTTCATCTGCCCCATGGTCTGCTGCTGAATTTGCTGCATCTCTTCAAATGGTACGCCCTGCGTTTGCTTTTTTTGTAGTTCTTCTTGTGCATTTTTTTGCATTTCGTCGATCTTTTGCGTCATCTCGGCGTCTATACTCATGATCGCCGGCGCTTCTTTTTCGACGCGATTTGGATCAACGTAGCCAATTTGCGCCGAGCCGCAGCCAGCTGCAAGCATCATAGCGGCAAAGGCAGCGATTATAAGCGCTGCCGACTTTTTTTTCTGCTTCATGATTATTCACTTCTTCCTATAGTATTTTTAGATGAAAGTTCTGCGATAACTTCATCGGTCAGGTCAAGCCCAGTAAGTGCCGTAATAGGAAAATTCCTAAAAGAGCCATCTATCTCTAAAGGCTTTACGCTTGAAGCTTCATCGGTTTCTTTAGGTAAGACAATGCTAAGATGGTGAGCGAGCGCTATTTTTGCTACTTTACTTTCGATGTCTTTTCGAATATGTTCTTTAATGATACGAATTTCTTCATCTTTTGCCGTAAGAGCTGCTTGTTTTCTATAAAGCAGCTCATCTATCTCTATAGATTGCATCGCCTGTAAAAGTGCTTTGCTGTTTCGCATTTGAGCTTGTGCATTTTGTCGTGCGGCTTCTTCTTTCGCTGCCGTTTCGCCATATCTTTTTGCTTGGTATCTTTCTGCTAGTGCAGCCAGATAGCGTCTTTTTTCTTCTTCGCGAGCATCACTTAGCGCCTTTAGGCGTTCTTGGCGTTCTTTACGCAAAGATGCAAATTCTTGGCGCAAGGCTGCTACTTCTGCCTCAGAAAGGCGCATCGCTTCGCTATTATCAATTTTTAGCTCAATATTTACAAGCCGGTTGCGATAAGAATCTTCAAGTGTCTTTTTTTCGGTCAAAAATGCTTCTAACGTATCTTTTTCCCAAGCTGCTAATGCTCTTCGCTGCTCACGCGCTAATGCCTCTTTGCTAAGTCGCTTTTGCTGGCTGTCTTTTTGCTCTGCTTCGTATTGAAAAGGCTCGTCGGCAAGCGTCGGCAGCTGTAGGCTGCGGCGTGCGGCATAAAGCCGCTCTATATCAGCAACGATTGCTGCACGCTGCATATTAAGTTCTACTATCTGCTCGTATACTTCGTGTGCCTTTTCGGCGCGTGCCAAATCGACGCTGCCAATAATATCATCATGCGGCGATACGAGCAAGGGCGATGCAGGAGGCGCAGATGTCTTAAAAAAGCTAAAAAATGCACCGAGCAATATAAAAAGCAGGATAACAAGCGCAGCCAAAAGCAGGAGCTTACGCTTGGTGAAAAATTTTTCTTTAGGCTTTTTTTCCATCTCCTCGGACATTTTTTCGCCTCCTAAAAACTCTTGTGGAAGCACTGATAAAATAAAGTCGCCTGGATTTATGTAGCTGCGCTATATTTATCAGCGGTTTTCTTATATTCAAAAATACCGGGCAGGAAGCCCGCCCGGTACCATATGCGCTCGTGCGCCCATATTCTTATTTGAACTTCTTCAAAACATCGTCCGTGATATCCTGACCACCATAGACAACTGCACCTTTATCTATGACGACAGAAAGCCCCTTTGCTTCAGCGACCTGCTTGACGGCAGCATCAACTTTTTTTTGAATGTCAGCAAGAAGCTCTTGCTCTTTTTGTTGCAACTCCGCCTGTGCCTGCTGCATCGCCTGTACTTTCTCATCTTCGCTCTTATTTGCCGTATCAGCCTCAAAACGCATCTGGGCTTCTTGCATAGCCTTTTGCATCTCGTTTGATGCGGCAGCGTAGTCGGGATGACCTGCCATCGCCCTGCGATAGTCTACCACACCGACAGACGAGGATGCTGCCGATGCCGTATTCATGCCACCCATCTGCGATAGCCCAAGGGCTACGACAGAGCCGACAAATACGAGCGCGAGCAGGACGCAGAAAATCTTGACCTGTGTTTTTTGAAGTTTTACCATATCTTTTGTCTCCTTTTCTTTTTAGAAGAGAGCATCGCCATACTCTTCTTCGTACATCTAACGACAACCATTATAACAAACTATCGAAGTGTGTTCAAGTCTAACTATCAGATGAAGTCACTTAAGAAAATATATATATATCCTTGTTATGAAGCAATTTGCACCGCTTGCAGCTAAGTGATAAACCACGTCAAAAAGAGCTGCCGACAGTAAAGTGTATGCGCCCACCGTCTGAGCCACGACCATAATCTAAGCGAATAGGGCCTACCGGCGTTTCGATCTGTAGCCCCACACCGATGCTGCCTTTTATCGTATTAGGTAAACGCTTGTCACTCCAAGCATTTCCCCAATCGGTAAAGAACGCACCTTGCACCTTACTGATGAGTGGGAAACGATACTCTGCCGACAAAAGCAAAAGGCGCGTGCCGCGGAATTGATCATCACGATAGCCGCGCAAAGAGTCTTGCCCGCCGAGCTTATAAAGATTTGACTCGGAAATAGTGCCGCGTGCAAAGCCAAATTGACCGCGCAGGGCGACGGTCTGCGTTTTGCCAATCTTTAAAAAGTGCCTGTCTTCTGCCGTAAACTTTTGGTATCTAAAATCGCCGCCAAAACCGGCAAGCTCAAGCTCTAGACTCATGCGCCCGCCTGACGTAGAGTTGTAAATATTGTCGCGTGTATCAGAAACGTGCTGAAAGGTAATACTGCGTGTCGTGCCGAAATTTGCATCGCGCCACGCTTTCCATGCCGGCGTACCGCGATCACCGTACTTGCCGCTGCTTTTATGCGTTTCGTAAGTATCTCGGCGGCTTCTAAGCGTGATAAAGTTCGTCGTGTACTCATTTACCGGCCTGCCGAGCGTAATTTCACCGCCTACATACTTTCTCATATACGCTTCTTGCAAATTGCCATCCGTATCGTAATCGTCATATTCATAAACGCGGTTGTAAATACGCAAAGCGCCGGTAGTTTCCTGCCTGTCTAGCCATGGGCGACGGTAGGAAAATACAAAACCGTGTGCATCTCTATCGTCGCCGCTAATTTCATAAAGCAAACTGATAGCATCGCCCATACCGCGAAAATTCGTATCACCGACATTTATCATGCCGACAAAACCATCAGAAGAGCTATAGCCTGCACCGA
>CAUUGH010000041.1:0-13537 GCA_963544755.1 uncultured Selenomonas sp. | reverse complement strand
GGATGTGGCTCAGCTTGGTAGAGCGCATCGTTCGGGACGATGAGGCCGCAGGTTCAAATCCTGTCATCCCGACCATCTTTTGCGTATTTAAGCAGCTTATAAGACTGCTTTTTGGGAAATAAAAAAGGAAGCTGCACATAAAAGATGCAGCTTCCTTTTTTGTTATGAAGTTTGTCGATTAGGTGGCGATGTTGCTAAAAATCGTACAAAAGGTGATTTTTTCCACCGGCAAAAAGATATCAAAAGAACATCGAAAGTAACGTGCCGACATTTGCATAAGAATTCATACTTGTCAAAGCACCTGCTGAAGTGTAGGCGAGGGCGCGTCGGTAGTTAGACCCTAGCATCTGCTGCGCGGAGGGAAAGATCTTATCGCGCTGGGTTTTGGCAAAATTGACTTTTTGCTCTGTCGCATCGGCAAGCCCTCGCTTACCGAGGATACTTTCGACACGTTTTGGATCTTCTTTAAGAGCTTTCGTCAGCGCTGTTTCATTTACCGAAAGCGTGCCGGCTGTCGAATTTACTGTGATGCCGATTTTACGCAAGGAATCAGCTTTATACGAAGCATCGCCGAAGAGTTTAGTCATGCTCTGAGCACGGCTTGACACATCAGAATAGTTATTAAACATATTGATCGTATCGTTGTAATCTGACACGAAACTCTTAACATTCTTTAGCACTGTTTTGGTATTTTCCTGCGTTTCTGCTTCGGTTGCACCTTTTACATCGAAATTCGTGTTTTTTAGTGTGCTTGCACTTTTAGAAAGCTCTTTCATCGACGCATCAAACGCCTTGTAAAAGCCGTCTGAAGCTTCATGATAAGATTTTAAGACGGCACGCGTCTTTTCTTTTAGATCCATCAGCGCATTAGCGTCCGGATTAAAGTTTTTAGAATTAAGAAGCGATGAAAGTCCTTTAGATGTACGAGATGAACGAGTGCCAAAAAGCCAAGACATCCCACGTCCGCCGGCAGAGTTTGTCTGCCCGAAAAGTGAATAGCCGCTCTTTTGTGCAAAACGGTACATACTGTAATTTGACTGTGTCATGGAATATATCGTTGGCATATAGAAAGCTCCTTTCAAAATAGGAAAAACAAAAAAACTTATTTTTCTATTTATCGAACGATGAATGATTTTTCTTTAGAGAAGTTGTAAACTTTCCTTACTATAGGAGAGGAATTTCTCCTTGCTCTGCGGTGGTTCTTATGGTATAATCGTCGAGTCAAAGGACAGTTGGTTCGAATACCTTTTGAGCCTTCCCTGCTCTTTATAAAGAGCCACAGACCATAGAGGAGGTGTTTTTGTGAGAAAATACGAAGTTGTCTTTATTGTAAAGCCGATGGAAGAAGAAGCGACGAACGCTGTTATTGATAAGTTCGTCAGTTTGTTAAAGTCAAATGGTGCCGTGATCGACAAGGAAGATCGTTGGGGCAAAAAGCGTCTAGCGTATGAGATTAGAGATTATACGGATGGGTACTACTGCTTGTTTTATGTCACAGCCGAGCCTTCTTGCATGAAAGAGTGTGATCGTGTGATGAAGATCACCGATGATCTTTTAAAACATATGATCGTGCGTACAGAAGAAAGCGTTACTACTGAAAAAACATCCGTTGCTGAGAAAGACTAAGCTGTACAGCTTGGGTGCTTATAGTGATCTTTAGGGAGGAAATGCCATGAACAAGGTACTTTTGACTGGAAACCTCGCTCGCGATCCGGAAGTGCGCTACACGCAGAGCGGCAAGGCGGTAGCTACGTTTTCGCTCGCTGTAAATCGGCGCTTTGGCAAAGCAAACGACACGCAGCAGCCGTCAGCGGACTTTATTTCTATTGTTGCATGGGAACGACTTGCAGAGTTTTGCGGCAACTACTTGACGAAGGGCAGTCGTATCCTTGTCGAAGGTCGCCTACAGGCTAGAAGCTATGATGCACAGGACGGCTCGAAACGCTATGTGACGGAAGTCGTCGCCAGTGATATTGAGTTTGCCGGTTCGCGTCCGCAAGGCGGCGCAGCAGCAGGCGCATCGACACCGAGCAGCGCACCAAGTCAGTCGCCTACAGGACAAGAGTCCTTTGGTCCTTCCATACCCGATGAAGAAATTCCATTCTAAGGAAACGCTGATAAAATGAAGTTGCCGGGATTTTCACAGCGTAGATGTGTGAAAATGGGCGGCTAAATTTATCAGTGGTTTTCTAACAAGAGGGAGGAAATAGTTTTGATAAGACGTGAAAAAGGCAGACGTTCGCGCCGTAAGGTTTGCACGTTCTGCGTAGATAAAGTAGAGGCCATTGATTATAAAGATGTCGCAAAGCTGCGCCGATTTATCACAGAGCGCGGCAAGATTTTGCCGCGTCGCATATCAGGTAACTGCGCGAAGCATCAGCGTCAGGTTACGCTTGCGATTAAACGCGCAAGAAATATTGCACTTTTGCCGTTTACCGCAGAGTGACGGCTGTGCGGTAAACTTATCTTAATTTCTTCCGGTCTTTAAAAGCGGCTGCTGTATGAGGTTCTTAAACTTCATGCAACAGCCGCTTTTTCTATAATAAAAAATGATTGTTTACAGCTTGACAGAGTTGATATAATGGTAGAGCAGTGAAGATAGAAAAATGATTGTATCTGCGCTTTTAGTGTTTTTTGATATAGAGAGGAATGGACATCATAGATTTCAAAGCTTTGCAAAAAGGAGATAAATCGTTGCTTGATGGCTTTTTTCGAGCGCGTTATTATGAAAATTCGCATTTTAACTTTACAAATCTTTATATGTGGCGCGAGGCTTATAATGTCATGTGGGCAAAAGATGAAGACGTTCTTTATATGAAAGCTGGTTGGGATGGGCAGGAATTTTTCTTGCAGCCTTTTGGTCCGCAAGAAAAGCTGTTAGCTGCCGTAGAGAAATTGGTCAAATATTCCAAGGAGCAGAAAAAGCCTGTGCGTTTTTCAGGCATTGAGCGTTCTTTTGCCGATGTTTTGCAAAATTTTACATATGCAGATTTTGTCATTGAGCCTGATCGTAAGAATTTTGATTATGTATATCTCGCTGAGGATTTGATAAAACTTTCAGGGCGTAAGTTTCACGCAAAGAAGAATCATCTAAATAGCTTTCGCAAAAATTACCCGGAAGCTACATATCAGCCGATCACAGACGAAATTGTAACGCAGTGTAAACTTACGATCAACAGTTGGTATAAGCATCGTGCGCATGAAATTCCTGACGATCCGTTTATTGCGCTTGAGCGTCAAGCCATCATTGAGGTGTTGAATAATTTTAAGGATTTTCGTCTAAAGGGCGGTGCGATCCTTTTAGGTCAGCGTGTAGTTGCCTTTACTTTCGGTGAGCAGCTAAACGACGATACGGCGGTCATTCATGTAGAAAAGGCAGATCCGGAGGTGCGCGGCGCGTATCCTGTCATAAATCAAGCGTTCGTTGAAAATGCTTGGTCTAATATGACGTATATAAATCGTGAGGAAGATATGGGCATTGAGGGACTGCGGCAGGCAAAGGAGTCGTATAAGCCATTTAAAATGATCGAAAAGTTTAACTCTTGGGCAAAGTGACGCCAGAGCGGAGGTGAGGTTCGTGCGTCTTGGCGGCAGTATTTTTCTTTTCCTCGCCTCTTTAATTTGGGGTACGACTTTTGTTGCGCAGTCAATCGGTGCAAATATAATAGGGCCATACACCTACGGTGCGGCACGTTATATTATATCGCTGCCCGTCATTTTTTTGCTGTGGCTGCTTCTTTATGGGCGGCGCGAGGCAGATAGGGCAAAAGGAGCTTATCACGCCGGCTGGCGAAGTGGGCTAGGTGCAGGGGCGATCATGTTGGTCGCGACGACGCTCCAGCAGGTTGGCATAGCGTACACGACGGTCGGCAAGGCATCGTTCATCACGGGATTATACATCGTGTTCGTGCCGCTGTTTGCTTTCTTTTTTGGTAGCCGTGTCCGCACGGCGCACGGTATCGGCGCGTTTTTTGCGCTGTTGGGGCTGTATTTTTTGTGTCTGCAAGATGATGCGGCGTTTTCAGATGGCGATTTGCTGGTTTTTTTAAGCACATTTTTATGGACGGCGCACATCCTCTATATCGACCGCTTTGCGGCGTTTGTCGATGCCGTAGAGCTTTCTTTGGCGCAGCTTTTTGTTTGCGCTTTAGGGAGTTTTTTCCTTGCCTTTTTCTTTGAGTCGCCAACCTTTGCAGCAGTAGAAGCAGCATGGGGATCGATCCTTTATGCCGGCATATTAAGCTCAGGTGTCGCTTTTACGCTGCAAATCATAGGTCAGCAGTATACAGAGCCTACGCTTGCCGCCGTCATTTTGAGCAGCGAGACGGTAATAGGTGTTTTAGCCGGCATGATCGTCTTAGGAGAAGTTATGGGAAGAACAGAGATCTTCGGCTGCGTGCTGATGCTTACAGGTATGCTTGTCGCGCAGTGTAGCGGCTTTAGTAAGAAAAAAGGCAGGAACGGCACGGGAAATGGCGAATAAAAAATGAGTCAGAAGGCGCGATAAGGATAAGTGGACGATGTGCGAGCAAATAGCAGCGACCGCAAGGTATGGAGAGGAGGAACCGCCTCTATGATGGAAAGCACGAAGATCAAAAGAGCGGTAGTCAATATAAAGATCGTCGGTGTAGGCGGCGGCGGCAATAGTGTCATCGAGCGTATATCTAAAGACAGTGAGCAAGATGTAGAACTTATCGCGATCAATACGGATATGAAGCATTTAGCGCACATGGACGAGATAGGCATTAAGACTATCGGTATCGGGCGTGAGTTGACGAAGGGGCTTGGCACGGGCGGCGCAGCAGACATCGGCGAGGCGGCGGCAAAAGATGATGCAGAAAAGATCAAGGCGGCACTTTATGGTGCTGATCTGGTATTTGTCACAGCGAGCATGGGCGGCGGTGCAGGTACGGGGGCGACGCCTGTCGTTGCAAAACTAGCTAAGGATCTGGGCGTTTTGACAATCGGTGTTGTGACCGTGCCTTTTGGCTTTGAAGGTCAACGCAAGAAGCGTATTGCCAATGAAGGCATCGCAAAGATGCAGGGAAACCTTGATGCGCTGATTTCTATACAAAATGATAATCTCATGAAGCTGCCTGAAAATAAGCAACTGTCACTTGTCAATGCGTTTAAGGTCGCCGACGATGTTTTAAGACAGGCGATCCATTGTATTACGGAGCTTATTTTAACGACAGGTGTTATTAACGTCGATTTTGCCGATGTTACATCGATCTTTCGTCAAAGTCAAAGCGCCGATTCGCTCTTAGGAATCGGCGAGAGTGGATTAAGTGCTATCGAAGCTGTGAAAAAGGCGGTGGAAAGCCCCTTGGTCGAAAAGTCTTTGACGGGCGCACGCGGACTTATCTTAAACCTCAGCGGCAGCGAATCCATGTCGCTTTATGATGTCAATGAGGCGACACAATATATTTACGACAACACACATCCAGATGTCAATATTATCTTAGGTACGGTCATTGACTCTGCTATGGGTCAGACGATCCGCGCAACGATTATCGCAACGGATTTTATAGATGGTGTCATCATGAAGGCGCAGCGCATGAAAGCACCGGAAAGTAAACTAAAGACGGAAAGTATCGCACCTACGCCGCAGTTACCTAGCTTCATGGATCGCCCCACTGAAAAACTGCCATCTTTTAGTTCGCGCAGCAGCAATTTTCCCTTGCCTAAGTTCGATCCGTTTCACCCAAAGAAATAAGCTGCATAAGTCTTATCGTATGCGCCGTTTTGCAAATGTGTGCGCTTTTATGGTTTTCGTTAAAAAGGAGCAGATATTTATGAAGGAGCGTTTTTGTCGCACGGCAATGCTCATCGGTGCGCTTAGCGTAGAGCGGCTGCAAAAAGCGCGTGTTGCGGTATTTGGCATAGGTGGCGTCGGCTCGTTTGCGGCAGAAGCACTAGCGCGTGCTGGTATCGGTCATCTCGTATTAGTCGATCCGGATAAAATTGCCGCATCAAATCTAAATCGTCAGCTTGTAGCACTAAAAAGCACGCTTGGGAAAAATAAAGCGGCGGTAATGAAAGAGCGAGTAAAAGATATCGATCCGATGATCGATGTTGATGTGATTGAAGAATTTTTCCTGCCCGAGCGGGCAGGTCTTTTTTTCACGGTTCCTTAGATTACATCGTCGATGCTATCGACACCGTAACAAGTAAAATAGGGCTTGTCATGGAAGCTAAAAAACGTGCCGTTCCCATAGTGAGCAGCATGGGTACGGCAAACAAGCTTGATCCTACGAAATTTGAAGTCGCAGACATTTATGAAACGAGCGTCTGCCCTTTAGCGCGTGTCATGCGCCGTGAACTAAAGGCGCGCGGCGTGCAGGGGCTAAAGGTCGTCTACTCAAAAGAGCTGCCTAAAAAGACGCATCTGCTGGCAGTTGAGCAAAGTGATAAGGAAGCTATAGCGTCATCTTTGAAGCCATCTGCTAGCATATCTTTTGTGCCGTCCGTTGCCGGACTAATCCTTGCCGGGGTCGCCCTTCAGGACTTGGGAGGCTTTGGCGGCTGAAATATCACTTTTCCGGGCGACTTCATTTTAGCAGTATTTCCTTAATGCACACATCTGATATATAAAATATTTGCATCAAAAAACAAGATATGCTATAATTGTATGCGTAGTATATAATAGGATTATATCTAGGGGGTTTTCACGATGAATATGAGTAAAGTTGGGGAAATTATCTCAGCAGCTGTGCTATTGATTTTTTCTGCAGTGCTTTTTGTTGGCTGCGGTGCAACCGGCAGCAATAAATTTTTAAATATCGCTACTGGCGGCACGGCAGGAACGTATTATCCAATCGGCGGCGCTATGGCAGAGATCTTAAACAAGGCAATTCCCGGCATGAATGCAAGCGCACAATCTACGGGCGCAACAGTTGCAAACATTAATATGCTAAAGGAAGGCTCTGTAGATCTTGCTATCGTGCAAAATGACATTACATATTATGCTGTAAACGGCACGGAGATGTTTAAGGATAAAAAAGTCGAAAACCTTCGAGGTATTGCGGCACTTTATCCGGAAACCTGTCAGATCGTTACACTTGAGGCGACAGGGATTAAAAGTATCGCCGATTTAAAAGGTAAGCGCGTTGCTGTCGGTGCGGCAGGTAGCGGTGCAGAAGCTAATGCACGCCAGATTCTTGCGGCATATGCCATGAGCTATGATGATATAGATGAGCAGTATTTGTCCTTCGGGGAGGCGGCGAGCGCTCTAAAAGACGGCAATGTTGATGCGGCTTTTGTCACGGCAGGTTTTCCGACGGCGGCGGTGCAAGACATCACGTCACAAAAGAAAGTGCGCCTTTTGCCGATTGATGATGATAAGGCAGATGCTTTAATAGCGAAGTATCCTTTTTATACTAAGACAAAGATTCCGGCTGGTGTATATGCAGACTTTGATGAAGAAATATCGGGCATCGCTGTCATGGCGATACTTATAGCGACGGACAATGTAGATGATAAGCTAGGCTATGACATCACTAAGGCACTTTTTGACAACCTCGAAAAATTACAGGCCTCACATTCGGCAGCGAAGCAGATAACTAGGCAAAGTGTGAAAAATGGTATGTCTATTGAACTAAATGCCGGTGCAGAGCGCTACTACAAGGAATAAACAATGACGCGAATCAGGACAGGAATATTTCTTGCAGCCCTGGTGCTTGCAGCTCTGGCAGATTTCTTAGTACGCCCCTTGCTTGTTGTCGAAAGCGAGCAGGGGGCAATAATTTATACAGAAGAAGCACGGGCAGGTATGCCGGTGCAAATTCACTTCATTCACTCAGTACAAAAAACACCTGTTGAAGAGTGTCTTTATGTCGATGAAGATGTTTCAGGATTTGTGCTTGATTCGACGCGCTACCAATCGTTTGGCGTAGGGTTGCCATTTCTTACAAATGAAGGCGAATTTCATACCGAAGGGGAATTTTTCGTCTTAGACGGCATGAAACGCCGCTTTTCTCGGCTCGCTTTACGCACGGGGGTTGACACGGAACTGACGCTTGTTCTTGACGGCACGGAAAAACGGCTGTTTGAAATACTGCCGACGGGTAGCCGCGTTGACCTTTTGCTAATTAGCCCTTGGCAATGGGGCATGGAAAAACTTTTTGCCAAGAAAACACTTATAAAATGAAGTCGCCTAGATTTGTGCGGAGGCTCTAAGATAGCTAGCTTAATTTATCAGTAGTTTTTTAAAGCGCAGGAAGCTTCAAATATGATAAGAAAGGAATGATGTTCATATATGCCTGATAAAAAGCATAAAGAACTTGCAAAAGAAGCTCTAAAAAAATATGATAAGGAGTCTAATGCTGTACAATACAAGGGCTTTATGGCAAGGGTAGTCATGATTATTGCCATAAGTTTCTCCTTGTTTCAAATTTATACGGCACTTTTTGGCGTACTTGATGCACAGTTGCAGCGTGCTATACATCTTGGCTTTGGGCTGACGCTTGTCTATTTGCTCTTTCCCATGCGGCGCGTCTGGTCACGCAATAAACTGCATACCGTAGATGTCATCCTTGCTGTTTTGGCAGCAGGTGCGCCTTTATACATCGTCTTTTCTTACCAAAGTCTTGTAAGGCGAGCAGGAACTGTTAATGCGCTTGATCTCCTGGTCGGACTTATCGGCATTATGCTGGTCATAGAAGCGACACGGCGCGTTGTTGGTATACCGATGGTCGTTGTTGTACTCTGCTTTTTGGCGTACGCGTTCATAGGCCCATATCTACCCGGCGTACTAGCACATCGTGGGCTAAATCTTGATCAGTTGGTTGCACATCTTTTCTTTACGACGGAGGGGATTTTTGGCATACCGCTCGGGGTATCTTCGACATTTATCTTCCTCTTTATCCTTTTTGGCGCCTACCTAGAATCAACGGGTCTTGGCAGATTCTTCATTGACTTGGCAAATGCCGTTGCAGGTTGGGCGCGTGGTGGACCTGCTAAGGTCGCCGTCTTGTCTAGCGGATTTATGGGTACAGTTTCCGGCAGTTCGGTCGCAAACGTCGCCGGGACAGGCGCTTTTACCATTCCCATGATGAAAAAACTCGGCTACGAAAAAAACTTTGCAGGAGCTGTTGAAGCTGCGGCATCAACGGGTGGACAACTCATGCCGCCTGTCATGGGCGCGGCAGCTTTTCTTATGGCAGAATTTGTCGGTGTGCCATATTTTGATGTCGTCAAGGCGGCGACGATTCCGGCGCTATTATACTTTCTCGGGATATGGCTCGGCGTCCACTTTGAAGCGCGTCGCAGCAATCTTAAAGGCGTGGCAAAAAGCGAATTGCCAAGCGGCTTTAGGATCCTAAAAGAGCGTGGGCATTTAGCAATTCCGCTAGTCGTCATCATCTACCTGCTTATCTCCGGCTTTACGCCAATGCGTGCAGCTCTTTGGGCTATAGTGCTTTCTATAGTCGCATCTTCACTTCGTAAATCGACGCGTATGAAGCCTGTTGAAATCGTGCGCGGTCTGGAAAATGGCGCTCGTAATGTTCTCGGCGTGCTAGTTGCCTGCGCTTCAGCAGGCATAATCATCGGTGTCGTGACGAAAACAGGCGTTGGCTTAAAACTCGCCTCAGCGCTTCTTGACCTTTCGGGCGGTATGCTGTTGCCGACGATGTTTTTTACTATGATCACATCGATCATTTTAGGTATGGGCGTACCGACTACGGCAAACTACGTCATCACTTCAACGATCGCTGCACCTGCACTCGTGCAGATGGGCGTTCCCGTACTTGCAGCGCATATGTTCGTCTTTTACTTTGGCATCATCGCCGATGTGACGCCGCCTGTTGCACTTGCAGCTTTTGCAGGATCTGCCATTAGCGGCGGCAATCCGCTAAAAACAGGCATAAACGCTTCAAAGCTCGCGATCGCTGCCTTCATTATTCCCTACATCTTCGTACTTTCGCCCGTCATCTTGATGATCGATGCTACCCCTATTGGGCTAATCGCTATACTTTTGACCTCTATCATTGGCATGATCGGTCTTAGCGGCGCGATGATTGGCTGCCTTATAAAACCGCTCAATGTCATAGAACGCACTTTCATGTTTATCGGTGGCATTTTAATGATTCAGCCAGGACTTATGACCGATATGGTAGGCTTTATCCTGCTCATTTTCGTACTCTTTATGCAGCAAAGAAGAAGTAAAGAAGAAGCAAGTGCGAGCAGCTAAACTATAGGAAACACTGATAAAATGAAGTCGCTTGGATTTATGCAGATGCGCTGAATTTATCGGTGGTTATTATAAGCACAGATGTCTCTTTTATAAAAAAGTGCGCCGCTGTTAGCGTAAAACATAGCCGATCTCCGCGGTCAAAAATGAGTATCTTCATCTTGACAAAGATTCTAGGTGTATGGTATCCTTTCTTGCAGAAAAGCAGTCTTTAGGACGGGGTGCAAGTCCCCACCGGCGGTAAAGCCCGCGAGCCTTTTGGCAGATTCGGCGTGACTCCGAAGCCGACAGTATAGTCTGGATGGGAAAAGACGTGCAAGTGTTCTTTGCATTTCAAACTACACGCGCTTTTATCTGTTTCGTAGATAAAGGCGCGCCGTAAAAGACTGTGAAAAGAGTGTTCTTTTTGCGGTCTTTTTTTGTGCAAATAAAGGAGGCGAACAGCTTGCAGTGCGATGAAGATTTCATGCGCGAGGCTCTTTTTCTTGCTGAAAATGCGCGTGGGCGTACGTCGCCAAATCCGCTTGTTGGTGCGGTCATAGTGCGTAAGGGACGCCTTGTCGGTGCAGGCTGGCATCGAAAAGCGGGATCGGCGCACGCGGAGATACACGCTTTAAATATGGCAGGCGAACTTTCCTGCGGCGCGACTTTTTATGTGACGCTTGAGCCGTGTTCGCACCATGGGCGCACGGGGCCTTGTGCTGAGGCGATCATAAAAGCAGGCATCCGCCGTGTCGTTGTCGCCATGCTAGATCCAAATCCGCGCGTTTTAGGTAAAGGTAAGGCACTTCTTGAAGAGGCAGGCATCGAAGTTAAGGTTGGTGTGTTGGCTAAAGAAGCACAATGCCTAAATGAAGCTTATATAAAATGGGTAAAAGAAAAGCTGCCCTTTGTCACGCTAAAGACAGCAATGACGCTAGACGGCAAGATAGCGACGGCGCAAGGAAATTCGCGCTGGATAACGAGTGATGCGGCGCGTCAGCGCGTGCATGAGATGCGCGATGTGACCGATGCCATCGCTGTCGGCATCGGCACGGTATTATCTGATGATCCGTCGCTAACGACTAGGCTTTTAGCGACGGAGGGAAAAAACCCTCTGCGCGTAATTATTGACAGTAAAGCTCGCACGCCGATTACCGCCAAGGTAGTCTCAGACGGTGCGGCAAAGACGCTTATTGCCGTCACCTCCGCCGCGACTGAAGATCGCTGCCAAGCCTTACGGGCAAGAGGTGCTGAGGTAGTCTGCATGGGTACAGGTGAGCGCGTCGATCTAAAGGCATTGATGCATTTTCTTGCGGCAAAAGACATTACGTCACTTCTTGTCGAAGGCGGCGGCACACTAAACTTTTCACTGCTTGCGGCAGGTTTGGCAGATAAGATCCATACATTTATTGCGCCAAAGATAGTAGGCGGCAAAAATGCTTTGACCACTGTCGAAGGCGAAGGAGTTTTAGAGATTAGCGATGCTATAACGCTGAAGAATCTAAAGACTGAGCAGCTCGGTGTTGATATTTTACTAACCGGCTATATAGCAAAGGGGGCGAAATAGCCGTTGTTTACCGGAATAATTGAAGAAGTCGGCACGCTCTTTCGCTTGGATGGTAAAGAAATTACCATATGCGCGACAAAAGTACTAAAAGACGTTGCGCTTGGCGATAGCATCGCGGTCAACGGCATTTGCCTGACAGTCAACCATTTTGATGCGGCGCATTTTACGGCAGATGTTATGCCGGAAACGATACGGCGCACCTCTCTTTTAGAGTTAAAGCGCGGTAGCTGCGTAAATTTAGAACGTGCCTTGACGCTTAAAAGCCGCTTAGGCGGTCATATTGTCAGCGGTCATATCGACGGCGTGGGTACTATTGCAGCGATAAAAGCTGAGGAAAACGCAATCTTACTAACCGTGCGTGCAAGTGCCGACATCTTGCGCTATATCGTAGAAAAAGGCTCAGTCGCGCTCGACGGCATCAGTCTTACGGTAGTACACGTTGATACGGCAACATTTACTGTCAGCCTTATTCCGCATACGAGACGAGTCACGAACCTGCGCGAAAAGCGCGTCTTTAGCCGTTTGAACATCGAAGCGGATATTATCGGCAAATATGTGGAAAAATTTTTCTTAAGAACACCGCAGACGAAAAAAAGCGACGATTTTACGGCTGCTGGCAGCCTAACGATGGATTTTCTGCGCCGGCAAGGATTTTAAGAAACCACTGATAAAATGAAAGTTACATATATACACTACGATGGGGAGCTGAATTTATCAGCTACTCCTAAAGTATAAGGAGATGCAGTAAATATGTCAGATTTTGCCACAGTAGAACAAGCTATTGAAGATATTAAATACGGCAAGATGGTCGTCGTGGTAGACGATGAAGATCGAGAAAATGAAGGTGATCTTATCATCGCAGCGGCGACAGTAAAACCGGAAGACATCAATTTTATGGCGAAATACGCCAAGGGGCTTATCTGTACGCCAATCGACGGCAAGCGTCTTGATGAATTAAACATCGGGCAGATGGTCGCCAATAACACGGATAATCACGAAACGGCATTTACAGTTTCGATCGATGCGTACCATACCGATACGGGCATTTCCGCCTTTGAACGCTGCCAGACAATCAAGCTGCTGCTTGATCCAAAAGCAAAGCCTGCATCCTTTCGCCGACCGGGACACGTTTTTCCGTTGCGCTCAGTCGAGGGCGGTGTGCTAAGGCGCACAGGTCACACGGAAGCGACGACGGATCTAGCACGTTTGGCAGGTTTTTACCCGGCAGGACTTTGCTGCGAAATTATGGCAGACGACGGACACATGATGCGAACGCCGGAACTTAAAGACTTTGCGAAGCTGCATGGGCTTAATATCATCACGGTAAAGTCGCTTATCGAGTATCGAAAGCGTACGGAAAGTTTCGTCAAGCAAGTCGCCGATGTTGATTTTCCAAGCCGTTACGGCCATTTTCGCATCAAAGCATATGAAAGCATACTCGACGGAAAATGCCACCTTGCCGTTGTCAAGGGCGAGGTGGCAAATAAAAAAAATGTGCTTGTGCGCGTCCACTCTGAATGTCTTACCGGCGATGCGCTCGGCTCTATGCGCTGTGACTGCGGCGAGCAGCTCGCCATCGCGCTAAAAAAGATTGAAAAAGAAGGCGAAGGCGTCGTACTTTATATGCGTCAAGAAGGGCGCGGTATCGGCCTTTCTAACAAAATGCGCGCCTACGAGCTGCAAGATAAAGGCTCAGATACCGTCGAGGCAAATGTAGAGCTTGGTTTTGCGCCGGATCTTAGAGATTACGGTAACGGCGCACAGATTCTTTCCGATCTGGGGCTTACGAGCATACG
>CAUUGH010000040.1:0-14036 GCA_963544755.1 uncultured Selenomonas sp. | reverse complement strand
AAGTCAGAATTTGCACCTATATTACAACAAGCCAAGGATTGTAAAGATACAGCCACATTGATTCGCTTCGCGTTAAAAGAGCTTTCAAAATCCAAAGAAGCAAAGCTAAAATGAAGCAGCCTTGACACATTGTAGCTATTTTGCTAAGGAAGGAGTGTGGCTATATGGATGAACTAGAAGATCGCATCGTCACTTTAGATGAACAGGCGGCAGATACTTGGCAATATAGTTTGCGCCCTAAAAAGCTCATCGAGTATATCGGACAGGAAAAGACAAAGGAAAACCTGCGTATCTTTGTGCAAGCGGCATTAAAGCGCGGTGAAGCACTCGATCATGTGCTGCTCTACGGGCCGCCCGGTCTAGGAAAGACGACACTTGCCGGCATCATCGCTAACGAACTTGGCGTAAATTTTCGCATCACATCAGGGCCTGCTATCGAACGCTCTGGTGATCTAGCGGCACTCTTAACAAACCTTGGCGAACACGATGTACTGTTTATTGATGAAATTCACCGCCTTTCACGCAATGTTGAAGAGGTGTTATATTCCGCCATGGAGGATTTTGCACTCGACATCGTCATTGGCAAAGGGCCGAGTGCGCGCTCTATTCGCTTGGATATTGCACCTTTTACCTTAGTTGGGGCGACGACGAAAGCAGGTGCGCTTGCAGCACCGCTTCGTGATCGCTTCGGCGTTATCTCGCGTTTAGAGTATTACAGGCCGCAAGAACTCATGCTGATAATTGAGCGTGCGGCAAAGATCTTACAAATCACCATCGAAAAAAGCGGTGCAGAGATGATCGCACGTCGTTCACGCGGCACGCCGCGCGTTGCAAACCGTCTTTTAAAGCGTGTGCGTGATTTTGCACAAGTCGCAGGCAAGGCTAAAATCACAGCAGAAATTGCCGATAGTTCACTTGCCCGACTGGAAGTTGACCGCATCGGGCTTGACTCTACCGATCGCCGTATGCTTATGACGATGGTAAAAAAGTTTGCAGGAGGTCCAGTCGGTCTTGATACCTTAGCAGCTGCTATCAGCGAGGAGAGTGATACGATAGAAGATGTTTACGAGCCGTATCTTCTACAGCTTGGCTTTATCAACCGCACGCCGCGTGGGCGCGTTGTAACACGCCTTGCCTACGAACATCTCAATATGCCATATAGGGAGGGGGAAAAATGCCTTTGAAACTTTTGCTCCATATGTGCTGTGGTCCTTGCGCTTGTTATCCGGTCAAGAAACTTCGCCAAGACGGCATTGAGCCTGTCGGCTACTTTTTTAATCCCAATATCCATCCGTACAAAGAATGGGCGATGCGGCTAAAGACGGCAAAGGAATTTGCCGCCAATACTTATTTGAAAATACAAACGAACGAAACATATATGCTGCGCGAATTTTTGCAGCGTGCGCTTATTGCCGAGCGTTTGCCGCAAGGTCGTTGCCATATGTGCTACACATGGCGCTTGGGCGAAACGGCACGCTATGCACATGAAAATAACTTTGAAGCTTTTACAAGTACACTCTTTTACAGCATACATCAACAGCATGATTTTATGCGTGAGACTGCAGAATTTTTTGCTCGCAAATATGACGTTAAATTTTATTATGAAGATTTTCGCTCAGGCTGGCAAGAAGGCATCGACATAAGTCATGAATTAGGGCTTTACCGCCAACCTTACTGCGGCTGCATCTTTAGCGAAGAAGAGCGTTACAATAAAGCGCTTCGCAAAGAAAAAAAGAAGCTCGCGAAGAAAAAAAAGGCAGTGCAAAATATACAAACTGCCGGATAAAAGCACGAACAAAAAACTTCCGCAAAAAGCCGCAGGGCTTTGGCGGAAGTTTTTTTATGAGGTTTTATGATTCATTTAGATGAAAGGAAAATTTCTTGCCCGGGATGATGTAGTTAATGAGAAACTGCTCTTCTTCAGGGATGAGCGCTGCGACATTGACACGCTCATCGGCAGGCTGTGGGTGCTTGATGATCTGCAATTCGCCCATGTATCTGCCGTAATCTTTGTTATCAAGCGTGACGGCGCCGTAAGGACGCATCTTTTGATTTTGCGGCAGGATGTCTAATCTCATCTCTTTAAGAATCGCACGACTTTCCTGTGCGCGCACGGCATCGCGTGCTTCATCAAGGCGTGCGGTGAATATATGCGCTAATAATTCTTCTTGTACAGGCTCTTTTAGTGAAAGTTCTGCACGCATCGTTACACAATTTTCCTTGATGGATACAAGCGTTTCTAACTCTTCTTTAGACGGCAGCGAGTCGCCGATGAATATAGAGTCAATGCCGATGGCAGCGAGATGACGCGCCGCAAGTGAAAGTGGAAAATCTCGGTGCATTTCAAGAGTCGGCAGACCGCGTCGAAGTGGCGAGCGACGGCGAAAATAGCAAGGCACAAACGCACCGACCGAGATGCCGGCTTTATGTAACATAGCGGTCTTTCTAACTAGCGTCGCTTCAGCAAGCCCTGTCCCTTCGCGCGGATAGAAATTATGAAGCGCGTCGATGTTGTCAAAGTTCGCATTTTCCTGCAAAAGTGCCGTGAGAAATTTGCCTGTCGCCGTCGAAGCATTGATCTGGATGCGTATGTTTTGTGTGTTGCGGCTAAGTTCGGCGATGCGTGCAGCACCGTAGCTATGATCAATACGCAAAGTATGGATACCCATAAACTGAAATGTAGCCAGAGATAAGTGGCGCATATCAAGAATTTTAAGCGTTTTAGGTGCGATGTCAGAGACGATCTCCATATCGTACTGGCGTGCTTTATGTACGATGGCACTAAATTCTTCTTTGATGACGCGCTGATCCATTTCGGAGATATGTAAGGAGGTGAAAATGCGCTGAACACCAAGCTTGGCGGCAAACTCTATGAGATGAAGATTTTCTTTTAATGTGCTGTCAAGCCCGGGATAAACGGAAATTCCTGTCTGCATAGCAATACCTCCTTTCGTTGGGGGCAAGGTAGATAAATTGATCGAATGATTTGTACTATCATAGACAAAAAAGGCGGCCGCCTTTCCTTAGACGAACCGCAATGATTGCCACAACCCAAAAAGCGTGGGCGAGCTACTCGAAACAGCCCTGATGACTTGCAAATATACAAAACGACCAACAAAATAAATTCCTTACTCCTTACTTTGACATGAATTACGGAAATCCTCTTTCGTTTGACATCGAATTATCAAAAAATTACCATGAAAATCCAAAAGAGCAAGCCGCAGATGTAAACAAACTTACTTTTTTATGTAAAGCGTAAGTACATATATACTGCACAACTATCTTAATAACAGCATTGACAAAAGCATCGAAAGCTACTTTATAGAAATAGCTGAACATATATTCTCAAATTTACCATGAAAGTCTGCCCTTTATAAAATGAATCCCTTGCATAAAGCAACCTCTTCCTATATAATACCAGTGGTAAAGAGTGGTGTTGTTTGCGTGATTTTCATTGTGCAGCAAAGGGAGGCGGCGAGGTGAAGGCGTATGATGTCGCTATTGTGGGCGCAGGGCCTGCCGGTGTTTTCGCAGCTTATGAATTAGCAAAAAAGAGTTCTGCTATCTCCATTGTTATATTAGAAAGCGGCAACAACATCTATCATCGCTCTTGTCCGATTGCTATAGGTAAGGTAAAAAGCTGTATCGGCTGCAATCCTTGCAATATCATGCGCGGCTTCGGCGGAGCCGGCGCCTTTTCTGACGGCAAATACAATTTCACGACACAATTCGGCGGCTGGCTCGGCGAATATATCAGTGCTTCTGAGGTCATGCGGCTCATAGAATATGTCGATGCGATCAATATGCACCACGGTGCGCCGACAAAGATATTTAGCACTAAGGAAAGTAAGATCGGTAAACTCGCTTTAGAGCATGATCTTCATCTGTTAGAAGCAAGTGTGCGACATCTCGGTACGGAAAACAATTTGAAGATGCTCGAAAAAATATATGAGCATATGAAAGAGCGCGTAGATTTCCGATTTCAAACACCTGTTAAAAATATTTTTTCCGACGGCGAAGGAGAAAATGCTTTGGTGCTTGCAAACGGCGAACGAATTGGTGCTGAGTATATAGTAGTCGCGCCGGGGCGTTCAGGTGCGGAGTGGTTTTCTGAAGAATGTCGGCGGCTGCGCGTCGAGCAGCGCAATAACCAAGTCGATGTTGGGGTGCGTGTTGAAGTGCCGGACGAGATTTTTGATCATATCACATCCGAAGTATACGAAGCTAAGTTGGTCTACCGCACAAAGCGTTACGGAGACTCCGTGCGTACTTTTTGCATGAATCCACACGGTCATGTCGTCATGGAAAATACAGGCGGCATCATGACGGTCAACGGTCACTCTTATAGTGACAAGAAGATGCAGAGCCGCAACACGAATTTTGCCCTCTTGGTATCTAATCACTTTACAGAACCATTTAATGAGCCGCACAAGTACGGCAAAAGCATCGCCTCTTTTTCAAATATGCTTGGCGGCGGCATCATCATGCAGCGCTATGGTGATCTCGTCAAAGGAAGGCGCACAAACGCACATCGCATGGGACACAGCTTCATGGAGCCGACGCTTCATGCAACGCCCGGCGATCTATCGCTTATTTTACCCAAGCGTCATCTTGATAACATCATGGAGATGGTAGAAGCGCTCAATGCGGTCGCGCCCGGCATGACAAATGATGACACGCTGCTTTACGGTGTTGAAGTAAAGTTTTATAGTTCGCGCATAGTACTTTCAAATGAGCTGGAAACACGCTTGAAAAATGTCTTTGCCGTCGGCGATGGTGCAGGTGTCACGCGTGGTCTTTCGCAAGCAAGCGCAAGCGGCGTTCATGTCGCTCGCGTCATACTTTCGCGCATGGGTAAAGAACAAGAAAACACTTAATTTTTTTATGACTTTAGTCGATAGGATAAATACGAGATGGTAGATTTTGTACCTTGTTGAAAAACCCAAAATACGGGTATATAGTGCCGCTATTTTATCAGCGGTTTCTTTATAAAGGCTTTTATTATGATAGATCGGAAAGAATAAGGTGAGTTTAGTGAATAAAGTCAAGATCATGATTGTTGACGACTCGCGCGTAAGTCAGACGATGCTTGAAGATATTTTAACGAAAGCTGGCTTTGATGTCTGTGCTGTCGCAAATAATGCCGCTGAAGCCGTCGAAAAATATAAGAAAGTGCGCCCTGTCGCCGTGACGATGGACATGAACCTGCCTGATGCAAACGGTATTGAAACTAGTCGGCGCCTGCTCGCCGTTGACCCTAACGCTAAAATTGTCATGATAAGTGCTATGAAAGATGCAAGCCTTATGACACAAGGACGTAAAGCAGGAATCCATGCGTTCTTGCAAAAGCCTGTAATACCTAATGAGATAGTAGATGTGTTGATCATCTTGTGTCAGCAGAAAAGTTGTGCTGTCACGATGCTGCGCGATTCTTATGTGGCGACTTTTGCACAAGCTTTCGAGCAGAGTTTGCTTAATTTGCTCAGCATAAAAAGCCAAACTGAAATTTCCGTAGATGAAAGCAACTATTTGACCATTAACGGCATCGCTGTCATCATCGGTCTTACGGGATCGCCTATGGGCCGCGCTGTTGTCCATATGAATAAAGATACCATGCGCCGCTTTGCTTTATGTATGCTCGCAATGGATGAGCCCGGCGATATAAAAGAAGAAGAAGTTCATGACTCTGTTGAAGAAGCGGCAAATATCATCGTTGGTCGCGGCGTATCGAAGGTCAATGATATTTTCCGCGATAAAGAAATGCGCTTAACGCCGCCCGGTACGATCAGCGGTACAAATATTCGCATTGCCAATCCAAAACTTACTTCATTTGAGGTCGTTGCCAAAACAGACATGGGAGATATTTGCTTAAATCTCGGATTTGCGGAGGGGGAGTAAAAAAATATGGATGCAAAACTAGTCAATCCTTTTATTGATGCCTTTACTGCCGTCATGCCGCAGATTGGTTTTCCAGAGCCTAAGCGCACTAAGGTCACAGTCAAGCAGAAGAATGCAGTAAGTCTTGGCGTGTCCGTCATCGTTGGCTTTACAAAGCAGATTCGCGGTAATGTCGTTTACAACATGACAGAAGAAACAGCACGCTTTATAGCATCTACCATGATGATGGGTATGCCCATCGAAGACTTCAACGATATGGCACAAAGTGCGATTGCAGAACTTAGCAATATGTTGACGGCAAACACGGCGACGCATATTGCAGGACTAGGGCTAGAAGTAGACATCTCTACGCCGTCGCTTTCCATCGGTGAGGATTTTCAAATCAAGATAAGTAGCTCCGGCTATCTTGCTATTGACATGGATTTTGCAGGTCGCACCGTCGAATTAGATATTTCTGTCGCGACTACATAAACGGCAAAATAGTATGCTATCATTATTTGCGTAGAAAAATAAAAAAAATTGCAGCTCATTCGCATGGATGGGCTGCTTTTCAAAATGCTTGTATTTATTATTTTAGTATGGTATCATGATTAGCATGGCAAAATGGGTTTGGCGAAGGTTTTTATTCTTATCCATCCCGCAGCATACAAAAAAAGAACCGCTAGGAGGTCATTTTATACTATGAAGGTTACTGCAGAGAAGATGGAAAACCACGAGGTCGTGCTGACGATAGAAGTTGAAGCTGATGTGTTAAAAAAAGCTGAGTCGAAAGCTTGTAGCGATCTGGCAAACCGCGTGAGTATACCCGGTTTTCGTAAAGGTAGAGCACCGCGTCACATTCTTGAACAGCGTGTAGGAAAGCAAGCGATTCTTGATACTGCCTTTGACCATTTGGCAGATAAAGCTTTTGCCGATGCTTTGCAAGAGCAAGATATTGCGCCTGTTTCAAGACCAAATATTGAAATTGTGACACTTGCATTAGGTAAAGATGTTGTGTTTAAGGCAAGCTTTACGGCTAAACCCGAGGTAACACTTGGCGAATATAAGGGGCTAAAGGTAGAAAAATCTGCTGTAGTAATAACAGATGAAGATGTTGAAAAAGAAATTGAAAGTATGCGCCGGCGTCGTGCTAAAATGATCGATGTCGCGACAGGTCTAGCAGCTAAAAAGGGCGATTTTGTAACGCTAGACTTTAAGGGGTTCATCGACGAAAAGCCTTTTGAGGGCGGCGAAGGCAAGGATCATTTGCTAGAGATTGGTTCTAATCACTTTATCGCCGGCTTTGAAGATCAGCTCATCGGTATGAAAATTGGTGAAGAACGCGAAGTAAACGTGACATTTCCCGAGAATTATCATGCAAAGGAACTTGCCGGAAAACCGGCTAAATTTTTGTGTAAAATCCAAAGCATCAAGGAACGTCAGCTGCCAGAGCTTAATGACGCATTTGTCCGGGAGATCAGCAATTTTAATAAAGTGGAAGAACTTCGCCTAGATATTAGAAAAAATCTTGAGCAAGCGGCAAAGCAGCAGGCAGAAAATGCCTATCGTGCAGCCATTATCGAACAAGCGACGAAAAACAGTACAGTTGATATTCCGGCCGTCATGGTCGAACACCGTGCAACGATGATGATGCAAGAATTAGCTATGCGCCTAGAGCAACAAGGCATATACTTTGAACAATATTTGCGCCATGTAGGAAAAGATGTCAACCAGCTGCGTGAGCAATACAAAAAAATGGCTCCCGATGCTGTAAAGACCGATCTCATGCTAGAAGCTGTGGCAAAAGCAGAAAACATCAAGGTCGATGGCAAAGATCTTGACGACGAAATCATAGCGATGGCAAAAGCCTACGGTGCAACGCCGCTACAAGTTAAGAAAGTCATCAAAGAACAAAAGCGTAGCGGCGAACTTATGACGACGGTTCTAAGAAAAAAGACGCTGCAATTTATTATAGATAATGCCGCTAAGTGATGCACCGTCTGATGATGTCACGATAAGATGAATGGAGGGATGGCATGAATAGCTATATGAACAGTTATGTTCCCATGGTAGTAGAGCGTTCAAACCGCGGAGAGCGCGCCTATGATATTTATTCGCGTCTTTTAAAAGATCGCATCGTCTTTGTTGGTGGGCCGATTGATGACGGCGTTGCCAATGTCGTTGTCGCCCAGCTCCTTTTTCTTGAGTCAGAAGATCCGGATAAAGACATCCACCTTTACATCAACAGTCCGGGCGGTGTCGTAACGGCAGGTCTTGCAATCTACGATACTATGCAATACATCCGTCCCGATGTATCGACGATCTGTATTGGTCAAGCGGCGAGCATGGGCTCTTTGTTGCTGACGGCAGGTGCTAAAGGAAAGCGCTATGCACTGCCTTTAGCACGCATCATGATTCATCAGCCGCTTGGCGGCGCGCAAGGACAATCCACAGATATTCAAATTCAAGCGAAGGAAATTTTGCGCTTGCGCGAAGTAGGTAATGACATCTTAGCAAAACACACCGGGCAGTCGCGCGAAAAGCTCGTTGCCGACACGGAGCGCGACAACTTCATGACAGCAGAAGACGCAAAGGAGTACGGTCTTATCGACGAGGTTATCACACGCCCTATTAAAAAGCCGAAGTCTAAGGACTAAGAGGTGATATCATGTTGAAGTTTGGGGATGAAAAAGGTCAGCTTAAATGCTCTTTTTGCGGCAAATCACAAGAGCAAGTTAGAAAACTAGTAGCAGGACCTGGCGTCTACATCTGCGATGAGTGTATTGAACTTTGCAACGAGATCATCGAAGAAGAGTTTAGTGAAGATATTGAGGTAGAACTCAAGGATGTGCCAAAACCGAAGGAAATTCGTCAGATCCTCGATCAATATGTGATTGGGCAGGAGGAGGCGAAAAAATCGCTTGCCGTCGCCGTCTACAACCATTATAAGCGCATCAACCGCACGCAAAGCAAAACAGACGAAGTTGAGTTACAAAAGTCGAACATACTCATGATAGGTCCTACAGGCAGCGGCAAAACACTGCTCGCGCAGACACTTGCGAAGATTCTCAATGTGCCGTTTGCTATTGCTGATGCTACATCTTTGACAGAAGCCGGCTATGTGGGCGAGGACGTGGAAAACATCCTCTTAAAGCTCATCCAAGCGGCAGACTACGACGTAGAAAAAGCTGAAAAAGGTATCATATACATTGATGAAATCGACAAGATCGCTAAAAAGTCAGAAAATCCGTCCATCACGCGTGATGTTTCCGGCGAAGGCGTGCAGCAAGCGCTCTTGAAGATCTTAGAAGGAACATTAGCTTCCGTGCCGCCGCAAGGTGGACGCAAGCATCCGCATCAAGAACTTATCCAGATAAATACGACAAACATCTTGTTTCTCTGCGGCGGCGCGTTCGATGGCATTGAAAAGATCATAGAGGCGCGTCTTGGCAAGAAAAACATGGGCTTTGGCGCAAAAATTGAATCAAAGGCAGAGCGCAATATCGGCGAAACATTGCGTCACATCTTGCCCGAAGATCTGCTGAAAAATGGTTTGATCCCTGAATTTATCGGACGTTTGCCAATCGTTGTGACACTAGAAGCACTAAGTGAAGAAACGCTCGTTCGCATCTTGACAGAGCCAAAAAATGCTCTCGTAAAGCAGTATAAAAAACTCTTGGAAATGGATGGCGTAAAACTTGACTTCGACGAGGCGGCGCTTTGTCTTATCGCTAAAGAAGCCTTGAAGCAAAAGACAGGCGCGCGCGGCTTGCGCTCGATCATCGAAGGCATCATGCGTAATGTCATGTACGAAGTGCCATCGGTCGAGGGAGCTTCGTACTGTCGCGTCACGAAGGAGGTCATCTCTGATAAGCAAGATCCCGTACTGACGATGGAGCAGGCAAAGCATACGGGTAGGGAAGCATCAGCTTGAGCATCGAAAAAGGACGCTGCGCCAAGCAGCGCCCTTTTTTGATATGTAAGGAGGATTGTTTATGTCAAAAATGCGTAAGCTGCCGCTTCTGCCTATGCGAGGGATGATAGTATTTCCCTTCATGATCATTCATCTTGATGTCGGCAGAGGTCGTTCCGTAGCTGCCCTAGAAGAAGCGATGGTGCGTGATCGTCAAATCTTGCTTGCAGCGCAAAAAAACGCTGATGTTGATGAGCCTAGTCGAAGTGATCTCTACGACGTCGGTACTATCGCTGAGGTGCGCCAACTCTTGAAATTGCCGGGCGGCGTACTGCGCGTACTCGTTGAAGGTCAAAAACGTGCTTTGATTAAAGCCTACGAAGAGACGGAAAATTTCGCTGAGGTGACGATCTCAGAATTTGCCGAAATCGTCGAAGAATCCATGGAGATGGAAGCGTTAACACGCGCTGTCGTACATGAATTTGAACAATGGGTCAAACTTAGTAAAAAAATTCCTGCCGAAACACTAGTTTCCGTGGCAATTATCGACGATGCCGGTCGCTTAGGCGATCTCATCGCCAGTCATTTGAATCTTAAAACCGAAGAGCGTCAGGCACTCTTAGAAGAAGTCAGCATCAAAAGCCGCATGGAACATCTCTATAAGATTTTAGCACGAGAACTTGAGGTTCTTGAGATCGAGCGAAAGATCGGTATGAGAGTGCGTAAACAGATGGAAAAGATCCAAAAAGACTACTATCTGCGCGAACAAATAAAAGCGATCCAAAAAGAACTAGGCGACGAAGACGACAAAACAGCAAATATTGAAACATATCGTAAAAAACTCGCTGAGGGCAGCTATCCTAAAGACGTACAAAAGACGATTGAAAAAGAAATTCATCGTATGCAAGGTCAGTCAAATATGTCTGCTGAGATGGGCGTAATTCGCACCTACATCGAAACGTTGCTTGATTTGCCGTGGAATATCGTATCGGTAGACAACATAAACATCAAGGCAGCAGAAGATATTTTAAACAAAGATCACTACGGGCTAAATAAAGTCAAAGAGCGCATTTTAGAATATCTTGCCGTTCATCAACTGACAAAAGAACAGCACGCACCGATTCTCTGCCTAGTAGGTCCGCCCGGTGTTGGCAAGACCTCGTTAGCAAGCTCTGTAGCACGCGCAGCAGGCAGGAAATTCGTGCGAGCATCTTTAGGCGGTATTCGCGACGAGGCAGAAATTCGCGGACACCGCCGCACCTACGTCGGTGCTATGCCGGGACGTATCATGGAGGGTTTACGCAAAGCCGGCACAAAAAACCCCGTATTCTTACTTGATGAAGTAGATAAGATCGCCACAGATTACAAGGGTGACCCGTCGGCAGCGCTCCTAGAAGTCTTAGATCCTGCCCAAAACTTGACATTTAGCGATCACTACGTTGAGCTGCCTTTCGATCTTTCCAAGATCCTTTGGATCATCACGGCAAACACTCTTAGCAGCATCCCACGCGCCTTGCGCGATCGCATGGAGATCCTCACGCTGTCTAGTTACACAGAGCAAGAAAAGCTAGAGATCGCCAAGCGTTACCTGGTGAATCGTCAACGCACAGCAAACGGGCTCAATGCGCGTGCGCTGCAATTTTGTGAAGGTGTTATAGAAAAGATAATAGTCGACTACACGCGTGAATCAGGCGTTCGAGAGCTTGAACGCCTGATAGGTCGTGTTTGTCGCAAAACGGCGCGATTTCTCGTAGAGGGCGAAAAAAAATCTGTGCGCGTAACGAAAAAAAATTTGTATACCTTCTTAGAAAGGCCGAAATTTCTGCGAAAAAAAGCCGAAAAAAAGCCGGAAATCGGCATAGCTACAGGCATGGCATGGACACAAGTCGGCGGCGATATTTTACCGACGGAAGTCACAGTGGTAAAAGGCACGGGCAAATTGATCTTAACCGGTCAACTTGGCGATGTGATGCAAGAGTCGGCGCATACAGGCCTTTCCTATATTCGCAGCCGCCAAGAAAAATTCGGCTTAGAAGAAGACTTCTACGAAAAGTGTGACATTCATATTCATCTGCCGGAAGGTGCGATTCCCAAAGACGGTCCATCTGCCGGCATCACGATGGCAACCGCTATGATCTCAGCATTGACAGGTCAAAAAGTCAAAAGCGACATCGCCATGACAGGTGAGATCACGCTGCGCGGTCGCGTTCTATCCATCGGTGGTTTAAAGGAAAAAGTTCTAGCAGCCTATCGAGAAGGCATGAAGTACATTCTGCTGCCAAAAGAAAACGAGCCTGACATCGAAGATATTCCGCAAGAAGTGCGCGAAAAGCTCATCTTCGTACCCGTAGAAACGATGGATGAAGTCCTAGCTAAAGCACTCGTAGTGCAAAAAGGAGGCACGCAATCTGTATAATGTCACGATAACGCAGGGACAATATATTGCATCTGCCGTAAAAAAAGAGCAATATCCTGCCATACGGCGTAAGGAGATCGTATTTATTGGTCGTTCTAACGTCGGTAAATCATCGCTCATCAACTCACTGACACGCACGAAAAATCTCGCACACGTTTCCGGTCAGCCCGGCAAAACACAAACGATCAACTTCTATGAAGTGGGCGCAAAGATCGAAGGAGAAGCCAAAAGGTGCGACTTCTATCTTGTTGATTTGCCTGGCTATGGCTACGCACGCACGGCAAAAAGTAATCGCAAGATGTGGTCGCGCTTCATCGAGTCATACCTTTTGCAAAGCGAAGATTTGCAGTTCGTATGCCAACTCATAGACATCCGCCATAAACCGATGCCATCTGACATCAAGATGTTTCAATGGCTCGTGGCAAAAGGTCTTTTTGTCCTCGTCATCGCGACGAAAGCAGATAAACTAAGTCGCAACGAGCAGAAAAAAAGTCTTAGTAATATGCAAAAAACACTTGGTATAGAAGAAATTAACATTTTACCTTACTCATCAGTAAAAAATGAAGGTCGCTTAGAATTACTTGACGCGATCGCGGCTGTTTTGGTAGAATAAGCGAAATGCTGTTTTCTAAAAATATGAAGGTGTAAATATGTTGACAGCTTTTGATAAAAAACTCATCAATGTTTTGCAGGTCGGCTTGCCCATCAGCAGCCGACCTTTTGCTGATTTGGCAAAAAACTTAAATTCTGATGAAAAGACTGTTCTAGCGCGTATTAAAGATCTAAAAGCACGAGGGTATCTTCGCCGCATCGGTCCATTTTTTGCATCTGAAAAGATCGGCTATCATGGTACGCTCGTCGCTCTTCGCGTTGCACCAGAAGCAATAGAACGCGTTGCTGAAGCTGTCAATAGCTATGTTGGTGTGACGCATAACTACGAACGCGAAGGAAAATACAACCTTTGGTTTACGCTTCTTACTCCGAGCGAGGAAATGCGCTGCAAAATCCTGGGAGAAATTCGCATATTACCGGGCGTCGAAGCACTCTTAAACCTCCCTTCGCATAAAAAATATAAGGTCAATGTGCAATTCAAGCTTAAATAGGCGGTGCTTAAATGCAAATGCTAGATGAAATGGATAAAAAGATCATCCGTGCCATGCAGGGAGATTTTTTGCTAGTTGAAGAACCCTATAAAGAAATAGCTGCAAAAGTCGGCATAGAAGAAACAGAGCTTTTGCGCCGCCTACATCGCTTGAAAGAAACAGGGCAGATCCGCAAGATGGGTGCAGTACTGCAACACCGCACGGCGGGATTTGTCGCAAATGTCCTCTGTGCATGGGTTGTACCGCCTAGACGCATGGATGAAGTTGCACGAGCTATGTGCAAAAGCCCTGCCATATCGCATTGTTATGACCGCGATACAGCAAAAGATTGGCCTTACAATCTCTACACGATGATCCACGCAAAAAGCCGCGCCGAATGTGAAAAGATCGTATCTGCGCTCGCTAAAACATACGGTTTGCACGAGCGCGTCATGCTCTATTCTCTCAAAGAATGGAAAAAAACGAGTATGCGTTATTTCTTAGAAGAAGAGATAAACCGTCAAGACAGCCATTCACTCTAAGCCATATACGCTGAGCAGCGTACGCTCCGAAGCAAAACGGCTGCTTTGGTATGTGTATCTTACTGATGATTTTAAGGGTTAATTTTGCTTTGCCCCTCTTTACAAAGCACTTCTTTTATAGTATAATCAATAGTTGTTGGCTGTTACTTTATATCGCGGGATGGAGCAGTTGGTAGCTCGTCGGGCTCATAACCCGAAGGTCAGAG
>CAUUGH010000039.1:0-14491 GCA_963544755.1 uncultured Selenomonas sp. | reverse complement strand
TTCCTCTCGTTTTCTCATAATACGCCCCTCAGCCGTTATGCAACCCTCGCATCAAAAGATATGTCACTAGCTGATCTATATCTACATCCTCATGTTCCTTTTGCTTTTGCAGCTTATCAAAAAGAGACTGCGGCAAACGCACTTGCAAAATGTTTTTTCTTATCGGTATACATTTTTCTGTTATTCCCGTTGCAATTCCGGTTGTTTTTTCTGTTTTCGCCTTTATTTGTTTTTCGTCGGTCAGCGCTAACATTTCATTATTTTCAACTTTTACCTTTTTCTTCTTTGCTGGCGGATAGCAAAAAAACTCATCGTAGGCATCACGCAGAGCTTGACTTGCCTGCTCTGTTCCTACTCCTATAATATGACACGGCGTATCACTTTCACGCAACATTTGTGCAATAGTCACAAAATCAGAATCTGTCGTCACTATAAGGAAACGACGCACACCTTCATCACGCAAGATTTTTGCCATGTCAAACAAGGCATAATCTAAGGAATTTTTACCATCAATCTTGCGATCAATCTGGCGAAATGTCAGACCTTTACGTCTCATCAAGCGATTCCAACGCTTCTGTTCGGGATGCTTTTCCCAATCGGAAACGACGATCAAGCGACAAGGAAAAAACTTTTGTGCTTTTCCTAAAGTAAAATTCAACATCTCGAAAGGCGCATTTTCAATATCATAAAGGACAGCAACTGTTTCTGTACTTGAATCAAATGTCATAAAAAATTAAACCTCACAATTTTTTAACTATAAGCTACTAATCTCATCCGTATTCTAAAAAGCGTATCCATTTTAGCACATTTGAATGTGGATTTCTATGACATATTTGAAATACTAACCGTTCTATGACGATTTTATTTCCTATTGCATACAGTACGTTTTTTAGTATAGGTAAACTTCATGCATTTGTCAACTCTTTTAAAAAACTTGTTGACAAATGCTCGTAAGTGCTAAAGATGTCCATATTATCACATAACAAATCGCGCATGGCTGCCGCTCTTGCCTTTTTCTACTTCTAGGCGCACGTCTATGCGGCTTTTTAGTTCTTCTACGTGAGAGATGATGCCGACAAGACGACCGCCTTTTTGTAGTTCCATTAAAGTTTTTATTGCAAGATCGAGTGTTTCGGCATCAAGACTGCCAAAGCCCTCATCAATAAAGATGGTGTCCAGGCGAATACCGCCCGCGTAGCTGGTGATGACATCTGCAAGACCTAAGGCGAGCGCAAGGGCAGCTAGGAATGATTCACCGCCCGATAGCGTCGCCATAGGGCGTGCATAGCCGGTATTTTCGTCAAAAACTTCAAGATCAAGACCTGAATTTTTTCGCATATCGCTAACGCCTTCTTTACGCTCTAGACGGTATTGTCCGTTTGTCATACGCAAAAGGCGTTGATTTGCGGCATCTGTCACATCGGCGAGAATAGATCTAAGGACGTATGTTTGAAAGTGCATACGATGGGCATTTTGCCCAGTGGCGACTTCTGCAAGTCTGCCCGTTGTATGGTATAAAGCTTCAAGCGTCGCTGTTTCGGCGGCGAGCTTTTGCAAGGCGTTTTCTCGCCCTTTGCGCTCTTTTATTTCCTGCGCTAAAGTAGCTGCCTTACGCGTGCTTTCACTCCACGAAAGAGCCGCGTTTTCTCTTGCTGTCTTTAGTTTTTCAAGATCCGGTCTAACAATACCTGCCGCCTCTAATGTAGCTTTTTTTTCCGCCTCATCAAGGGCTGTTTGTGTGTTTTCATAGGCACGGATGCGATCTGCCACATCTTTTCGACCTTGTTCTGTAGCAAAGACGCCTTGGAGTACGGCGCGAAAAGCAGCTTCATTGGCAAAGCCTGCAGCTTTTAGACGTGCGGCAAAAACCGCGTTGCTATTTTTTGCTTCTTCGCGTACAAACGAGGCTGCTTGTTCTTTTGCCTTAGCGCCAGCAAGAGCAGCGGCTAGCGTCTTTTCTGCCTGTATCAGCCCTATACGCGCCATCTCTTGCATTTTTTCGCGCTCGGTAATTTCTTTTTTTACTGATGCAAGCATCTCTTGTAAAATTTTTGGCTTACGGTATGCGGTTGGTAGCGCCGCACGTTTTTCTTGCAGCACGCCCACCGCCTGTGCTGCTTCATGCTCGGCTTTTTCAGCTTTTTTAGTCGCTTCTTTTTCTGCAGCTTCGGCTTTCGTAAGTAAAACAGTCAAGGTTTCACGCTCGCTAGCAGCTTCTTTTTGCGCCTGTGCAGCCATTTTTGCCGATTTTAGTGCCGTCTGTAAGGAAAAGACGGCATCGTCAATACTTGCTATATCTTTGCTACATGGCAATAATGATTTTTGTGCCGCTAAAAGTTCGCCACCGATAGCTGCAAGCGCAGCTTCTTTAACTGCCTGTAGTTTTTCTGCTTGCGCGCGTGCCTTTTCCGCTTTTTCTGCAGCTTCTCGCGCACGTTCTACTTCTTCTTTTTCCGGCACGACGTCTACATACAAAAAAGGGTGTGGGTGTATGGTCGAGCCACAGACAGAGCAAGGCTCGCCGTCTTTTAGATCGCGTGCTAAAAGTGCTGCTTGAGCTTCCATATAAACAATTTCTAAGGCGCGTTGACTCTTTTTTTTCGCTTTTTCTACCTGCAATGCTTTTGATGCTGCTTCGCGCGCGTTCGTGGCGGCTTTTTCTGCCTGTGCTAACTTTTCTTTGAGCGTGGCGATATGTTGGCTAAGTTCTCGCTCCTTTTCTTTTTGTGCAAGCTCTAAAGAAAGCCCTTTTACTCTTGCTGCTTGCGCTACTAGTTCTTTTTCACGCACAGAAAGCGCGAGAAGCCTTGCGGCAATATCTTCTTTTGCCGCCTTTTTTTGTTCTTTTTGTACCGTCATCTGCTCTGCTATCTGCTTGCAGCTTTTCGCGTGTTGACTCGCCTTTGTCAACTCTTCGGCTTTGCTCGCGTACTCGGCGAGTTTATGCTCTTTTTCTTTGCACGCTGCAAGCGCTCCTTCGTGCATTTTTTCTTCTGCTGCTCGTTCTTTAGCTTGCTTTAGCACGTCTGCCGCTTGTTGGCAGCTTTTTTTGGCAGCTTCACACTTAGCTTCATGCACTTTGAGCTTTTTTAGATCGCGGTATACACTGTCTGCTACATCTTCTATCTGTGCTGCTCGCCGTGCTTTTTCCAGCTGCACAATATATCGATCAACGTCACCGCGCTTTTTCTCATGTGCTGCGCGGTCTTTTTGCGCCTGCTCCAATCGCAAGAGAAGTTTAGCTTCTTGCAGTCCTTTTTGCTCGGCACGCTGTGCTGCTTCGTGGTGTTCTTTACATAAGCCAGCCTGCTTTTCCAGCTCGACAAGCAGCTTTTCTTTTGCCTTGCGAGCTTGCACGAGTTCTTCTAGCGTTTCTTCGCCGCTTCCTATAAAAAGTGCTTTTTCCTGCATTTTAATTTCTTCTCGGCGAGTTTTTAGTGCTTCGGCTCGCTTTTTTAAGAGCTGTTCTAAGCGGCGGTAGCGTTCTGTCTTAAAAAGCATGGCTAAAAGTGCTTCGCGATCTTCTACCTTCGCTGTTAAAAGGTCGCGAAATGCCCCTTGCGGCAGTAGCACAACTTGACGAAACTCCGCCGATCCAAAGCCTAAAATCTCTGTCATTTTTTGCGTTACGGCAAGAGGACGCTCTGCGATCACTTGCTCTTTTTCGTCCGGCATCATCTGAAGGAGTATCGCCGAGCCTTGCACTGTAGTCATGCCTGAGCCATCTTTTTTTAGACGCTCATAAGACGGCTTGCGGCAAATATGGTACTTTTTATCGTGCAGGGAAAATATGAAATCTACACTTGTCTGTACATCGCGAGGCGCTTCATCTGTACGCATCATCGTGCCGGTGCGCCCTGTCATACTTGTGTCGCCGTAAAAAGCAAAACACATGGCATCAAGAAGCGTCGTTTTACCTGAGCCTGTGCGCCCATGGATGAGAAAAAAGCTGCGATCTTTAAGTTCTGTAAAGTCAATGACAGTCTTTTTCTCATACGAGCCGAACGCTTCTAAAGTCAATCGGATGGGCCTCATGCTTTTGCCTCTCTTTCTTCGCGCAGCAATTCTTCTAGCGCAGCAAAGAGTACGTTCTTTCTTGCTTCATCGAGTGTTTCTCCCGTCATATCCATGAAAAATTCGCTAAAAAGCACATCGTCGGGGCGATTAAGCTGATTTCTGCATTGAGCGCGTACTGTGCCTATCTGCTCAAAAAAACCCGGTCGCGTGACCTGCAAAATATTCGGATAAATAGCGCGAAGTTTGCCATGTGCATCAAGTATGGGGCCTTTATCCATTAGTTCTACCGAGATATAATCATCACTCTTTGGGAAGCGATCACGATCTTGAAGAATTTCTAAAAGCGTTGCACGAATGACTGTTAGATCGTATGGCGCTGTAAGGGGGATTTCTTCAATACAAAAAGAGCCGTCCGCACTAAGATCGACGATATTTACGCCTTTTTTCTGCGCCGCTTCGCTAAAAGAATACTTCATAAGCGAACCGGCATAGCGAATATTTGCCGCACCTGCCTGCTGTGGTGTGTGCAAATGCCCAAGTGCTGTGTAAGAAAAGGCAGAAAAATGTGCAGGACTGACACTTTCTGCACCGCCAACGGAAAGCTGGCGCTCAGAATCTGAAGCCATCCCACCTGCGATAAAGGCGTGAGCTATAGCGACGCTCGGATAATGCTTAGCCACGAGTGCCGAAGCACGCGATACTACAAAAGCGGTCGCTTCGTCAAAGCCTGAAAGATCTTTTGCCTCATCACCATAGGTAAAACGCACAGTCGCAGGCTCCATGTAAGGAAGGAGCGAAAAAGATACTTTGCCTTCTTTATCTTCTAAAATGATTGGCGGCGCATCCTTTTTTAGCTGCCCTGCAACAAAAAGACCGCCCCCCGCAAGGAGACGGCTAGCAAAACCAAGACGCGCCGCACTGTCGTGATTACCGGCGATATAAAGCACATTGATTTTTTCTTCAAGCAACAGACGAAAAAGAATATCATCGAAAAGTTCTACCGCTTCAATCGGCGGTACAGCGCGGTCGTAAATATCGCCTGCGATAATGACTGCACTGACACGAGCATCTTTAGCAAGACGCACAAATTCTTCTAGGATGTGCGCTTGATCATCTGTTAGATGGCGACCGAAAAAGAGCCGCCCAAGATGCCAGTCGGCAGTATGAATAAAGCGCATGAGAAAAATTCCTTTCATGTTCGATCAATATATATTCAAAAGGTTTACTTGCTTTTTTTGCCGTCTATAGTTTCTAGGCTATCGACCGATTCAAGATGCACACGGTTTCGCCCTTCAAGTTTTGCGCCGTAAAGTGCGCCGTCTGCACGCTTCAAAAATGCCTCAGACGTATCTTCTTTTGCACCGTGCCAAATCGCAACACCTATGCTGCACTCAATCGCTCGGTAACGACACAAAGAAGCCTTTGCTATACGCTCTCGCAGCATATCAGCAAGCGTAGCAGCCTGCTGCAAATCGTAGTGTAGGCACAATATAACAAACTCCTCACCGCCCCAGCGAATCAACAAATGGCGACGATCTAAAGCACTTTGCAACTCGGCGGCGTATGTTTTAAGTACATGATCGCCCTCGTCATGTCCGTAGGTATCATTGACGCTTTTGAAAAAGTCAATATCTAGCATTAAAAGTGCCAAGTTACCGTCTGTATTTTCCGCCACCTGCACCCACTCGGGGAAGATGGCATCAAATTTGTAGCGGTTAAAGCACTTCGTAAGCGAATCGATCTGCGCTTTTTCCTTTGCTTCCAGGACTTCATGTTGCAAAGAATCTCGCACCGCTTCGTTTCGTACTTCATCACGAATCCGCTGGCGTATAGTGTTTAAAAGAAAAAACACAACCGAAAGTAGTCCAAATGGCGTTATATAAACACCCCAATCAATAAGACGGTAATGCGACCAAAGACTATCAAAGATCTCAAGTGGTGCGACCACACAAAGCGGCACGAGTGCTATACGGCAATCTGAGTTACCGCTCTTTGCTGCTTGCCACAAAAGATAGCCCACCCACGGCACAAAAATGATCGTCAACACAAAAAAGATCCCAAGACAGTTAAACATCATGCCGCGTACAATAAATATTTCACCAAAGATCGAAAAGCACAGCAAAAAAATGTGCGGCAAAACGGCAATACGCATCAAATTGCGCTTTCCTTTTGGCAAAAGTTCTGCAAAAAAAAGAATGGAAAAGATCGCAAAACCATATGTAGTAGGAAGCTGCACATACCACCAAAAAGTCGACCAATCAAGCAGAAAATACTTAGCGTTCATCACGCTGAGCATCCAAAGAGCATAATCTAAAAGAAAGAAAAGAAGATACAGATAGGCGCGTCGCCTGCCTTTTAGCGTAAAACAATAAAGTATCACGATGGCACTCATAAGAAAAACGAGTGATAAGCCGAAAACAAACGGCATATCGGCAAAAAACATTTTTGCAACACTTGCACGCATATCACACAGGCAAAGATGATCGAATGTACCGACTGCTCTTGAGTCAAAAGAGTGCATACCAAAGACAATACAGCCATCGGTATAATGAGCAGGCAACGGCACTAGATGCCAGCGTGTACCGTAATTATAAGAGTCTTCTTCCATCGAGCCGTAAGTGTAAATGAGCTTTTCGTCGAGCCAGACGTGTACTGCTTGATTTGTCGTCTTGAAAAAAAGCGCCGTCGAGCTGTACTCTTTATCTGGTAAATGTGTTGTAAGCCAAACATAGCGCGTGTGCGCCTGCTTTAGATAGTCGAAACTATACCAACCGTCGGCACCTTTTTGCGCGGCATCCAATAATTCTTTTTGCTGACTTAAGGTCAGCGGCACGTCGCTTTGCCAATAATAAAATTCAGTCGGCACAATCTCTTTGATCAACTCACTTTGTATAGAAAAAACCGCCACATCATCAAAAGCCAAGCTTGACTCATGGGCAGCTGCCGTCCGTACAGATTGCGGCAAAAAAATTGCCGCTGCCAAAAAACTATTCAAAAATGCGAATGTGAGAAAAGCACTAGCAAATAGCACCGTACGCAACTCTTTCTTACAAACCATGCCCGTGCGCCGCCTTTCCTACGCTACTTCGGGAAGCATCTTCCTTTGATGGTTAATACCTTCTTTCTTGTATCGCCATAGGAGCGATTTCAGCAGGGTAGACGCTATCTTTAATAAAGACGGTGCGTTCTACTTCTTCTCCTGCCAAGATCTTTTTTGCCATCTCCATCAAGAGTGGCCCTTGCAGCGGATTGCCCTCGACTGTGCAGTTACTCTTACCCTCGATCATCGCCTGAAAGATGGCGCGCGTGCCATCACAAGATACGATCACAATATCTGTGCCTGGCTTTAACCCTGCCGATTCAATCGCCTCGATTGCGCCAAGCGCCATATCGTCATTTTGTGCAAAAAGAATATCTATTTTATCACGATAGCTTTTTAGCATCTCTGTCATGACCTGCTTGCCGCCATCTCTCGTAAAGGTCGAGTTTTGAGCTACGATAATCTCATAACGATCCTTGTTAAACGATGCGGTCATCGCATCGCGAAAGCCTGTATCGCGACGTATGACAACAGATGAGCCTGTAGGACCTTTAATCTCGGCAACATTAAACTTCATGCCACCGTCACGCGGCTTTTTTCCTTTTTCCTGCATATAGCCGTCAAGCCAATGAAACGCCTCACGCCCTTCTCTTACGGCATCCGTTCCAATACGCATAGCATAAAGACTATCGTCGTTTGTCTGCAGATCGCGATCAACGACAATTACAGGAATCTTTGCTGCTTTTGCTTCCTTTAATACATCGTCCCAACCAGTTGCCACGATAGGCGAAAAGGCGATAATATCGACCTTTTGCGTTATAAATGAGCGAATCGCCCGAATCTGATTTTCTTGCTTTAGTTCTGCATCGGAAAACTGTAACTCAATGCCGGCATCACCTGCCGCCTGCTTTATAGATGCTGTATGTGCCGCGCGCCATGTAGACTGTGTACCAATTTGTGAGTAGCCCATAGTGATCTTACGTCTGCCAAAACCAGGTTCAGCACTGCCGACTTTGCTTGTGTCTTGCCCACTTGTAGCACAACCTGCCGCTACCAGCACAAATAGCACCGCAAGCAGCAAAGTAAAAATTTTCTTCATATCACATTCCCCTTTTGTATCCCTTGGCATTTTTGCAGAAAGATATAAAGCATTGCCGTCCAAAGCATAATTTAATACTATCTTAAATTTAGCATTGAAGTCTTGTTTTGTCAATCCACAGGCTAAACATATGCCCTCAACATTTACAAATAACTCCACACCAGTACCAAAAGCACGCCCGGAATACCAAAGATGCCGACGATAAGTGTCGTAATGACGTTGATCGTCACAGCAATATCAAAAAACTTGATGATAGAGAGTAAAGTCACACCGATAATGCTGTTGATGATGAATTTTTTCAAAAGACGAAAAGGTAGCGCCAGAAGTTTTGCCGCAATTACTAAGAGCAGGAAAGACACGGCAAGCACCGCGATGTTTTCAAGCATATTAGATTTCCTTCCTATTTTCAAGTGCCTTAGCAAGCGTAACTTCATCAGCATATTCAAGATCGCCGCCGATGGGAAGCCCATGGGCGATGCGCGTTACCTTAAATCCTATAGGCTTTAAAAGACGCGCAATATACATTGCTGTCGCTTCGCCTTCTACCGTAGGATTCGTCGCCATGATAATTTCTGCCGTTTGGTTGCTCACTTCTTCTAAGCGATGCAAAAGTTCCTTTAGTCGCAAATTCTCAGGCCCTATGCCTTGAAGCGGCGAAAGTGAGCCATGTAGCACATGATAAAGCCCTTTATAGTCTTTCATGCGCTCGATAGCAGCGACATCTTGGGGCTGTTCAACAACGCAGAGTTTAGTGTGATCACGCTTTTTAGAGCGGCAGATGGCGCAGGGATCTTGATCTGACAAGTTATAGCAGACGCCGCAAAAGCCGATTTTCTCACGCGCTTGAGTGATCGCCTCTGCAAGTGCATAGGCTTTATTTTTATCCATGTCAAGAATATGATAGGAAAGACGCACTGCCATCTTAGAGCCAATCCCCGGCAGTGCGCGAAAATGTTCGATGAGTTTTGCTAAAGGTGCAATGTATTGCATCTTAGAACATACCCGACGGCAGACCTAAACCACCCGTGAGTTTTCCCATTTCGTTCGCCATCATATCGTCAACTTTTTTTACTGCTTCGTTAAAAGCGGCTGCGAGGAGATCTTGGAGCATCTCGACATCTTCCGGATCTACGGCAGCCGGATCGAGTCGAAGCGACTGCACTTCTTTTTCGCCGTTCATGACGATCTTAACTGCACCGCCGCCAGCTGAAACTTCGACAGTCTTTTTCTTTAATTCATCTTGCATCTTCTTCATGTTGTTTTGAAGTTTCTGCATCTTCTTCATCATGCCCTGCATATTCCCCATGTTTCCCATACCACCAAACATTTTAGTTCTCCTTTCAAATCGCGGATGTATTTTAGCTTATACCTATTTTATTTTAACAAATATTATAGCCATAAAACTGCGCGTCGGTCAACTTCTCTTTCCACTATCAGGCGCATCGTCATCTCTAGGCGGCGGCACATCATCGCATATAGAAGGCATATTTGCGCTTGTCATCGCTGCATCTTTTATCTCATCACGCACTCTTGTCGCTTTATTTGCCGTCATTTTTTCTTGTTCTGTCGAGAAAATCACTTTGCCGCTGGCCGCAAGAGCGGCAATGCGCCGCTCTTGCGGCAGATCGACGATACGCCCACCTAAGAGCGTGACAGCTTTTTCCAAATGGCTGCGCTCGGCAGACGAAAGCTCCCTTTTGTTAATTAAAGGCGGCTTAGAATCAGCCATAAGCGGCACATTTTTAAAATGCAATTGTGCTTTCTTTGGTGGTGTAGGCACCTTATCTATCGCTTCACAAGAAAGTGTAAGCGGCTCCTTTTGGATCTTTGAAAGTGCGCTTTCAATAAGCTTTTTGTAGTCGTCACGCGCTGTACGCCGTGCTAAAAGAGGGCTATCAAAGCGCAGATGAAAAACATTTCCATAAATACCTGCAAACGCCGCACCCTTTAGACAGGCTAGCACAGCAAAACGCTCCTGCTCTTGCAAAAAACGCAGGAGATTGGCGTAAATTTTTTCGCCTTCAGGGTTTGGCACAGAAGGTGCGCTTAAATTAGAAGCGGCATTTTTTTGCTTTGACGATGTCGTCTTTATCTCGTGCAAAGAAGCTGCCGCCGCTTTTTTACTTGTCGTCTTAGGTGCCGGCAATATACTGTCATTAGCGGTCGATGCAGCTATAGCTGCATTTTGTGCCAAAAATGCTGCCTTTAAAGAAGAAAGCTCTGCTTCTAAGCGAGCTATATGTGCCGCATCTATAGCAGTCGGCTGTGTTAGATCTGCATTTGCCGCATTGTCGGCGGCTTTTTGTTCACCGCACAAAGAAAGCAGTGCAACCTCAAGTGTGATACGCGGCTGCGGCGTCCAACGAAGCTCTGCCATCGCCTCGTGCAGACGCTTTAGCATTTCCATTAGTTGTGCCTGTGTGAAAAATGTCCTTTGTTCTTCGAGTACTGCCTTAGCATCGCTCGTAAAATCGAAAATAGATAGCGCACCTGCCGCTTCATAGATCATAAGACTCCTAAGATATAGCGTAAGCTCTGTAAGAATCTGCATCGGATCTTTACCGGCAGATAAAAGTGTTGCGATGATGTCTAAAATCTCACTTTGAGAACTTTTATTGATTAGCTTTGTCAAACGCTCCATAGCTGCACGCCCGACGAGCCCTAAGCTTTCTTCGACGTGTGCCGCCGTCAGCATCTCGCCGGTAAAGCTCGCGCATTGATCAAGAAGCGAAAGACCGTCACGCATACCGCCGTCTGCCTGCTGTGCAAGGAGGTGTAGTGCCGCTTTTTCGCATGGAATCTGCATCTTTTGCGCTACATAGGCAAGTCTTTTTTCAATATCTTCAACCGTGATGCGCCGAAAGTCAAAGCGTTGGCAGCGTGATTGGATAGTCGCCGGCACTTTATGCGGCTCTGTCGTCGCAAGGATAAAAACGACGTGTGTGGGCGGCTCTTCGAGCGTTTTTAAAAGAGCGTTGAACGCCTCTGCCGTCAGCATATGTACTTCGTCAATGATATAGACTTTATAGCGTCCTTCGGCAGGTATAAACTTTACCTTTTCTCTTAAATCGCGCATCTCATCAATGCCTCGGTTAGATGCTGCATCGATCTCAAAGACATCAAGCGCCGTGCCGTTGGCGATTTTTCTACAGCTTTCACATACACCGCAAGGCTCTAGAGTAGGACCTTTCTCGCAATTTAGCGATTTCGCGAAGATCTTCGCCGTACTCGTCTTGCCCGTGCCACGCGGCCCGGAAAACAGATAGGCGTGACCGATGCGCCCGGACGTGATTGCCTGCGAAAGAGTCCTTGATACGCCCGTCTGCCCTACTAGATCCGCAAATTTTTCCGGTCGCCACTGACGATAAAGCGCGATGTAAGCCACGGCGTCACTCCTCCAAAATATGCATCAAATAGTCAGTCTTATCCCAATCGGCGGTTTGGGAAACTGCCAGCAAAATAAAAGTGCCCGAAAGAAAATGCACTATCACATACAGTTATGTTTCCTTTATGTATCTTGCGTATCTTTAAAGGAGCATTTCCAAAAATCGTGCAAGCCACATACCAAGTGATGTGCCGACAACGTGACCGATGATCGCTGCAAATACACCAACAGGAATCAATGCGCCTGAATAAAGACTAGCCACAAGCGGCGCAGATGTCGCACCGCCAATGTTCGCCACAGACGATATGCACAAAGTAAACATATCAAGCTTTAAGATGCGTGCGATAAGGAGCATCAAAATGGCGTGTATACCTAGGATAATGAATCCTGTAAGAACCCAAAGCGGCGCATCGCTAATTTCCCAAAAAGACGTTCGCGAAGCTATTATGGCAATTAGCGAATAAAGCATCACATTTGCAAGCTCTAAAGAGCCGGCAAGTCTGCCAAGCGGCGAAAAAGCAGCAATTAAGGCAAATATCGAAATAAAAAGAATCGTCCAAATGGATTTTGTAAAAATCGGAAAGAGCGTCTGTAGCAACGTGCCGATATTAACGCCGACAGCTACGACAAAAAGCGACGTGCCAAGGAGCAGAAAAATATTAGAAAAAGGCATATCTCCTACTCGCCGCGCATCATATTCTTCCATTTGACGCGAAACAGCTTCAAGATCAGCCGTGTTCGCTTTAGTCCAATGATTAAAGCGCGGTGCAAGTGTGACAAACCACAAGAGGAGCATAATCCATAGCGAATAGTTGATTGAATCCATGATAAAAGCGTACCCCATATCGATCTCAGGAACGCTCAGCGCCACTTGTATCTCGGCAATATTGTCGTAGCCGCCAATCCAAGAGCCAGAAAGCGCAGCTAAAGTCATCCAAGCATTGCTTCCAAGATGATCCTTCATAATTAAAAAGGTAATGGAAAAACTGATCATAATAGAAAAGGTTGCTGAAAAAAAGCCGATTAACATACGAGGTCCTAAGCGAAAAAGCTTTCTTATATCGCAGCGAAGAAGCATCATAAAGATCATAGCGTGTGTCAAAACCGAGGAAAGATCCCGATAAATCGACTTCGTTGCTGCCATATTCCAAAGATCAAGCGTAGTAAGTAGCATAGAAACAAAATAGATAAATACAGCCGCAGGAACGATGCGAAAAATCACCCAGTCTGTAGATTTCTCCAACATGACAATCAGCGAGGAAAAAAATATAAGTACAGCGATATAAGTAAAACCATCGGTAATCATGACACACACCCTTCCTATATAAAAAATCAGCAGCATGGTGTCCTTTAGTCTTACCTACTAGTCTTACCTGCTTGATCTTTTACGGTAACGTGAGAAACCTTCCATATTATATCATAATATATCATAGAACGAAAGGCGATGATAAAATAATTATATAGTAATATCATCCTATATAATTTCATGGTTTTGCATATCGTTGTCCGTTACATATTATTTATCTCATTAAGCTGCCGGGAATGTGCAATGTTGCAAAATAATCGTCTAAAGTTTCTGCGCGGCGTATGAGTTCTATGCTGCCGTTTTCTCTAAGGAGCAGTTCCGCGCTTCGCAATTTGCCGTTGTAGTTAAAGCCCATAGCATGACCGTGAGCGCCTGTATCATGGATAATAACACGGTCGCCGATGTCGATTTTCGGCAATTTGCGGTCGATGGCAAATTTGTCGTTGTTTTCGCAAAGAGAGCCGGTGATGTCGTAGATGTGGCCGGAAAACTCATTTTCTTTGCCGATAATGCTAATGTGGTGGTAGGCATCGTAAAGAGCTGGGCGCATGAGATCTGCCATACAGGCATCAAGTCCGATGTAATTTTTATATGTCTTTTTTTCATGCAATGCCGTCGTGACAAGCCAGCCGTATGGTCCTGTGATGTAGCGACCGGATTCTGTTTTTATGGCAAGGCCAAAAAGTCCTGCCGGCTCAATAATTTTTCTATAAAGCATTTCGATACCACTAGCTACACTTTCAACATCTATGGCTTTTTCTTCGGGGCGATAAGGGATGCCAAAACCGCCGCCAAGATTGATAAATTCCAAGTAGATACCAAGACGCTTTTTGATCTCAACGGCTATGTTGAACATGAGTTCAGCCGTAAACAAAAATGCTTCGTTTCTAAGCTCACTAGAAATAACCATGGTATGAATACCAAAGCGCTCGACACCTTTTTCTTTCGCTATTTTGTAGGCCTCAAAAAGCTGGTGATGTGTAAGACCAAACTTAGCTTCAGTGGGCTTACCTATGATGTCATTTCCTTCTACGAGTGAGCCGGGGTTATAGCGAAAGGATATGCAGTCGGAAAAACCTGCGTGCTTTTCAAGATAGTCTATATGGCTGATATCATCTAGGTTGATGATAGCACCTAGTGCGCGCGCTTTTTCAAATTCCTCGGCAGGCGTATCATTTGAAGTAAGCATAATTTCCTCACCCTTGATGCCGGCAGCTTCAGAAAGACAAAGTTCAGCGATAGAGCTACAATCTGTACCTGCACCTTCTTCGTGCAAAATTTGCAAAATACGTGGATTCGGTGTCGCCTTGACGGCAAAGTGTTCGACAAAGTGCGGCACCCAAGAAAAAGCACGTTTGAAGCGACGAAAATTTTCACGCATGGCGTGTTCGTCGTAAATATGAAAAGGCGTCGGATATTGCTTGATGATCTCCTCAAGACGCGCAGAATTGAGGGGAAAATTTTTTTCCATGTGAAATTACCTCCTAAAGCGAAAACAGACGGACTTCATTTTATCAGCGCTGTTGTAAGCTGTCAATGTAACCATTACTTAGTAAGACAATATCTATACTAAGAATTGTTAAAATTGCGCTAGCCCTTACATAAAAAGCAGCCCCTGCGATTTTTAGATCGCGAGGGCTGCTT
>CAUUGH010000038.1:0-15573 GCA_963544755.1 uncultured Selenomonas sp. | reverse complement strand
GGTTGAAATATTCTTTTAGAAAATAAGAATCCTCTTAGCACTCTTTTACTAACGCCGCATACTTTGAACGCTCTTCTTGTGGAATCTGCAATACATCCATCGCCTTTTTAATGGAAAAGTTCATGCTTCCATGATGATCGGCAAGATCATGGGGCGGCGGCGTGTTGCGTCGAAGATGAAGCGACCGAGGACGTCGCGGATGGTCGTCTTGATAACGGCCCATTCGGTGATGCGATCATCTTCACATTTTTTTAGTGCGTGAAATACGCGTCTTCTGGCAGTGTCCATAAGTTCTTCGGATTCTCTTACATAGACAAAGCCGCGCGATACGAAGTCAGGACCTGCGACCATGCGGCCTGATGAGCGGTTTATGGTAACGACGACTATGATGACGCCTTCTCTAGAAAGCTGCTGGCGATCACGCAAGACGATGTTGCCGACGTCGCCAATGCCAAGACCGTCAATGAGAACGATCCCTGCTTGTACTTTGCCGTTGAGCTTGGCAGAATTGCGCGTAAGTTCTAGGATGCCGCCATTTTCGTTTAGGAAGATATTTTCTTTTGGCATACCGAGACTTTGTGCTAGTTTGGCATGGCGTACGAGCATACGGTATTCGCCATGGACGGGCATGAAGTAGCGCGGACGGATCAGATTGTGCATGAGCTTTAGCGCGTCTTGTCCGGCATGACCTGAGACGTGGATGCCTTCACTTTTGCCATATACGACATCGGCGCCGAGTTTTAAGAGCAGATCGATGGTTTTGCCGACATAGCGTTCATTGCCCGGGATTGGTGTCGCTGAGATGACGACGGTATCCATCGGCGTGATGTTAACTTTTCTATGAGAGCTCATTGCCATGCGTGTCAAGGCAGACATTGGCTCGCCTTGGCTTCCTGTAGTCGCTATGACGATCTGGTTGTCGTTATAGCGGTCGATTTCGTCAATATCGACGATCATGCCTTCGGGGGCACTTAGGTAGCCAAGCTCCATGGCGATGTTAGTGACGTTTACCATGCTGCGACCTAAGATCGCCACCTTGCGCCGATAGCGTGCGGCAGAGTCGATGATCTGTTGTATGCGCGAGACGTTTGATGAAAATGTGGCGATGATTATGCGTCCATGTGCGCGTCTAAATACGCGGTCAAAAGCGACGCCAACGGTCGCTTCGCTTGGCACAGGCTCGGTGCGCTCGGCGTTTGTGCTGTCGGCGAGCATTAAAAGCACGCTCTTGTTGCCGATTTCCGAAAGTGCCTTAAAGTCGGTGAGTTTGCCGTCTACGGGCGTGTAGTCCATCTTGAAATCGCCCGTGTGAAAAATCGTGCCGAGTGGGGTACGGATGGCAAGTGCGACGGCATCTGGTATACTGTGGTTTACGCGTACGAATTTGATTAAAAAGCAGCCAAGCCGCAGTTGATCGCCTGCCATGACGGGATGCAGGCTTTGCGTTGAGACGCCGCGCTCTTCTAAACGTCCTTTAAGAATGCCCAGCGTCAGTGGCGTGCCATAAACGGATACATCAATTTGACTCAAGATATAAGGAAGCGCACCGATGTGATCTTCATGTCCGTGGGTCAAGACGATGCCTTTAATATTGTCACGATTTTCTAAAAGATATGTAATGTCAGGAATTACAAGATCGATGCCAAGCATATCTTCCGTCGGAAACATCAGCCCTGCATCAATGACTAGAATATCGTTGCCAAAGCGCAGCAGCGTCATATTTTTACCTATTTCGCCAAGTCCACCCAAGGGGATGACTTGTAATTTTTTTGCATGGGTTGAATGATTTACAGAATGTGTATTTGATGAATTAGAACCCAAAAAATATACACCTCCAAAAATAATATTTAAGGAACCGATTATAAAATGGAGTCTGTCAGATTGGCGCAATTTTTTCGTCCGAACAAGGCGAAAACCCTCCGCAAAGTGTCGCTTGGCGGAGGATTTTTCGCCAAAGTGTGCGTAAAAAAAGATGCGTCAAGATGCTAGTGCTGAATTTATCATATGGTTTTTTAATTTCGCAGCCGTTCAATGCACATCTTAAATTATTATATAACATTATGTAAGCGAAGTCTATATGACATTGCCATTGATAGATGCTAACTAAAGATTGTCAGCAAAATGTCCGCTTTGCAGATCGCATAAAAAAGGCAGTGATCCAAAAAATTCGGATCGCTGCCTTTTTTATAGCGCGAATTTTCGCTGCTTTTACCTACTGGCTAAATGTCTGAAAAAATGATATGATAATGTTATTTCTCGTGCATAAATATCATGTGGGAGAGCTGCAACATAACGATTTGGTCGTAGAGGAGCGATGGGTATGAAAATTCTTGTAGCAGATGGTGTATCTCAAAAAGCAATCGACATTCTTTCGCCTAAGTTCGAGGTTGTCGAAAAGCCGAAGCTCTCACATGAAGAGCTTTTGGAGATCATCGGCGATTTTGAGGCTGTGATCGTACGATCAGCATCGAAGGTGACGAAAGATGTCATTGATAAGGCGACAAAGCTCAAGATCATCGGCCGCGCCGGTGTTGGCGTTGATAATATTGATGTGGCGGCAGCGACAGAGCGCGGCATCATCGTCATCAATTCGCCGGGCGGCAACACGATCGCCGCGACCGAGCATACTTTGGCGATGATGCTCTCACTTAGCCGCAATGTCGCCGTCGCGAATGAAACGATGCAAAAGGGCGAGTGGAATCGCAAAAAATACGTTGGCGTCGAACTGCGCGGCAAGACGCTCGGTGTCATTGGCATGGGGCGCATCGGCTCAGGTGTTGCTAAGAGGGCGCTTTCTTTTGATATGAATGTCATTGGCTACGATCCGTACATCAACGAGGAGCGTGCTGAGGCGATGGGCGTTTTGATCGGTACGCTCGATGAGGTGATTGAAAAGTCTGATTTTATCACGGTGCATATGCCGCTTAATCAAGATACGAAGAATTTACTTGATAAAAAGGCTATAGCGCGCATGAAAAAAGGGGTGCGCTTGATAAATTGCGCACGTGGCGGCATCATCAATGAGCAGGATCTTGCCGATGCTGTAAAAGAAGGTCACGTCGCAGGTGCAGCGATCGATGTCTTTACGAGTGAGCCGCTCGAAGAGGGCAATCCGCTCGTCGGTATTGACGGCATCATTCTTACGCCGCATCTTGGTGCATCGACGGTCGAGGCGCAGATCGGCGTCGCCCTTGATGTAGCAGAGGGCATCCGTGCGGCTCTTATGGGCGAGCCTGTTTTGACGGCGGTCAACATGGCGCCTGTGTCGGCAGATGTCATGAATGTTCTTCGTCCCTATCTTGATCTCGCCGAGCGTCTTGGCTGTACGGTCTGCTCACTTGCAGACGGTGCTATCAAAGAACTGTCGGTAGAATATAGCGGCGAGATCACCGAGGTCAACACGCAGATGCTCACGACGGCTGTCATCAAGGGGATGCTAAATCCCGTTCTTGAGTTTAACGTCAACTATGTCAACGCGCCGAGCCTTGCTAAAGAGCGCAGTATCAAGGTGCGCGAGGTCAAGCATAAGGAGTCACAGGATTTTCAAAACCTCATTGCCGTATGCGCTAAGACTGCAAAGGGCGAAGCTATCGTAAAAGGCACGCTTTTTGGCGCGGAAGGACGCATCGTTTCTATCGGCGGCTATCGCGTCGATGTCGATCCGCATGAGCGTATTCTTATTTGCCCACATATCAATCGCCCGGGTGTTATCGGCAAAGTCGGCACACTTATGGGTGATTATGGCATCAATATTTCAAGTATGCAGGTTGGTCGTACGGAAAAGGAAGATACGAGCGTCATGGTGCTGACTATTGATAATGATATTGCCGAAGATCTGCTGCAAAAAATCACCGCCATTGATGGTATCTTTGGCGCACGGCTTGTGAATTTTCATGCGATCTGAAAGTTTTGCGCCGCTGCTGCTTTGCTAATAAAACGCATCGTTTATACATTTATCTGTCAGGAGGTCTTTTTATGGAAGCGAATCGTATTTACAATTTTAACCCGGGCCCTGCCGCTTTGCCGTTTGCCGTGCTAAAAGAAGCGCAGGCAGAGTTTTTGAATTTTCATGACACAGGTATGTCCATCTTGGAGATCTCGCATCGTGCCAAAGCGTACGAGAAGGTTCATAACCAAGCTAAAGCGGACATTTTATCATTGATGGAGCTTGGCGACGATTATGATGTACTTTTTGTGCAAGGCGGCGCAAGTCTTGCTTTTGCCATGCTTGCCATGAATTTTGCGACGAAGGAAAAAAAGGGCAGCTACGTCCTTTCGGGCAGCTTCTCGACCAAGGCGTATGAAGAAGCCGCGCTCTTAGGCGTCGGCGAGATCGCAGCATCTTCTAAGGATGGCGGCTTTCGCCATGTGCCGACGCAAGATGAGATAAAACTCAACCCGAACGCCTCCTATCTGCACCTTTGTTACAACAATACGATCTACGGCACAGAGTACCACTACATTCCGGAAACCGGCGCTGTGCCGCTTTTTGCCGATATGTCGTCGGATATGCTTTCGCGTCCGCTTGATTTTAAAAAGTTTAGCTTTATCTATGCAGGCGTACAAAAAAATCTTGGTCCTGCCGGCACCTGTCTTGTCGTCGCGAAAAAGTCGATGCTCGAAAAAAGCCCCGAAAGTCTGCCGACTATGCTGCGCTACTCTACGCACTACAAGAAAAATTCTCTTTATAACACACCGCCGGCATTTGGCATCTACATGGTCGGTAAAGTCGCCGCCTGGATCAAAGCGCAGGGCGGTCTTGCCGAGATGGCAAAGCGCAACGAAAAAAAAGCTGCACTTTTATACGAGGCTATTGATAACTCCGACGGCTTTTACAAAGGCCACGCAGAAAAAGAAAGCCGCTCTTTTATGAACGTCACCTTCCGTCTACCTAGCGAAGAACTTGAGAATAAATTTGTCGAAGAAGCACTACAGCAAGGTCTTGGCGGCATCAAAGGGCATCGCTCCGTCGGCGGCATGAGAGCGTCTATCTACAACGCCATGCCCTATGAAGGCGTCGCTGCGCTCGTCGATTTCATGGAAAATTTCCGCAAGAAACATTAATAAGAATGATTAAATTTATGTTTTACCGGCAATAAGCCTTGCCAAAGCACTGTCAAAAACCCCCACGCAGAAGAGCCTACGTGGGGGTTTGATGTTTCATCGGGATAGACGAGCGATGGCGGCACCGCTTTTTTGTGTGCTGTCCATTCGCTTGCATCGCTGCCAATGTTATTTTTTGCCGATGAGCAACTTAGACGCGCTCGCACCCATGAAGCGTGCCTCGGTTTTGCCGAGGAACATACCATGAGCGGTGTCTATCCATTCGACTTTCTCGTAGCCCTTGTCGCGCAGCTTGGCAGCGAAGGCTTCCATATCGCCGAATTTGCCGTGCGTCATGATGTCATGAATCGCAAAGACGCCGCCTTTTTTGAGTACGCGAAGCGTTTCTTCCAGCATTTCTTGTCCTTTGATCTTCGGGATATTGTGGTAAACGTAGTTGCTCGTCACCGCATCGAAACTTTCGTCGGGAAAGTCGAGGTGTATGGCGTTTCCTTCTTGAAAAGCGACATTCGTCACACCCTCGGCTGCAGCATTTTCCTCGCAGATCGCCTTGCTAAACGAGGCGTAGATGCCGCTCCAAAGGTCGATGCCAAGCACTTGGCACAAGGGATTTCTCTTCGCGCAAGCGATTGTCAAAGCACCGCTGCCGCAGCCCACATCAAGAATGCGTCCGCCTTCCGGAATCTTGACGTAAGCTGCCGTACCCTCGACGATCCGACGTGCCAATTGCTGCTTACCGTCGTAGGAAAACATACGGCGGATGACGAACCCCCAAATCGTCAGAAGCGTCAAGACGAGCGACAGCAACGCGAGAAAAACATCTAAGGCAAGCCACGCGCCTGCACTTGGCAAAGACGTCCATGCCCATGCAAAAAGTATCCACGAGAAAAGGGCAGCAGCAAGTGCCGCGACCAACATACGCTTGGGCAGCCAATTTTTGTAGTTCGGCTTTTTGCCGGTAGCCCCGGTGGTCGATTCTACCGCATCCGATACCGCCGATACTTTTTCCGGCTCTGCCACTTAGATCATCTCCTCGGGGTGAAACACCTCGTCAAATTTTTCCGGCGTAAGAAAGCCGAGTGCGACGCACGCTTCTTTTAGCGAGATATTTTCATCAAAGGCTTTATGCGCAGTTTTTGCCGCCTTTTCGTAGCCGATGACGGGATTTAATGCCGTAACGAGCATCAAGGAGCGATGTAGATTTTCGTGCATCTTCTCCTTGTTCGCGCGGATTCCCGATGTGCAGCGTTCGTCAAAGGAGCGCAAAGAATCTGCCAAAAGTCGCACGGACTGCAAGAAATTATAGATCGTCACCGGCATATAGACGTTTAATTCAAAATTTCCCTGCGATGCGGCTATAGCAACCGCTGCATCATTTGCCATGACCTGCACAGCCACCATCGTCGCCGATTCGCACTGCGTCGGATTGACTTTGCCCGGCATGATGGAACTACCCGGCTCGTTTGATGGGATCGTGATCTCGCCAAGACCGCAGCGAGGGCCGCTAGAAAGCCAACGCACATCGTTAGCGATCTTCATGAGGTTTGCCGCTAATCCCTTCAAGGCGCCGTGTGCAAAGACCATTTCATCTTTTGCCGCGAGCGCGTGAAACTTATTGGGCGCTGTCTTAAAATCCAACCCCGTAATATCGCTGACGATACGCGCGACTTCTTCGGCAAAGCCCTTTGGCGCATTAAGCCCCGTGCCGACTGCCGTGCCGCCTAAGGCAAGCTCTTTTAAAAACGGCAGCGATGCCTCTATTTGTGCGCGAGAAGCCTTGAGCATGGCGTGCCAGCCGCTGATCTCTTGGGAAAAAGAGATCGGCACCGCGTCTTGTAAGTGCGTCCTGCCGGTCTTGACGATGCCTTCATTTTCCTTCATCAAGCGTTCAAAAGTCGCAGCGAGCTTGTCGAGCGACGGCAATAGCTTATCTTCGATGGCAATAACGGCGGCAATGTGCATCGCTGTGGGAAACGTATCATTAGAGCTTTGCGACATATTACAATGATCATTTGGATGCAGCAGCTTTTCGCCGGCGATCTCGTTGCCGCGATTAGCTAACACCTCATTTACATTCATGTTCGACTGCGTGCCGCTGCCCGTTTGCCAAACGGCTAGCGGAAAATGACCGTCTAGCTGACCTGCCAAAATCTCATCTGCCGCTTTCGCGATGGCATCGCGGCGTTTTTCATCTAGCCTGCCTAGCTTCGTATTGGCAAATGCTGCCGATTTTTTCAAAATAGCAAAAGCGCAAATGACCTCGTGCGGCATTTTTTCTGTACCGATAGGAAAATTTTCAAAGCTCCTTTGTGTCTGCGCTCCCCAATAACGATCCTTCGGCACGCGAACCTCGCCTAGAGAATCATGCTCAATTTTGTACTCCATAAATTTTTCCTCCTTTATCATTATAAAAAGATAAAAACATCAAAAAAACCGACGCGTTCAGTCTAACATATTTGATAATATTTTTCAATAATATTTTCCGCGCACTTTGTTACAGTTTGCTGAAACCGGTGTAACTCTCTTGCTAAAAGTGCAATCCGTGCTATAATGACCTTACAATAGTGCAAAGAGCTAATCTTTGCCGCACGCCCTTAGCTTAGAGGAGGAATTTTCATGACATATCTGAAGAATCGTAAAAAAAAGCTGCTCTGTTCCATGGCGGGCATTTTCATTGTCGGCGCTGTACTTTTTGCCGGCTGTGCAGACAGTACGGCAAAAGGCAGCGATAATTCGATTGCAAGTGGCATCGCCATCGAAAAAGCAGCAAGTCAAAAGCCGCTTTCGGATGCACGCAACACGCCGGCCGTGCGTGCAGCACGCACTGTAGGCCCTGCCGTCGTCGGCATCACGAACAAAACGATCGTACGCGACTGGTTTAATATGCCGGTTGAAACGGAAGGTGTCGGTTCGGGTGTCATTTTTCGAAGTGACGGCTACATAGTGACGAATAATCATGTGATTCAAGGTGCCAAAGAGATCACCGTATCGCTTGCAGATGGACGCAGCTTCAAAGGAACGCTCGTCGGCGCGGACGAACTGACAGATATTGCCGTCGTAAAGATCGAAGCGACCGATCTGCCAACGGCGAAGTTCGGCAATTCTGACGATTTGGTCGTCGGTGAGCCTGCCATCGCCATCGGTAATCCGATGGGACTAGAATTTCAAGGCACGGTGACATCAGGTGTCATCAGTGCGCTAAATCGCACGCTGGATATTAGCGAACGCCGCTTAAAACTCATCCAGACCGACGCGGCGATAAGCCCCGGCAATTCCGGCGGCGCACTCGTCAATGCAGACGGCGAAGTCATCGGCATCAACAGCGCGAAAATTTCAGCAAACGGCGTTGAAGGCATTGCTTTTTCCATTCCCATCAACACGGTGCAAGAGATCATCGACCAACTGCTGACAAATGGCTATGTCGTGCGCCCCTACCTTGGCGTGGGCATCTTCGACAAGGAAACGGCGGCGCGTGCAGGCTATACGCTGAACGCGGAAAAAGGCGTATACGTCGAGCATCTTGAGCTAGGTGGACCTGCCCATCAAGCCGGCATCGAGCGCGGCGATCTGATCTTGAAGATAGATAGTGTAGAAACGAACACCGTAGCCGATCTAAGAGCGGCGGTCGCTGATCATAAGGTCGGCGATAAGGTTAAGATCCTCGTCGAAAGAAACGGCAAACAAGAAACACTTACTGCAACGCTAAAAGAGATACCGCAAGCAAATAGATGAAAATACGCATCGTCGCGGTAGGTAAACTAAAAGAAAAATATCTAAAAGAAGGCATCGCCGAGTATAAAAAGCGTCTTAGCCCCTTTACATCTATAAATCTCGTAGAAATAAGCGAAGAATATATGCCCCCTAATCCGTCCGCTGCCCAAAAAGAAGCGATACTAAGTAAAGAAGGCGAACGTCTTTTGCGTCTGGTACCGGAAAAAAGCTTCCTCATCGCCCTTGATGTAAAAGGAGAGCAACTTTCATCTGAAGCATTTTCTAAAAAAATCGCCGTCCGGCTTCTTACAGGGCAAAGCGATCTCACATTTCTCATCGGCGGTGCTTTTGGGCTTTCGGCGTTCGTTAGAAAACGCGCCGATCTGCGTCTTTCTTTTTCCTCTATGACCTTTACGCACCAAATGGTACGGCTCTTGCTCTACGAACAAATCTACCGCGCCTTTAAGATAAACCGTGGTGAAAAATACCATTGGTGAAAAATGTTTCATCAATATATGCACGTTCATATAAAAAGCTGCCCTCGCGTCGATTTTAACGCGAGGGCAGCTTTTTTTTACCGCATCAGGCAAATTGTCGCTTGACGCTTGAAACGAAAGAAGTGGTTCCTTAAATTTCTACTTTCCATAAACCGTGCAAATTGCAATACTCATACACAGCTACAGGCTCATCACCATCTGCTAAGATAAACACTGCTTCAGGCTTATCTTCCGGTGTCAGATGACAGATCTGAGCGCCCTTTTTCGTTTCAAGATGAATCCAAGAAATCAAATGTTCCGGTGTCATTGGATGCGCGACCGAGCCGACTGTGACAGTGACCTTGCCGGCTGCCTTATCATAGTTTGCGACCGGAACGTGTTTTTCCTGCGCGGCATCTGTTGTATTTGCCTTTAGCTCTTTAAGATCTTCACCACAGCACGAAAGCTTTAGCTCTCCGCCGCCGTCACGGAGTAAACCTAAAATATCGCCGGATGTCTTACAAACAAAAAAACGCTTTGCCATAATATTTCCTCCTTTTAAATAAACAATAATTCTTATATTGTAACGCTTATATTGTAACACATTCAGCTTTTAAGGGCTATATGTTTTGGTAAATTAGGGGAAAATATCTACGCACGGTTAAGCAAACACCGATAAAATGAAGTCGCTTAGATTTGTGCAGAGGTGCTGTATTTGCCGCCGATGAAAAAAACTTAGATGCGTGAAGACGGGCGGCTTTATTTATCAGAGTTTACTATAATTTTTCATAAGCTATCACATTGAAAAATCTTTTGTTATTCGCGTAAAGCATGGGAGTTACCGGCTTTATAAGCAGCTGCTATACACCGTAAAAAGTTTATGTAGACTATTATCAGCAATTTACGATATAATAGGGAATATGCTAAAAATGAATTAGATTCGTAAAATTGAAAGGAGCCGCAGCTACTTTGTTAGTGTATCCGATCCATCTGCGCCTTGAAGGAAGCGGTGCGCTCGTTGCAGGTGGTGGAGCGGTAGCGCATCGAAAGGTCGCAGGGCTACTTTTAGCAGGAGCTATAGTGACGGTCGTCGCGCCGCGTCTTGTAGCACCTTTGCTAGCGCTTAAAGAAGCTCGGCGCATCACTTGGCTAGAGCAGCATATAACGCCAGCGCTATTTAAGGCGGCGCCCATCTACAAGCTCGTCTTTTGTGCGACTGATGATCGCGAGGTAAATGCTGCCATCGGAAAAGCTGCAAGAAAAGCCGGCGCACTCGTAAATGACGCGACGGCACCGGAGCTTTGTGATTTTTTCCTGCCTTCGACCATTCGCCTAGGCGATCTTCTTGTAACAGTCGCAACGGGCGGTATTTCCCCCGCGCTTTCTCGCGCACTAAAGAAGCGGCTTGCCGCGCACTTAGGCAAGAATTGGAGCGATTGGCTTAAAAGGCTTGCAAGGCTTCGCAGAAAAGTAAAAGAGCATATTAAAGAAAGCCGACAGCGTGAGATGTTTTGGCGTACAGTTTTTTCTAAGCAGCTTTTAGATCTCGTTGAAGAGGGGAAATTAAATGAGGCGGAGGCAGAAATAAGATATGCACTTGATTGTTTTGGGTCTAAATCATAAGACAGCGCCCATAGAGGTACGCGAGCGCTTTGCCATCGCTAAAGACGCTGTTCGCAAGGGATTTCAACACTTGGCAGAATATGGCGAAATTATAGAAGCGGTCGTACTTGCGACGTGTAACCGCAGTGAGCTCTACGCGGTGACAGCAGACGAATCTTGTGCCGTCGCTGCGGTGCGCCGCTTTTTCTTTGATCTTACGGGAAATGACGATTCTTTTGAAAAATACCTTTATGTATATAAAGATGAGGAGTGTATACGCCATCTTTTTCGCGTGGCGGCAAGTCTTGATTCACTAGTCTTAGGCGAGGGGCAGATCCTCTCGCAAGTAAAAGAGGCGTACGCGCTCGCACTAGAAGGCAACGCGACAAGTACGATCTTAAACACGCTCTTTCACCGCGCGATCACGACGGGAAAAAGGGTGCGTACAAATACGCGTATCGCTTGGAGCGCCGTTTCCGTCAGCTATGCGGCGGTTGCTTTGGCAAAAGATGTCTTAGGTACGCTAAAAAAGTCTGGCGTTTTGATTTTTGGCGCAGGTAAGATGGCAGAGCTTACGGCAGAGCATCTAATTTCACACGGCGTAAGAAAACTCTACATCGCAAACCGCCACATAGAAAAGGCGAAAGCTTTTGCTGCTCGCTTTGGCGGTACGGCGCTAGCATTTACAGATGCTATGCAAAAAGCCGCAGATGTCGATGTAGTCTTGACCTCGACGGGAGCGCCGCATTACGTCGTCAAGGCGTGGGAAACGCGTCGCCTTATGGCAACGAGAAATCAGCGGCCGCTCGTTTTTATTGACATCGCCGTACCGCGTGATGTTGATCCGGAAGTTGCAGAAATTAAGGGTGTAAAGCTTTTTAATATTGATGCTTTAGAAGCCGTCGTTGACGATCATATAAAGAAGCGTCGCAAAGAAGCTGTCGAAGCCGAGCGCATCGTCGAAGAAGAAGTTATTTCCATTAAAAGACGCTTTCAATATCTTTCGTGCCGCCCTTTGATGGCACTTTTATCTGACCGCTGCGAACGCGTACGATGTCGCGAATTGCAGCGCGTACAGGCAAAACTCCCCGAGCTTACAGAAGATCAGCAGCGTGTCATTGAGCAAATGACGCGCATGATCGTAAGAAAGATATTGCGCGCACCGATGATGAAGCTAAATGCTGCGGCAGGAACAGCAGACGAAGCTTTTTATATAGATGCAACGAAGAAGCTTTTTAAGGAAACGCTGCTAAAATGAAGATGGGCAGCTTAATTTGTCAGTGGGTTCTTAAGCTTGATACCATAGGGGAGAGGGAAATTTTTGAAAGATACCGTCATTATAGGTACGCGCAGCAGTAAGCTGGCTATTTGGCAAGCAAACTATGTAAAAGAAAAGCTCCGGGCAAAATACCCGGGGCTTCGTGTCGTAGAAAAACGCATGACGACAAAGGGCGATCGTTTGCTAGATACACCTTTAGCAAAGATTGGCGGCAAGGAGCTTTTCACAAAAGAGCTAGAGCAAGCGATGCTTACAGGTGAAATTGACATCGCCGTACACAGCTTAAAGGATATGCCGACTAAGCTTCCTGAAGGACTCGTACTCGCCGCCGTCACCGAGCGATTTTACCCCGGTGACGGCATCGTAAGCCCACGCTACAAAACTCTTGCAGCACTTCCTAAGGGCGCGAAGGTCGGCACATCGAGTCTGCGCCGTCGCGCACAAATCCTCGCTTTTCGCCCCGATCTTAAGATCGTCAGCCTGCGTGGCAATGTAAATACGCGCCTTAAAAAGCTAAGAGAGGAAAATTTTGATGCCATCATTTTAGCTGTCGCAGGTCTAAAGCGGCTCGGTCTTGGCGATCTGGTAACGGAGGTATTGCCGCAAGAGATATGTTTGCCGGCTGTCGGGCAAGGCGCACTTGCTATTGAAGCAAGAGCAAGCGATAAAGAGGCGATAGATGCCGTTTCTTTTCTAAATGATGAAGCGACGCAAAAAGCTACGCAGGCAGAACGTGCCTTTTTAGCACGCATCGAAGGCGGCTGTCAAGTGCCGGTAGGTGTCTACGCCAACGTATCAAATAAGACGCTTTTTATAGAAGCGGTCATCGCTTCTGTAGACGGTAAGCATCTTTATCGAAAAAAGAAAGTCGGCAATGCTAGCGCAGCCAAAGTCATTGGCAGGACGCTCGCTGAAGAATTGCTTACATTAGGCGGCGAAAAAATCTTGCAGGAATTGGGGCTATTGCAAGCGCATTAAAAGGAGGGGATAGCTATGGTATATCTGGTAGGAGCAGGTCCCGGCGATCCGGGGCTTTTGACCGTCAAGGCGCGCGCCTGTTTAAAAAAGGCGACTGCTGTCGTCTATGACAACCTTGCAGACAGTCGCATCCTCGCGCTCGTACCTAAAGGCGCGGAATGTATCTACGTCGGTAAAAGAGCAGGAAACCACGCGATGGAGCAAAAAGACATCTCGCAGCTTCTTGTGCGCCTTGCAAAAGAGGGAAAATGCGTCGTGCGCCTAAAAGGCGGCGATCCCTTTGTATTTGGGCGCGGTGGTGAAGAGGCTCTTTTTTTAGCAGAAAATAATCTGCCGTTTGAAGTCATACCCGGCGTGACATCTGCCATCGCGGTGCCGGCTTATGCAGGTATCCCCGTCACGCATCGCGGCGTCGCCGTATCGTTTGCCGTCGTCACGGGGCATGAAGATCCTACAAAAGAAGCCTCGGGAATCGACTGGGAAAAACTTGCGACAGGCATCGACACGCTCATATTTTTGATGGGCGTTAGCAATCTTTCTGCCATCACAGCAAAACTCATGCTCTGCGGCCGCCCGGGCGCAACGCCTGCCGCCCTCATACGCTACGGCACGCGTCCCACGCAAGAAACGCTTATAACGACCCTTGCAAACATCGCCGACGATGCACGAAAAGCCATGCTAAAGCCGCCGGCTATCTTCATTGTCGGCGAAGTCGTGCGCTTTCGCGAAAAACTGCGTTGGTTTGATCTACCTACAACGCGCCCCCTCCTTGGTAAACGCGTACTGGTAACACGCGCACGCGCCCAAGCCTCAAAGCTCACCAAAGAGCTAGAAGCCCTAGGCGCTTTTAGTATCGAAGTGCCGACTATTTGCATAAAAGAGCCTTCCGACGGCGGCGCATCGCTCACCTCTGCCATCTATCATCTCGCCGACTACGACTGGCTTATCTTTACGAGCGTAAATGGCGTTGAGCATTTTTTTCGCGCCCTTTATAAAGGCGGAAAAGACGCACGGGCTTTAAGCGCCCTTAAAGTCGCCGCCATAGGTCCGGCTACTGCGGCGCGTCTTGCCGACTACGGCATCCGCGCCGATAGCGTACCCAAGGAATATCGCGCCGAAGCCATCGTTGAAGCACTTAAAAGCGATATAAAAAAAGGCACGCGCATCTTATTAGCGCGCGCTGAAAAAGCGCGTGCGGTGCTGCCTGAAAGCCTCCATGCGCTCGGCGCAAAAGTCGATGTCGTCGCCTCTTATCGTATAGAGCAAGCGGCGGCAGATGGCGCAGCACTAGCTAAAAAACTCCTTTGCGGTCAAATCGATCTAGTGACATTCACTAGCTCTTCGACGGCAAAAAACCTCTGTGCCATTCTCGGCGGCGCAGAGCCTTTGCGCCATACGCGCTCTGTCGCCATCGGCCCTATCACGGCGAACACCTGCAAAGAGCTGGGCATACAGCCTGCGGCAGTCGCCAAAGAATACACAATTAGAGGACTCATTCAAACTATTCGGGAGATGAAAATATGATAAAGCAAACCATTCGCCCGCGTCGTCTGCGCAGGACGGCGAACATCCGCGCCATGGTGCAAGAAACATATCTTTCTGTCCGTGATTTCGTCTACCCCATCTTTGTCGTGCCGGGCAAAAATGTCAAAAAAGAAATTCCCAGTATGCCGAATTGCTTTCACCTTTCCGTTGACCGCGCTCTAGAGCAGGCGAAAGAACTCGCCGCACTCGGCATCCCCGCCGTCGAAGTCTTCGGCCTGCCCGAATACAAGGACGAGATCGGCTCTTCTGCATGGGATCTAAAAAGCCCCGTGCAGCAAGCGATCCGCGCCATCAAAAAGGCAGAGCCAAAGCTCATCGTCATAGGCGATGTTTGCCTTTGCCAATATACGTCGCATGGCCACTGCGGCAAACTAGCAGGACGCGAAGTAGCAAACGACGCGACCTTGCCGCTACTTGCTAAGACGGCGCTCAGCCAAGCCGAAGCCGGCGCGGACATCGTCGCGCCGTCCGACATGATGGATGGGCGCATCGCCGCTCTGCGGGAAGCTTTAGACGAAAAAGGCTTTCCTTATGTATCCGTCATGAGCTATGCTGTCAAGTATGCTTCAGCTTACTATGGTCCTTTTCGCGATGCGGCAGACTCTTCGCCCTCCTTCGGTGATCGCCGCGCATATCAGATGGATCCTGCCAACGCACGCGAGGCGATGAAAGAAGTCGCGCTCGACCTCGCTGAAGGCGCCGACATCATCATGATAAAACCTGCGCTCTCCTACCTCGACATCGTGCGCCGCGTGCACGATGCCATAGATCGCCCCGTCGCCGTCTACAACGTCAGCGGCGAATACGCCATGGTCAAGGCGGCTGCGGCAAACGGCTGGATCGACGAAAAGCGCATCGTATTAGAAACGCTCACAGGCATGAAGCGTGCGGGCGCCGACATCATCATCACCTACCACG
>CAUUGH010000037.1:0-15845 GCA_963544755.1 uncultured Selenomonas sp. | reverse complement strand
AAGCAGGAATTTTCCCCCTGCAAAGAAACAGATAAAAAAGCGTGCCCATGCCGTTAAAAAAAAGCACGGTTGCCGGATTTACCTGAAAGAGGATCGGCACTAATACCGTCGAGCCAAACATAGCAAAAAGATGCTGCAAAGATAAGGGAATCGTTTGAAGAAGCGGCAGACGCTCTTCAGGTGCAATAGTTCTTTTTGACATGAAAATACTCCTTTGAAAAGTCTACAGCAAAATAAGCTGCTGAAAGTTTATCAACGCTTCTTAGAATGTAGCACACAATAAGTGCCTTGTCGAATAGATTTTAAATGCAGCTTTAAATATGCTCTAACAGCAACACCGTTTCTTTGTGCGCTAAATTTGCCATAAAAAATGTAGGGGTGCCAAATCTATGGGCATCCCTACATTTTTTAGCAGGAAACTTGAAAAGTAAGGGAGAATAACAAAGGGAACACCGATAAGCTAAAGTCGCCCGGATTTGCACAGATGCGTGAAGATGGGCGGCTGAATTTATTAGTGGTTCTTTAGATTAAAGGAACGAAGCTATAAGAGCAGCACCGTTCTTATATGAAGGTTTTAGCATTATCTTATGAGATTTTTGCAGGGGAAGAAGGCATTTTTTTGCTAGGTATTCATCAAAAAGAAATCAATATGTTAGAAGGCTCGCTTTGGGATAAACTCATTCTTTTTGCTCTGCCCATAGCCTTGACGGGCATCTTAGAGCAGATGTTTAACGCAGTCGATGTTGCGGTGCTCGGTCGCTTTGTCGGCACTGATGCTATGGCGGCAGTAGGCAACAATGTGCCGTTCGTCGGTCTTATCGTAAGTCTTTTTCTCGGGCTATCGCTTGGCGCAAATGTCATCATCGCACAGTACATCGGTGCGCGTATGCTAAATGAGGCAAGAGCCGCCGTTCATACGTCGCTTTTACTCTCGCTATTTGTCGGTGTATGTGTCAGCTTGTTTGGCGAAATTTTCGCTAAACCGCTGCTTTTTCTTCTCGATGTACCTGTATCCGTCATGGCGATGGCAGAGCTTTATTTGCGTGTATTTCTCGCAGGTATGCCCTTTATGAGTCTTTATAACTTTTCTGCGGCTATTTTTAGAAGTCATGGCGATACTAAAACGCCGCTTGCTGCACTTTTGGCAGCTAGTTTATTTAACATCGTCCTTGATCTTATTTTTGTAACTATCTTTGACATGGGCATTGCCGGCGTGGCGTTAGCCACGGCGCTTTCTTATTTTGTTGCAGCCATCATGCTCATCTATGCTCTTAGGCACCAAGAAGGGCTCTTGCGTCTAGACTTTCAGCTATTAAAGCCGCGTCGGCATCATATGCAGCGCATCTTTGTCATTGGTATGCCTGCCGCTTTGCAGGGCATGGTCTTTTGCTTTGCCAATCTTGTTATTCAAGCGTCGCTAAATAGCCTTGGAGCTAAGGTCATGGCAGCGTCAGCGGCAGCATTTACCATTGAAATCAATGTCTATTGCGTGATCGCAGCCTTTCAGCAGGCCTGTACGACTTTCGTCAGCCAAAATTACGGTGCGGGCAATCTGGCGCGCTGCCGACAAGTCACGCATTGGAGCCTTTTGTTAAACATCATAGCAATGATCATATTAGGCAGCGCGATCCTCTTTTTCATGCGGCCGCTGCTTCGTATCTTTAATGACGATCCGGCTGTCGTTGAGTTTGGTGTAATACGCATCATCTATGTCGTCGTGCCACAAATTTTTTCTATATTCATCGACATCTTTTCAGGCTCTATGCGCGGCTACGGCTATTCGCTGATGCCTGCTGTAATCACGCTTTTTTGCATCTGCGGCGTACGCCTTTCGTGGGTGTGGCTGGTCTTTTCCCATAATCAGACATTTGAAACACTCATGGTTATCTATCCCATCAGTTGGATGGTGACATCAAGCTGCCTTTATCTCTTGTACCGCTTCTATTTGAAGCATTTGCCAAAACCACGCCTATAAAACCACTGAGAAATTTAGCTAGCTATCTTTACGCATTTAAGCTGTTTGAATTTTTAGCGCACATCGATCTGGCACATTTTCATTGCTAAAAGCGCGTTTTCATGACTTTCAGGCGTTACACCGGCACAGCAGGAAGCATCGACGCTGATAATTTTTTCCGGATAAAATGTTTTTAGAAGGAGCGCGTTGGAAATGACACAGATGTCCGTACAAAGACCGACTATTTCAATTTCGTCGTAGTCTTTTAATACGCCTACAAGATCGACAGAGCCAAAGGCAGACTTTTCTAAGACACAAGCCGCTTCTTCAACGAACGGGCGCAGCAAAGCGGCGATCTCCCAGCCTTTAGTACCGCGGATGCAGTGCGGCACGGGAAGTTTTCGCCCTTCTTGTGTGGAAAAATAGTCTTTACCATGTGTGTCCATGGTAAAGACTATTGGCGTTCTCGCCGCACGCGCTGCCATTAGTTTTTCTTCCATTAAAGGAAGCATCGCCTGTGCTGCTACTGTCCCTAGTGCGCCGCTAATAAAGTCATTTTGCATATCGACAACGACGATTACTTTTTTCATGATATTATCTCCCCCACGGCTTTACCAATGCTGCATGGCGACTTAATTTATCGCCAACTTCCATGGCGTCAATTTTCCGGCTGCAAGCGATAAATTGCAGCATACATCACAGGCAAAACCAAAAGCGTCAGCACTGTCGCAGCAAAAAGTCCGCTTGCAATAGCCACCGCCATTGGTCCCCAAAAAGAGCTTGTCATTAAGGGCAACATACCTAAGATAGCAGCGGCCGCTGTCAGCATGATGGGGCGAAAACGCAGCACAGCAGAGTCAATAACTGCCTGCCACGGTGAAATGCCCTCTTTGATGTGCTTTTGAATCTGATCGATTAAAATGACAGAATTTCTTATGATCATACCTGAAAGCGCGAGAATACCCAGATCAGCGACGAAGCCTATCGGCTCGCCGGTAAAAAACATACCGCAGGCAACGCCGATGATGCCTAAAGGCGCTGTTAAAAGCGTGATGATCATAGCGCGCATACTTCGCACTTGAAAGATCAAAAGTGTCATGATGATAAAGATCATAAAAGGTACGGGCACCAGCAAATATTCAATAGAATCTTGACTTGTTTCTAAGCCGCCATCAGGCTTTATTAAATAGCCTGCCGGCAGGTTTTCGCGCAGCTTTTTCGTAGCTTTATAGGCTTTTTGGGCTGCATCTGTCGGCGTGCCGCTGATGATGTCTGCGCGTACTAGTACGGCAGGCTTTAGATTGCGCCGCCATATAATGCCATGCTCTGCATCGTAGGAGATTTTAGCGATCTGCGAAAGCGGCACATAGCCTTTTTGCGGCAGATAGATCGGCAGCTCTCCTAAGCGCGATAGATCATCTCGATCGGTTTCAAGAAGCCGCAAAAGAATATCTACTGTACGATCACCTTCGTAGAGTTCTGCCGCTTTTGCGCCCAACAACTCAGTATAGAGCATCTGATGCACTTTTTGGCTTGAAAGCCCTAGCGCACGCAGTTTATCTCTGTCAAATTCTAAGCGTACGACCTTATTTTTCTCCTGCCAATCCAAATGCACATCGCGCGTATTTTCATCACTTGCCACGACAGCCGCCACTTCACGCGCTAAAGTCATGACCTTTTCTTTATCAGTGCCTTCGACGCGCAGCATGACGGGATATGCCGCAGGTGGGCCGGTCTGGATGAATTTTATATTAGTACGCACATTGGGAAAGTTTTCCGCAAGCTCTGTGCGAATCTTTGCCGTCAAGCTGTCGCGTGCCTTTGGATCGTTAGCGACGATAACAAACTGTGCGTAGTTATCGGCAGGTAGCATAGGATCGAACGCTAAGACAAAACGCGGCGCACCTTTTCCTGCATAAGCCGAGTAATTTTCATATTCTTCGGCAAGCGTGTCTAAAAATTTTGAAAAGCGCTCTACCTCGCCTTCAGTGTTCTTCATGGAAGATCCTTGCGGCAAATTCATCTCTACTATGATCTCAGGACGAAGCGACGGCGGAAAAAAGTCTTGTCGGCAAGCACTTAAAAGTGCGATGGAAGAAAAAAAAGCTAGCACCGTGGCGATAAGTACAAGGCGACGATGCATGAGAAATGCCGTCAGTATGCGGCGAAAAGCGCGGTAAAAACGCCCTTGGTGAAGCGTAACTTTGCCCTTTTCATCATGCTTTGGTCGGATGCGGATGAAATGATAGCCAAGAAGCGGTGCGACCATGACGGAAATAAGCCAAGAAAGTAAAAGTGCCGCTGTAATGACAGGAAAAAGAGAGGCGCAAAATTCTGCCGCCATGCCCTTGGCAAAAGCAACGGGGATAAAGCCGGCGCAAGTGATAAAGGTGCCTGTCAGCATAGGCATCGCCGTCGCCCGAAAGGCGTGCGACGCTGCCGCAAATCTATCTAGACCTTCTTCCAGCTTGACACTCATCATCTCGACGGCGATGATCTCATCATCTACCAAAAGCCCTAGCGAGATGATAAGTGCGCCTAAAGAAACTTTTTGTAAGTCGATGCTCATGGTATACATGAAAAGAAAAACGCCGGTCAAAACCAAGGGGATGCAGCAGGCGACGACAAAGCCCGTACGAAGCCCTAGCGTTAGAAAGCTCACGGCAAGCACGATAATAACTGCCTCGCGCAGAGTTTTTACAAAATCGTCTATTGACTCTGCGACGACTTCTGACTGATTAGACACCTGCTGAATTTCAAGCCCTAGCGGCAAATCTTCCTTCAGCGCGGCAATTTTCTGCTTTAGATCGCTGCCGAGCGTTAAAATATTGCCGCCCGGACGCATGGAAACTGCAATACCCACAGCCGGCTTACCGTTAAAATACATCTTAGGCTCACTTGGATCGACATTGCGGCGTGTAACTGTGGCAATATCGCCAAGGCGAAAGATTCGCTCACCGACGCGAATCGGCAATGTACGAATATCCTCAATGTCTGCAAATATCCCTTCAGAACGCACAGAAACATTATCTGCAGACGTTTCTATCATGCCCGTCGGTATCATCTCGCCATGTGCTTTTATAGCGGCAAGGATGACTTCCGGTGCTATGCCAAGCGTTGAAAGTCGCTCACGCGATGCCTCGACATAGATTTTTTCCGGCTGCACACCAATAAGATTGACCTTTTGCACATTTTTGATCGTAAGAAGCTCACGCCGCGTCTTTTCTGCCTGTACGCGAAGCTCCTCATAAGACCAGTCTTCTCCCGTCACCACATAGATAGAGCCGAAAACATCATCAAAATGATCGTCACAATAAGGTCCATAGACATTTTGAGGCAAGGAGATTTTCACATCTTCGCAAAGATTTCGCACCTCTCGCCACGTCGAGCGGATCTCCTTAGCCGCCACCTCATCTTTTAGTGTCACATAAATGACAGCCTGCCCCTCACGCGAATAACTGCGAAGATATTTAAGCCCCGGCACGTCTTGTAGCTTTCTTTCAATCTTATCTGTAACTTGCTCTTCTACCTGCGTAGCCGTCGCGCCCGGCCAAGCGGCAGTTACGACCATCTGACGGATCGTAAAATCAGGATCTTCCATTCTTCCTAATTTGCCATAAGAAAAAATACCGCCTAAAAGCACCACGACGATAAAATACCAAACAAGACCTTTATTTTTAAGCGAAACTTCCGCAAGATTTCTCATGGCGCATCCTCCAGGCGCACGAGATCTCCTTCATGGAGCTTATGCACCCCTGCTGTAACGACAAGTGCGCCCTCTAAAAGACCATGCACCAAGACATCGTTGCCATCGTAGCCTTCTACCTCGACATTTGTTAGTGTCACCTTATTATCATCACCAATGAGCCATACAGAAGGCTTCTCGCCATTTTGATAAATCGCCGCAAGCGGCAGTCGCACAGCGCGCTTTGGCGTCTTTTTCACCGCTACATTTGCCGTCATGCCCAACGCTAGCGCAGCAGGCGGCGAAGGCACGCTAACGCGCACGCGGTATGTACGCGTCGCGGCATCTGCCATCGGCGCGACTTCTCGCACCATGCCTAAAACATCATGAGAGCCAAGCGCCCAAAAAGATACGGCGACTTCTTTTCCTATAGGCACGTCCATAAGACGATCCTCAGGTACGGCGATCTCAACTTCAAGCTCTTTTGTCTGCACAAGCAACGCGACCGTCTGCCCGGCGCCAACAATCTGCCCTTCTTCTGCCATGACAGCAGAAATCACGCCATCTGCATCAGCGTAAAGCGTCGTATAAGAAACGGCGTTATGTCCTTCGGCTGCTCTTGCCAGTGCCTGCTGATAGTTCGCCGCCGCTGCCTTGTAGCCTGCCTCGTACTGATCTAGCACGCTAGCTGGCACAGCCTTTGCCGCATAAAGCTCGCGATACCTTGACACATTTGCCGTCTGCAAATCAAGCTGTGCCTTTGCCGCGCTTACTTGTGCATCACCTTGATCTGCTCGCTCAACAAGATCTTTAGCATCAAGCTCTAAAAGTGGTGCGCCGCCAGCTACATGATCGCCAACATTTACCGCACGCGAAATTATACGGCCACCGACTTGAAACGCTAGCGGCTTTTCGTAGCGACCGCGCACGCTGCCGGCGTAGTTTACCGCTGTTAACGCGTCTTTTTCCCCGACACGCTCATAGCGCACTAAGGGGGCTTTTGTAGCTTGTTTTGGTGTTTCGCCACAGCCTGCTGCCAAAAAAAGCACCCCGAGCAAGAACAACAAACCAACGATCCGAGTTTTCTTCTTTATCACGCATTTCGCCCCACTTCCCACAAAGAAAGCACCGAAAAACATCGCCTGTTTCTCATCAACGACTAAACGTCTTTATGATCTCTTGAAAATCCGTATTCGTCGAACGCTCTGCCAATATCTGAAAACCGCGCTCTAGCGTTTCTATATCATTAGGCGGCAACGAGGCGACTAGATGATTTACCCAACCATTCATCACCGAGAGCAAAAAATCATGCTGCATACGTCCGTACTCTGTCAGATGAATCCTTTTGATACGCCGATCTAAAGTGTCCTTTTCACGGAAAAGGAAGCCCTTCTGCTCTAAAAGTTTTACCGTACGCGCCACCGCCGATTTATCCATCTGCAACAAATGCGCCAAATCTTCTTGACGTGCTCCTTCACAAGTAAAAAGACGCAGCAGCAAAATATACTCAGAATAAGTAAGCTTCAAGGAGCGGCACGCTTCTGATACATAGCTGCGCGATCGTCCGTCTAAAATAGAAAAATAGCGTGCCACCTGCAAATTATCCATCAAAACCCTCCTTTCTTACATCATTTTACAATCTATAAAATAGCTAAAATCTCCCTTAATCTTACCGTTGATTATATCAACATTTTACCTTTTTTACCACAACAAATTAAGAAAAGCCACGCCAAAAATGCGCCGCTAAGAAAACTCGGGCGCATTTTCGTTTTTTAATAAAGCACTTTTATTGTTCAAAGATAACAGGCGGCTGCCATGTGTCTAATGCGTCCATATCAGGTAGATAAATACGCATGAACAGGTGAAAATTCCCCTCCGAAACAGGCAGCCAGTTAGCGACATTTTCCGGTGCGTCCTTTGACAAAACAATATCTAATGTGCCGTCTTCGTTTAGCTCAAATAAGGAACGATCATTTACGCAGTAGCGATCGAGCGGATTAGCAATTAAAAAGTCATCTTCACCATATGCCGTAACAGACCAAAAGCCGCGCCCTAGTGTAGGCGGCAATTCTGAAAAATGCAGCGTATAGGTCTTTTCGCCGCTAAGTGCTGCGCCATTTTCATCTTCAGCAGTTTTGGGATAGATCGCCACATCTACCGTGTTCGCTCCTAATCCCACCAATGCCACCATGGCGCGGTAGGTGTATGCCGTGCCAAAATCACCGATAGGCTCACCATAATATTTCCACTGACCAAGCTTTTTTGCATACTTTACACTATCGACAGTAAGTCTGCTGCGAAGCCCTTGCAGCATTTTTTGCCAATGCTCGCCAACTTCTTCACCTAAGATGGCAGTGTCAAATGTCATGCCTTGGCCTACGTTGATTTTAGAAAATTTCTGCAATAGTGTTTTATCAGCATCCGGCGGCGGATTATCCTTCATCAGAGCATTTGCGGTATTAAAAAACTCTGTCGGTGTCATGGCAAGAACTTTTTTTACCGGCACAAAATCATTTTCCTTTTTATAAGTTCCTACGGGCGCAGTATATATCCCACCTTGCACATAAGCAGAAAGCGGCAGAAGGTGCATTTGCTCTTGTATCGCATAAACTTGTGGGAGATCTTCTTCCCCGGACAGTACAATACGGGCGATTGACCACACCGTTTTAGTAGGAACATCCACGCGCAGCACGCCGTCAGGCAGCTCGCCCTGCCAATCAGGGCGCACGATCGCATATATGCCCGCCTCATCTAAGACAGCGACGGTATTCGTCCACGCGTCCATAATCTGCACATTACAGAAACGATCCGTTTCCGGCAAAACATATAGCATGGGCTCTTTACTTATATCAAGCCACGCCTGCGAATAGACGGTATCGACATTCGGCGTTACAACGATACGAAAGGAAGCATCCGCCGTCTTTTTTGCATGGCTAAACTGATTGATAGGCGCACGAGCAGGTATACTACCGTCTGTATTGGTCGCTAATGTTTTGGTCGCGTTGGTAAGCACCAAAGGAAACGCATAAATATATGCTTCGCTGACCATTTGCCACACGGCATCTTCATTTGGCTGCGATTGCGCTTTTTGGGCAGAGCATTTTGAAAAAGCAGCACTAGAAAGCACTGTAAGTAACGATATAAGTATTGCACAGAGCTTTTTCATTTGATTCACCTCATTGCTGTATTTATAGTTTATACTGTTTTTCTTAAAATTATAATAAAAAAGCGGCTGTAACTTTTAGCAGCCGCTTTTATTATATGCGTCTTATTCTGCCGGAATGATGAAAGAAAGCGAACTGAAGATCTTTTCCTGCACGTTTGGATCATCTGTAGGAAATGCAACTTCGACACCGATAACATTAAGCCCGTTATTAGCTATGCGTACGGAAATATAGCCGCGTGCATCCGTTTCCGTTTCTGTCGTAAGATCGCCAAGGACATCGGCAATTACAGGGGCGTGTGGATATGGTTTACCGTCTTTATAAACGCGCAGATTCAGCATATCGCCGCGGCGCAGTACCAAGGGGTTTACCGACGGCACGATCTGAATCGGCACGTTGTAGATGCCGCCAGGCGTAAGCATCGGATCCCAGTAATGCACATTATACTTTCGTGCATATGTCACAGACATGAGATTTTCAATATCAGAATAATCTCGTGTCGCAATGACTTTGCCGTCTGTCGTTTTTGCGAAATAGCCATAGTCGAAGAAAGTAGCTGTCAAGCCCAGATCGAGCGTCGGCACGATTGCCACATGATCGCCTGCATCGACGCGCTCTATCATGATCGGCTGAAAATTCACATCATAGGCATCAATGCGCTGCACGCAGGCAGGATCATAGGCGTTGTCCAAAGGACCCTCACCAAGTACCAATGCTTTTTGATCAAGACGGTTTGCAAAAAATACACCGTGTGCATCCGTCGGCGCTGCATACATACCAAGCCCCACAAAAGCGCCAAGCGCTGCTGCCAAAAGCTGCTTTTTCATTCTTTCTTCATCCTCCCATCAAAATACCTTAATATCTTGGACGAAACGTGTCCTTATATTATTTTATTATAATATAAATGATATAAATTTGCAAATCAAAGTATACAAAACTTGCCATAAATCGCCGCAGCAAAATTCACCAAGACAGGCAAAGCAAAAATCGGTAACAGCGGTCAGCTTTACTTTGCGCCGTGCTTTCTTGACAATTACCCAAAAAGATGTAACATAGAAAATATTAACGATAAAGGAGTGATTTATAATGAGTGAAAATTGCAGCAGCGGCTGCTCTAGCTGCTCTTCGGCGAGCGGCTGCGGTGAAAAAGAGCCTAAAAGCCTTCTTGTAGCGGCGAACGAAAAAAGCAACGTCAAACGTGTCATCGCCATTATGAGCGGCAAGGGTGGCGTCGGTAAATCGCTTGTCAGTGCGCTTTTAGCGACTTTGATGGCGCGTCGCGGACATCTTGTCGGCGTACTTGATGCCGACATCACAGGACCATCGATCCCGAAGATCTTCGGCGTAAAAGGCGCGGTAGAAAAGGCAAATGAAGCTCTTTACGGTATTCGTCCGCTAAAGAGCGCAAGCGGCATCGACATCATGTCTATCAACCTGCTCTTAAAAGAAGAGTCTGATCCCGTCGTCTGGCGAGGGCCTATCGTCGCCGGTATCGTGCAGCAGTTTTGGCAGGATGTCGTCTGGGAAAATGAGGATTATCTCTTTGTTGATATGCCGCCCGGCACAGGCGATGTACCGTTGACCGTGCTGCAATCGCTGCCTGTCGATGGCATCATCGTCGTGACTTCGCCACAAGAGCTTGTATCTATGATCGTCGAAAAAGCGGTAAAGATGGCGGCGCTGATGAATGCCCCTGTTATTGGCATCGTCGAAAACATGGCATATTTTCAATGCCCGGACTGTAAAAAAGAGCATAAGATCTTTGGTGAAAGTCATATCGAAGAAATCTCTCGTGACTACTATCTGCCGCTTCTTGCGCGTATTCCCATAGATCCGCAGCTTGCCGCCCTTTCTGATGCCGGCAAGATCGAATCGTTTACGGGCGACTTTTTAGATGGCGCAGCCATGCTATTAGAATCGCTGCCCGAGCATGACAACGCTGAGATAAAAGACTTCTTAAAATCATGATACTGCAAATAAAAAGGCTGTGTATACGTCATATTCGACGCATCACAGCCTTTTATGTAAATACTCTTTAGAAGCTAAAGCGCACGCCTGCATCTATGCGCCAATTATTATGAATGTCCGTATTAAAAGAACGCGTGTAGCTCGTATAAGCATACGCCTTTTCACTCAAAAGAACGCTACCTCCGGCCTCTAGCTCCAACCATGTATCTTGCAAGGAAACATGAGTATTCTTAGGTGTATAGCCGGGCTCATTATAGTGCACATCAAAATCGCCTGCAAATTCGTGTGAAAGCCCTAGTTTGAAAAATACGTTGCTTTTTTCTGTTTCCTGCCCAATCCCAAGCCCTAATTTGCCAACAGTGCTGCTAAAGGCATCTTGATGCACATACATGACGCTAGCGGCATTTTTTGCCGTGCTGTCGTCACCTTGCAAATGCCCCACCGTCAATTCAACGCTCGGCTCGATGTAAAAGCCGCCGGGCTTTGTAAAACGCTTGCCGTATTCTGCACTCGCCGAAAATCCAAGATTTTTATGATCGCCGTACAGTTCAATAGTGCCGTTACTTACGGTAAAATCACCGCTAACGCGATTAGCACGCACTATGAGATCCAAATAAGAGCCGTCTTCTTGTCGCCTGGTGCCATAAAACGCCAAACCTGCCAAACGATCATCGGCGCTTGATCCTATACTGCTGGTTTTTATCTTGCCATAGTCAATAAGTGCGCCGACCGTCCAATCAGCAAGATCACGATCAAAACCCACTTGCACGATATTATAATTCTGATCCATGTCTACGCCCTGGTCATTCATGAACGTCTTGCCGCCTAAATATTTGACCCACGCGCCGCGCTCTGTATTCTTAAGACGCAACTCGCCCAAGCGGCGATCTAAGTCGTTGTTGTTGTTGCGCCACGCCAGAACGCTTGCCGTCAATGCCGTTTTCGTCTCTTTCATGATCACGGTTTCTCCAGGACCATAAGTGACAGCCGGCGGCAATTCTTTGTAGTCATATTGCCCTTTACCATCTTTATTGTAGGTGAGGCTTTCCGTTCGCAGCGTCGCACTCGGTGTCGTCAGACCTTCTCGGATCTCCACCGTGCCTTTGAGGTTTGTTTCACCATTTTTAGCGGCGGTGTAATATAGCTTTTGTGCCAAAGCGCGCAGCACGGCATTGACCTTGTTTTTATCCTCCGGCGCACCGGAGTTTGTATCAAGCCCTTTGTTATCGGTACTTAAAGTGATGCCGCTACCTGCTTTTGCTTTTTTGATGATGAAGTCGCCGCCTTTGATCTTAGTCGGATCAGCTTCGTCATGCTTATAAAATACATTTGTATAGCCGCTGTAATTTTCTACCGAAATGGGGCGCTCATCTTCTTGGAAAATGTTTCCTGCCGTCTTTGCTGTCGCACCGCCCATGAGCGAACGCAGCTTGCTGCCCGTAAAAGCGTGCGTCACGCCGCGCCACTTACCTGCCGGAACCATCGCGCCGTAGACCTCATTTTTCCATGTTGCACCGTTTTGCAAATACATATTAAGACCCGTCTTTTCACGAATCTCTTTTTTTGCCGGCTCATTTTTGCCATGCTCTTTAAAATCGTCTAACACGATGCCATGGAAAAAAGAATCCTTCGTTGTTAGCCCTAAGTTAATCGTCGTCGGTGAAGTTCCCGTAATCTTTCCTGTATCTTCTTCACGCATAATAAGACCGATATTTCCATAGATCTGCGTCTTTTTATCTCCTGCACCTATGACATTGCCATCTTTATCGAGTTTAACATTCATGTGAATAATGCCTTCTTCGGCATTTAAGGAAAAATGCGGCAAATTGGGATCTTTTTGCGTGCGTATCACACCGCCGCCTTTGATCGTGATGATCGAGCGACCACCGGCATGAACGCCGGTACCATCGACATCAATATCAACATCCCCATTGACACTGACGCGGCTGCCCATTTTATTGGTATCATAATTTAGACCCGCAAAAATGCCGTTTACATAGTAGTGACGCAAAAATGCAGGCGGACGATGCTTCGATTCTGCGGCTTGCTCAGGTACACGCACACGTATTTTGGCATTGCCATTGATCAAGACATTGCCGTGATGCGTGGTAGCTATGCCGTTGGTAAATGTCGGATCTACATCACCGTCGCCATCGGGTGCTTTATAGTATTTGCTCTTTACGTTTATATCGACATCGCCATTTACTGTGACTGTCGCATTCTTATTCTGATTAGACGCACAGACTATGCCGAAAGTTTCCAGACCGTACTTCTTGTTGGTTGTATCTACATTAAGCACGAGCTTTTTTACCGTGATATTGACATTTTGAACCTTTTTGTAAGATCCTCCCTTGTAGTGGCGTCCGCAATAGCTTTGCACGCCGTACTCGTCCTTAGAGTTTAGCGTAAGCACCGCCTTTGGTGAATTGATCGTGATGTCTTTTGCTTCACCCGTTATTGACTTTACGTTTAAGATGCTGTCTTTTGTAAAGATATACGTTTTTCTACTGTTATCCCAAACTTTGTATTTCTTAAAATCACCACTAAAGGTAAACTTGCCATCAATGCGACCGCTATTAAATGTCGTACCTGTCTGCTCGTCTGCGGCTAAGGCAGACGAGCTGATACCCATACTAAGTAAAACGCCCATCGTCAAAAGGCTGTAGTTTCTCTTATGCCATTTTTTAGAAAAAATTTTCATATTCTTCCTCCTGTGTCATCTTAAAATACAAAGCGCACGCCTATGTCTGTACGCCAATTATTACTTAGCTTCGCACCAAAATTTTTCGTGTAGGCACCATAGATATATGAGATGTCATTTAATTTATGACTGCCACCGATCTCTAAATCTATCCAAGTGTCTTGCAAGCTTACATCTGCAATTCTTGCCGATTCACCTGATGTGATGAAAGTATTCTTCCATGTACCGCTAAACTCATGCGAAAGCGAAAGCTTCAAAAAGGCATTGCCTTTTTCGCTGTCGCAGCCGGCGCCGATGCCGATCCTGCCGACGGCACTATTAAAGGCATCTTGACGAACGTGTACGGTCTTTCCTGCCATACTAGTCGATGCATAGTAGTCTGCGCCGCCAAAATGACCTAAGGTCAACTCGACACTAGGCTCTAGGTAAAACCCATTCTTTTGCAGAATCTTTTTCCCATATTCTGCACTTAGCGAAAAACCATATGTTCCATAGTCGCCATCCATGCTATAGCCTCTGCCGGTATCGACGCTGTAATCATTATTTATATGCGAGCCTTTGCCTATGATGTCTAGGTATTGCCCATCTTTTTTCTGCATACTGCCATAAAGTGCAATGCCACTTAAACGCCCCTTGCCGGAGCCGTTTATATAAGATACGTTTGACGTTGCGTATTCAAAAGCTACGCCCAGCATCCAATCCTTCGCCTTGCGATCATAGCCAACCTGCGTAATATGATAGGTCTGACTAAAATCAAGATCTTCATCAGAAAAGCTGTTTTTGCCGCCTAGATATTTCACCCACACGCCATTTTCTGCCATACTAAGACGCAGATCGCCCATGCGTCTTCTAAGATCGTTATTGTTGTTCGCCCAAAAAACGCCGGCAGCTGACAGCGCATTTTGCGTGCCGCCCACTAGCGGCGTTTCTTTTTCAAAAACGGCTGCCGATGCTTTTGCTTTACCGTCTGCCGCCTGATACTCAAGGGTCATCTTCGCTGCCGGCGTGACAAGACCGCCCTCCATCGAGGCGACAGCTCTTAAATTGCGCTCACCCTTAGCATATCCTTCGTAGCGAAGTTTATCGGCAAGTTCATGTAGTGTCTTTTCTACATCCTCTTTATATGCCTTTTCTGTCAGCCCTTTTTCCATCGCCGTATTTTTAGCCGAAAGCGTGACCTCAGAGTCTTTTGCAGCGCTCTTTACTACGAAGTCGCCGCCTGCAAGGCTGCCGTCAGCCGTGCGCTCATAATGCACATTTTCATAGCCGCTGTAATTTTCTACAGTGATGGGGCGCTTATCTTTTTGGTAAATGTGGCCGCTTTCTGCTTTTGTCGCACCGCCAACAAGGTTTCTTACCTTACTTCCCGTATATAGATATGTCGTTTTATCCGGGCGACGCGCAGCCGCGCGCTCTTTGCCGAGCCATTGATTATTCCAGACAGCGCCGTTCTTTAGGTACATATCGACACCGGATTGATGCGGATTGGTTCCGTTTTCAGCAAACTCATTTAAGATGCCGCCGGTAAGCTTAGACTTCGCCGTGGTAAGACCGATGGAAACAAAAGAGCCGTGTTTACCGGGATTTGGATCGATGCCATAATTTTTATTAAGCACCCCAAGATTACCATAGACATCCACATCTTCTGTACCGGGGGTCTTACCGTCAGCACCAGTATTCATAAACACCGAGCCTTCTTCGGCAAGCATCGCGTAGGTATCGGACGTATTAAGCGGATGCGTGACAATCTTGCCGCCGCGAACGGTAATATAGCCGTCTTTATTAGCTTGCAGCGCTACGCCTACAATGTCCATATCCACATTGCCATTGATCGTACACTTTGAATCGCCGTGCTTTTCACCCTCATATTCCTGACCAAAGCCTGCATAGATGCCGCTCATGTAGTAGTGCGCCACATCCGTGCCATAACTTTTGCCACGCGTAGCAGGTTCTTTATTTTTTACGACCATTTTTAAGTTGCCGTTGATCGTGAGCTGACCGCCCTCCAAGAGATAAAAGCCGACCACGTTATTGTACCAACTGCCGCGCCCATTGCCTGATACATTGACCGTGACATCTTCGTTCCATTCTTCTTTGGCATCATGTACCAGCCGATACCCTGTAGCCTTTCCATTCGTATTTTTTTCGATGGTTTTCGCTGCACATACCGTCGTACTTGCCAAGATGCACCCTGTCAGCACGGAAAAAATAACCATTTTTTTATTTTTCTTACCGAACCTCTTTTGATATGCCATAATCGCTTCTCCTTAAGTAGTTAAATAATACAGATAACATTATATTATGCTTTCATAAAAAATAATAATTCATATGCAAATGTTTTGTCAAGATTAGATTAGATTAGATTAGATTAGA
>CAUUGH010000036.1:0-15882 GCA_963544755.1 uncultured Selenomonas sp. | reverse complement strand
GCACAGGCAAACCAGTCCAGCTCCGGTGTACTCAGCTTGCTCCAATAATTGCTTCGTTACAAAAGCAAAAAAGAAGCCTTCCTTTCGAGGAAGGCTTCTTTTTTGCTCTATAATCATCCTTGTCGTTATCCTTAGTCCAGAGAAAAGTTGTATAGTGTACGTAAAAAGTAAAAAACAGGCTGTCGTAATCATCAGCCTGTTTTTAGCATATAAATAGTAAGAAATTACAAGGACTTATCAAAATACTTTTGAATAATCTCTACAGCGCAGTAATCACCGCACATAGAGCAGGCACCTTCTTCTGCATCGTTTCTTGCTTCGCGGCGTGCACGAGCGCGTATGGGGTCAATAGCAAGCGCAAGCTGTGCTTGCCAATCGAGTGCTTTCCTCGCTTCAGCCATTTTCCTATCCCACTCTGCCGCGCCAGGTACACCCTTTACTATGTCTGCCGCATGTGCAGCTATACGGCTCGTTATTACACCATCATGCACATCCTCTAAAGTCGGCAGGCATAAATGCTCTGCTGGTGTCACATAGCAAAGAAAATCAGCGCCGCTCACAGCAGCAAGAGTGCCGCCTATTGCTGCTGTAATGTGATCATATCCCGGTGCAATATCTGTAACCAATGGCCCTAGAACATAGAAGGGAGCGTTATGACAAAGCCGCTTTTGAATTTTCATGTTTGCTGCGATCTGATCAAAGGGCATATGTCCGGGCCCTTCTACAATTACTTGTACGTCGCGCTTCCAAGCACGATCAACTAGTGCTCCTAGAGTGATCAGCTCCGTTATCTGTGCGCGATCTGTTGCATCAGCAAGACAGCCGGGGCGTAATCCATCGCCTAAACTGATCGTCGAATCATACTTTTGGCATATATCCAGAATATCATCAAAATGTGTGTAAAGTGGATTTTCCTTTTCATTGTGGAGCATCCAGCCGGTAATAAAAGAGCCGCCACGACTTACAATATCCATGACACGCCCTTCGGCAGACAAGCTGCGTACAGCTTCAAGCGTCAGACCACAGTGTAGTGTCATGAAATCCGCGCCGGATTTAGCCTGCTGCTCGATTGTCTGCAATATATCGTCTACCGTCATGTCTACCACAGCGCCGTGCTTTTTGATAGCTGTAACCGTCGCTTCGTAAAGCGGCACAGTGCCGACCATGACAGGCGAATGTTCGATGATGCAGCGTCTGGATTTGTCGATATTGTCGCCGGTTGAGAGATCCATAACAGCATCTGTTCCTGCACGCACAGCAGCATCTAGTTTTTTTAGCTCCGGCGCAATGTCCGGAAAGGTACTTGATGTGCCAATATTAGCGTTGACCTTCGTGCGTAATCCTTCGCCCACGCCGGCAGGGTGAAGGTCTTTGTGATTCACGTTGGCACAGATCGCCACCGTTCCTTTTGCTACGCGCTCTCGTATCGTTTCCGGATCCGTTTGTTCGGCTTTTGCCACTAAACGCATGGCATCGGTGATTTTTCCTTTTCGCGCATACTGCATCTGCGTTGCCATAGTATTACCTCCATATAAGCGGCAAAAATTACCGCTAGCGACAAATCTTTTTCAACACTCACCTTAGATGCTAAAAATGGTTATTTTTATGTTGATTTTTCTTTTGCAGATACTCGTCGATGGCAGCGGCGGCTTTTTTGCCGGCACCCATTGCTAAAATGACGGTTGCAGCACCGGTTACGATGTCGCCGCCGGCAAATACAGCTTCTTTCGTCGTTGCACACGTCATGTCGTCAGCGACGATGTTGCCACGCTTTGTCGTCGCCATGTCGGGTGTCGTCGTTGCGATGATGGGATTTGGCCCTGTGCCGATGGACATAATGACGGTATCGACATTTATATCAAATTCGGAGCCTTTGATCGGCAGGGGACGGCGCCGACCTGATTCATCAGGCTCACCAAGCTCCATCTTGATCGAGCGGATAGCCCTGACCCAACCCTCTTCGTTGCCTAGAATCTCTACCGGGTTGTTTAATAGGCGAAAGTCGATGCCTTCTTCTTGGGCGTGGAGGACTTCTTCACGCCGGGCAGGCAGTTCTTCTTCGCTGCGGCGATAGATGATGTATACATTTTTTGCGCCAAGACGCAGAGCAGTACGTGCTGCGTCCATGGCGACGTTGCCGCCGCCGATAACGGCGACGCTTTTGCCGACGTGGATCGGCGTTGCAAAAGTAGGGAAGCGATAGGCTTTCATGAGGTTGCAGCGCGTCAAAAATTCGTTGGCAGAGTAAACGCCGTTGAGATTTTCTCCGGGTATGTTCATAAAATGTGGCAGACCGGCACCGGTGCCGATAAATATTGCAGAAAAACCTTCTTCTTTCAGTAGTTCGTCGATTGTATAGAGTCTGCCGATGACGGCATTTAGCTTTATTGTAACGCCTAATTTCCGTAGGTTTTCGACTTCTTTTTGTACGATAGTGTCTTTAGGCAGACGAAATTCAGGGATGCCGTAGGATAGTACGCCACCAGCCATATGCAATGCTTCAAATATAGTTACGCGGTAGCCTTTATTTACGAGATCACCGGCACACGAAAGTCCGGCAGGACCTGCGCCGATGATCGCGACTTTTTGCGCGTCGGCGGCAAATTCTAAGGGCTTTATCGCTTCATTTTGTGCGAGCTGCCAATCCGCTGCGAAGCGCTCAAGTCTGCCGATGCCGACCGGCTCACCGCGCTTGGCAAGGATGCAGAGCTTTTCACATTGGTTTTCTTGCGGACAGACACGACCGCATATAGCCGGCAGCGCATTGTCAGCTTTTATGATTTTGATTGCATCTAAAAAGTTGCGTTCTTTGATTTTTTGTATAAATTCGGGGATGCGAACTGATACAGGACAGCCCTTGCGACATTGAGGAGATTTGCAGTTTAGACATCGTTTAGCTTCAGCAACGGCTGTTTCTTCGTCGTATCCTAATGCCACTTCGTCAAAGTTTTTGGCGCGAACTATAGGATCTTGCTCTGGCATTTTATGTTTTTCTAGAATCAATGCCATTTCAAGCCCTCCCTAAGCTGATATTGCAGATGTGATCTTTTTCTTGTGCTTCTTGTGCGCGGTAGCTCCTAGCGCGTGTCAGCAAGCCTTGAAAATCAACTAGATGTCCGTCAAATTCAGGTCCATCGACGCAGGCGAATTTTATTTCTTCGCCAACTTGTACACGACAGCAGCCGCACATACCTGTACCATCGATCATGATGGGATTTAGACTCACGATGGTCTTAATGGCGTGTGGGCGCGTGGCTTCAGCGACGCTTTGCATCATGATGCTAGGACCTATCGCTGTCAGTTGGTCGATCTTTTCGCCGCGCTTTATAAGCTCTTTAATGGCGTTGGTTACAAAGCCTTTGATACCATAAGAGCCGTCATCTGTTGTGATTAGGACTTCATCGGCAATTGCTCGCATACGCTTTTCAAAAATAAGGATGTCTTTTGTTTTAGCGCCGAGTATGGCGATGACTTTATTACCAAGCTCATGTGCTTCCCGTGCGATGGGGTAGATTGGTGCAACGCCGATGCCGCCGCCGACGAAAACGACGGTTCCCATATGATTAGAAAGCTCGGATGGCCGCCCTAAAGGACCTACGAAGTCTAAGATGGTATCGCCCTCTTTGAGTGTTGCAAGAAGTTTTGTCGATGCACCGACGACTTGGAAAAGGATCGTGATTTTCCCCAGTTCGCGATCAAAGTCGGCAATCGTCAGTGGAATGCGCTCTCCTTCTTCATTGATACGCAGCACGATGAATTGCCCCGGCAGCGCTTTTTTTGCCACACGCGGCGCTTTAATGTCATATTCGTAGATGCCGGGGGAAAGCTCCTTTTTTTTTAGGATTTTATACATTTTTAATCCCTCTTTAGCTATAGATGTTTTCTTATGAATGGTAATATTGCACCACTTAAAAAGCCCATACATCATTAAAAGTTATACATTACTCGGCAAATATGGCAGCGAGATACTCTGCAATCCCCGTGCGAATTGGCATTAGGTAAACGTGTTCACCTCTTGCTTTGGCGTTTTTCAAAACGTCGCGTGAAAAAGCAATGCTCCATGCAAGTGTCGGCATGAAATCTTTCGGAAAAACGACTTGATTTTTCGTTTCCCAATAGCTTTGAGAGCTTTTGGAGGTAACAGGTGAAAGCCCCCAATAGACTTCGATGCCTTCTAGCATATCTTCATACATGGCGAGAAAGCGTCGGTCGAAAAATGGCTGCGTGAAAAAGCCTGCGGCACCGGCCTGCATTTTGCGGCAGATGTTGTATTTTTCATGGTGCATACCGGTGCGATACTGGTCGATACCTGCAAATACTTTGATTTCGGGCATTTCTTCGCGAAACTTTCGTATGACATCGACGCTTTTCGTTGGATAGATGGTGTGCGTCATATTTTGCGGTGCGTCACCTTCTATGACAAGGACTTCTTTAATGGTATGTTTACGCAGATAGTCTGCCATAGGCAATGGCTTTTTGATGTCGATGTCCATGGCACGAATATGCGCTATGCTAGGCAGGGTCTTATTTGCAAGTGCCGCGCCCTCCCAACTGCGAATGTTAAGGCGCAAGAGATCAGGGATATTGATGAGATCGAGCTTATTTTTATATTTTTTTGCCACGGCGAGTTCTTCTAGTAATGTTTTTTCGTCACGCGGCACAAGTTCAAGTGATACTTTGCTCATAAAAATACCTGCCAGTTTCTAAATTTTCTATTAGAAAACCGCTGACAAATTTAGCTGCCCATCTGCACAAAGCTTGGCGACTTTAATTTATCAGTGTTTTTCTAGAATAATCCCGTTATTTTGCCGTCTTGCATGATGTCCATAGCCATAGCCGCTGGCTTTTTGGGAAGCCCCGGCATCGTGAGGATGCTGCCTGTAAGCGCGACAATAAAGCCTGCACCGGCTGCAAGGCGAAGCTCACGCACGGTGATGCTAAAGCCTTCGGGGCGACCGAGTTTTGCCGCATCGTCTGAAAGGGAATATTGCGTTTTTGCCATGCACACGGGCAGTTTGTCAAAGCCCCCGGCTTCTAGTTCTTTTAGTTGGTTTCGCGCTTCTTTCGTAAAATTAACACTGTCTGCGCCGTAGATCTCACGGGCGATCTTGCCGATTTTTTCCGGGATCGCTTCTTTTTCATCGTATAGATAGCGAAAGGCTGCCTTTTTCTTTAGTGCCGCTTCGATCTTATCGACAAGCTCTTCGCCTCCTTTTGCGCCCTTTGCCCAGACCTCAGATAGAGCGACTGTTGCGCCGAGTGACTCGCACTCGTGGCGCACAAAGTCCAGTTCTTCTTTTGTGTCAGTTGGAAAGGCGTTGATGGCGACAACAGACGGCAGACCGAATTTTTGCACGTTTTCGATGTGCTTATGGAGGTTTTTGATGCCGTTTTTGAGTGCTGTCATGTCTACTTTTGCAAGCTGTTCTTTTTTTAGTCCACCGTGCATCTTTAGTGCGCGTATTGTTGCGACTATGACAACGGCGTCTGGTGAAAAGCCTGCAAAGCGACATTTGATGTTGAAGAATTTTTCTGCGCCAAGGTCTGCGCCAAAGCCTGCTTCTGTCACGACGATGTCGGCAAATTTCAAGGCGAATTTTGTCGCTATGACGCTGTTGCAGCCGTGCGCGATATTGGCAAATGGTCCACCGTGGATAAATACCGGCGAACCTTCCAGTGTTTGTACGAGATTTGGTTTGATTGCATCTTTGAAAAGAAGCGTCAGCGCCCCTGTCGCGCCAAGCTCGTCGGCGCGGCAAGCTCTAGCGTCCTTCGTGTAGCCGATGACGATGCGCCCGAGGCTTTCTTTTAGATCCATTAGGTCATGTGAAAGACAAAGAATCGCCATCATTTCGGATGCTACTGTGATGTCAAAGCCTGTTTCACGCGGTATGCCGTGCGCCTTGCCGCCCATGCCTATGACGATGTGGCGAAGCGCACGGTCGTTTAGGTCGACGACGCGTTTCCATGTGATGCGCCGCACGTCAAGATTTAGCGCGTTGCCTTGCTGGATATGATTGTCGATGAGGGCTGCAAGGAGGTTGTGCGCTGCTCCGATGGCGTGAAAATCTCCCGTAAAGTGCAGGTTGATGTCTTCCATCGGCACGACCTGTGCATAACCGCCGCCTGTCGCGCCGCCTTTCATGCCAAAGCAAGGTCCCATTGACGGTTCGCGAAGCGCTGCCGCTGCCTTGTAGCCGCGGCGAGTAAGCGCATCAGCAAGCCCGACGCTAGTGGTCGTCTTGCCTTCGCCTGCAGGCGTTGGATTTATCGCAGTGCAGAGGATGAGTTTGCCGTTTGGCTTTTTTTGGACACGTTGCCATGCATCAAGTGTGATTTTCGCTTTATATTTGCCGTAAAGCTCTAAATCGTCAGTAGTAAGACCGAGCTTTGCAGCTATTTCTTCGATCGGACGCATGGCAGCCGCTTGGGCAATTTCTACATCGGCTTTCATGTAAGATCCTCCTAAGATTTTTGCATACGCATTTTTGCCGCCTGTACAGTGTTTGCCATGAGCGTAGCGATGGTCAGTAAACCGACACCGCCGGGTACGGGCGTGATGGCACCTGCGACTTCTTTTACAGCATCAAAGTCTACATCGCCGACGAGTTTTTTTTCTGCGATGCGGTTGATGCCGACATCAATGACTGTCGCACCGGGCTTTACCATAGCCGCCGTTACGAAGTGCGCTCTGCCGACGGCGGCTATTAAGATGTCTGCCGCACGGGTGATGGTGCTGAGATCTTGCGTGCGCGAATGGCAGATAGTGACTGTTGCATCTTCAGTAAGCAGCAGGTGACTAAGAGGTTTTCCGACGATGTTACTTCTACCAATGACACAGGCACGCTTTTTGGCAACAGAGATCCCTGCAAGCTTGAGCATTTTCATGCAGCCGGCAGGCGTGCAGGGAACGAGGGATTTTTCACCTGCAACTAAGCGTCCTACATTAAGAGGATGAAAGCCATCGACATCTTTTTTAGGATCGATGCGCTCTATAATGTCTGGCGTACTTTTTGCAAGCTTTGTGGGTAGTGGCAGCTGCACTAAGATGCCGTCGATGCGCTGATTTTTATTGAGCTTGTCAATTTCTGCAAAAAGCTCTTCTTTTGTCGTCGTGTCAGGCAAGGTAATCAACGTAGAGAAAAAGCCGAGCGCTTTACAGGCGCGCTCTTTGTTTTTGACATAGATTTTAGATGCTGCATCCTCGCCGACGATTATAACGGCAAGTCCCGGCATCCTGCCGAGCGAGGAAGAAAGCGTGAGCGCTTCTTTTCTTGCTGCTTCTTTTATTTTTTCGGCAAATACTTTTCCTTCCAGCAATCGAGCTGACAATAGTTTATCCTCCCGTCAAAGGTAGAGACTCGCCACTGTAAATATGAGCATGGCGATAGAAACGATGCCATTTTTCATAAAATAACGCTGCGTAACGCGGCTATAGTCGTCTGCACGCACGATGCTGTGCTGATATACTAGCGTACCCGCTGCGATACCGACGCCGATGTAGTAGAGCCAATGTAGCTTCATGAGGATACCTAGGGCATAAAAGCAGACGATGCTTATGGCGTGTACGAAGCGACATATGATGAGCGCCCTATGCGCTGAAAATTGCGTAGCTAGAGAGTAAAGCCCTTCCGAGCGGTCAAAATCTTCATCTTGTGAGCCGTAGACAGCATCAAAAGCGCCGATCCAAAGCGCTACGGCAACAGCGAGAATGACTGCCGGCAAGGAAAGTTCTCCGGCTATGGCGAGCCAGCTACCGGCAGGAGCCATGGCGATGGCGATGCCTAGTACGAGGTGACATAAAAACGTGAAGCGTTTTGTATACGGGTAAATTAAAAACGGTACGACGGCAACGGGCAGCAGCCAAAGACACAGTGGGCGAAGCTGCATAACCGCAAAAAGACAGACGGCAAGATAAAAGATGATGGAAAGTTTTGCCTCTTGCGGTTTTATGTCGCCGCGCACCATAGCACGATAAGCAAGGCGCGGCTGCTTTTTGTCATATTTCAAATCGGCGAGGTTATCAAGAGCAAGCGCCGCGCTTCTTGCGCCTGCGATGGCGATCGTTATCCACAAGAGGTCAAGTAAGGGCGGCATTCCCCTTGCCGCTAAAAAGGCACTCATGTAGGCAAAAGGCAACGCAAAGACGATGTGATGGAGCGCGATATTATTGATATGCGCACCGAGTTTAACCAAGTCCTAGTTCCCCCCATTTTGCATCAACGAGCGATTTTACTTCATCTGTCATGACTATTTCATCCGGCCATTGGCGACTATGACCTTCTTCTGGCCATGATTTTGTCGCGTCGATACCGAGCTTTGTACCCCACTTCGCCATTGGCGAGGAATGATCAAGTACGTCCAAGGGCCCTTCAACCGTTTCAAGGTCATATTTTGCATCAATATTATTAAATACGCGCCACCAGACTTCTTTCATGTCCTGTACGTTTACATGAGCATCGACGACGATGACCATTTTACAAAACATTAGCTGCCCCATGCCCCAGATCGCGTGCATGACGCGCCGCGCCTGCATTGGATATGTCTTTTTGATGGCTACGACGCAGCAGTCGTGAAATACGCCCTCTAGCGGCATATTGATGTCAACCACCTCAGGAAGCATCTGCTGCAAAAGTGGCAAGAAGATGCGCTCTGTAGCCTTTGCAAGAAAGCAGTCTTCCATCGGCGGCTTGCCTACGACGGTTGCAGGATAGATGGGATCTTTGCGGTGCGTGATGCAGGTGATGTGAAATACGGGGTAATCGTCTGCCAAGGAGTAATAGCCGGTATGATCGCCAAAAGGACCCTCAAGACGGCGCTCACTTTCAAGCACATAGCCCTCTAAGATGATCTCACTCGTAGCCGGCACTTCGATGTCAACCGTCTTGCACTTGACCAGCTCGACCGACTTATGACGCAAGAAACCAGCAAAGACCATTTCATCAATGTCACGCGGCAGGGGGGCTGTAGCCGCATACGTTAAGACTGGATCCGTACCGATGGCAACGGCGACCTCCATGCGATCTTTTCCCAGCTCTTTTATCGCGTGGAAGTTTTCTGCGCCGTTTTTATGGATGTGCCAGTGCATACCGGTAGTGTTCTTGTCGTACTTTTGCAGGCGGTACATACCAACATTTCTCTTGCCTGTTACGGGGTTTTTCGTAAAGACGAGCGGCAGCGTGATAAAAGGACCGCCATCTTTAGGCCAGCATTTTAGAATCGGCAGAATGTCGAGTGTGGGATTTTCCATCTCCACGATTTCTTGGCACGGTGCTTTTTTGACGTACTTAGGAAAGTTTATCGCCTTACGCATCTTCGGGATGAGAGTTACAAGATCCATTTTGTTTGCAAGCGATATTTTAGGTAAACGCATGAAATCGCGCAGATCGTCGGCGATCTCATCAAGGCTTTCGACACCTAAGGCGATGCACATACGCTTCATACTGCCAAAGGCGTTCATGAGTACGGGCATATTGTAGCCTTTGACGTTTTCAAATAGCAGCGCAACATTTTTTTCGCCTTCCATCTTAGAAACGCGGTCAGTGATCTCGGTGATCTCCAGCTCGGCATCGACCTCGGTTTTGATGCGACGCAAAAGCCCACGTGACTCTAGCTCTTCTATGAATTCGCGTAAATCCTTAAAAGCCACGAAAATTCCTCCTTATTTACGCAAAATGAAACGAACGACGACATAGCTGATCTCATAGAGGAGGATCATGGGTACGGCGATCATCGTCTGAGAAAAAACATCTGGTGTCGGGGAAATGACAGCACCGACAACGAAAGATAAAAATATCACCAAGCGCTGCTTCTTCCAGAGAAATGAGGAGTCGATGAAGCCAAGCTTTGCAAGAACTACGATGATAAGAGGCAGCTCAAAGACAAAGCCAAAAGGCAAAATAAACGCTAACACGAAATCAAGATACTTTCCCAAGGAAAGAAGCGGCTCTAAATTTTCTGAGCCAAAGCCAATGAAAAAGCGGATGGCAGCCGGCAGTACGAGAGTAAAGGAAAAGATGATGCCGAAGATAAAGAGTATGACAGAAAGCGGCACGATAAAAAGCAGAGCCTTTCTTTCGCGCACGGTCAAAGCCGGCAGGATAAATCGCCATATTTCGTAGAACACAACGGGCAAAGCCAGCAAAAAGCCGCCAAAGACCGCAATTTTCAGATAGGTGAAGAACGCCTCTGCCGGCTGCATATAGTAGAGCTTTCCGGCAGGTGCCGTCAAGTAATACATGATCTCGTCGATGTAAAAGTAAGCGGCGCCACTGCCTGCGGCAACGGCAGCAATCGAATAGATAAGCCGCCTTCGTAACTCCTCTAGATGCGCGATGATGGACATACTGGCATTTTCGCGCTCGTTTTGCTCTGATGATGCCGACTGATCTTTTAGCTCGTGCGGTGCAATCGCCGCCTCATTTGCCGGCTGCTCATTTTTTTCGTATGTCATTTTTCGCTCTTTTCATCTTTTGGCACGCTGGCAGTTGGTCCCGGCAAACTGTCTACTGTGTTCTTGTCAACTTCATCCTTGCCATTTTTAAACTCCTTTATACTTTTACCGAGTGCCTTGCCAATTTCCGGCAGCTTTTTAGGACCGAAAATGATGAGGGCGACGAGCAAGATGGCACCAAGTTCATAGAGACTAAGCATCGCCTTACCTCCCATCGTCTTCAGGTGATGTCGCCGCTTTGATAGATTCCGGCGCAAGCGGCTCTTGCTCCTTAGGCGGCGTGGCAATCGTCTGTATTTGTGGCGGCTCAGGTGGCTTTTCGACGCTTTCAAGCGGTTTATTAACGTCAGACATCAAACTGTTCGTAGCCTTTTTAAATTCACTAAGCCCCCTACCGACAGCACGACCGATCTCTGGCAATTTACTAGGACCAAAGACGACGAGAGCGATAATAAGGATAAGGATAAGTTCAGGAAAGCCCAAATTAAACATAATTGCTTCCTCCTAGAAGAGAACAGTCCATAAAATCTTATGATTCGCGCTTGGCGATGTAGTCTGCCGCCTGTAAGAAGGTTTCGCGCACCTTTTTTGGCAGCACATCGGGCAGTGCCGCCTTCGCCTCGGCAATAAACTCACGCACCTTAGCGCGCGCATATTCGATGCCGTCAGAGGCGCGCACGATGGTAAGCGCACGCTCTACATCACTTCGCATCATTTTAGGATTCGTCACGATGGCAAAAAGCTCCTCGCGTGCATGGCTTACCTTGAGGGCGCGAATTACAGGCAAGGTCACGATTCCTTCATGAATATCGTTACCTGCCGGTTTACCGATCTTTTTTTTCTCGGAGGTCAAATCAAGCAGATCATCTGTTATCTGAAATGCCATGCCGACATACTTGCCGTAAGCGTGCAATCCTTGTGCAGCCAACTCGCCGAGGTTCGTCGCAATAGCACCTAGCTCACAGCAAATGGCAAGAAAATTCGCCGTCTTTTTGGCGATGCGCTCATAATATTCATTGACGTCACAAGAAGCGCGGTAAAGCTCCTTGTTTTGAATAATCTCACCTGAGCTAAGATCCATAATAAGTTGCGCGACACGCCCCGAAACGCGCTCACCAAAGCCATTTTCCACAATGAGCAAAAAGGCGCGTGCAAAAAAATAATCGCCTGAAAGAATCGCCTGTTGGTTTCCCCACATAGCATTTGCCGTCACCGCACCGCGCCGCGTATCGGCATGATCGAGTACATCATCATGGACAAGCGATGCCATATGAATCAGCTCAAGCGCGACGGCTAGCGGCATCATTTTTTTTACATCGAAATCATTACTGGCGCGTGCTGCTAGCAAAAAGAGTGCCGGACGCAGCCTTTTGCCGCCGGATTTTACAAGGTGTGCGCCGATCTCTGTAATGCGCCCTACAGGCGAAGTAACCGCCTGTAAAAGCTCTCCTTCCAATAAAGAGAGATCTTTTTTTATCAAAAGAAACATCGAATGGACGAACATTCCATCACCTACATGGCTACAATTTCACAATGCTTTCGTAATTCTACCATGAAACATTTAACTTGTCAAAAACCCCTTGATTCATAAGGGTTTGCGGCTATCGTTTGCGCATTTGTCTACAATTCATCTACGAAGTCACTTGCAATCTTCTTGAGTAGAATAAGCCTAAAATATACTATAGCTACGCTGTTATTTCTGTGCTATAATATCAAGCGATGCAAAAAGGCTCGGGGCATCTCGGGCTTCTTCTTTGTCTTTTTTCGTAAAAGCACGGATAGACGGCAAGGATCCTATGGCTTTTATAGTCGATGCTTCAATAGCTTTTGGAAGGGGAATTTTTCATGAAGATTAAGAAAATGCTGCTTGCTAGTGTTGGTCTTTTGTTGGCAGCCTCGTTCGCTGTTGCCGGCTGCGACAATGCAGGAGGTTCAAAAGATACGGCTGTGACCTCTAAAAATCTGCGCGTCGGTACGAACGCAGATTTTGCACCGTTTGAATTTCAAAGCGAAGATGGCAAAGAGTACGAGGGCTTTGATATGGATCTCGTGCGTGCTTTAGCAGAAGAAATGGGCATGACCGCAGACATTCAAAATATCAATTTCGACGGTCTTATTCCGGCACTTTTATCAAAGAACATCGACGTTGCAATCGCCGGAATGTCTATCAATGATGAGCGCAAAAAGAGCGTGCTTTTTTCTGAGCCATATTATCAATCAGGTCTTACTATTATCGTAAGGAAGGACAATGAAGATATTAACAGCTTTAGTGATCTTGCAGGTAAAATGGTCGCCGTGCAGATCGGCACGACGAGTGCAAAAGAAGTGAAAAAAAATCCGGATATTCAAGTAAAAGAGCTAAATAGTTCGGCAGATACCTTCCTCGAATTAAAGGCAGGCGGCGTGCAGGCAGTCGTAAATGATCGCCCGGTAAACGACTATTATCTTGCTAAAAGCGGTGAGCAAGACGTGCGAATCATCAATGAGCTTTTGATCTCTGAAGATTATGGTATAGCCATGGCAAAGAATAATCAAGAGATGCAAAAAAAGGTCAATGACGCGCTAAAAAGACTAAAGGAAAATGGCAAGTACGACGAGATTTATAAAAAGTGGTTTGGCAATAATGCCAAGTGAGGGCAGTATTGAGGTGCAGGCATGAATTTTGATTTCGATCTGGCGATAAGTTCGTTTCCCCTGCTATTAGTCGGTGCGCTCGTGACCATCAAAATCACGGCTATATCTGTCGCGTTCGGTGTCGTTATCGGGCTTATCGTCGGTGTAGTGCGCATTTCTAAGATAAAAGCATTGCGCCTTTTGGCGATGGCATACATCGACTTTTTGCGCGGCACGCCGCTTTTGGTGCAGATCTTCTTGATCTACTTCGCGCTTCCTGTCATTTCAGGTCAGCGCGTTGACCCGTTTTTAGCGGCGATCGCGGCGTGTAGTATCAATAGCGGTGCCTATGTCGCAGAAATTTTTCGCTCAGGGATTCAGTCGATAGACAAAGGGCAGATGGAAGCCGGACGCTCCTTGGGCATGACATGGATACAAACGATGCGCTACATTATACTGCCGCAGGCGATAAAGCGCGTCATACCGCAGATCGGCAACGAGTTCATCGCCCTCTTGAAAGATTCATCTTTAGTTTCGGTTATAGGCTTTGAAGAGCTTACTAGAAGCGGTCAGCTTATTATCGCCCGCACATACGGCTCTTTAGAAATTTGGCCATGTGTCGCCATCATTTACCTTTTGATGACGCTTTCCATATCGCAGCTAGTAGCCTATCTTGAACGGAGGTTTAGAACCGATGATAAGCATTAAGGGGCTTTATAAGTCATTCGGCGATAATCTCGTCTTAAAGGGTATAGATCTCGATGTAAAAGAAAAAGAAGTCGTCGTCATCATAGGCCCATCCGGCTCCGGTAAATCTACGCTTCTTCGCTCAATTAATTATCTTGACGCACCCTCTAAGGGGAAAATTTCCATAGATGGCAAGGAACTTTCTAAAGCGGATATAAACAGGGTACGTGCTGAAGTCGGCATGGTGTTTCAGCGTTTTAACCTTTTTCCGCACATGAAAGTAATAGATAATATCACACTTGCGCCGCGAAATGTTCGTAAGATAGCGCGTGAAAAAGCAGAGCAAGACGCAAGAAAACTCTTAGAAAAAGTCGGTCTTAAAGATAAGGCGGACGCTTATCCAGAGCAGCTTTCAGGCGGACAGCAGCAGCGTGTTGCTATCGCGCGCGCACTCGCGATGAAGCCGCGTCTTATGCTTTTTGACGAGCCGACGAGTGCTCTTGATCCTGAGATGGTCAAGGAAGTCTTGGATGTTATGCGCTCTTTGGCGACAGAAGGCATGACGATGGTCATTGTCACACATGAGATGGGCTTTGCCCGTGAAGTTGGTGATCGGCTGCTTTTCGTCGATGACGGCAGAATCATTGAGCAGGGGGTTCCTAAGGAAGTATTTGAGCGGCCACAAGAAGAACGTACGAGGAATTTTCTTTCAAAGGTGCTCTAAGCGTGAACAATCTGTCTATGCCCTTAGGGCTTGACTTCTTGGACTTTCATGGTACAATAGGTAGGCGAATGGGCGGTCCTCTAAGAGAGAAAAGGCTCTTTTATGAACGTCTTAGGGAAGTGCTGATAAAATGAAATTACCTAGATTTGCAAAGATGCGCTGTATTTGTCGACGACGAGATAAGAGCGTAGATCTGTGAGGAGGGGCAGCTAAATTTATCAGTGGTTCCTTAAATTAAGGAGGAAGAAAAATGAACATCATTCAAGCGTTAGAAAAAGAGCAGTTGCGCTCTGATATTCCGGAGTTCTCCCCCGGCGATACCGTGCGCGTATACGTCAAGGTCGTCGAAGGAACGCGTGAGCGTATTCAGGCATTTGAGGGCGTTGTCATTGCGCGTTCCGGTACGGGTGTGCGTGAGACTTTCACTGTGCGCCGTATATCTTACGGTGTCGGGGTAGAGCGTACCTTTCCGGTACATTCGCCGCGCTTAGACAAGATCCAGCTTATGCGCCGCGGCATCGTGCGCCGTGCGAAACTTTACTATCTGCGAAATCTTACGGGTAAAGCGGCGCGTATTCGCGAGAGACGCTAAAACTACATCATGGGGACTGCCATGGGAAATACTCGCGAAGTATTTTTCCTTTGCAGTCTCCTTTTCCTTTTTGGGAGGTATTTTATGAGTTCATTAGGTGAAGAGGTCAAAGATTGGCTAGTGGCAATCGTAATTGCCGTCGTACTCGCTTTTATCATTCGTCATTTTATAGTGGAGCTTTATGTTGTCGATGGTCCTTCTATGCGACCGACCCTACAGTCGCGTGAGCGTCTTGTTGTCAATAAATTTATCTATCGTATGCGTGAGCCGGAACGAAATGAGATCATAGTCTTTCGCTATCCGCGTGATCCGAGCCGCGATTTTATAAAGCGCGTGATCGCTATCCCCGGTGATACGATAGAGATAAAAGAAGGTAAGGTGTTTTTAAATCAGCAGCTTTTGCATGAGGACTATATCTTAGAAAAGACGCTGACAAACTATCCGCTTTCTACTGTACCGGCAGGACACATCTTCGTCATGGGCGACAATCGCAACAATTCCGAGGACAGTCGCTTTGCCGATGTTGGATTCGTTCCCTACGATCTGGTAAAAGGTAAGGCAGTAGTCGTGTTCTGGCCGGTGGACGAGGCGAAATCCTTGCCTTGATTTTCCTGCGGCTTTTTATGATTTTGGAGGGACAAAATGACAAATGGACTCTTTGTGCGCCGCTTTATCTTATTGTCGGCGAGCGGACTTTTGTTCTTTTTTTTGTCGTTTTTTCCAAAACCTGTTTGGGCGGCGGATGAGCCGGATATTTATTTGGCTGCCGCGCTCATTTCTTCGGCTTCTTATTCAGACGATACCGGGCTTCTC
>CAUUGH010000035.1:0-18547 GCA_963544755.1 uncultured Selenomonas sp. | reverse complement strand
GCAGGAGGAAACTTATGGACTGGGATAAGAGGGAAGAGCGACGGCAGAAATTCTCGGCACTCTTGGCTAGATTCCGTTTGCTAGATGATGATTTCATGGCGGCGGCGTTTCAAGACAACTTGGAATGTGTCGATTTGGTGATACAGGTCATCTTGAACAAGCCCGAGATCAAAGCAACGAAAGCGGTTACGCAAGATACTCTGAAGAACCTGCAAGGACGTAGCGTACGTCTGGACATCCATGCATGGGCGGGCGAGCAGGAATTCGACATCGAAATTCAACGTGGCAGCAAGGGCGCAGCAGAACGCCGCGCCAGGTACAACAGCAGTCTCATGGATGTCAATGCGTTGCCGGCCGGCGAAGACTACGATAAGCTTCCCGAGTCGTATGTGATCTTCATCACGGAGACGGACGTACTCGGCAAAGGACTGCCGATCTATATCATCCAGCGTATGATCGAAGGAAGCAATGAAGTCTTTCAAGACGGCTCACATATCATCTATGTCAACAGCTCGATCAAGGATGAAAGCACGCCGTTGGGAAAGCTTATGCATGACTTCCGTTGCACGCGAGCTGAGGACATGTATTACGATGTGCTGGCAAATCGAGTAAGATACCTCAAAGAAACAACAGAAGGGGCGAGAACAATGAGTGAATCAATGGAAGCTCTCTTGAGAGACCTTGCAAACGACCTTGCCAAGGATCTTGCAAACGACCTTGCCAAGGAAGCTGAAGAGCGCGGCATGGAGCGCGGCATGGAACGCGGTCGCGAAGAGGGAAAAACCGATCTGGTTGTAGAGATGCTGCGGAACAAACTGCCATTGGAGACGATCGCACACATATCTAAGTTCCCCCTTGCACGAGTGCAAGAACTCGGCAAGACACACAGCTTGCTATAGTGAGCAACAAAAAGCCCCCTGCATACCAAAATCTCGCCTTCATTCTAGCATGGGGATTTTAACGGCTCAATAAAAAATCGGCAGGAGCATACTATTTCCTGCCGATTTTTTAACGATATTATCTACCGCCCGAGCATTGCAAGCATCGTGCCTGCGGCGACGGCGGTGCCGATGACGCCGGCGACATTTGGTCCCATGGCGTGCATCAAGAGGAAGTTACCGGGTTTTGCCTTAGCACCAACTACCTGACTGACGCGCGCCGCCATCGGTACGGCAGAAACGCCGGCAGAGCCGATGAGTGGGTTTACTTTGCCGCCGGATACGATATACATGATCTTACCGAATAGAACGCCACCTGCCGTACCGCCAACAAAGGCGATAAGACCGAGCATAATGATGAGCAGTGTATCTTTGGTGAGGAAGTGTTCTGCCGACATTGTCATGCCGGTACCTGTAGCGAGAAAAATCGTGATGATGTTACAAAGGGAGTTTTGCGCCGTATCAGAAAGACGATCTGTTACACCCGATTCTCGAAATAAGTTTCCAAGCATGAGCATACCTAAAAGTGCTGCTATAGACGGCAATAGCAAGCTGATGAAGATGGTCGCCACCAGTGGAAAGAGCACTTTTTCAAACTTCGTGACCTCACGCAGCTGTTCCATGACAACTTCGCGCTCTTTTTGCGTCGTGAAAAGTTTCATAATGGGCGGCTGAATGAGCGGCACTAGTGACATATAAGAGTACGCCGCAACCGCTATAGCTCCCAAGAGTTCAGGAGCCAGTTTTGATGCCAGATAGATTGACGTAGGTCCATCTGCCCCACCGATGATGCCAATGGCAGCAGATGCCTCTAGTGAAAATCCTACTGCCATGGCAAGACCTAGTGCAACAAATACGCCGACCTGCGCCGCAGCACCCAAAAGAAGCGTATTGGGATTGGCAAGTAAAGGACCAAAGTCGGTCATCGCACCGATGCCGAGAAAAATCAGCGGCGGAAATATCTCATAGGTGATGCCGAAGTTGATCGCTTGCATGACATTCATTTCTTCGCCAAAGAAGCCCGTTTCCGGAAAGTTTGCCAAAATGCAGCCAAAAGCGATGGGTCCTAAGAGCAGCGGCTCAAACTCCTTGGCAAAAGCCAAATAAAGAAGCACAATGCCGACAAGGATCATTATACCGTTGCCCATGGTAAAATGCGAAAAGCCCGAGCCATCCCAAACGGCCTGCAAAGATACTATAAAAGCATTGAAAAACTCCATTGTACTGCCTCCTTTACAGCCGATATACTATCTTAGGACACGTCCAGAATTTTTCCAACCGTCACGCGCTATCGGTCTTATTGTGCGAATCGCTCCGCCGGAAAAGCCGCAGAGCGTGACTGCCGCCGTAATTGCCGCTACTACTTCCGGCGAAAGACCTTTATATTCTGACTCTTTTTCTTTTGCCAGAACAGGGGCAGTAGCGATGTTCGACGCTTTAGCAGATGCTTGGCTACGTGTCTGCTCCTTTTTCTTCGTCGGGTCAATAGCGTGAATCAGTCGAATCAAGAAGCTAAGAGAAACCAAGACGATGAATACTACCGTCATGTTGATCAACATGATGATCCAGGGATTGGTTGTTACCGGCTGCGACATACACTCACCTCATTTTTAATAGAGAAAGCCTCTGCATCTTACCAGAATCTACATCTTCATTATAGATGAATTTTCAAAAAAATTATAATTCATTATAAGAATAGTATAAATAGCCAACAGTTATTTATAAAACTAAACGCATCAGCCCTGCTCTTTTTTGACGACAGCGGCGATCCGGCTGCAGATCACCTCTAGCTGCGCTCGATCCGCTCCTTCTGCCATAACGCGAATTAAAGGTTCTGTACCCGATGGACGCACGAGGATACGCCCTTCGCCGGCTAGTTCAGCTTCTCCTTGGCGAATGGCTGCAGCAATCGCTTCATTTTTTTCCCAAGCTTCCTTTGTCTTGACGACGACATTGAAAAGCAGCTGCGGATAGCTTGTCATAAGTGCAGAAAGTTCCGATGCTTTTTTCGCAGTACGTTTACATATAGCCAACACTTGCAGGGCAGTAATCAGCCCATCGCCGGTTGTACTAAAGTCAGAAAAGATGATATGCCCTGATTGTTCACCGCCGAGCCGATAGCCATTATCACGCATTTTTTCTAATACATAGCGATCACCTACTTGTGTGATTTCTGCAAGAGCGCCAATTTCTTTGAGCGCTTTATGAAAGCCGATATTTGCCATGACTGTCGTGACGACGGTATGTTTTTTAAGTATGCCTTTGTCGAGCATATCTTTAGCGCACATGACGAGCATATGATCGCCGTCTATGATCTCGCCTTTTTCGTCCACGCAAAGGCAGCGATCAGCATCGCCGTCATGCGCGATACCGATATCGGCTCTTTTAGCAAGCACAGTTTCTTGCAGTGCTTTTAGATTGGTCGAGCCGCAGTCTTTGTTAATATTAAGCCCGTCCGGTGCGGCATTGATCACATACACATCCGCACCTAGATTTTGCAAAATGCGCGGCATACATTCATACGCCGCACCGTTTGCACAGTCTAAGACGACTTTTAAGCCGGCAAGCGAGATGTCTACTGCGCCTTGCACAAAGTCGACGTATTCGCTTATATATTCTTTGCAGTGTTTTATAGGAGCGATATTTTCGCGCGTCGCACGCGGCAGCGCTTCTCCTTGCTCAATGCGCCGCACGAGTTTTTCAATCGCATCTTCTGCTGCATCTGCCAGCTTATAGCCATCGCCGCCAAAAAATTTGATGCCGTTATCGTAAAAGGGGTTATGCGATGCCGAAATGACGATGCCTGCCGCAGCCTTGTGCGTCCTCGCTAAATAGGCAACGGCAGGGGTCGGGCAAACACCGACTATTTCTGCACGTCCGCCGGCAGAGCAAATACCTGCTGCCAAAGCAGCTTCAAAGAGGTTACCTGAGATGCGCGTATCGCGTCCTATCAGAATCAAAGGCTTATCTTTTACTTTTTTACTGAAATAAAGCACTGCCGCCCATCCTAAACGATAAGCAAGCTCGGGGCAAAGTGCCACGTTTGCTTCTCCTCTTACGCCGTCTGTACCAAAAAGTCTTGCCATGCCATTTTCTCCTATCCTTAATATCACTTATAAAGACTCGTAAAGCGATGTTAATTTTCTTAAGTTCGGCACATAGATTTTAATTTAGATCATGGAGTACCGATCTCTTTTTCTTTTTCTTTTGCTTTTGCTTTTTCTGTAGTTTTATCCTTCTTAGATGCTTGCGGCTTTAGTTCTATCATGACAACGACCTCACGATTAGAAATCGCCACACCTTCTGGAACTGCCAAATGCACGGTTTTTTTACCGCTTTGCTTCATATCCGCTACTATGATCTTTTCTGTATCAATGCTAGAGAGCTTAGTGATAACGCTTACATCGCCTGCAATTTCGATCTTTAGAGGATCGACCTGCACTTTTTCTAAGGTAAACCCTTCCGGCAAAGTCTCATCTACAACCGGATGGACACTGACGATCTTACGCGTCAAGCCACGCGCTAGTTGTACAGAAACATTCAGCGAGCGCGACAAAAGTTCAACTTCTTCAACGGCTTTGCCATCGCTATTTATAGGTGTCAACGGCACTTGCAGAGTAAAACTCTCACGGTTTCCCGATAGTCCTACATAGCCGATGGCACGATCAATTTCCTCTACACGCGACTTAGGCCCTTTGACTATGGTCGTATCTGCTTCTTGCGAGATTTTGCCAACTGTATAACCTGCTGCTGCTGCTCCTGTCACGATGAGATCGATGCGTACCGATTTTTGTATGATCTCGTCCAGGTAGACGGAAATATTTTCCGGCTGCACATCGACCAACTCAAAGCCCTGCGGCAAAACGGCATGAACTTTAACTTTATGATCGCCTGATTCTAGCCCTGCGATGTCTGCATAGGCCTTAAAACCCTCAGGCTCTGCCGCAACAAAAAAAGATCTCGCACCGCGCACCTTGAGTTTTACATTCTTTTCCGTCTGCGTGATCTTGTATCCCTCCGGCACATTAACAAGCTCCACATTGACAGTAAAACTGCCATCAATTTGTGGATTTTGCTCATTCATGACAAAGAGCCAAAGGACGATGGCTATGATAAGTGCGATGAGTTTTGCCGGAAGATTGCGCTGCAAAGCTGTGCGCAGACGTGCCATCATTTCCCTTGCCTCCAATTCAAAACCATTTTTTTAAGCCCCTCTGTCTTAGGTGCGAAAATAGGGCGCAGGTAACTTTTCAAATGCTCTGAGCTTAAATGACGCATGATCCTGCCGTTTTCAGCAACTGACACTGTGCCTGTTTCTTCACTGACAACAACAATAAGTGCGTCACATTGCTCAGAAAGTCCTATAGCAGCACGATGACGAGTACCAAGCTCCGTGCTTAATGTTCTATTTTCTGTCAAAGGCAAAAGGCAGCCTGCGGCAATCAGACGTTTGCCGCGGATGACGGCAGCTCCATCGTGCAGCGGTGTATTAGGGATAAATACGTTCATGAGAAAGTCTGCCGTAACAAGTCCATCTATCTGCACGCCTGTCATGCTGACATCATTTAGCCCCATTTCACGTTCAAAGACCAGTAAAGCGCCGATCTTTCGTGTAGATAACAACATGACTGCCTTATCTAGTTCATTGACGAGCGAGCGCGCTTCGTTATCGTCTAAAAAAAGCGATTTGCCCAAAAAACGCCCCTGCCCTAAATGCTCTAGTGTGCGGCGAAGCTCCGGTTGAAAAACGATGGGAAGCGCGACAAAAAGCAAGGTCAGCGTCTGCTGCAAAAGCCAATATATGACATGAAGCGCTAACCAGTTACAGACAAGTGTCAATCCCAAGAGAACCAACAGACCCTTTACCAAGGTGATAGCGCGTGTATCTTGCAACATCATATAAAGTTTATAAAGAATCAATGCCACGATCAATATGTCAACAATATCAAGAAAGCTGATAGTTGACAAAATCCCTTGAAATTGAATTGGAATATGAAATGGCATAAACAAAACCCCTAGAAAATCTTTCTATATTCTGTATAGTGTTCCCTTAAAATTCCATTCTTTCTTTGGATAACGAAGTCCTTTATTGAAAAATAATTTGCCCAAAAGACCCAAAAACACTTGAAATACTTTCATTTTTATGACAAGGTTCGCATCGCCTGCGGCAAATTTTCCAAAATATCTGAAGCAATGAGTCCGCAGCCCTTTTCTTTTGCTGCCAAATCGCCAGCTAAGCCATGTATATAGACCCCGGCAAGCGGCGCAAGTCCTGCTGCTGTCTGCTTCATAAGCCCCGCTATCGTACCTGCAAGCACATCGCCGGCTCCTGCCGTCGCCATACCGGCGTTCCCTTTTGACGTAAGAAACGCCTGTCCATCCGGATAGACGATTATCGTACATTCGCTTTTTACAACGAATACGGCTTGGTGTTCGTACGCCGCTTTGCGTACTATGTCTAAGAGGGCGGCGCGAAGATCTTTGACTGTAATATGCAAAAGATGCGCCATCTCTCCGAGATGCGGCGTTAATATCGGCACGAAAGCAAATTTCTTGAACGTGTCTGTTTTGCCGCCGAATGCATAGAGGGCGTCGGCATCGAGAATTAGCGGCTTTTTTACAGAAACGCAAAAATCCTGCACAAATTTCTGCGTTTCTGTCGCCCTGCCAAGCCCCGGTCCTATTAACACCGCATCAAAACTTTCAGCAAGTGCCAAAGCATCCGGCAATGCCGCTATGTCAATTTCCCCATCGCACGTTTGAGCTAACGGTTTTGTCATGACTTCGGTCAGCTTTCCTGCCATCATCTCCTGTAAACTTTTAGGCAGAGCTAATACTGATACACCGGCACCGCTTCTAAGTACAGCTAAAGCAGCGAGTGCTGCTGCGCCCGTCATGTCTCGCGATCCGGCAATGACAAGGATGCGGCCGCAAGAGCCTTTATTTACATCAAGCGAACGCGGCAATAAAATCGGTGCTACAGTTGGTTCATCTAAATATGTCTGGCGGATCGACTCTTCTTCTAGTAAGATTTTAGGTATGCCAATGTCATCGACTAAGAGTTTACCAGTCGCTGTTTCACCGGGGCAGAGCATATGACCGAATTTCGGCAGCCCAAATGTCACGGTAAGAGCTGCACATATTGCCTCAGGCGCGGCGCTTCCTGTATCTGCTTTAATACCTGTCGGTATATCAACGGCGACAACTGGTTTGGCGCAATTATTTACCATACGCACAAGACGCAAGCACGACTCACTAAGTTCTCCTTGAAATCCCGTTCCCAAGATGCCATCGACGATGCCATCGACGAAGCGCAGTGTAACCTGCAGTTTATCCCAATCACGCTCCGTTTCCAATCTATGCATCGTCATACCCATCTTGACAGCAATATCACAGTTTAACGCCGTACTTTTTGTTAAATGCGCCGGATTTCCCACGAGAAAGATGCTGATCTGTGCACCGTGATTTAGCAAATGCCGCGCCGCCACGAAAGCATCACCGCCGTTATTGCCACTTCCTGCCAATACGCAAAGTCGCTTGCCTCTGACAGTGCCCAAATATTCTTCAAAAGCGGCGGCGACCTCACGCCCTGCATTTTCCATCAGCAATATTTCCGGAACACCGTACTCCTCGATGGCTTTTTGATCGATTTTTTTCATCTCTGCTGCCAAAGCGATTTTCATGCTATTTCCCCTCCAGAATACACTGTGCAACGGCATACTCTTTTGCATGGCTTAAAGAAAGAAAAATGCGCCGCACACATCTTTGTGCAAATAGCGCCTCGTAATAGCCCCAAAGATGCACTTCCGGGGCACCAAGCGCATCAGAGATGATCTCTATCTCAAGCAGTGTGCCATGTCGAAGCCCTGTGCCAAACGCCTTCAATACAGCCTCTTTGCCAGCCCAACGAGCCGCATAAGATGCCGCACGCCCTGCCCCGCGTCTGTCGCAATAGTTGCGTTCTGCCTTCGTAAAAACACGCGCCAAAAAGGCTTCGTTTCGGATAGCTTTTTCCACACGTCCAATTTCTATGATGTCCGTACCTAGTCCCAAAAGCATCCGCTCACTCCTTAAAAGAGATATTTCGAAAACCAACAAAATGACCGCACAGCTTCAAGAAGCTTTGCCCATTTATTCATATTCCATAAAAAAAGCCGACTTTATACAAAAACGGATAAAGTCAGCTTTCCTCCACTATTTTACTGTCCCTGCCGTGCCGGAACCGGTGCTTGCGCCTGCGGTATGTTGCCGGGTGCCGTCGGCAGCGTCGGCGTAAGGACAGGCTTAATGCCACTTGTCAAGTTGACAGGCGGACCCGGCAGCTCAGGTATTGCCGTCAACGGATCGACTGCCGAACTATCGGGATTAAACTGATATGTTCTTGAGATAAGCACCTCGACGCGGCGATTTTGCGAACGCCCCTCATCTGTCTGATTATCAGCAATCGGACGATACTCACTGTAGCCAACGGAACTAAAACGTGCCGGATTCAAAGACGTATTGCTGGCAAAAAGAAACTTCATGAAGTTTAATGCACGCTGTGAACTAAGCTCCCAGTTCGACGGATAACGCGCTGTAGCTATCGGCATATTATCCGTATGCCCTGAAATCACAACACGCTCCGGAATCTTCGCTAAAAGCCCTGCGACAACAGGACCAATCTTTTGTGCATCTTCTACAAGCTCTGCAGAGCCTGACGGAAAAAGCGCCTTTTCCTTAATGCGAATCATCAAGCCATCGTCTGTCATCGTCGTATTTAGTTCACCTTGCAAATTATTTTGACTGATGTATTCATCAAGCTCTTTTTGCACTTCTTCTAAAGACTTCGTTTCTTGGATATATGCACTGTTACCCTTATCTTCTGTCGTTATCCTTTCCGAATGGCGGCTCACACTTGGTCCTAGCTGATCAAAAAATGACGGACCGCCCGTATTAAACGCTGCGCTAAAAGCCTGCGCCATCTGCGCCATCTTCGTCGAATCAGTCGCAGACATGGCATAAAGCGCGATAAACGTCGCAAGGAGCAGCGTCATGAGGTCGGAATAAGGCAAAAGCCAAGCCTCGCTTGCTTCCTCCTCGTGTTGTGCGTGCCGCTTCTTTCTCGCCATGCCTTACGCCTCCTTCTTCAACGTATCACGCTCTGACTGCGGAATGAACACCATAAGCTTTGCTTCAATCGCCGTCGGCGAATCACCTGCCTGCAACGACAAGATACCTTCAACAATCATGCGCTTTTGACCAATTTCTGAATCCGACATGATCTTTAGTTTGTTCGCCCATGGAAGCCAAAGAACATATGCCGAGTAGATACCAAGAATCGTAGCGACGAACGCCGCTGCAATGGCATGACCGACGACATTGACGTCAGCGAGGTTGCTAAGCGCCGCGATAAGACCGACAACAGCACCTAAAACACCGAGCGTAGGCGCATATGTACCGGCTTGCGTCAGCATCAAACGCCCGAGAGAGTGACGCTCTTGCATAACAGAAATTTCTGCATCAAGAACATCGCTTACAAACTCCGGATCCATGCCATCAATGACCATGCTAAGACCTGTCTTAAAGAACGGATCGGATATATCTTCGACACGGCTTTCCAGTGCTAAAATACCTTCACGACGCGCAATCTGCGAAAGCTCAATGAAAAGCTGCAAAAGTTCAGCCTTTCGATGTGACGGCGGCGCTTGAAATGTCATCTTGATAAGCTTCGGCAGCATCTTTATCTCGTCCATCCGAAAAGCCGTGAATAAACAAGCAAACGTACCGAGAATGATGATCATAAATGCCGCCGGATTATTCAAAGAACTGATGGGCGCACCTTTCAAAACCATACCACCAAAAATAGCGATAAGCCCTGAGAACAGACCGATTAGCGTTGACTTTTCCAAAAAAATCCCCCTCTTCCCTAATGCCGGAGACACTCACGCCTCCTGCAACGCCACCTGCCCATCCGCATACGGCATACATCAAAATGACGCACGATGACTGCAAATGATCTCACGGCGTTTTCATCCTTGTTTGATTTGATCCTAAACGATGCCTATTTCTGACACCTTCGACACCCTGCATCGTGCATGAAGCTTACCATGAGTCGCCGTACAGGCATATTCAGCAAAGTTTCCTGCAAAAAGCGAGATGTAACTTAAACTATGGCTTTTATATATCGAAACAAATGCAAAAAAAGTTCATAATCCCAAGCAAGGACTTTACCTCTATTTTTCTCTTGAATATCCGTCTTATTGCATTAGCTTCTCTCTTATAGTTTACACCAGATAAGAGATGCTGTAAAGGAACATTTTTAAAAAAATACATTTGTTTTTAATCATAAAAAATAAATTTTTCTTATTGTATCATAGATGTTTTTGAAGTATGATATAATCAATGAAAATAATTTATCTTTATGGAAGATAGTGAATGGATGGCGAGCAGGTATGGAATTAAGACAACTCGAATATTTTCAAATGGCAAGCCGCTTGAAAAACATCACGCGTGCTGCCGAAAGACTTCGCGTATCACAGCCGAACATCACGGTTGCTATCAAAAAGCTCGAAGCAGAGCTAGGCATCCAGCTTTTTGATCGCAGCCAAAAGCAGCTGTCTTTGACGCCGGAAGGCGCTGTATTTTTGACGCGCATTGAACTTGCACTAAGAAATATTCAAGATGCTGTGCTTGAAGTAAACGATTACAAGCAGTTGCAAAAAGGCACGATAAAAATAGGTATCCCCTCAATGATCGGTGCCTATCTTTTTCCTAAAATTTTTTCCAGTTTTCAAAAAAAGTATTCTCACCTTGATGTCTACCTCTACGAAGAAGGCTCCATGCGTATACGCGAGCAACTAGAGCGTGACGAATTAGACTTTGGCATTGTCATTTTGGCAAATGCCGCCGCAAGCTTAAAGACGCTCCCCATGGCAAAAAGTCGGATCGTCGCCTGTCTACCTGACAAACATCCGCTTGCAAAGAAAAAAATCTTATCTTTGCATGATATTGGCGACGTGAGTCTAATAATGCTTAAAGAAGGCTCCTTTCTAAGAAAACTCATGTTTGATACCTTTAAACAAGAAGGCATCTCACCGAATATAGTGCTTGAGTCAAACCAGATCGAAACCATCAAAGGGCTTATCGCTAGCGGTGCCGGCATCGCTTTTTTACTAGACTTCATCGTAGAAGACGCGCCCGGCATCATCACTTTACCCCTAGAAAAACCGTTTTTTGTCGATGTCGGACTTGCATGGAAAAAGGATCGCTACGTTTCTAAAGCAGCACAAGCCTTCATTGACTTTTGCCGAAACACGCTGAAAAAATAATAGAAGATACTTACCAAAAATACAGACAAAGACTCCCTCGCGCTTTTTCAAAAATACTTGCGCGAGGGAGTCTTTATCTAAAAAGCAAGCTGCACAAACTTAGACATCAACTATGCTTATGATAGGTGCAATAGCCGTTCTCGTCACAATAAACACCATGCGGCATATCATCGTCGTCATAATCGCACATATCACCGTCACAATCGTACATATCATCATCACACATATCATCATCGTAGTCACAATAATGATGATGCGTCGCCATGTCCATACACCACGCTGTAGATGTAAAAACAGGCAAAGAAAGCATTGTAAACACCGTCAAAAGAGCTGCGCCAAACATAGTTTTCATAAAAATGCCTCCTCTAGAAATGTTACCATGAAAGTCAAAGAAGTAAAGCCCGAAGGGCGTAGACCGATTGGGAACTTTCATGTAAGGGCGGCGCACAATATCCATGAGGTGGATGTTTGTGCGTGTAGTTTACCAATATCATTTTACCATGAAAGTCTGATAAGTCAAGTGTGCGTGCTTGACTTATCAGACTTTCATGGTAAAATTACTCTCTAGAGAAATTATTTTTAAAAAATGGGAGGTCTTTTTTTGAAACTAAAAAACACACTCATATGCCTACTAGCAGCATTTTGTCTGCTTTTAACAGGCTGCGGCAGCGAAAGTGCTGACGATAACAAGAAAGATAACACCTTTCATATCGTCACATCCTTTTATCCTATGTACATCGCCACCTGCAATATCACGCAAGGTATTGACGGCGTGACTGTCGTCAACATGACTAAGCCACAGACGGGTTGTCTACATGATTATCAATTTACAACAGAGGACATGAAGACGCTCGATAAAGCTGATGCTTTTGTCATAAATGGCGCCGGCATGGAAAACTTTTTAGAAAAAGTTATCGAGCAGCGTAAAAATCTCAAAATTATTGATGCTTCTAAAAATATCAAACTTCTAAAAGATGATGAGGGAGAAAACCCTCACGTCTGGCTAAGTGTCACCTACGCCATCACGCAGGTGAAAAACATCGCCGAGCAACTAAAAGCAGCCGATCCAAAACGTGCTGATGCTTATCAAAAAAATGCCGATGCCTACATCAAAAAGCTTGAGGCACTAAAAGCTGAGATGCACGCTGCATTAGACAATGTGCCAAACAAAGACATCGTAACTTTCCACGAGGCTTTTCCTTATTTCGCAGAGGAGTTTCATCTTAATATAGTAAGCGTCATCGAGCGCGAACCCGGCACCGAGCCGACACCTGCCGAGCTGCGAGAAACAATCGAAAAGGTCAATAAGCTTTCCGTAAAAGTCCTCTTTACGGAGCCGCAATATTCACCGAGTGCCGCTGAAACTATCGCCCGTGAAACCGGTGCGAAGATTTACACACTAGATCCAGTCGTCACTGGCGAAGCCACCGAAAAATCGATCAATGCTTATATCAACACTATGAAGCAGAATATGGATACCCTAAAAACGGCGTTACAGTAAAGCCGCCGCCAATAAAAAAGCTGTGGATAAGTAAAATTTTACTTATCCACAGCTTTTTTATTGGCTTTACAGACCTTAGTAAACCTAGTAGCGCTTCCTTAAATTCCGGCAGCTTTTTTCAAAGCATCTGCTTTATCAGTCTTTTCCCACGGCAAATCGCTGTCTGTTCTGCCGAAATGACCGTAAGCTGCCGTCTGCTCGTAGATCGGGCGGCGCAGGTTTAGATTGCTGATGATCGATGCCGGACGCAGATCGAAGTTTTCGCGCACGATTTTTTCAATCAGACTTTCATCTACCTTATTCGTACCAAAGGTATCGACCATGATCGATACGGGACGCGCTACACCAATAGCATAGGCAAGCTGGATCTCGCAGCGATCAGCTAAACCTGCGGCGACAACATTTTTTGCCACATAGCGAGCGGCATAAGCGGCGGAACGATCAACTTTCGTGGGATCTTTACCCGAAAAAGCGCCGCCGCCATGACGTGCCATACCGCCGTAGGTATCAACAATGATCTTGCGCCCCGTAAGCCCAGAATCGCCCTGCGGCCCTCCTATGACGAATTTTCCCGTCGGATTGACGAAGTATTTTGTTTCCTTCGTCAATAGCTCTTTAGCAACGATAGCTTTGATAACTTTTTCTATCATGTCCTTACGAATCGTTTCTAGATCTACGTCAGGATCGTGCTGGGTAGAAATTACGACAGTATCAACAGCAACAGGTTTAGCATCTTCATAACGCACTGTCACCTGCGTCTTACCATCGGGACGCAAATAGGAAAGTTCGCCATTTTTCCTCACTTCTGCAAGGCGGCGTGCCAAGCGATGTGCAAGTGCTATCGGCAGCGGCATAAGCTCCGGCGTTTCGTTTGCCGCATAACCAAACATCATGCCTTGATCGCCTGCACCAATGGAATCGGCGACATCAGATTCACCGTTTTTTGCTTCAAGCGCCTTATCTACACCGAGCGCAATATCAGCAGACTGCTCGTCGAGCGATACTAAAATGCCGCAGTTTTCTGCATCAAAGCCATATTTTGCCTGCGTATAACCGATTTTTGCCACGGTCTTTCTAATGATATGTGGAATATCAATGTAGCACGCTGTCGAAATCTCGCCGACGACGTGTACTTGTCCTGTCGTAACCAAAGTTTCGCACGCCACGCGACCTTGCGGATCTTTTGCAAGAATCGCATCTAAAATCGCATCAGAGATCTGATCTGCCATCTTATCGGGATGACCTTCTGTCACCGACTCTGAGGTAAACAACATCGTTTTACTCATGATAAGCCCCCTTCTGCCGCTGTCATGTGCGGCAACTTTATAAACAGCAAGGAGCGAGTGCCCTTGCTCGGCATTGCAAAATTGCGATGCCGCGTCAAAAATCACCTGCCAAGAGCCTATCAAAAAGCCCTTTGCAAATCGCATCATTCATCAAAAAAAGACCCTCTTCCTATAAAAAGAGAGTCCGTCACACGCTCCCATCTCATAGGCTAAACCTATAGGAATTGGCACCTTTTTGGCGTACGCCAACGGTTGCCGCAGCTTCATCGGGCCAGTCCCTCCGCTGCTCTTGATGAGTGATATTCGATTGTCTCTTATTGTACGATAAAGATTCTACATTGTCAACTACTTCTAATAGATTCGATGCGATCAAGTAGATGCGCTGCGATCTTTTGTTTGCTCAGTAAGGGAATTTCTTCGACCGCGCCGTCACGTGCTATGATTGTCACAATATTAGTTTCTGTATTAAAGCCTGCCTGTGGTTTCGTCACATCGTTTGCCACAATAAGGTCAAGATTTTTCTTTTTTAGCTTCTCTTTGGCGTAAGCTATAAGATTTGTTGTTTCTGCTGCAAAACCAACAAGGATCTGATGCGGCTTTTTTCGTTCACCGAGTTCTCCTAAAATATCGGGGTTTTTCTCTAAAACCAGCGTTATTTCGGCATCACTTTTCTTGATCTTCTGTGCTCTTTTTTCCTTGGGACTATAGTCAGCAACAGCCGCCGCCTTGATGATGACGGCAGCATCTTCTGCCTCTTGCAGCACAGTATCGCGCATGGCTTTGGCTGACTCTTTATGAAAGACGCGCACGCCCGGCGGATCGGCAAGGGTTACAGTACCGCCTGCAACTAGCACAACATCTGCGCCGCGCCGCACGGCTTCTTCGGCGATGGCATAGCCCATCTTACCGCTTGAGCGATTGCCTATAAAACGCACGGGATCGATCGCTTCTAGCGTACCGCCGGCTGTAACGAGTAGCTTCGTACCGCTTAGGGTCTTTGAGGAAACTTTTGTTTCTTCTATCTCGCGCACGATGTCTAAAGGCTCCGGCAAACGCCCCACACCTGTCATACCACACGCTAAAAGCCCTGTCGCAGGCTCTATCTTATGCCAGCCACGCGCAACCAGCTTTGCCATGTTTTCCTGCGTTACGGGATTTTCGTACATCGCCTGATTCATAGCCGGTGCAAAAAAAATCGGCACTGTCATCGCCAACAATGTCGTCGTCAACATATCATCGGCAATGCCTGCCGCCGCCTTAGCAATGATATTTGCTGTGGCAGGCGCGATAATGCAAATATCTGCCAGTTGTGAAAGTTTAATATGTTCGACGTTCCAATGTGCTGTCTCTTGCCACATATCAAGTGATACTTGATTACCTGTTATCTCGCGAAAAGTCAAAGGCGTGACGAAATGAGCCGCTTCTTTTGTCATGACAACATGGACTTTTGCCCCCTTCTTTCTTAAACGGCTCGCTAGATCCACTGCCTTATATAAGGCGATCCCACCAGTGACACCTAAGATGATATTCTTGCCCTCAAGAACCATTATTTTATGCCGCCTTTACTGCGCTTATACAAAATATCTCCTGTAGAGATCTCTTCTAGTGCGATCGTCACGTCTTTAGTTGACTTCGCCGCCACCTTCGGCGTATCGCCGCCAAGAAGCTGACGCGCACGCTTTGCCGCAAGGACGACAAGCGTATAGCGACTGTCAACGACATTTAAAAGCGTATTGATCGAAGGCTCTGCCATGCTCATGTTCGATCTTCCCTTTCTTTTTTTATCTTATCAAAAATCTCTTCGTTACGATCAACAAGGCATTTTTCTGCCGCAAGAATTGCACAGACAATATCGACAGCCGCCTGCATATCGTCATTTACTACGACATATTGGTAGCGTCTTCCTACTTCTATTTCATCTAGCGCAGCATCTAGACGTTTTTTTAAGACATCTTGCGTTTCTGTATCACGTTTTCTGATGCGCCGCTCCAATTCAGCAAGTGATGGCGGCAAAATGAAGATAAATACACCTGTGGGGAATTTTTCGCGCACCTTCATGGCACCCTGCGTATCTATTTCAAGCAAAATGTCATTACCTTTTGCCAATTTTTCTTCTATCTTTTTAAGTGGCGTGCCATAATAATTATCGTAGACTTTCGCCCATTCTAAAAATGCATCTTTTCTTATCATTTCTTCAAAATCTGCTGTTGATACAAAATAATAGCTCTCAGCTTCAACTTCTCCTGCTCGCGGCTTTCTCGTCGTAACAGAAACAGAGTAAGAAAGTGGCGTTTTTTCTAAAAGCGCATTACAAATTGTGCCTTTTCCGGCACCAGACGGGCCGGAAATCACGACCAAAAGTCCCTTTTTCATCTACCGTCCTCTTTTCCATGCTGTCGCTTCACTCGATGTTTTGCACCTGCTCGCGCAGCTTTTCGACCTCACTTTTCATCTCGACAACGATCTTTGCTGCCTGCGTGAAATTTGCCTTAGCACCTATTGTGTTTGCCTCGCGGTTTATTTCTTGGATCAAAAAGTCGAGCTTTCTGCCAATGGGGTTTTTTTCTTCTGCCACCGTTTCTCGAAATTGTGCGATATGGCTTTTTAGACGCACAACTTCTTCGCTGTAACTGATGCGATCAGCATAAAGCACAGTTTCTTGCAAAATTCGCATTTCATCAATGCTCTGACCTTTTAACATCTCTCTAAGAACATTTGTAAGATGCGAGCGGTAACGCTCGACGATCGCCGGCTCAAAAGCGGCGAGTTCTTCGACGGCATTTGTAAGAAAAAGAAGGCGCGATACAAAATCACGACGCATATGCTCGCCTTCTTTTGTCCGCATAGAAACAAAATGCTCTAGCGCACGCTCTAGGGATGAAAATAAAATGTCGCGACTGTCTAAAACATCACGGCTTTGCTCTTGTACACAAAGTACATCAGGATACGAAGCTATTTTACATACATCAACAGGTGTTGTCAAATGCAAAAACTCGCTTAATTCTTGCAATGCTGTCTTATAAGCATATGCTAAATTCTTATCGACGACGACTATCGCTTCTTTTTCACGCTTATCCTGAAAAACAATATTGACATCAATCTTGCCACGCGCCGAAAAGGTCTTTATGACGCGGCGCATATCGTTTTCAAAGACATTTAGCGCACGCGGCATGGAAAAGGATATATCCAAGTAGCGAAGATTGACCGATTTTATTTCTACATGAACTTTATAGTCAGCATTTTCTTGGCCCGCTGCACCAAATCCCGTCATACTCTTCAATATCGACAACCCCCGTTCTTACGAGTTTGGAGAAGCGTTGCCCCACCATCTCTTAGTTACTTTATTTATTCTACTATCTGCCATGAAAGATTGCAAGTTTAATTGTCGCCTCGCTTTGCTAAAAAGAAAATTCCCCTAGCTTTTTCAAAAAAATTCTGCTATACTAAATCAGTCGGGGCGTGGCTCAGCTTGGTAGAGCGCTTCCTTGGGGTGGAAGAGGTCGTGGGTTCAAATCCCGCCGCTCCGACCAGCTTAGATATTTCAATACTTGCCGAATTACCTGAAAGCGTCGGGTAATTCTTTTTTTATTTCCTTATTTAGCTAAAAATTACATAATAAAAGGGGCGCGACTCGGTCTGATTTGACTAAGCCGCGCCCCTTCTTTAAGTTGGCGTTTAGCTTGCTATAAAATTTGCTGTCATTAGCAACTGCCAATCTCAGATAATGCTTTAACATCACCTGTCTTAGTTAGCGTTACTGCGCGTCCTTCTTTGTTAAGGTCAGTGAATATGACAAGGCAAGCATCAGATTTGGCATTTTCCTTGATATAAGCATCGTCAAAGGTCATTAAACGATCACCTTTTTCCACAGATTGTCCACTTTCGACAAAGACATTAAAGCATTTACCGTCAAGGGCAACTGTGTCAACTCCTATGTGCAGGAGATACTCCGTGCCGTCGGAAGCTTTCATGCCAATGGCGTGCTTTGTATCAAAGACAAACACCACTTCACCATCTACAGGGGCGTAGACGGTTTCTTCTGTCGGATAGATGAAGTAGCCATCACCCATCATCTTGCTTGCAAATGCTTCGTCGGGAGCTTCTTCGATAGGATGCACCGTGCCGGCGACGGGGGCAAAGATCGTATGGATGGCTTTTGCCGGTACACTTGTTGCAACTTTTTTTTCTGCTTCTTTTGCCGTTGGTGTAGAAATAAGCGGTTCGCTCATAGGCGCTGTTTCAAGGTAGGCTTCAAGATTTGCCTTGATAACGGTGACTTGTGGACCATATATGACCTGCACGCCTGAACCCTTGGCTATGACACCGACAGCACCTGTCGCCTTTAGAAGCTGCTCATCGACTAATGAAGAATCTTTTACTGAGCAGCGAAGGCGCGTCGCGCAGCAATCAACAGCGGTGATATTTTGCTTGCTGCCAAGAGCGCGTGCGATCATCGCACTTTTTTCATCGCCGGATGCCTTAGCGCCTTGCTGTGCTTGATAGTCCGCTTTAGAA
>CAUUGH010000034.1:0-19456 GCA_963544755.1 uncultured Selenomonas sp. | reverse complement strand
TCCTGCCGATCCTTATGTCGATGAGGGATATTTTCGTGCCGTTGTGCAGTTGCTTGAGGAAGTTGAACGGGAAGGGTCTGCGAATCTTATCTTGATGGGCATCGAGCCGACGTATCCGAGTGAGAAGTATGGTTATATTATGCCTGTTTCGCAAGAGCTGCAGAGCATGGTGCAGTCGTTCAAAGAGAAGCCGGATAAGGAAACCGCTGAGAAATATATTGCGCAGGGCGCTTTGTGGAACAGCGGCGTTTTCGCGTTCAAGCTTGGCTATGCGCTTGTTCAGGCTCGTGAGTTATTGGACTATACAGATTACGAGGATCTTTTCAATCGCTATGAGGAGCTTTCCAAGATCAGCTTTGATTATGCTGTGGTCGAGAAAGAGAAAAATATTGCGGTTCATCGTTACAGCGGCACTTGGCTCGATATAGGGACGTGGAATACGCTAGCCGAGGTGATGCCGGAGTATACGATCGGTCGTGTCACGATGGATGAGACTTGTAGGAATGCTCATGTCGTGAATACGTTGCCGATACCTATCCTTTGCATGGGGATGCGGGATGTTGCGATTGCTGCGAGTCCGGAAGGGATTCTTGTTTCGGATAAGGAGCGTTCTAGTGCGATGAAGCCATACGTTGATCGTTTGCGTACGCCTGTGATGTATGCAGAGAAGTCTTGGGGTGAGTTTCGCATCATCGACGCGGAGACGGCGAGCCTGACGATTAAGATTACGCTGAGTCCGGGGCGAGCGCTCACCTATCATCTGCACGAGCGGCGCGATGAGACCTGGACGGTGATCGAAGGCCGCGGCTGGGTGAAGCTCGACGGTAATGAATTTGCCGTCGCCGAGGGGCAGACGGTGCGTATCCCAAAAGGGTCTTTCCATACGATACGGGCGGAAACATTGCTAAAGGTGATGGAGATTCAGACAGGCGAGGATATTGATGTGGAGGATAAGATTTTGCATTGTGATGTGTAGAGTGTTTGGATAAAAAGGTATTTCTAAAAGGTGTGAACAATGGCAAAGTTTGCACGATAAATACAGCGTATCTACACAAACCCAAGCTACTTCATTTTATCGGTATTTCCTTAAAATAGAGGGCTTTTTCCCTTGCGTAGCGAATACATAAGTGAGCAATACTGTAGTAAGTTGAGGAGGTTTTCTTATGGCAATTCTAGCCGCTTATGCCGTGCCGCATCCGCCGCTTATCCTGCCGGAGATTGGTAAGGGTGAAGAGCAAAAGATTCAGTTGACCATCAATGCCTATGAGCGAGCGATGAAAGAAGCGGCGGCGTTTGAGCCTGATACAGTCGTTATCGCAAGTTCGCACGCTGTCATGTATGCCGACTACTTTCATATTTCACCTGGCGATAAGGCTGCGGGGAGCTTTGCACAGTTTGGCGCACCGGAAGTCTTAGTAAATGGTGAATATGATACGGCATTTTCCAAGACGCTTTCGACTCTTGCAGGTGATGCAGGGCTTGATGCCGGATCTTTAGGCGGACGAAATGCCGCGCTAGATCACGGCACTATGATACCACTGCGTTTCCTCCAGTCATACAGTAAAGATTTTCGCATCGTGCGCGTTGGTCTTTCGGGCTTGACACCGCTCGATCACTATCGCTTTGGCAGTACAATATCACGTACAGCCGAAGAGCTTGATCGCAAGACTTTATTTATCGCAAGCGGCGATCTTTCACATAAGCTTTCGCCCGATGGACCTTATGGTTTTGCTCCTGAAGGGGCACGCTTTGATAAAGCGTGTATGAAGTATCTTGAAGAGGGCGATTTTTTAAAGCTTCTTCAGATAGACCAAACTCTCGCTAAGAAAGCGGCAGAGTGCGGTCTTAGAGCTTTTTGGATCTTGGCAGGCGCATTAGATTGTCAAGCTTTGAAGATTAAAAAGCTCTCTTATCAAGGAACATTCGGTGTCGGCTATGGCATCGTTTCTTTTATAGTAAAGCGCGAGGATCTAAGGCGAAACTTCGGTACGCGCTATGAAATGGCACGCCGCCGCACTTTAGACGACATTAAAGCCAATGAAGATGACTATGTGCGGCTTGCACGCGCAAGTATTGAAAATTTCGTAGTGACAGGGCAGTATGCAGAGGTTCCGGATGATTTGCCGGAAGATATGTGTGGGCGAGCAGGCGTGTTCGTTTCGCTTAAAAAAGATGGCGAACTGCGCGGCTGCATTGGCACTTTTCAGCCTGCACAAAAAAACATCGCCGAAGAAATTATCTACAATGCTGTTTCTGCCGCGCTTCACGATCCACGCTTTTCACCGCTAAGAGAAGATGAATTGCCGGACATAGTGTATAGCGTGGATGTTCTTACTGAGCCGGAGTTGATTTACGATGAAGCAAAAGATCTCGATGCAAAACGCTATGGCGTCATCATCGAGTCGCGAGGCAGGAAGGGACTTCTTTTGCCTGATCTTGAAGGCATTGATACAGTAGATGAGCAGCTAAAAGCCGCAAGAAAAAAAGGCGGTATCGCAGAAGATGATGCCGTTCGCATCTGGCGCTTTGAGGTAGAGCGTCACCGTTAAGGCTGAAATATCACAAAGAAAAAAGAGTGCAGATTATAAGTCTGCGCTCTTTTTTTTATGTATAGGCGCGTATTTTGCGCTGAGATGGTGTACTTATTTGAGTATCAAATTGAGTGCGCGATAGATTTTCAACGCTTTGTTCATCGCTGCACTGCTTTTTGAGAAAATATCTTATAATCTTGTATTGATAAATCTGAAAAATTATGATACCATGAGGGCAACAAAAAAAGGGTGTTTGTCTCTTGCTAATATAAGGAACCACTGATAAGTTCAGCCACTCATTTTCACGCGGCTACGCTGGTGATTTTCGTGTGTTGCAGAGTATGAAAGGAGAAGCTATGGAAAAAGCAACGGTCGTCGTTATCGGGGGAGGAGCCACAGGCGTTGGCATCTTGCGCGATCTTGCCATGCGCGGCATTGATGTATTGCTTCTTGAAAAAGAAGATCTCGTAAATGGCGCAAGCTCTCGTTATCACGGGCTTTTGCACAGCGGTGGGCGCTATGCCGTCAAGGATCAAGAAGCGGCGAAAGAGTGTATCGAAGAAAACATGATCCTTCGTAAGATTGGTAAATCCTGCGTCGAACCGATTGGCGGTATGTTTGTGCGCCTTGACACTGATGATGCTGATTTTGAAGCGAGTTGGGTCGAAGGTTGCAAAGCGAGCGGCATTAAGGTGCGTCCTTTGACGCTTGATGAAGCCTTTCGTATGGAGCCGCGTCTTTCGCGACGTATAGTTTCTGCCTATGCCGTGCCTGATGCGGCGATTGACGGCTTTCGTATGTCTTGTCAAAATGTCCTTTCTGCTGTGCGCTGCGGTGGTCGTTACAAGACTTATACCGAGGTTATCGCTATCTTGCAGACAAGCGGCGAGCTTACAGGTGTGCGTGTGCGCGAACATTTTTCCGGCACCGAATACGACATTGCTTGTGATATTTTAGTAAATGCGGCCGGCGGTTGGTGTGAGAAGGTCGCCGAACTTGCAGGGCTAAACGTACCTGTGCAGCCGGATAAAGGTACGCTCATCGCTTTTAATCAGCGTCTTGCAAATCATGTCGTCAATCGCCTGCATAAGCCGTCGGATGGCGATATTTTTGTGCCGCACGGCTCTATTACGATCCTTGGCACGACATCTATGAGCATTGACGATCCGGAGGACACAAGCTCTTCTTACGAAGAAATAGAAACATTGATGAAGATCGGCGAGCAGACGTTTGAGGATTTGCGTCATTACCGTATATTGCGTGCGTTTGCCGGGTCGCGCCCTCTTTATAAGCAGCCTGGTGCGTCCGGGCGCGGCGCATCGCGTGGCTTTGTTATTTTAGATCATGAAAACGACGGTCTTAAAGGCATGATGACGATTGTCGGCGGCAAGTTCACGACTTACCGCCTTATGGCAGAGCGTATATGTGACCAAATTGCGAAAAAATTAGGTGTCAATGCGCCATGCCGCACGGCACAAGAGCCGCTAGTTCCTGATGTAAGCGAGGAGGCGAAAAATAAGGCGGCGAAATATTTTCCGTCTTTTGGCACAAATCTTGCAGCGACGCGCCTTGGTCCTGATGCTTTTGAGCGCGTTACAAAAAGACTTAAAGAAGAGCCGACCACTCGCGCACTGATTTGCGAGTGTGAAAATATTACACTTGCTGAGATCGAAGAAATTGCCAACCATCCAGATAGCTACATCATTAACGACATCCGCCGTCGTACGCGTCTTGGCATGGGAACGTGTCAGGGGAATTTTTGCAGCTTGCGCGCCGTAGGCATCTTCTTTCGCATTGGACATAAAGAAGGTGCGAAAGACTCGCTTGGGCAGCTAAAAGGCTTTTTGCAGGGGCGCTTTAAGGGCGTGCGCCCTGTCCTTATGGGGCGAAATCTACGTGAGACAGAAATGGCGCGAGCGCTTTACGAGCTTTCCTTCAATGTAAATGGAGGAAACGGAGGAAAAAAAGCATGAAAAAGCGAGATGTAGCAATTATTGGTGGTGGCTTTGCCGGACTTTTCGCAGCACTCGTCTGCGCCATGCACGAAAAACAAGTAACCGTATTTATGTACGGCTCGGGGACATTTCCCCTAAACAGCGGTCTTATTGACATCTTAGGTTATGACGATACACACACATACATTAAAGATCCGCTGTCGGCGATCGACACTTTGCCGCATACGCACCCTTATCATATGATCGGCAAAAAAGCAATAGAAGATGGCACGGACTTTTTTCTGCGCTTCATGGAAAAGGAGGGATTTGCTTATTGCGGTACACTACACGAGCAGCAACGCGTCGTGACACCTGTCGGCACTTTAAAACCATCCTGTCTTGTACCTCACTCTATGCGTGCGCCGGATTTTACGGGCAAGGACATCGTTGTTGTCGGTATGCAAGGATTAAAAGACTGCTATCCTGAGATGCTAGCGGCAAATCTTGCCGCTATAGTAAAAGAAGCGGCAAGCATTCGTACTATGACGCTACCTATAGATGTAGCCGAGCGCGACCTTTCTGTTCTTGATGCTGCACGTTGGCTAGAAAATAAAGGTGCAGCTTTCGTCAGCCGTCAGCTTGCCGCAGCGGACGATTTGAAGAAAGTTTTCATATTTCCACAGATTCTCGGCGTACGAGGACAGAGTGTATACAAGAAAATGCAGGAAGCTATGAAGGGTACGCTCATTGAAACAACCGCTATGGCGCCATCAGCTAACGGTATGCGTCTTCTTGCTGTACTCATGCAGGCGGTGCACCGTCTTGGTGTTGAAATAATCGAAAATGCAAATGTTACCGGCTATCAGTCAGATGGCGATCATTGTCTTTTTGTGTGCGTTACGGGCGCTCATGAAAAGGCTTATAAAGCCGAGAAATTTATTTTAGCGACAGGCGGCTTTTATAGTGGTGGGCTGATCTCTGAAAGACCAGGAGAAGCTTATGAGCCGATCTTTGACCTGCCCGTTTCATGTGAGCGCGATCCTGAAAAATGGACGACAGCCGATGTTTTTTCGCAGCAGCCCTTTATGAAAGCAGGTATTAAGACGGATGAGATGCTTCGCCCCGTAGATGAATCAGGCGCAGCTATCTTTGATAACGTCCATGTAATCGGACGCGAGTTGGCAGGCTGTGATTTTTGCCGCGAACACTCGGGAAACGGCGTGGCATTGACATCTGCTTATAAAGCAGCATTGGCGTAAAAGGAGCAGAGATCAATGGAAGAAAAATTAAAAAAGCATGAAAACACGCCCGATACCGCCGACCATTGTATTGCCTGTACCTGTTGCATCGCCGGCTGCCCTGTTACGGAAGCGACGCGTGCTTTTGCAGGACCAAAGCTCACGGGTCCGGCGCACAGCCGTATGCAGTTTGCTGAAGATGATGTCGAGCGCAGTCTTGATTATTGCTCGAATTGTAAAAATTGTGAGATCACCTGTCCTTCGGGCGTGCGCGTTGCCACACTCAATATGCTTCAGCGCGGCGCATACTACCGCACGCATAAGCATAAGCAAAGAGATGATATGTTAGCGCACGGCGAACGCATGGCAAAGCTCGTGCGTTCGCTGCCCTTTGGCGCGACTTGTGCTAATATCGGTATGAAGGTCGGCAAGGCACTCGGCATATTCTCCGCGCTCGGCATCGCAGGTGAACGCGCAATGCCGGCTTTTGCACCGCAATCCTTTTACAGCCTGTTTGCTAAAAAGGAGCAAAAACCGTCAGAGAAAAAAGTCGTTTTTTATCCCGGCTGCTATATTAACGATTACGAGCCAAACATCGGCATTGCCTTCATCAACGTCATGCAGAAAAATGGCTATGAGGTCATCACGGATAAATCTTTTATCTGTTGCGGTTCGCCCATGGTTGCTTCAGGCTATATTGATGAAGCATATGAAAACGCGAAGAAGAATACCGAGCGCATCGGTGCATGGAAAAAGAAGGGCGTCCCCGTCGTTTCTTGTTGTACTAGTTGCTCTTTGATGCTAAAGAGCGAATACCATGAACTTTTCGACGATCCTGATATGTACGAAATTTCCGCAGGTGTCTACGATGCCTTTGAATTTCTTGACATCTTAGAGGAGCTAAACGAACTATCTGAGGATTTTCAGCCTGTAAATCGCCTATTTTCCTACCATCCGCCATGTCATTTACGCGCACAGGGCATTGGTCTACCGTCTTTTAATTTCCTTTCTAAGATACCAGGACTTTCCATCGAAAATCTCGCCGCCGGCTGTTGCGGTATGTCTGGCAGCTACGGCTTTAAAAGCGATAAATATGATGTATCTATGAAAATCGGTGCAAACCTTTTCAGCCGTATTGCAGAAGTCGGTGCCGATACTGTCCTTTCTGACTGCGGCACCTGTCGCCTACAGATTCGCCACGGCTCGGGCAAGGCGACCTGCCACCCCATTGAGATCCTCGCACAAGCGTATGGATATAGCTGATTTTCTAGGCTTTATAGCGCACTTATAGAGAGCGTAAAGCCTTAAGATGCCGGAAAGGAGGCGGACATCAAAAAAAGTCAAAAAGCACCTCCCTACCTTATCAAAAAAAGAGAAGGTTTACAAAAGTAAAGGAAGCACGGATAAAAAGACGAGGCTATATTAAACCGTGCTGCCGACAAGTAAAGGAGTGGCAATATGGGAAAAAAGTATGTCATGGCTTTAGATGCCGGTACGACCAGTAACCGCGCCATCATCTTCGATGCGGATTCTAAGATCGTAGGTGTAGCACAAAAGGAATTTACGCAGCACTTCCCAGAACCGGGTTGGGTCGAACACGATGCAGAAGAGATTTGGAGCTCCATGCACGAAGTCATGCGTGAGTCGCTTGAGCAATCGGGGTTGGTAGCTAGTGACATAGCTGCCATTGGCATCACGAATCAGCGCGAAACGACCGTCGTTTGGGATCGCAAGACGAGTCGACCGATCTACAATGCTATTGTCTGGCAGTCACGCCAGACAGCAAATATTTGCGAAGACTTGAAACGACAAGGGCTGATCGATGAATTTAGGGAAAAGACCGGACTTGTCATTGATGCTTACTTTTCGGGCACTAAGGTTAAATGGATTCTTGATAACGTCGAAGGCGCGCGCACTAAGGCAGAAAAAGGAGAACTTGCTTTCGGCACGATAGACACATGGCTTCTTTGGAAACTCACGGGCGGCAAAGTGCATAAGACGGACTATTCTAATGCTTCGCGCACTTTGATGTTCAATATCAAGACGCTTCAATGGGATAAAGAACTTTTAAAGCACCTTACCGTGCCGGAAAATATGCTGCCGGAGGTATGCCCATCAAGTGAAATTTACGGCAATACTATTCCTTCTGTTATCGGTGCCTCTGTTCCTGTTGCAGGCATGGCTGGTGATCAGCAGTCGGCACTTTTCGGGCAAAATTGCTTTACTCCTGGCGAGGCAAAAAACACCTATGGCACGGGCTGCTTCTTGCTCATGAACACGGGGACAGACATTTGTATGTCGAAAAACGGACTTGTCACCACTATCGCGTGGGGGCTTGACGGCAAGGTTGAATACGCACTTGAAGGCTCGATCTTTGTTGGCGGCTCTGCTATTCAATGGCTGCGCGATGGACTTCGTCTTGTAGACTCTGCGCCAGACTCTGAATGGGTCGCAAAGAAGGTTCCTGATGCAGGCGGCGTCTACATGGTGCCGGCTTTTGTCGGACTTGGGGCACCGTATTGGGATATGAACGCACGCGGCATGATCATCGGACTTACACGCGGCACGACGAAATCTCACATCGTACGCGCTACGCTAGATTCCCTTGCTTATCAGACACGTGACGTACTGGGCGCGATGGAGGCTGACTCAGGCAATCGCCTAGCCGCTCTTAAAGTCGATGGCGGTGCCGTTGCCAATAATCTTCTCATGCAATTTCAAGCCGATCTCTTAGGCGTGCCGGTGGATCGACCACAGATCACAGAAACGACGGCGCTCGGTGCCGCCTATCTTGCAGGTCTTGCCACGGGCGTTTGGGCATCAAAAGACGATCTTAAGAAGAGTTGGCAGCTTGACACACGCTTTACACCTGCCCTTGAACAGCAAAAAGCGGAAAAGCTATATAGGGGTTGGCTAAACGCTGTCAAGCACGCGGCAAATTGGCTAACAGACGAAGAATAGGAGGCTCTTTCATGTACGATAATCTTCTTGGTGAGTTTTTCGGCACGATGATCCTTCTCGTATTTGGTTGCGGTGTTTGCGCGACTTGCTCTTTAGAAGGCTCTAAAGGTAAGGGCGGCGGTTGGATTTGTATTGTATTTGGATGGGGTTTTGCGGTAACATTCGGTGTATTTACTGCTATATCGCTCGGTGCGCCGCAAGGTGACTTAAACCCTGCCGTAACGCTTGGCAAAATGCTCGCCGGTGTCTACAATTTCCAACAATTCCTCGCAACCTCCATCATACAGATCCTCGGTGGCATAGCAGGTGCCGCTATCGTCTGGCTAGCTTATCTGCCCCATTTTGAAAAGACGGAGGACAAGGCGACAAAACTCGGTCTTTTTTGCACGGCGCCTGCCATTCGCTGCACTTGGAAAAATTTTCTTTGCGAGTTCATAGCCACATTCTTCCTTCTCTTTATGATTTGGGCGATCTTCGCTAAAGTCAACGGGCCGTTTGTTCCCGGTTACGGTCCTTACATCGTCGGTATTCTCATCGTCGGCTTAGGTCTTAGCCTTGGTGGACCTACCGGCTATGCGATGAATCCTGCACGCGATCTTGGCCCTCGTCTCGCGCACTTTCTCTTGCCCATCGCCGGCAAGGGCGGCAGTGACTTCGCCTATGGCTGGATTCCCGTTGTAGCCCCTCTTGCAGGTGCTGGAGCTGCTTATTTCGTAGCGCACGGCATCGGTATGCTCTAAGTTAGGCTGTTTCATTTTATTTAGTGTTTATATAAAAGAAATAACCGCTGTCCTTTGTGCAGGGCGCGGTTATTTCTTTTTTTGTTATAAATCCATTTGTGATACTAAACCTATGTCCTAAAAATTCACCATTATTTTTTATTTTGCTTCAAAAAGTGGCAGTGTTTCCAAAAATATTATATCCGTTCTTTCTGCTGCTGCACCTTCGGCAAGGACGCACGCTTCAGCGATGACCTCGCCGCCTGCTTTATCTACCAATTCCGTTAAAGCCTTCATGGAACCGCCGGTCGATACCACGTCATCTAAAAGCAGTACCTTTTTCCCTGTGATACGCGCTCTATCAACGCCGTCAAGGCAGAGCTTTTGCACGCCTTTTGTCGTAATCGAGCGATCTTCAACCCAAATAGCATCCTCCATATAGGCTTTTACCGATTTTCGCGCGACAACGTAGCGTTTCATGCCCAAGCAGCGTGCTAGTTCTGCTGCAAGTGGGATGCCCTTCGTTTCTGCTGTCAAAATCACTTCTGTTTTTGGCGGTACCTTTTTGGCTAGCGCCTTTGCACAAGCCTCGGTAAGTTCGACATCGCCTAGCATGATGAAACCTGCGATGGCAAGATTTTCCGTCACATTTAAAATTGGCAGTTTGCGTCGTATCCCTGCTACATCCAAATAATAAAAGCGTTCTGTCATCGACTTTAAAACCTCCGTATTTTACGATCGTAGCTGACTTTACAAGCTGTATGTCAAAAAATACTACTCCCTTCATTATAATAAAATATTACTGCAAGTGCAAATCCTTTCGTTGCTCAAATGATTATCTCTGTGCTATAATAAAATGCATTTAAGATATTAGCAATAAAAGGGAGTGTGTAAATATGCAGTTGGAAATTCCGTATAGCAAGGGAAAAATGCCCATCAATGTACCTGATGAAAACTTTCTTGGCGTATTAGAATCTCATCCGGAAGGCAAGGAACAACCGGGTACACAGACAGAAATTGTTGAGCGCGCACTAGATAACGTGATCGCCAGCCCGAAACTTGAAGAATTGGTAAAGGGTAAAAAAAGCATGGTCATCATCACGAGTGATCATACGCGCCCTGTACCAAGCCGTGTGACAATGCCGATTCTTCTGCGCCGCATCCGTAAGGCAAATCCTGCGATAGATATTAAAATTCTCATCGCCACGGGATTTCATCGTGCGACAACTCATGAAGAGCTTGTTGATCGCTTTGGCGAAGACATCGTGAAGAAGGAAAAGATTATCATTCACGACTCGCAAGATGATGCAGCGATGGCAGATCTTGGGCTTTTGCCATCTGGGGGCAAGCTGCTTATCAACCGCACAGCCATTGATACAGATCTCCTCATCGCCGAAGGCTTTATCGAGTCGCACTTTTTTGCAGGCTTTTCGGGCGGACGTAAAGCGATCCTGCCGGGCATCGCCTCTGCTAAGACGGTCATGGCGAATCATTGCAGCAAATTCATCAAAAGTGATAAAGCTCGTACAGGTATCCTAGACGGCAATCCAATTCATATTGATATGCTTCATGCGGCAAAAGAATCAAAGCTCGCCTTTATTTTAAATGTCGTTATCAACGCTGAAAAAGAAGTTATTGCTGCTTTTGCCGGTGACAGCCAAAAAGCGCACGTCACGGGCTGTGAGTATGTGCGTACGCTTGCTGAACTAAAGCGCAACCCGTCAGATATTGTCGTATCGACAAACGGCGGCTATCCACTTGATCAAAACATCTATCAATCGGTCAAGGGTATGACGGCAGCTGAGGCAAACTGTAACGAGGGCGGTGTCATCATTATGGTCGCTGCTTGTAACGATGGTCATGGCGGCGAATCATTCTACAAAACATTAAAAGCAGCAAAAACGCCGCGCGAGCTTCTTGATCAGATCGAAGCGACACCGCAGGAAGATACCCTGCCGGATCAATGGGAGATGCAGATCTTAGCGCGTATCCTTGATCGCTTCACGGTCATAATGGTCACAGATCTTTGCGATCCGCAAATGATCCGCGATATGCACATGGAACACGCATTGACCTTCGAAGAGGCTTTAAAACGTGCCTTTGAAATCAAGGGAAAAGATGCAAAAGTCACCGTTATCCCCGATGGCGTTTCTGTCATAGTACGCTAAACACACAATAAACTTTGAATCATTTCGTCCATAGTGTCACTTGATGCTGTCAGCTTCTTGCAAATATAGATAAAATAAAGTGTTGACTTTGTTTTTTTCGTTTGCTAATATATACTAGTGCTTCAATCATTGAATATACATTATATATGGGGGGAGCTGCATGACATTAGCGTCGCTGAAGAACTCGCCGCGCGTCAGTGGACTAAAACAAGTTAAGAAAGCTTTGCAGAAAGGGCAAGTGGACGCTGTTTTTTTGGCAGATGACGCAGAAGTTCGCATGACAGAGCCGCTTTTTCAGCTAGCAGATGAGATGGGCGTTTTGATTGTGCGCGTTTCTACGATGCGAGAGCTTGGCAAGGCGTGTTCTATTGATGTAGGTACGGCAGCTGTAGCTATCCTCAAAAGTTAAGCGTAAGGGGATCGCTGATAAATTCAGCCACGCATCTACGCTGTTTTCTCGTCCTCGACGCAGCATCGTTGCGCCTGTGGCTTATCTCCTCGATAAATACAGCGCAGATACAAAAATCTAGGCGACTTTATTTTATCGGTGTTTTTCCGGTTGGTAAATGCTTCGTCTGCTTAAGGCTAGCGGTTTCTAAAACTGTGGCGAAGTAATTATAAAGCATAAATTCTCAATATGCAGGAAGGAGGTGCATCAAATGCCTACAATCAATCAGTTGGTTCGCAAGAGCCGCAAGAGTATGCAGGAAAAGTCAAATGCACCGGCACTAAAGAATTGCCCGCAAAAGCGCGGCGTTTGTACGAGGGTCTATACGACAACACCAAAGAAGCCGAATTCGGCTCTTAGAAAGGTCGCTCGTGTTCGTTTGACGAACAGTATTGAGGTGACGGCATACATTCCCGGCATCGGTCATAATCTGCAAGAGCATAGTGTCGTTTTGATCCGCGGCGGTCGTGTCAAGGATCTGCCAGGTGTCCGCTACCACATCATTCGTGGTTCTTTAGATACGGCAGGTGTCCAAGATCGCGGTCAGGCGAGATCGAAGTACGGCGCAAAGCGCGCAAAGAAGAAGTAGGTTTTCTTCATCAATAAGGTTATGACCAGGAGGGGTAAGTATGCCAAGAAAAGGTGCCGTACCCAGACGTGACGTGTTGCCGGATCCGGTATACAAGTCCAAGACGGTTACAAAGTTTATCAACAAGGTGATGCTCTCGGGCAAGAAGAGCGTTGCCGAGCGCGTCGTTTACGATGCGTTTGAGACGATCCGCGCCAAGACGGGCAAGGATCCTCTGGAGGTCTTCGAGACGGCTCTGAAGAATGTCATGCCGGTTCTCGAGGTGCGCGCACGCCGCGTCGGCGGTGCGAACTATCAGGTGCCGGTCGAGGTTCGTCCCGACCGCCGCATGACGCTCGGCATTCGCTGGCTTGTGAACTACGCAAGACTGCGCGGCGAGAAGACCATGGATGAGAGGCTTTCGGGCGAGCTCATGGACGCAGCGAACAATACGGGCGCGGCGATCAAGAAAAAAGAAGATACGCATAAGATGGCTGAGGCTAATAAGGCATTCGCTCATTATCGTTGGTGATCTAAAGCAGTATCTTACGAATCTAAGGAGCGATAATAAGTGGCAAGAGAGTTTTCTTTGGAAAAAACTCGCAACATTGGTATCATGGCACACATTGATGCCGGAAAAACAACGACGACAGAACGCATCCTTTTTTATACGGGTATCACACATAAGATCGGTGAAGTACACGACGGTGCAGCTACGATGGATTGGATGGCACAAGAACAAGAGCGCGGCATCACGATTACGTCGGCGGCGACTACTTGTCATTGGAAGAATCATCGCATCAACATCATTGACACGCCCGGCCACGTTGACTTTACAGTAGAGGTAGAACGCTCGCTGCGCGTGCTTGATGGTGCTGTTGCTGTGCTTACAGCAAGGGGCGGTGTTGAGCCGCAGACAGAAACTGTCTGGCGTCAGGCAGAAAAGTATAATGTTCCTCGTATGGCTTATGTCAACAAGATGGATATTACAGGTGCTGACTTTTTCAACGTCATGAAAATGATGCAAGAGCGTCTACAGGCAAACCCGGTAGCGATCCAACTGCCGATTGGCTCAGAGGACACATTCTCGGGCATTGTCGATTTGATCAAGATGGAAGCTATCATCTATGAGGACGATCTTGGAAAGGTTGCCGATGAGGTAGCAATTCCTGATGATATGAAAGAAATTACCGACAAATATCGTGAAAAGCTCCTTGAAGCTGTTGCCGAAGAAGATGACGACCTCATGGAAAAGTACCTAGGCGGCGAAGAAATTTCAGAAGATGAAATAAAAAAAGCGATCCGCAAGGCGACGATTGCCTGCAAAATGACACCTGTGACCTGCGGCTCTTCTTATCGTAATCGCGGCGTGCAGCCGATGCTTGATGCGATTGTAGATTTTATGCCGGCGCCGATCGACATTCCGGCGATCAAGGGTGTAAATCCTGAGACAGGCGAAGAAGATCAGCGCGATTCGACAGACGAGGGTCCTTTTGCAGCGCTTGCCTTTAAGATCATGGCAGATCCCTACGTCGGGAAGCTCGCATTCTTTCGAGTCTACTCAGGTACGCTTTCTTCGGGATCTTACGTCTTTAATTCGACGAAGGGCAAGAAAGAGCGCATCGGTCGCATTTTGCAGATGCACGCGAACCATCGTGCCGAGCTTAATACGGTCTACAGCGGCGACATAGCCGCTGCCGTCGGTCTTAAAGATACGACTACAGGCGATACGCTCTGTGATGATTCTAAACAAATTATTTTAGAGTCGATGGAGTTTCCCGATCCTGTTATCTCTGTTGCGGTCGAGCCGAAGACGAAAAACGACCAGGAAAAGATGGGCATTGCTCTTCAAAAACTGGCAGAAGAAGATCCGACGTTTCGCGTACGTACGGATCAAGAAACAGGTCAGACGATTATCTCCGGTATGGGTGAGCTTCATTTGGAAATCATCGTTGATCGTATGCTGCGCGAATTTAAGGTAGATTGCAACGTCGGCAATCCGCAGGTCGCCTATCGTGAAACTATTCGTAAAAGCGCGAAGGCGGAAGGTAAGTTCGTTCGCCAATCGGGCGGTCACGGTCAATACGGTCATTGTTGGCTTGAACTTACGCCACAGGAGCCTGGTGAGGGCTTTACTTTTGAAAGTAAGATCGTCGGCGGTGTCATTCCGAAAGAATTTATCAACCCTATCGAAAATGGTGTGCGTGAAGCCATGGATAATGGTGTTGTCGCAGGCTATCCAATGGTAGATATAAAAGTTACGGTTTACGACGGTTCGTATCACGAGGTGGACTCTTCAGAATTAGCGTTTAAAATCGCAGGCTCCATGGCGTTTAGGAGCGGTGCTGAAAAGGCAAATCCTGTGCTTTTAGAGCCTTATGTAAAAGTTGAGGTCATTGTACCGGAAGAGTATATGGGCGATGTCATGGGTGACATCAACTCGCGTCGCGGTCGCATCGACGGCATGGAAGCGAGAAACGGCGCCCAAGTCATAAATGCATTCGTTCCGCTGTCTGAAATGTTTGGATATGCGACGGATTTGCGCTCTAAGACACAGGGTCGAGGGAACTACTCCATGGAAGTTTCATACTATGACGAAGTTCCTAAGAATATAGCCGAGGCTATCGTCGCCAAGAATAAGGGCGAGTGACGAGGGAGGAAAAAACATATGGCAAAGCAGAAATTTGAGAGAAACAAACCGCACGTCAACATCGGCACGATCGGTCACGTTGACCACGGCAAAACGACGTTGACGGCAGCGATCACCAAGGTTCTGTCGAAAAAAGGCATGGCGCAGTTTGAAGACTATGCAAATATTGATAAAGCTCCGGAAGAAAGAGAGCGCGGCATCACGATCAATACGGCGCACGTTGAATACGAAACGGAAAAGCGTCACTATGCACACGTTGACTGCCCGGGTCACGCCGACTACGTCAAGAACATGATCACAGGTGCAGCTCAGATGGACGGTGCTATCCTCGTTGTCAGTGCTGCTGATGGCCCGATGCCCCAGACGCGTGAGCATATCCTCTTAGCTCGTCAGGTTGGCGTACCGGCTATTGTTGTGTTTCTCAACAAGGTAGATCAAGTTGACGATCCGGAGCTTTTAGAACTTGTAGAAATGGAAGTTCGCGAACTTTTGACAGCGTACGAGTTCCCTGGTGATGACATTCCGGTAATCACTGGCTCGGCTCTCAAGGCTCTTGAAGATGACGAGGAGATGCAAAAGAAGATTCTAGAACTCATGGATGCTGTCGATGAGTACATTCCGACGCCGACGCGCGACACGGAAAAGCCCTTCCTTATGCCGGTTGAGGATGTCTTTACGATCACGGGTCGCGGCACGGTTGCGACGGGTCGTGTTGAGCGCGGTGAGCTTAAACTAAACGATACGGTCGAGATCGTCGGTCTTGAAGATGAAACGAAATCAACAGTCGTTACGGGCATTGAGATGTTCCGCAAGATGCTCGATACGGCGGTTGCCGGTGATAACATCGGTGCGCTCTTGCGTGGCGTTGACCGCAAAGACATTGTGCGCGGACAAGTTCTTGCAAAGCCTGGCTCTATCAAGCCGCATACGAAGTTTAAGGCACAGGTCTACGTTTTAAAGAAAGAAGAGGGCGGTCGTCATACGCCGTTCTTCACGAACTATCGTCCGCAGTTTTATTTCCGCACGACGGATGTCACCGGTGTCGTACGTTTAGAAGGTACGGAAATGGTCATGCCGGGCGATAATGTCGAGATGCAGGTCGAGCTTATTACGCCGATCGCCATTGAAAAAGGTCTTCGCTTTGCGATTCGCGAAGGTGGTCATACAGTCGGTGCAGGTCGCGTGACAGAGATCGAAGGCTAAAATAAAGCGTTTTAATTTCATAAAGGCTTATAAAGGGCTGCGATTTCGCAGCCCTTTATAAAGGCTTTCCAAAGATTTCATATTATACAGCTCCCATGCGATGACGCGGCAGATGGCTCGGTAGAGCCGAGGGAACTGCTGCGGAGAAAGGTTTAGACCGGAGAGTCTAGACAAGAAGGAGGAAAATACATTGTCGAAACAGCAGAAAATAAGAATACGTTTAAAGGCCTATGACCATAAGGCTCTCGATCAGAGTGCGGTAAAGATTGTCGATACCGCAAAGAGGACGGGTGCTCGTGTGTCAGGTCCGATCCCACTTCCTACAGAGAAAAATATCTATACGATTTTGCGCTCCCCACACGTCAATAAAGATTCACGTGAACAGTTTGAGATGCGTACGCATAAGCGGCTCATCGACATTCTTGAGCCTTCGACAAAGACGGTGGACGCTCTGACGCGTCTTGATCTGCCGGCCGGAGTCAGTATCGAGATCAAACTGTAAGGGAAGGTGGAATTTATGTCAAAAGCTATTTTAGGAAGAAAACTTGGCATGACGCAGATCTTTACGGAAGATGGCACAGTCCTTCCTGTGACGGTCGTAGAGTCCGGCAACAACATCGTCATCATGAATAAGACAGTGGAAAAAGATGGCTACAATGCTGTTCAGATCGGCTTTGGCGAAGTCAAGGAGAAAAGAGTAACAAAGCCCTTGAAAGGTCATTTTGCCAAAGTGGGAGTTGCGCCTTTGCGCTTCGTTCGGGAGATGCGTCTTACTGATACTTCAGAATATAATGTCGGTGATACCATCGGCGTTGATATATTTGCTGCAGGTGATCTCGTCGATGTGACGGGTACCTCAAAGGGCAAAGGATTTGCAGGAACGATAAAGCGACATAACTTCGCACGCGGTCCTATGGGTCACGGCTCGAAGTCGCATCGTGAACCCGGCTCTACAGGCGCGATGATCAGCGGTCATGGCGGTCGTGTCTTAAAGGGCAAGAAGCTGCCCGGTCAAATGGGGCACACGAGGGTCACGGTGCAGCGCCTCGCCGTCGTCCGTGTGGACGCAGAGCGCAACCTCATCCTTATCAAGGGTGCCATTCCGGGACCTAAGAAAGGTCTTGTCGTGGTTCGCGCCACGGTAAAGCCTGACAAACCGAAAAAAGCGGAAAAATAATCTGGAAGGAGGATTGCTGACTTATGCCAAAAGTAGCAGTTTATAATAGCGCGAACCAGCAGGTTGGCGATATAGAATTAAATGAGAGCGTCTTTGGCGTGGAGATGAATGAAGGTCTAGTGCATCAGGCAGTTGTCAGGCAACTGGCATCGCGCCGTCTTGGCACACACTCGACTAAGACGCGCGGTCTTGTAAGAGGCGGCGGCAGGAAGCCTTGGCGTCAAAAAGGTACCGGTCGAGCAAGAAGCGGCTCGATACGCTCACCGCTTTGGGTCGGCGGCGGTACGGTTTTTGGCCCTCAGCCGCGTTCGTATGCTTTTCGTATGCCTAAAAAGCAGCGTCGCCTTGCGATTAAATGTGCGCTTTCAGATAAGGTAGCGAGCGGCGATTTCATTGTCCTCGACGATCTCCAGTTTGCGGCACCAAAGACAAAAAACGTCGTCAAGATGCTTAGTGATTTCGGTGTAGCAGAAAAGAGCCTCATCATCACGCTCGACGAGAACGAAAACGTCGAGCGTTCCTCGCGCAACATTCCCGGCGTCACGGCAATCAATACGACGGGGCTTAACGTCTACGATATATTAAACCACACGAAGCTCTTCATTACGAAGGCTGCGATAGCAAAAATTGAGGAGGTGCTTGCATAATGGACGCACGCGACATCCTCATTCGTCCGCTAATCACGGAGAAAAGCACGCAATTTATGGAGGACGGCAAGTACGTTTTCGTCGTTGCCAAGACGGCAAATAAGATCGAGATCGCTAAGGCTGTTGCCGAAATTTTCAAGGTAAAGGTTGCGGCTGTAAATACGGTTAACGTAAATGGTAAGGTAAAGCGCATGGGTCGCTTTGTTGGTAAACGTTCGGACTATAAGAAGGCAATCGTAAAACTCGCTCCGGGCGAAACGATTGAGTTTTTCCAAGCATAAAATCTAGCAAAGGAGGTATATAAAGTGGCAATTAAAAGTTTCAAACCATATTCTGCTGGCAGAAGGTTTATGACAGTCGCATCCTTTGATGAAATAACGACGGATAAGCCGGAAAAATCCCTCGTAGAGAGTCTTAAGAGCCATGGCGGACGCAATCAGCAAGGTCGTATGACGGTGCGCCACCAAGGCGGCGGTCATAAGCGCCGCTATCGCATCATCGACTTTAAACGCACGAAGGATGCCATTCCCGCTCGCGTCGCGACGATAGAATATGATCCGAACCGCAGCGCACGCATCGCGCTCCTTAATTACGCAGACGGCGAAAAGCGTTACATCCTCGCACCGAATGGTCTAAAGGTCGGCGACAAGGTAGAGTCTGGCGAAGATGCCGATATCAAGGTCGGCAACGCGCTTCCCATCAAGAATATCCCTGTCGGTACGATGATCCATAACATCGAGCTAAAGATCGGCAAGGGTGCCCAGCTTGCAAGAAGCGCCGGCAGCACGGTGCAGCTCATGGCTAAGGAAAACAATTATGCCCTTTTGCGTCTACCATCGGGTGAACTTAGAAAAGTTCATATCAACTGCCGTGCAACGATTGGACAGGTTGGCAACTTAGAACATGAAAACATCACTATCGGTAAAGCAGGGCGCAACCGTTGGCTTGGCAAGCGCCCGGAAAACCGCGGCGTAGCGATGAACCCGAACGACCATCCGCATGGCGGCGGTGAAGGAAGAAGCCCGGTCGGTCGCAAGCATCCGGTCACGAAATGGGGCAAGTGTGCGATGGGCGCAAAGACGCGCCGCAAGAAAGCGTCTGATAAGTTCATTGTGCGTGGTCGCAAGTAATTCGTGGAAAGAGGCGGCGAGTATGCCGCCTGAGCGGAAGGAGGATATATTTTGTCGAGATCAGTCAAGAAGGGGCCTTTCG
>CAUUGH010000033.1:0-19633 GCA_963544755.1 uncultured Selenomonas sp. | reverse complement strand
GATCTATAAAATCCGTTGCAACCGTACGATCGCAGAAACGTCTGTGAAATCAAAAATTGCTCCAGTGACCTCGCAGGTAACCAAAGCCTGCGAGGTCTTTGTTATAATGGAGGGCATTGATGGGCTTTGGTCGCATCCGCTCCCACCTAAAAGCACTTGTTGTCTGAGGGCGGACAGTGGGAGGCAAAGCCGGTTTATTCATAAGATGGAATTGGGAAAGGGAGGGAGACCTGTGGCTGATTTTTGTTGGCTTTTGGCTCGGCTTGCGTTCTTGGCTATGTTCATCGGCATGGTGAAGCCGAAGTTTGTGATCTTCTGGGGTGACAAGGCGGCAAGGACGCGCAAGAAGGTTCTTTTCGTCTATTTGTCTGTCATCGTGCTCGGAACGCTGCTTGCCATCGTAACACATCCGGACGGTCTGGCAGGGGGCTTGGCTTGGTTTTTGGGCGCAGACATAGATGATGCGCAGAATATGCTGCGTGCCAAGGGGTTGGCGAATTGATATGGAGGTGTCCGAATAATGCAGGATAATGGATCCAATGCAGAGCATCACGAATGGGAATTTTCTACAGACCGTCTTGCCTACGGACTTTTTCAAGTGAATGTACAAACGCATGTCAAAGTGAATGGGAACCGCATTGCGATTGATACCTGTCGCAGAGCGCTGTTCTTCAAATGGGGAAGACAAAGCGATTCTTTTGGTGTGATGGATGTACAGAAAGTTACGTTGCAGAAGAAAGTGGCAAAACTGAATATTGCATTGATTGTTCTGGGACTTCTCATAGTTCTAATGGGGGACTGGTGGGGACTTCTTACGGTTCTTCCGGCAGTTCTTTTTATGCATGATAAATATTTACTGATTCAGCATAAAAACGGTGGTTTTCGAATTTACGATGCAGAACGCATATGGGCGAATAGGGCAGCCAAGGAGTTTTTCGATTATATCCAGGCTCGCAATCCGAAGGCGATGGCCATCATTCGTGGGTAGGCATCGGATGGGAGAAGCTTTGCTTGCCATGCTTTTTCCGCGCGATGCGTCATACGCTGGTATTGTTTCAACAAGGAGGCTGATATGAGTCACGGGAAGAAAATCATCGCCGCCTGCATGGCATTTCTGCTTGCCTTTGTACCGCTGGCGAAGGTCGCACATGCTGATGCGCTCGACGCGCTTGCCGTTGCGGTGGAAGGAGCCGTCGGCGCCCTGCAGGAGGATGATCAGAAGATTACGGATGAGATCATCGAAACGATGGCAAAGGATCCGGCGCAGAAGAGCGTTCTGCAAGAACATATCACGAAGACAGAGCCTGTGGCAAAGAAGTTGACCGAGGCGGAGGGGCCGATCTTCCTGGTATCAAGCTGGCTGCATAAGGTTCCTCTGATCGGTGGGATGCTTACGACAGGTTTTTTGGAGTGCGTTGAGTGGTATTGGGAAAGGCAGTTTTCCAGTGATGCTGATCCGGAGATCGTCAAGCGCTACGAGGCGCTGCGGAGTCATTTTTTGGATGCAGCAGCGGAATACATCGGATTGTTAGCGGATATGTCTGATTCAGAATCAAAAGAGATCGGTCTGATGAAGAGCGTAAACGGAATTCAGCTTATGGGTCGTATGGGATCGGCAGAGTCGGCAATGAAGCGGGTGAGAATGGCGGCTTTTGATGAGGAGCCGGAGGAGAAGGCTATGCACTAAGTAGCTTTAGTGGCGCTGGCAAAATGATCTACCTGCTTGCATATCGCACACAGTCGTTAAGCACTCATATCTTGAAAATACTTGGTCTAAGACGATTTAGGAGGATAAAAAGCTGCCGGAAATAAAAAAGGCTGTCGCACGAAGCGTATTTTGCTTTACGCGACAGCCTTTTTGTGTATGTAACAGCCGCCTAATACTAATACTAATACGGCGCGGTTTTCTTATAACACGATCTTATCTTTCATCTGTTCATATTTTGCATCGCCGATGCCTTTGACGCGTTTTATCTCTTCAGGCGCTTGGAACGCGCCATTTTCCGTGCGGTATTCGATGATGCGCTTTGCCATGGCAGGGCCGATGCCGGGCAGCTTGTCTAGCTCGGCTTCTCCGGCTGTGTTGATGTTTACCATGCCGTCGGGCAGCGAGTGCGCGCTAGCTCTTGCATTGCTTGCACCAGAGCCGTTTTCTTGCATAGACAAGGATGCTTTTTCCGGCACTTTCACCTGCATACCGTCTTTTAGCTTTTGCGCGAGATTCACGCCGTTTGTGTCCGCTGTAGCTAAAAAGCCGCCACAGGCATCGATCGCCTCTTTTGCTCGCGCTCCTTCGCTAAGCTGCACGACACCCGGACGATTTACTGCGCCTGACACATAGACGACGATCAGGCTTTCTTGCAGATCTTTGGCAGGTGCAGTTGCTGCATCAAGTGCTATTATTTCTTCTTGGGTTTGCTCTCCTGCATAAAATGCGCCGCCTGCCGCTAAGGCGATGACAGCTAAAAGAGCAAGCAGCGATTTCTTAAACATCGGCATTATGTTAGACCTCCTTAAAAAAATCCCTACTCTAGCTGTTTTATGTAAGGGCGTAAGGACATATGTATAGCGTGCCTCTTTGATGATGCCGTCGATAAAAGCGGCGAAAAAGCAAGTCCTGCCGCTTTTTGCGGCGGCTGAACATATCTCCTGAAGGTTTACTACGCCAGATGCATGGCAATTCCTGCTGTGAAAACTTTTTTGCACAAAGTGACGTTCATTTCTTCTTTTGGCTAAGAAAAATATCTTTTTGCTATAGAGCAAAATGCGCCGTCATGCTATGAAAATGTCAATCGACTTGCAGCTTGTAAGCTTAATTTATTTAACTAACTAAATTAAAATGAGAATTATATAAAAGTTCATATTCTCATTCTTTTTACCTTGACCGCGTCAATTTTCCTTCGTAGAATAGGCATATAGGCTTTTTTATGTAAGTAGAGCGCACTTTTATATAAAATGAATCTTCGTGCGTTCGGCTTACCGGAGGAAATGGCGGCATCACTTCACGAGGGAATTTTTTCATTTATCCGTGATGCCCTAGGTCTAAGTTTTTTAAGGAGGAAATTATTTTGAAAACGAAACGGATGGTTCAATGCTTTCTTAGTGCTTTCTTGCTGCTCTTTTTATTAAGCGGCTGCGGTATGCAAGCGGACAATGTTGAAAAAGCGGCAGAGGCAAAAGCAGAGAATTTAACAGTCAATGTGGATACAGAAGGCATCGAGGGTGTAGCGCCGCCTTTTACAGCGACGGCTCTTGACGGCTCGACTGTAACGATAAATGCAGCCATGGATAAAAAGCTTTATGTTATCAATTTTTGGGCGACATGGTGCCCACCGTGCCGCGCTGAGATGCCTGAGCTAGAAGAGTTCGCCAGAAAGCACGCAGACGATGTTACGTTTTACGCCGTAAATATCCAAGAGCCACAAGATGCTGTAGAAAAGTTTTTAAAAGAGCATAAGTATAAGATGCCCATGCTCTTAGATCTCAAGGGAGATGCAGCGGAGATCTATAACATTCGCGCTTTGCCGACGACATATATTATTGATGATACGGGCAAGATCCAGTATAAAAAGATCGGCTCGACGACTGCCACCGAGCTTGAGACGGCACTTTTGCACGCCAAAGGGCAGTGAGATATTTCCTCAATCGCTATGCATTTGATGTAGGAGGTTTGACATGGAAGCTATCTCATTGGGAGCAGCGTTTTTAGCCGGTGCGCTTTCCTTCGTTTCGCCATGCGTACTGCCGATGCTGCCTACCTTTCTTTTGATTTTGGCAGGTTCTAGCAGCAGCGGTGTAGCTTTTGCTAAGGGCAGCGCAGCTATCCAAGAGCCGGCGGAGTCGTCCGGCTATACGCTCTTTCGCAATGTGCTGTTTTTCCTTTTGGGCTTTAGCGTCGTCTTTTTCGCACTTGGTGCGACGGCGACGGTACTCGGTCAGTTTTTGTCAAAGCATCTTGCTGTATTAGAAAAAGTGGGGGCGATCGTACTCGCGTTTTTGGGGCTGTTTTTGTCAGGGCTTATCAGCCCACGCTTTTTGTATCGTGAGTGGCGTCCTTTCCTGCATCGTCCGTCAGAGGGTGCTATCGGTTCTTTTTTGCTCGGTATGTCGTTTACCGTCGGTTGGACGCCCTGCACAGGGCCTATCCTCGCCGCGATCTTCATCTACGCCGGCAGTCGTGCGACTTTGCTCGAAGGGCTTTGGCTGCTTGCTGCTTATGTGATTGGCTTTGCCTTGCCCTTTTTCATTTTGGCTCTTCTTTGGAGCCGTCTTGAAAAGCGCGTGCGCGTCCTTTATCGCTTCTTGCCTACTGTGCAAAAGCTAGCGGGGCTAGCGCTCGTCGCTCTTGGCGTCATGATGTGGTTTGGCTGGACGCTGCGCCTTTTAGGCTGGCTTTCTTCGTTCATGCCGGCAGCCTTTTAATGTAAAAACCGGGGGGCATTTTCGTGCGAATGTACGATCTTATAGAGAAGAAAAAGCGTGGGCAATCGCTAGAGCGTGCAGAAATCAATGCTATCGTCGAAGGTTTTACCAAAGGATCGATTCCTGACTATCAGATGGCGGCGCTTTTGATGGCGATTTGCTTTCGCTCTATGACTTTGGCGGAAATGCGAGATCTGACGCTGGCGATGGCTGCATCAGGCGACGAGGTTGATTTGTCAGCGCTTGGTGCTACTACCGTTGATAAACATTCGACGGGCGGCGTCGGCGATAAAACGACGCTCATCGCTTGTCCTATCGTCGCGGCGGCAGGTGGCTACGTCGCTAAGATGAGCGGCCGCAGCTTGGGTCACACCGGCGGCACGCTTGATAAGCTAGAAGCGATCCCAGGCTTTAAGACGACACTTTCACGCGCAGACTTTTTTGCCGTTGTCAAAAAGACGGGTATTTCCCTTATCGGCCAGTCAGAAAAGCTTGCGCCTGCTGATAAAAAGATCTACGCCCTGCGCGATCTCACGGCTACTGTTGATTCTATCCCACTAATTGCGGCATCGATCATGAGTAAGAAGTTAGCAGCAGGCAGCGCGGCGATCTTGCTTGATGTCAAGATGGGCAGCGGCGCTTTCATGAAAACAGAGCAGGAGGCTTTGGCGCTAGCGCGCGCTATGGTCGCTATCGGCGAGGGTGCAGGGCGTAAGAGCGCCGCTATCATTACGGATATGGATAAGCCGCTCGGTTTTGCTGTCGGCAACGCACTTGAAGTTGCTGAAGCTGTAGAAGTGTTACAGGCAAAAGGCCCCGGTGACCTTGTGGAGGTAAGTCTTGCACTTGCTGCTGATATGCTGCGTCTTATTGGTCGCGGTGATTTTGCGACGTGTCAAAAGCTTGCCCAAAAGGCTCTTGCCGACGGTAGCGCCTTTGCTGCTTTTTGCGCCATGGTCGAAGCGCAAGAGGGCGATACTGCGTATCTTAGCGACCCCTTACGTCTTTTGCAGGCAGCTTATAAATATGAAATTTTAGCCGAAAATGAAGGCTTTATCTTTTCCATGGACACTGAAATGATTGGAAAAACTGCCTTTTTGCTGGGTGCTGGCCGCAAAACGAAAGACAGCGCCATTGATCATGGAGCTGGCATCCGTCTTGTGAAAAAAACAGGCGATAGCGTAAAAAGCGGCGATTTGTTAGCCGTTTTTCATACGAATGATAAAGCTGCCATAGAGCCTGCCGCCGCCTTGTATCGCCGTGCGCTTGCCATTAAAGAAGAAAGGCCTGTAAAACGCCCCTTGATCTTCGCTCGCGTCACGAAGGAGAGCTTTCAAGAAGATGCGCCGCCGGTGCTAGATGTAAAAGAATCTTTAAGCGCCGCTCTTATCGGCGAAGCTGCCGTTGCTATGGCGCAGCGTGAGCAAAGAGGAGCTGTTAGCCGTGGATGATAAAACACTTGTTGAAATTGCTAAAAAAGCACGCGCTAACGCCTACGCACCTTACTCCGGCTTTGCTGTCGGCGCGGCACTTCTTGCGGCTGATGGTCGTATTTTTAGCGGCTGCAACGTCGAAAATGCTTCTTACGGGCTTACTAATTGCGCCGAGCGTACAGCTATTTTCAGTGCTGTAGCCGCAGGGAGCAAAGAATTCATTGCTATTGCGATTGTCGCAGATGGCAAGGAGCCTTGTGCGCCTTGCGGCGCTTGTCGGCAAGTCATCGCTGAATTTACGATAGAGCGCATCATTTTAGCCAACCTCAGCGGTAAAATACAGGTAGCGACACAAGCCGAGCTGCTGCCGGCTGCCTTTTCGCTGCTGGCAAAACGGAGAGCAAAATCATACTGAGTCGGGGCGGCTTAATATGCTCTGCAACTTTTCTTAAAAAACAGGCAGTACATGAGAGAAATTCAACTCATGCGCTGCCTGTTTTTGCTTGCCCTATTATTTGGAAAATGCTTTGACGAGATTTTTTAGACGCGCCGTACTTTCTTTGAACCCTCGTACTTTTTCTAAGACGCTAGCATATTCTTTTGCCATGTCCATGGTATCTTCAGCGATTTTCATATTGCCGTTAGCACTTTCTTGTGTTGCGCGGCTGATCTCTGACATTGCCTGATTCATGTCGTTTACAGAGGTCAAAAGATCCTCGGAAGTTTTCGTGCTGTGTATTGCTGTTTTGTGGAAAAATTTAGCGTCGTCTTGGTACTTTATAGCCGTTTCATCCATTTGTGCATACTCTTGACGAATATCGTTATCTATGAAGTTTAAGAGTGCTAATGTGCCGTTTGATAAAGCTCCCATCGCACCTTTGACTTGGCTTGTGAGGCCTTTAATCTTTTTGGCGGTTTCTTGTGACTGTTCGGCAAGTTTTGCGACTTCACCGGCGACGACTGCAAAGCCGCGTCCATGATCGCCGGCACGCGCCGCCTCGATGCTTGCATTCAAGGCGAGCAGGTTAGTTTCTTCGGCGATTTCCGTGATCGCTTGCGTCAGTTGATCTATTTCTTGTACGACTTTAGCAGATGCAAGGGCATCTTCCATAGAAGCTTTCGTAGTGGCGTAGATGTTTTCTGATGTTTCCTGCGCCTTTTCCATCTTTTCCTTTAGTGTAGTCGCACGCGTGGCGATCTCTTTTGTATATTGCTCGCTCTTTTGCATCTCGCGCACAGTACCTTGCAGCTCTTCATTAAGATGCTGACTGACCTGCTGCATACTAGCTGTAGATGCTGCTGTTTCCTGCATACCGGCAGACATCTCCTGCGTTATGGCAGACATATCTTGCGTTTTATCATTCATCAGATGCATCATTGACTCAAGCTCACTTACAAGCAGATCGGTTGCTGCCGCTTCTTTATGAACTTGCTTCATGAAATTTTGCATCTTTAGCAGTGCTTTGATGACGATGCCGATCTCATCGGCACGGTCGGCAAGATCTGACGGTATCTCACGGTTTAGATCGCCTGTTGCTACAGCATTTAGATGCTCTATAGAGGTATTTAGCGGCACCGAAATATTGTCTGCGATGATACGCGCCATGAAAATGCCAAGGAGCAAGCTGATGAAGATGATGACGGTGAATATAGTCAAGACTCTTTTATAGCGAATATTATTCATCTCAAAAAGCTGCTTGCCTTGAAATACATTATCAGGCGTTAAGACTTGCAGATGAAAAGAAAGCGTCGCTAAAGACGATAGCTGTTGATAGATCTCTACCTTATCATTCGGCGAAGTGCCAAAAGAGCCGGCGGTATTGACGGCTTGAGCTGCTTTTTCAAGCTCTATCTCAAGCGCTGCTAATGCCTCTTTGGCGCGGTCGCTTTCATAGATCTTTTTGATCTCATCTACATCCTGGCGAATCCCCGTAAGATTTGCCTGTATATCGTCAAGAATCAGCTGGCGATTTTCAGTTGTGAAATTTTGCTGTACGATGTAGGAAATGTTGACATCTATCTTGTGCAGACGTTGGTTTGCATCGTTTAGATATTGCGTCGTCATTAAATTGCTGTGATACATATTATCTAGCGACTCTTTTGCCGTATAGCTTGAGTAGATGCCGACGAAAGCGACGAGCAGCACCGTAAAAAGGAGAAATACCGAAAGAATCGCGACCTTTGTCTTGACGCGATAATCCTTTAATATCTCACTGCCTATGGTCAAATTGCCCCCTTTAAGCATAATTTCTCCTCCTTAATCTATAAACTGTGCGATGTTTTCTTTGGTAATAGATGTAAATGGAACATAAATATTATCAGTCGGCGCTTTGCCGCGCAAAAAGCTCTGTATGAGCGTTACGGCACCGGCTGCCTGACCTACAGCATCTTGTTTGACCGTCTGCGAAAGTTCTCCTGCTGCTAAAGATAAAAGCGCGTCGGGCGTTGCATCAATGCCCGTCACCAAACAGCCGTTTAGACGGTTCGCCGCCTTTAATGCTGCTATGGCGCCTAAAGCCATTTCATCATTAGCGGCGACGACGGCATGAATTTTCGGGAAAAAATTTAGCCATAGCGTCGTTGCTTTCATGCCTTCTATGCGGCTCCAGTTACCATCTACAGCAGCTAAAAGCTCGATGTCAGGACGCTTATCAAGGCAAGCTTCCTTAAAGCCTGCAAAACGCTCGGCAGAAACACTGACGGCGCTTTCGCCTATAAGATAAACTATCTTAGCATTTAGCGGCAGATGCTCTTTCATGAAATCGCCCTGCATCTTGCCAGCCTCACGATCATCAGAAAGTGCGCCGACGAAGGTTTTATCTTTTATAGTGCGATTCATAATGACGACGGGAATATTTGCAGCGTGCGCTTTTTCGACCGATGGCATAATGTTCGTGCCATCGACGGCAATAAGTAAAATCGCACTCGCCTTATCGTCAATCGCTTTATTTAATTGATCAATTTGCAAACTGCTGTCGCCTTTGGCATCGAGAAATTCTACATCAAGACCAGCCGCTGCCGCCTCTTTGGAAAAGGCATCCTTTAGTTGCAAGGCAAAGGCATCATTGTCGTTGTGATTGGCATAAATCACCTTGCCGGATCCTCCTTGACCAAGAGAGCTACAGCCTGCTAAAGAAAAAATGCTAAGAAGAACCATAAAAAAAAGTATGCTCCACCTTGTTTTTTTCATGTCCGTACATCCTTTCACGATGCTTTTTGCAATATAGTTATTATAACTTAGTATTTATCTTATTTATACCCATATTATTATCATTCGATCTTAAAGTTGATTTTCCTGCTAAATAGAGGAAATAAGAAAATTTACCCAAGAAAAAAGACTGCACAATGGCTAAAATCCATGCACAGTCCTTTTTCTTTTTTGCGCTCAATGCGCTTTTTTGCGGCATATGGGGCATAAGCCGTAAAAATATAATTGTTTTCCGGAAACAGCATAGCCGGTATCATTTTCCACCTGCTCGACGAGATCGCTTGTGTCCGTCTTGCAAACGTCATCAATGCGACCGCAGCTCACGCAGCAGATATGCGGATGGCTTTTGGTATTAGCATCGTAGCGAAAACTTTCCTCGCCTACATTTAAGACTTGTACCAGCCCGACCTTGCTCAAAATATCGAGCGTCTTATAAACCGTCGCTAAACTCATCGTCGGATATGTCGGCTGTAATTCACTGTAGATCATATCCGCCGTTGGATGCGCTTTCGTATTGCAAAGTACATCGTAGACAGCAAGCCTTTGCGGCGTCACCTTAAAGCCCTTCTCGCGCAACATCATAGTCACTTCCTGCATCATTATAAGTTTCCCTCCCTAGATACTTCAGATTGCCTTGCGACTGCTTGCTAACTTTCATGTCTTAAGATTTTTTTAACAAGAGAAAAATAATTCTTCATTAAAAAAGGCTCTTAACAAAATGATTTTAGCGCAGTAAAATAATTTTGTCAATACTTCCAGCGTTTAATTTTTTAGAAAATGGTACAAATATAGGAAACACGGATAAATTAAGTTGCCCATCTTCAAGTATCTACGCTATCATATGTTGTGTTAAAGCATAGAAAAAGCCCCGATGCAAGTTTTACATCGGAGCTTTTATTTGTAAGAGCGGTGTTTTTATTGGCAAATTGGCTGTTTATGCGTGTAGCCTCAGCGATATGTGACCGCATTTTTGCCTGATGTGCGCTTTGATTCGTAGAGTGCTTCATCGGCACGTTGAAAGACGGTTTCCGGCGTATCCTTAGGGCGAGAGAGTGTAACGCCAATGCTTAGACCGACTTTGCGATTGTCCGGCATGAGCAGTGAAAGTGATCCGGCGCTTTCGTGGATGCGCTTTACGACGCGGTCAGCAGCTTCTCGATTGGCGTGCGTTAGTATGATGAAAAATTCGTCGCCCCCCCAACGGCATACGATGTCAACGCTTCTTACTGAAGAGGTCAATATGTCAGCGAGTGCGACCAGTGCCTCATCGCCCATGGTATGCCCAAAGGTGTCGTTGATGCCCTTAAAATCGTCCATGTCGAGCATCATGACGGCAAGCGGTACGCCTGAAGATAAGGCATCCTGCAAGATGTCTTTAAAAGAGCGTTCCATGGCGCGGCGGTTCAATAGCCCTGTCAAGGCATCGCGCTCGGCTAAGACGACGAGTTTGCTGTGTGCCGACTCCCACTCTTTTGTCATGGCATCTACGAAGTGTATGAGATGGGCAATGATCGAGGTCTGTTCGCCTAATTCAGGTACTAAGGGCTTATATGTAGATGATGCTTTCGGTGCGCCTTCACGAAAGCCTACCGTGACCATCATGAGATTAGTTTTCATGATTTGCCCTTTGCTGCGTAAAAATTCAGCCCAAGAATAAAAGCCGTATGTGGGAAAAGCGTTTGAGATGGCAGCGTATTCGTAGAAATTGTTTTGCTGGAGCATTATGTAATGCCCCATGCAGTTGACGATAAGTACAGCTTCCGGTGAGAATGCAGAAAGCTCGGCGTGCGTCCTTTGGGCATCACCGATGATGGCGACGGGATCGCCGGAAGCTATGCGAAAACGCTCGCCTTCATACAAATTGGCACTGACATACACGCAGCCGTTTTGTCCGATGCCGGTCAGACGGCGAGCTAGCGTCGTGCCGTTTCTTCTAAGGTGGAGAGGAAATGTTTCGATGCTTGAAAAGGCGCTCCAACCGTGACGGATGCCCAGATAGTGAGCAAAAAATTCGCTTGCCGGCTTTTCATCAAGCTCTGCTATAGTCACATCGTCCACCATGCGCGTTATCTGTACTTCAGGGCCAAAGGGCTTCCAGCCAAAGGACGGCAGCGCCTTGGCATATAATTCTTCGCCGATAAATAAGATAGCAAGAAAGCCGCGCATCATGCGGTGACCTAAAAGATCGATCATGATGCGCCGATCGTCTGTCTGATCTGAAAGGAGTCCGCCGAAGAAAACAATGTCTTCATTAGCTTCTGAAAGGACATCTAAAAGCTTCGTGACATTTGCTATGCGATTGGCTATGAAAAGACCGACCGCCTTTGTATGCGGCTCGTTGGCGATGCTCCTTAAAAGCCCCCGTCCGACTGCATACAGATCCGTTTCTTCATTAAAGGCCAGGGGAATGACACGCGAAGAAGAGTAAAAAGTAAAGGTGACGGCAGCCGATGCCGCATCTTTGTGCTTTTCAATGCCGCTCCACATTTTTCCGTTGGCAAATCCGCAGTTCGCCGCAAGACCGACGACTTTTGCCTGTGGGAAAATCTTTCTTGTCGCACGTTCAAAATTTACCATGGTCGTTTTGGCAAGTTCCGGTGCAAAAAGCGTAACGAGAACATCGGAGATATGCGCCATGGAGCTTGCCATGTCTTTTGCCTCCTGCAAGCAGCGCGAAAGATCCTTTTCTTTGTATAGCAGGTAGGAAAATTGCTTCAAGGCGTATCATTCCTTTCTCAAGACATATTCACACAATGATATGATATAATTCATTAGACCTATTGTCAATAGTTATTCGTAAAAGCTAAAAGATTTTCATGTAGCTGCTGCAAAAAGCGTATATAATGAAAAGAAAACAGTAAAAGGGGAAGTATTTTTGAAAATCATAAGATATGGCGCGTTTTTTCTTGTTCTGGTCACTTCGTTTACTGTAGCTATGCTTTATTATGGCAGCACACATAAAGATCTCGTTGAAGATGCGCTCGGTATGCGCGAAAAAGCGTCGCTTTCACTAGAAGAAGAAGCACGCCAAAAAGCCCTGCAAGAAGAGCGTGCGCTAAAACGCCGGCAAGAAGAAGCGGCAAAAAAAGAATTAAACGCACGCATCGAAAAATTAAAAGAGGGCATGGAGTCGGTAGATGCCGGCCTATATACATGGTATAGCTACAAAGAAGAGACGGATCTTTTAGGCGGCTTATACTTTTTTCCGCTCTTAGGTCATGGCAGTGATTGTACTTTTCGCTGTAAGATTTTATATTATTATTCGATTCATGAGGGGAGTTTTCGCGGTTGGATTTTTGGCGATCGCTTTTCTATCGAAGCAGACGGTACGAGCCACACATGGGAGCTTGATGAAAAAAAGCGTCGCGATCACTTAGGTGAAGATGTCGAGTTTTTGAAAGAGCAATATCAGTTCTCTTTGGGAAAAGAAGGCGAGGCTGTTTTAAGACGCGCAGCCTATGCCGATATAGTAACGTGCAGCTATTGGTCGTCAAGCGACGGCACGTCTGTTAGCTGCACGCTCACAGATGAAGAAAAGCGCCGCTTGCAGAAAATGATCGCACTTTATGATTTGTGGCAAGAATCTAGCTGGCTATGATATAAGAAGATGTGATATACTTTGGAAGAAACGCTTTATGAAACGCTTTTTTGGAGGGCGCAAACTATGAAAAACATCAAGAAGATATTGACGATCGCAGGCTCTGATCCGAGCGGCGGCGCAGGTATACAGGCAGATATTAAGGTCATAACGGCACACAAAATGTATGCGATGAGCATTTCGACGGCGCTTACAGTGCAAAATACGAAGGTGATCCGCGATATTTTTGCCGTCGATCCGGAGTTTATTGCCGCGCAAATTGACATATTGTATGAAGATATTTGCCCCGATGCGGTAAAAATCGGCATGGTGGCAAACGAGTTGACAGCGAGCGTGCTGGCAAAAAAGCTCTATGAAAAAAAAGCCGCCAACATCGTCTTAGATCCCGTCATAGCCGCTACGAACGGCGGCAATTTGATCACAAGCAAAACACTTTTCGCCATCGTCGAAAAGCTTTTGCCGCTTGCAAAAATCGTTACGCCGAATCTTTCTGAGGCGGCAGCTATCACAGGCGTTGCCATCACGGACGAAGCGTCTATGCTGCACGCGGCAAAGCTGCTGACTGAAAAGGCGGCCAGCGCTGTCTTAATAAAGGGTGGGCATTTGGTAGAAAGCGCCGATGATCTGCTCTATGTAGAAGGTAAAGCGCGTTGGTACAAACAGGCGCGTATCGACAACGAAAACACGCACGGCACAGGCTGCTCGCTTTCTACCGCCATCGCCTGCGGTCTTGCGGCAGCAAAGCCCCTGACGCTTGCCGTAGAAGATGCCAAAGCATACATCACGGGTGCCATTCGCGCAGGGCTTAATCTAGGCAAAGGACAAGGACCCTTGCTTCATATGTGGGAATATATGTAAAATTTGCTGTCATAAAAGTAAGGAAACGCTGATAAAATGAAGTTGCAAAGCTTTGCACAGATGCGCTGAATGTATCAGCGTCTTCTAAGATGAGCAAGATGCAAAACGCGCAGCAGCTTCGTTATCCACAAGAAAAACGCGTGTTTTCCACAGTTATCCACAAAATTTTGGGGATAAGCCGCTAAAGGCTTGCAGCATGGAGTAATTTTCCACACGTTCTATCCACAGGGACAAAGGAGGAAGCAAAGTGTCCTTTTTTGAAAAAATCCAATCTCTGACATGGCACGAAGCTGCCGATCTTTTGCTCTTGCCGGCTTTTATTATATTAACGGCGCTAGTTGTCGGCATATTCTTAAACAAGCTGATTGATCGCCAGATTCATGAGCGGCTCAATGTGGGTGAAGAAACGGTATGGTCGATCTTTATCAACGCCCTGCGCGGCGTACCCGTCTCCTGGTGCATGGGCGTCGGCGTCTATTGGTCTATAAAGACCATCGACTTTTTTCCGGCAATAGCGCAGTTTCTCTCCTACGTCCTTTTTGGTATCATCGTTTTTACTTTGACGCGCGTCGCCTCGCGCACGCTTACAGGCTTCATTGAGATAAAGACAAATGCCGGCGGCGTGCCGTTTCCTAAAACCACGCTTTTGTCGTCGATTCTTTCCGGCATCATCTATGCCATGGGCATCCTCATAGTTTTACAATACGCCGGTATCTCCGTTGCGCCGATCTTAACGGCGATGGGCGTTGGCGGCGCGGCGCTCGCGCTCGGTATGCAAGAGACGCTTTCTAATATCTTTTCCGGTCTACAGATCATCTTGTCGCGTCAAATTCGCATTGGCGATTATGTACGCATCGCAGCGGGCGAAGAAGGACGGGTCACTGACATTAACTTTCGCTTTACTACAGTACAAACCCTAGGCACTAATACCATCATCATACCAAATCAAAAACTTGCCTCATCCGTACTTACCAACTACAATATGCCGGCGCAGGAGATCGCCGTGTCCGTTCCCGTCGGCGTAAGCTATGCAAGCGATCTAGAAGAAGTAGAGCGCGTGACACTAGAAGTGGCAAATGACGTTATGGCGACCTTTGATCATAATGTTGAAAGTGCGCCGGTTGTGCGTTTTCACACCTTTGGTGATTCTGCCATTGAATTTAATGTCGTGCTTAGAACAAGCAGCTTTTTGAACCAATTTCGCCTAAAACATGAATTTATCAAAGCTCTGACACGCCGCTACCGACAAGAAGGGATCGACATACCGTTTCCCGTGCGTACAATCATAAACGAAAAGCAAAGCTAGCAGAGCTTTTATAGAAAAACACAATATATAGTCTTTTACCTTGACGAAGCGTCCTATATCTTGTATAATCTAGCAAAGCATAGACCATAGAGGAAGGACGGGTGTAATGATGATAAAAAAGATTCAAAAGCGTACGGGGCAAGTTGTGCCGTTTGACGCTGAAAAAATAACCGATGCCATTCGCAAGGCAAATCTTGAATCCATCGACAAGACATTTTCCCACAGCCAGCTCGAAAGACTGACGCAAAGCGTCATTAGCTGCATTGCATCAGAAAAAATACCTGCCGTTGAATTTATTCAAGACGCTGTAGAAAAGGTACTTATTAAGAATAATTTTGCTTCGACGGCGAAAGCTTATATTATTTATCGCGCCGAGCATACTAAGATTCGTAATGCTGAAGGCGATCTTATGGACATCTACAACGAATTGACCTTTAAGCGAGCCAAAGATGCCGACATCAAGCGTGAAAATGCCAACATTGACGCTGATACGGCGATGGGTACGATGCTAAAATACGGCTCGGAAGGCTCTAAATATTTCATCGACCGCCACATATTGCCTAAAGACATCGCCGCCGCGCATATTGACGGCGATATTCACATCCATGATAAAGATTTTTATATGCTTACAGAAACGTGCTGCCAGATAGATTTGTTAAAGCTCTTTAAAAACGGCTTTTCTACAGGACACGGCTACCTGCGCGAGCCAAACGACATCCGCTCTTATGCAGCGCTGGGCTGCATCGCCATTCAGGCGAACCAAAACGAAATGCACGGCGGCCAGTCGATACCAAACTTTGATTATTCCATGGCGCCGGGCGTGCGAAAAACCTTCCGCAAGCTTTATTTTAAGGAAATAGCTGGTTTTTTTACCATCATGTTAGCGATGAAGCCGCAAGATGCAAAGCTGCTGGCAAAAGAAATCCATCGTGCGCTGTTGCCGCTTAGCATCACGATAGATAATGAAGGTATCTATAAAGAAGCGCTCATCGACTTTTTGCCGGCGCATCAAAGGCTGCACGGCTTTGAAGAAATTTCTGTAAAGCTTGCAAAAAGAGCGCATGATTATGCCTTTGCAGCGGCGCTTGACGCGACGGATAACGCGACATTTCAAGCCATGGAAGCACTCATTCATAACCTCAATACGATGAACTCCAGAGCCGGCGCACAAGTGCCGTTTAGCTCCATCAATTACGGTACAGACACCTCGCCTGAAGGTCGCATGGTCATGAAAAATCTCTTGCTGGCAACGCAAGAAGGTCTTGGAAATGGCGAAACGCCGATCTTTCCCGTGCAGATTTTCAAGGTCAAAGAAGGCATCAATTATAATGAGGGTGATCCTAATTACGATCTTTTTCAGCTCGCTATGAAAACCTCAGCAAAAAGACTTTTTCCAAACTTTAGCTTTCTTGATGCGCCGTTTAACCGCCAATATTATAAAGAAGGTGACTACAATACCGAAGTCGCCTATATGGGCTGTCGCACACGCGTCATGGGAAATGTCTGCGATCCTGATCGCTCTGTAACGTGTGGGCGCGGCAATCTCTCTTTTACAAGCATCAACCTGCCACGCCTTGCCATCATTGCCAAAGGCGATCTTGACGTATTTTATAAAGAGCTAGATAGCTTGACGCAATTAGTTATCCGCCAGCTTTTGCACCGCTTTAAGATCCAGTGCGCGAAAAAGGGCAGGAACTATCCGTTTCTTATGGGTCAGCGCGTTTGGCTCGACTCAGAAAAAATAGGTCCGGACGATGAAATCGCCGAAGTCTTAAAGCATGGTACACTATCAATGGGCTTTATCGGTCTTGCCGAATGTTTAAAGGCACTCATAGGTAAGCACCATGGCGAATCAGAAGAAGCGCAAACGCTAGGGCTTGCCATCGTCAGTCATATGCGCCGTCTCATGGATGAAGAGGCAAAGCGTACGGGGCTTAACTTTTCGCTTCTTGCAACACCTGCCGAAGGGCTTTCCGGTCGCTTCGTGCGCCTTGATCGCAAGCGTTTTGGCAAAATAGAAGCAATAACGGATCGCGACTACTATACTAACAGCTTCCATGTGCCTGTTCACTGCCATATTGCGGCAGCGAAAAAAATTCAGCTAGAAGCGCCTTATCACGCACTGACAAACGCCGGACACATCAGCTATATTGAAATGGACGGCGATCCATCAAAAAATATCCAAGCCTTTGAAGATATTATACGCTATATGCATGATGCAGGTATCGGCTATGGCTCGATCAACCACCCGGTAGATAGAGATCCGGTCTGCGGCTACAATGGTATCATCGACAATATATGTCCGCGCTGTGCAAGAAAAGAAGGCGATCGCCCCTTTGAACGCATCCGCCGCATCACAGGCTATTTAGTCGGTACGATTGACCGTTGGAACAACGCCAAACGCGCTGAAGAACAAGATAGAGTAAAGCATGGCATTAATTAAGCTAGCAGGTACGGTGCAAGACTCCATCGTAGACGGGGTGGGGCTTCGTTACACAATCTTTACACAAGGCTGCCCACATCGCTGCCCGGGCTGTCAAAATCCTCATACACACGACTTTTCAGGCGGCTTCGAGATAGATACTAAAAAAATTCTAACCAGTATCTTAGAAAATCCTCTCTTAAAAGGCGTGACACTATCAGGCGGCGAGCCATTTTGCCAAGCCGCGCAGCTTTTAGAGCTAGCGCAGGAAGTACACGCACACGGCATGGATGTCTGGGCATATACGGGCTATACGCTAGAAACCTTGCAGAAAAAAAAAGAACGTGCAATAAAGCAACTGCTAGACGAAATTGATGTCTTAGTAGACGGCGCCTATAAAGAAGCAGAACGCGATCTAACACTTCCTTTTTGTGCTAGCCGTAACCAACGCGTGATTGATATGAAAAAGACGCGTCTGATGCAGAAAATAGTGCTTTGGCAGGAAATGTAGAGCTTAGAATAGTAAAAATAAAAAAAGGTTGGAGAAATGTAAAAGCATCTTCTCCAACCTTTTTATTTTTCTTTTGGTGCGGACGAGAGGGCTCGAACCTCCATGCCTTGCGGCACTGGATCCTAAGTCCAGCGCGTCTGCCAGTTCCGCCACGTCCGCAGCTTACTTATTTTAGCATGGCAGATTTCTACTGTCAAGAAAAGGCTGCTAAAAATTCGCGCCACCAACGCGCTTTAGTCGCTCTTTGCTGCTTCATCGCTTGTCCATAGTTGCTTCATGATGTCCGGATAGATTGCCTCTAAGTGTCCTTGAATCTGGTTTAGCAAGGCGATGATTAAAGACGGGTCGAACTGCTCTGTGCCGGATGGTATAGAGCAAGTAAGCAGGAGATTGCCGGCTTCGTCACTATTATATTTTAGCATACGATATTCGTTGTTTAACTCGTCTAAGTATGCAGCAACACCGGGCTTTTTCTTTACAATAGCGATCCTTGCGGCGACTTCTATCTGAATAAGTGTATAAACGCTGTCATCAATGAGGATCATAAAGGGTAGATCTTGCCCCCTAATCGGCAGGTTGCTGCGAAAGACGTGCGAGTTAGCAGCGTCTTTGGCTTCGTGCATTTCGATGCCGGAAATTTTTTCCTGCTCAATGTAGCTTTGCAGCTTTGCAGCTTTTTCCTTCGCTACGGTGCTCTTTGCTGCTCGTTCTGTCTTTTTTTCTGCCATATATATTCCTTTCTGAAAATGCTCTTTTTGTTAGAGCCAAGACACGAGAGAAACACGGCTTTTATCCGTGCTTCTCTCTTTATGCATGGCTGCTTTTTCCTTAGAAACTCCAGCGAAGACCTGCGTCTATGCGCCAATCGGTTTTGATGTCGCCGCCGAAGGTTTTTTCAAACGTGCCATAAAAGCTGGTGTTGTCACTTAGTTTCATTGTAGCGCCGAGTTGAAGCCCGACCCATGTGTCTTGACCGCCGTATTTCGTGGTCTTTTTCGGATTTTTGCCATCGGAATAGTCTGTAGACATTCCATTACCAAATTCATGGTAAACCGATGCCTTTAAGAACCATGTGCTATTTGCCATCTCTTGCCCAAAGCCAATGCCTAAGCGTCCGACGAAGCTATTAAAGGCACTTTGATCTACATATAGCTTTTGATATGTGCCGTCGCCTTTTTTGTAGTCGGTATCGCCACCGTAGCTAGCACCGTTTAGGTGGCTGTAGATAATCTCTAGTTGCGGCTCAATAAAGCTAGAGCCATTCATATTGATGCGCTTGCCGTATTCAGCGGAAAGCGTCGTACCCCATGTATTGTAGTCGCCTTTGACGTAGTGATTAAAGTCGTTGTAAACGGTGTAGCTACTGGTGAGCTTGCCAATTTTGGCGATGAGATCGACATATTCGCCGCCTTTACCAGACCAAGTGCCGTAAACGCCGAAGTTACCTTCTTTGTTGTCGCCGCTGCCCTTTTCGTAGGTAGCGCTGCCTGTCATATAGCTGCCAGCGATGCCAACGCGCCAGTCGTCGGCAACTTTCTTGTCGTAGCCGACTTGGATCGTCGTGTAGTCTAGATCAAAGACCGTGCGCTCTTTGTCGCTTGAGGCTTTGCCGCGGTAGACGTGCGCCCAAACGCCGCTATCTTCCGGCGAAAGTCTTAGATCGCCCATGCGCTTCATGAGATCGTTCGCTTCGGCACGCCACACCATGATCGATGAGATCATAGCCGATTTGGTACCGCTCATGATCTTTGTTTCATAATCGCCGTATTCGATCTTCGGCTTTGGCTTAGGCTGCGGATTTGGGTTCGGATTTGGAGTGGGCGGATTTGGGTTCGGATTTGGAGTGGGCGGATTTGGGTTCGGATTTGGAGTGGG
>CAUUGH010000032.1:0-20998 GCA_963544755.1 uncultured Selenomonas sp. | reverse complement strand
GGCGGCGATGTAACGACAAATAAAAAAGCTACTGCCGGAAAAGATCTGACGATCAGGGCAAAAAATCGCCTAACGGCAGAAGATGAACTATCGGCAGGGCAAAACATGACGCTAACAGGCGGCGATGTAACGACAAATAAAAAAGCTACTGCCAAAAACAATTTAATGATTGAGGCAGCAAATAATCTGCTAGCAAAGGAAACGCTGCAAGCCGGCGGTCTGGTGAGTGCTTCTCAGACTGGCGGCAGCGGCAATATAATGCTTCGTAATGTCAAAGCCGGCAGTTTCCATGCAGATCATAGCGGCAAGGGCGATCTTCTGGCTGATAACGTAGAAGCACAAAACAATAGTTTCGTTCATCATAGCGGTACAGGAGATATTCGCCTAGATAAGATGCAGGTAGGAAACGTCGCTCGTGTTCGTCATACAGGCAGAGGAGACATCTTTACTCGTCAGTTGACCGCCGGACAAGAAGCGCATTTCTTTAATCGTCATGGCGCTATGGAGCTTGGCACTATAGACGGCGGTCGTCGGGTGACGGTTTTGGATCTTTCATGGCAGGCGAAAGTGCGTGCGAAGCTACTAAAAGCCAGTGAGCTTATCACTATTTTCTCGTTGCACAGGGAAATAGGTCGCTTTGATACACCGACGATTCTTGATCTTCTTTTAGTAGGCGATCAAACGCGGCGTGCTGTTGGCTGGCTAGGAGCTGCAGAAGTCGGCAGCTTGTACAAAACATATTGGTACCGCCATGATTCTGTAGCGAAAGGGCCTTTCATTGATGCACGTCCATGGCAAAGAGCCGTTTCTAAAATGTTTCTGGAAAATGACTTAGAAGAGGAGATGATCAATATAGACTAAGATATTTGATTTTGGTGTTCAAGCTAAATATAAAAAGAGATCGCTGCACATGGATTTTGCGCGGCGATCTCTTTTTATTGAGTTAAATAATGTTTGTATTCTTTGATACTTTTTGTTAAAATAAATCGTACAGGCTGTAAGATGGCAAGGGTTTTCATTTTCAATATCTGCCGCTCTTATTTGCAACGAATTGTAAAGGAGTATGGTCATGGCTAAAATAACGATGGAGGATCTACGGAAGAGATTGCAGGAGCGTCAACATAAGATGACACCGCAGCGACAGATCGTTTTGCAGGCTTTCATGGATCGCCCGGGCCAGCATATCAGTGCAGAGGATGTGCATGGGATATTGCGCTCTAATCATTCAGAAATTGGCTTAGCGACGGTGTATCGCAGCTTAGAACTTCTAGTTGATCTAGGGCTTCTTCAAAAAATGGAGTTTGGCGATGGTTGCAGTCGCTACGAGATTTCGGATTTAGATCCAGGTGAGCATCAGCATCATCATTTGATTTGTTTAGATTGTGGAAAGGTTATTGAGTTTTCTGAGGATCTTTTGGAAAATCTCGAACAAAAAGTTGCTGACCAATGTGATTTTCAGATAGAAGATCATCAAGTAAAGTTGTTCGGCTATTGCAAGGAGTGCCGCAAGTCTTGATCGTTCGACAGTTTTTATTAGATCGCCAAGAAGAAGTGATCGTAAAGCTAGTGCGTGAGCTTTTGGATCTTTTTAAGATTCGCGTTTTGGAAAATGTCTCGGATGAGACGGCAGATTTTGCCGTACTTGCCGTGAGTCATGAGATCATCATAGATCCTTTACCAATGGTTCGTACGGAGCTTTCTATTAAGGAGGAGACGGGAAAGGAGCGGCGCTTTTCATTGAGCAGCGTCGCAAGGCAGGACGAAAAGGCGAGGGCGGCTGTGCATCGTCTGGTCAAGCTAAACCTCTACCGTCTTTTTCGTGTTCATTTGGCGATGCCTGCGCCGCCTTGGGGGATTTTGCACGGCGTACGCCCGACGAAGATCGTACATCGCTTCATCGAGGCAGGTTTTTCACGCGCTGAGATTATTGCACGTCTTTGGGAGGATTACGAAGTTTCTTTAGAAAAGGCATCGTACATGACAGATATGGCTTTTCGCCAGTTGCCGTTTCTTCAGACAGCGGACGAGCGCACGATAAGTGTCTACGTCAGCATACCATTTTGTCGCTCACGCTGCCTGTACTGCTCTTTTCCTTCATATATTATGCCAGACGATGCACAGCTCAGTGCGTTTTTTTCTGCTTGGGACAAAGATTTGGCGGCGGCAAAGTGGGAAATTGAGCGTCGGCATCTAAAGGTGCAAAGTATCTATATCGGCGGCGGCACGCCTACGAGTCTTAAAAACGCTGACTTTACACGGATGCTTTCATTAGTAGAAGATGCATTTTATGGTGAGCATACGAGAGAATTTACCGTAGAGGCAGGTAGACCTGACACAATGACGGTTGAAAAGGCACTTTCGATGAAAAAACACCGTGTGAGCCGCGTCAGTGTAAATCCGCAGACCATGCAGCAACGCACCTTAGAGCGCATCGGCAGGGAGCATACGCCGGAAGATATAGTAAAGATGTTTCATCTGCTGCGTAAGATAGGTGATTTTTCCATCAATATGGATGTCATTTTCGGCTTACCTGGAGAAACGTGTGCAGATGTTGCCGATACGATGGCGAAGGTGCTAGCACTTGCGCCTGATGATGTGACGCTTCATTCACTCGCGCTTAAACGCGGTTCTAAGCTCAAGATGCGCTTGGAAAGATACGATCTTCCTGATGATAAAGAGGTGCAGGCGATGTTTCAGACGGCGATGGAGCGCGTACGAGAGACAGGCTTTTTGCCGTACTATCTATATCGTCAGGGCTATATGAGCGGACAGATGGAAAATGTCGGCTGTGCGCGTCCTGGTGCTGAGAGTATGTATAATATACAGATCATGGATGAGCGGCAGACGATTTTGGGCATCGGCTGCGCTGCGACCAGCAAAATCGTAAATTTTCGCACAAAAAGACTCAAGACATCTTTTAACGCTAAGGATTTTCATACTTATGTGCGCGATATAGATATTTACATCAAAAAACGGGCAGATCTTTTGCAAGAAGCTTACAAAGATGAGGAGGAAAAAGCACTGTGTTGATCAATGGACCGCGCGGCACGAAGGATATATTGCCCACTGCGGTTGCACAATGGCTCTTTGTAGAGCGAGTGATTCGCGATATATGCACGCGCTATAATTACCAAGAGATTCGTACGCCGATTTTTGAGCATACAGAGCTTTTTTTGCGCGGTATTGGCGATACAACGGATGTCGTAGAAAAGGAAATGTATACATTTACTGACAGAGCAGGTCGCAGTCTGACGCTGCGCCCTGAAAATACGGCAGCCGTCGTGCGTTCGTATCTCCAAAACAAGCTCTATGCCAAAGATGCGCTGTCAAAGCTCTTTTACATCGGCTCGATGTTTCGCTATGATAGACCGCAGGCAGGACGCTACCGCGAGTTTCATCAGTTCGGTGTCGAGGCTTTGGGCGAGGAAAATCCTGCTGTTGATGCCGAGATTATCTTGCTTGCCGTAGAGTTTTTGCACACTCTTGGCTTAACTGATCTTAAACTGCATCTAAATTCTGTTGGCTGCCCTAAGTGCCGCCCGGTTTACCGTGAGAAATTGCAGGAGTTTTTCCGTTTGCATCTTGGCGATCTTTGCGCGGACTGTAAAGCGCGCTTTGAGCGCAATCCGCTGCGGCTTTTGGACTGTAAAAAAGAGCATTGTCATGCTCTTTCTGCTAAGGCGCCGCATATAACGGCTTACCTTTGTAAGGAGTGTTTTACGCACTTTGAGATGGTGCAGTCGTATCTTAGAGCGGTGGGAGTTTCTTTTGAGCTTGATGCAAATCTCGTGCGCGGACTCGACTACTATACTAAGACGGCGTTTGAGGTCAAATATACGCCGCTTGGCGCACAAAGCGCCGTGCTAGGAGGCGGCCGCTACGATGGATTAGTAGAAGAGGTCGGTGGCGAAAAGACGCCTGGCATCGGCTTTGCCGCAGGGCTTGAGCGCGTATTGTTGGCACTTGAAAAGCAGGGTCTTTTGCAAGAAGAAATAAAAAGCGTAGATGTCTTTATTGTCTTTTTAGGCGATGAAGCGAGGCTTTTTGCCTTTAAGATTATGCAAGAGCTGCGAGCGGCGCATTTTTCTTCTGCCATGGATTTTAAAGGGAGCAGTATGAAAGCGCAGCTAAAGCAGGCAAATAAGAAAAAGGCTCGCTTTGTGGCGATCTTAGGAGAAGATGAGGTCAAAGAATCCTGCGTTACATGGAAGAATATGAAAAATGGTGAGCAGAAAAAAGTCGCCTGGTGCGATGTGGTTTCTGCCATAGAGGTTGAGGTGAAAAATTGATGGAAACATTAGAAGGTATGAAAAGGACACATCATTGTGGCAAATTGCGTAATGGCGACGTCGGTGCAAAGGTCGTACTTTCCGGTTGGGTAGCAAGAAGAAGGGATCATGGCGGTCTGATTTTTGTTGATATGCGCGATCGCTCCGGCTTCGTGCAGGTCGTCTATGACGAAGCGGCGATGGGAAAAGATGCGTTTTGCAAGGCAGAGACACTGCGTAATGAATTTGTCATCGGCGTGCGCGGTACGGTACGCGCTCGTGCGGAAGATACCATCAATCCGAATATCGAAACGGGCAGAATCGAGGTCGTCTGCGAAGAACTTCGCATTTTGAACACGGCAAAGACACCGCCTTTTTACATTCAAGATAACATTGATGTCGATGAAATGCTGCGTCTAAAATATCGCTACCTCGATCTGCGCCGTCCGGAAATGCAGAAAAATCTGCTGCTGCGCCATCGCGTGACTAAGATCATGCGCGACTTTTTAGATCGTCATGAATTTATCGAAATCGAAACGCCGATGCTCTGCAAAAGCACGCCGGAGGGTGCGCGTGATTTTCTGGTGCCTAGTCGCTTAAATCCCGGCAAATTCTACGCACTGCCGCAGTCGCCGCAGATATTTAAGCAGATCCTCATGGTCGCGGGCCTTGAAAAATATTTCCAGATCGTGCGCTGCTTTCGCGATGAAGATCTGCGCGCTGATCGTCAGCCGGAGTTTACACAACTTGATATAGAAACATCCTTTCTTGATGAAGATGCTATTTTGACATTGATGGAAGGGCTTGTTGCCGAACTTTTCGATAAGACACTCGGCGTTAAGCTTGAAACACCGTTTTTGCGTATGAAGTGGGCTGAGGCGATGGAGCGTTTTGGCTCAGATAAGCCGGATTTGCGTTTTGGCATGGAGCTAATGGACATTTCAGAGTACGTCAAAGGCTCAGATTTTAAGGTGTTTACATCCGTTCTTGAAAACGGCGGTCAAGTAAAGGTCATAAACGTCGAGGGCTATGCAAACATTCCACGCCGTGAGCTTGATGGTCTTGTGCAATATGTGCAAGGCTACGGGGCTAAAGGGCTTGCATGGATTCAGTATACTAACGAAGGAGTAAAGTCGCCGTTTAAGAAATTTTACACCGATGAAGTTTTTGAAAAGATCAAAGAATCCTGTCATGCCAAAACCGGCGATCTCTTGCTAGTTATCGCAGATAAGCCGCTTATCGTCGCGCAGGCTCTTGGCGAATTGCGCCTTGAGATGGCACGCCGCCGAGGTCTTATCGACGCTGATAATTTGCAAATTCTTTGGGTTACGAACTTTCCGATGTTTGAATATAACGAAGAAGAAAAGCGTTGGAAGGCAATGCACCATCCATTTACAGCACCGCGCCATGAAGATATTGCCTATCTAGCTGCCGATCCCGGAAAAGTCAAGGCTAACGCCTATGACATGGTATTAAATGGCGTAGAAATTGGCGGCGGCAGTCTGCGTATCTATCAAAGCGATCTACAAAAGAAGGTATTTGAAATCATTGGCTTGACTGAAGAAGAAGCGCGGCAAAAGTTCGGCTTTATGATGGATGCTTTCGAGTACGGCACGCCGCCGCACGGCGGTATCGCCTTTGGGCTAGATCGCCTTGTCATGCTCATGGCAAAGCGTCGCTCGATCCGCGATGTCATCGCCTTTCCTAAGACGCAGAGCGCGTCAGACGTGATGTCAAAAGCGCCGTCTGAAGTCGATGCCAAGCAGCTTAGAGAGCTTTATGTACGCTCGATGGCGGTTAAAAAAGAAGAGTAGCACTTTAGTGTATCTTTTTATCTGCGTAAGCAAATCCTCCGCATAAAACACTATGCGGAGGATTTGCTTAATTGTAAGAAAAAATTGCGCTGCTTCATTTAGGAAGTGCAGCATGGATTATAGGACTTAAGGAGAGAAAAGACTCTGAAAAAGTATGAACACGGGGGAAATATCTACGAAGATTGCCCGACTAAAAAAGCATGGCTTGATTTTAGTGCAAACATTAATCCTCTAGGGCTTTCCCCTTTAGTGCGTGCAGCCATCATTTCTAACGTAGAAAAAGTTATCTGCTATCCTGATCCTAAAGCGCAGCACTTGCGAGAAGCGATCGCTTCTTTTTATAACGTGCCGCAGGAAAACATTATACTCGCTAACGGCGCGACTGAACTTTTTTATTGCTTTTTTTATACCATACGCCCACGGCGCGTCCTTTTGCCTGTGCCATCTTTTAGCGAATATGAGCGAGCTGCAAAAGCCGCAGGCGCTGATGTTTCATATTTTCTGCTGAACCGACAGCAGGGCTTTTCATTTGATGTAAAAAAAGCATTAGTACAGCTTGCGGCTTTTGATGCTGTTATACTTTGCAGTCCGAACAATCCGACAGGCGGACTATTGCTGAAAGAAGAATTGTGTGAGCTAATTAAAAGAGCAGAAGCATTTGGCGTGTGGGTTGTTGTAGACGAATCGTTCCTGGATTTTTGTAAAGACCGCGAAGAATACACAGTGCGGCACTTAACTAAAAAATATCGGCATCTTTTGGTAGTACAATCCATGACGAAAATTTTTGCCCTGCCCGGGCTGCGTCTGGGCTTTGGCGTTGCTGAAGCGGCAATTTGTCGACTCTTAGAGATGGGCAAGGATGTCTGGAATGTGAATGTTCTTGCACAGATGGCTGGTATTGCCGCACTTTTTGATGTAAAATATCAAGACGAATCGCGCCATATTATACAAAAAGAACAGGCTTTTTTAGTTTCCGAACTTAAAAAATTGCCGGGTGTAGAAATATTTACGCCTACAGCAAATTTTATTTTTTTTCGTTTGCGTCAAGGGAAGGTTTTTTTGCAGCGTCTTTTTATGTATTTGCGAAAAAAAGGCATCTTGCTGCGCGATTGCAGCAATTATGTAGGCTTAGAGGGAGCATATTTGCGTATAGCTGTACGTTTACGCACGGAAAACGAACACTTACTTAGAGAAATGCAGGCATTTTGGAAGGAATGTAGTACACTATGACAAAGATTTATCTCGTTCGCCATGGCTTGACTGAGTGGAATGTCAGTGGACGTTTTCAAGGACATTCTGACGTTACTCTTACAGAAATGGGCATACAGCAGGCAAAATGTCTTGCTGAGTATTTTCCGGCAGAAAAAATTGATGCCGTCTATTCAAGTGACTTGCAGCGAGCTGCATTGACCGCAAGCTATATAGCCAAACGCTTCGGCTGTAAGGTAAGAGAAACATATAAATTGCGCGAAATGAATTTCGGGGCGTGGGAAGGCATGACCTTCGACGAGATCAAGACTAGATGGCCTTTTGCAGAAAAGCAAATTTTATTTACGCCTGATGAAATCAAACCACCCGCCGGTGAGAGCTTTCAAGAGGTAGAAGAACGAGCCTCACGCACATTAGAGCAAATCACTGCGGCACATACAGGTGAAAATATCGTTCTTGTAGCACATGGAGCATTTTTGCGAACTATCTTAACTTACGTCCTTCATATACCGCTTAGATACGTCTTTCGCATCAGACAAGGCAATACAGCCGTCAGTCGTCTAATGCACGGCGGCGATCATTTTACTGTTGATTATGTAAATAACACAGCGCATCTAAAACATCTTGCGGACGCCTTAAGAAAAAACTGATAAAATGAAATAGCCTTGATTTGTGCAGATGGTTGGCTGAATTTATTAGCGTTTTCTTAACATAACGTCGCTTTAATATATCATTGTTGAATCAAAGGAGGACGCTTTTGTCATCATGAAGAAACTCAAGCGGCTCTTGCGTTTTTTAATATTTCTCATTACCGTATTTTGCCTTGCCTTTCTAGTAACGAGCAACACAGCGATCTTTCACCTATCGCTTTTTGATTCCATACCCAAGGGAGAAGAAGTGCGCCGTCTTATCTTTTTGCGCGATGCTGTCGCCGAGCGCGTGCGCCAGCGTGAGCATTATGTGTCTATAAACGAGATTCCAAATTCGCTTCTTGAAGCTATCGTCGCCGTCGAAGACAGCCGCTTTTATGTACATTGTGGCTTTGACATCGAGGCGATCGCACGAGCGATGCTTGTAAATTTGCAGTATGGTCGTATCGAAGAAGGTGCAAGTACGATCACGCAGCAACTTGCCAAAAATCTTTTTTTATCTGACGAACAATCTCTTGAACGAAAGATCGAAGAAGTGCTTTTGGCTCTTGATCTTGAAATGAATTATTCTAAGTCTGAGATCTTAGAATTATATCTAAATACTATCTATTTTGGATCGGGATTTTACGGCGTGTATGAAGCATCTGTCGGCTACTTTGACAAAGAGCCGCAGGAGCTTGATCTTCCGGAGACTTCGATGCTTGCAGGCATACCGAACGCTCCTTCTGCCTACTCGCCCTATGTCGATTTCATGCTCTCAAAGAAGCGTCAGCTTATTGTGCTAGATGCCATGGTGCGAACGGGCTGCATCACGGAATCTGTTGCAGAATCTGCCAAGATCAAGCCGCTTTATTTTGCGCGTTAATTAGGCGATTGTATTGCCTTGTCTTAACCAAAAAGTTCATGACAGCGCATTGAAGAAGCTAAATGTCACTAAAAAAGCGTCCCTTACGCGCAAGGGACGCTTTTTAGTATTTTTTATTTTTTAGCTTTTGCCTGTTCGTTTGCCGAACGCTCAAAGTTCTTGTAAAATTGCTCAGAGAGCATTTTATACATGGCTGTATTAGCCTCTTCACCTTTATTTGCCACTATCTGATATGTGTAGAGAAGCTCATTCGTACCGGAACGATAGATGTCGAAGAAAAATACGATGCGGCTATTGTTTGCAACCGTCAAGACAACATAGGCATCAGCACTTTCAGCTATATGTTCTTTGTAGACTTTCGCCGCTTGACGGCGATCAAGTGCGTTTATGTTTATGCTCGTGTTATTTTGAATATCGGCAGCGACCATGTCGTAGGAAAGCACATAGCTTCTTGCTACAGAGCTTGCATCATACATAGCGTCTAAAAGTTCTTTTTTCGACGGCGCACCTTTCGTAGGCGTATATAGCGGCGCGGCAAGCGCAAGACGCTTGATGCTTACCAGATCAGCATCTTCAGGTATCGTGATCTTGTCGGCGTTAGCTAAAGCACTTTGCATATTAAGAAGCATCAAGCAGATGAAAAGCACTGCTTGGATAAGGTTTTTCATAAGATTTTCCTCCGTAAAAATCACTGCCAGATACCGTGGCGGCGCAAAGCCTTTTTTAATGTTTCTAAATGAGCCGAGCAGAGATCTGAAAGCGGCATACGCAAATGACCGGTCTTATAGCCCATAAGTCGCATCGCCGTCTTGACAGGAATCGGGTTGACCTCTAAGAAAAGTGCATCAATTAAGTCCATATAGTCGATCTGAATCTTTGCAGCCTCTTGAACTTTGCCTTCAAAATAGAGTTGACACATATCATGCGTCACTTTAGGCGCTACATTAGAAAGGACAGATATGACACCTTTGCCGCCGACTGAGAGGATCGGCACTATCTCGTCGTCGTTGCCGGAGTAGATGTTTAGCGCATCGCCGCACGCCTTTCGTATGCGTACTATGGCTGAAAGACTGCCGCTTGCCTCTTTTGTCGCGTTGATGCGCGGATGCTCGGAAAGCTGCGCGTACGTTATCGGCAAGATGTTGACACCTGTGCGTGACGGCACGTTATAGACGATGATCGGGATGTTGACATTATCGGCGATTTTTAAAAAATGCTTAACAAGACCGTCCTGTGTACACTTGTTATAGTAAGGCGTCACGAGCAAAAGACCGTCTGCACCGACTTTTTCTGCATATTGTGAAAGCTGAATCGCATAGTTTGTGTCGTTAGAGCCTGTGCCGGCGATGACGGGGATGCGTCTGTTGACCGTTTTGACGACGAATCGGATAGCTTCTTTATGCTCTTTATCGTCCATAGCGGCAGCTTCACCGGTCGTTCCCGTAACAATGATAGCATCTGTAGAGCCTGCGATCTGATCTTCAATGATGCGAGCAAATTCTTCAAAGTTTACGCCATCTTCCGTAAACGGTGTAATGACGGCAACGCCTGCACCAGTAAAGATTGGTTCTTTCATTTAGCTGTCCCCCTTGCTCAATATTGCCCAGCGAAATAAAGCGTTTGGCTTCATTATTGCACGCAGAGTGGATAAAGTCAAGAAAACGCAGGAAAAAGGTAGTTCCTCAGATGAATAACGAGGCTCTTTGGCAGATTTATCGCTGCCGCCAGCATGAAAATGCTGCGCTAAGACGGTAGAAATTATTGTATCGCTTCTTTTTTAGTTTGAGGGCTGCCTAAGACTGGTATTAGCTCGCAGAAAAGCTCTTTATGCTCTTTTATTTTATCTTCGTTACCGAAAACGCAGAGGATATTTTTCTTCATGCAGGTATCGACGACAGTTGCTAAGGCGCGGACATCTTCTTGACGCGTTGCTAAGATCTCATCGCGCTCTTTTTGCCGATCAGCTTTAGTTATATGGCGCAAGAAGCCGTCTTGGGCGGCAAGCCCCTTGAGCTGCGGCGTGCGTGGCGTATCAAGCGTGCTTATTGTGCCAATGATGAATTTTGTCATTTCGCGATCAGAAACATTAAAATTTGCCAGATACTCTGCCGTCTTGTCAAATACAGCAAGTGTTTCTTTTAGGTTCGGGTCGCGATACGAGCCAAAGAACATTAGACCGCTGCGGCTAAATTGTGTAGACGCGCCATAAGCGCCGCCTTGTACGCGGATCTTTGTCCAAAAGTAGTCATAGCGAAGGATTGTTTCTAAGACGTTCATACTGCCCGTATAGCAAAAGCCAAGGTGCAGGAAGTTTGCCGCTTTTCCTACATACTGTACGCGGCTTGCTGAGAGAAGTCCTTCATTTTTGGCGCGTATATCAAAGCGGTATTTTTGCGGTGCAGCCTTTTTTTGTGGCAGCCGGCGGCAAAAGTTGGCGGCTTCTTTAGAAAAAGCGCTGTACTCTGCATCAGAAAGTGTAACGCCGATGGTTAAGCCTTCTTTCGTAAATACTAGCTTCAAAAGATTCGCAAGCGTCTTTTGAAGTTCTTCGAATCGCTCTTCAAAGTGATCGCTAAGATCAGCGATGAAGTTATAAAAAGAAAGCACTGCCTGCTCGTTATAAGCACCTGCAGGCGATAGGTAAGAAGCGATGCGCGAAGCCATGCTGCGCGGCGATGCACTCATAAGCTGCGCTTCTAAGCTGGCGCGGCATTGTCCGCAAAGCTCTTCGAGGCGCTTTTTGTCTGTAAATTCGCTTTTGGTCAAGATTTCTAAAAGCAGCGAAAAAAGCTCCGGCAGCTTACGAACAAAGGCGCGTGCGCGTACGCGAAATATCGGCATACAAGAATCCGGCTCGCCGTTTAAGACCATAGCAGAGTTTTCATAAGATATGCCTCCTGTATTGAGGTTTGCAAGGTTTGATAAATCGGCATAGGTGTGGTTTTTTGTATCTACTGCACTCAAAAGCTCTCTAAGCAGGAAAAGGTGTGGGATATTTTCTTGTGGCACGCTTTTGGCATCGAAGTAAAGATTTATGTAGGCGATCTTGTTTGTAAAGAGATCGGTAAAAAGCACTTTGCAGCCTTCTAGCGAACGCTCTGTTAGCGGCAGCGTTTCTACGTCTTTTTTGATGTCTGAAAGCTCTAAGAGTGGGATTGTAGCTAAGGCTTCCGGCGTTTCGGGGCTTTCTTGGCGCGCTTTAAGACGCTTGTTCATCTCTATAATGTGCGTAATCTCTTCTTTTGTAAACGCTTGCTTCTTTTTTTCAAGCTCTGCGGCAAGTGCTGCGTCGCGCTCTGCGGCAAGTGTTTTGCTTGGCTTTAAAACGACGAGCGAGCAGTGTGTGTTCTTTAGGAAAAATTTTTCTAATACATCTTCAAAGTAGCGGCTCTTTAGCCCTTCTCGCATCTTTTGGAAAAGCTCTTCGTAATAAAGATACAAAGTTGGATCAGCGTCGTAAAGCCAACTGTTCATGAGCTTGATATTGTAGACAAGCCCCTTGGGAAACGTGCCAAAGTCTGCTTCACGCGCCTTAAACTCTAAGCGGTTGATGGATGCTTCAAGCAAAGTCTTATCTATGCCGTCTTTGACGAGGTTTTTCATCGCCTCTTTTGTTAAACGACAAAATTCATCGGCGTATTCTGCCTTAGAGCCTGTTATGGTGATGCTCATATAAGGCTGGAGCAACGAGTCTTCAAAAGAAACGCTGACATCTTTACCGAGTTTTGCATCCATCAGCACTTTTTTGAGAGGGGCAGCTTCTGTCTGTAAGAGGGCGTGCTGCAAAATTTCAAGGGCAAACATCGCTTCGGCATCGTCTGCTTTGCCAACTAGCCAACTAAGAGCTAAGAAGGTCTTTTCCGATTCTTTTTCGCCCGCGCTGATAGGGTAGCTGCCTTCTTTTCGTACCATATCGCTAAAGGGCTGTTGCAACGATATCTCAGAGTGCGGCTCGATACGGTCAAAAGCGGCAAGATATTCGCGGTCAAGATAAGAGAGCTTTTCTTTAATGTCAAGTGCGCCGTAGAGGTAAATATAGCTGTTTGACGGATGATAGTAGCGGCTATGAAAATCACAAAACCCCTCATAAGTTAGCGTCGGAATGGCTTCAGGATCGCCGCCTGACTCAAAGCTATAGGGCGTATCCGGATAAAGAGAAAGCATTACTTTGCGATCTAGTACGCTATAAGGAGAAGAAAGTGCGCCCTTCATTTCGTTGTAGACGACACCGCTGTAACAAAGCGGCTCTTTGTCGTTTTTGATCTCATAGTGCCATGCTTCTTGCTCGAAGATCTCAGGCTGTTTTTTCATCGCCGGATAAAATACAGCATCTAAGTAGACATCCATGAGATTTTGAAAATCCTTGTCGTTGCGGCTTGCTACGGGGTACATCGTCTTATCAGGGAAAGTTATGGCATTTAAGAAGGTATTTAACGAGCCTTTGATAAGCTCGACGAATGGTTCTTTTAGAGGATACTTTCTAGAGCCGCAAAGAACCGAATGTTCGACGATATGTGCAACCCCCGTATCATCGGCAGGTGTCGTGCGAAAGCTGATGGAAAAAACTTTGTTGTCATCATTATTTTCTAAAAAGAAAAGACGTGCGCCGCTTTTTTCATGCACAAATTCATAGCCTGCTGCATCAATTTCTGAGATCACTTGTTGTTTTAGTAAACGAAAACCATAAATGATCTCATTTTCCTGTAAGTTTAGTTTCATCTTTTTACCTCATCCTTTCTAATGCACGATGTGCTATGTCTTTACGGTAAAATGCGTCTTTGAAATGCACACAAGAGATGCCGCTGTATGCTTTTTTTACCGCTGATGTTATGTCTTTTGCTTTAGCGGTGATGTTTAGCACGCGGCCGCCTACTGTTATGATATCGCCTGCTTTTTTTGCTGTGCCGGCATGAAAGACAAGGCAGCCTTTTTCTGCAGCTTCGGCAATGCCTTGGATTTTCGCGCCCCTTTGGTATTCTCCCGGATAGCCGCCGGCTGCTAAGGAGACGGTTACGGCAGCGCCGTCGCTCCATGAAATATCTACGTCGGCCAAATTGCCATCGACACACGCTAACATGATATTTACGAGATCGCTATTTAGGAGCGGTAAAATGACTTCTGTTTCAGGATCGCCGAAGCGGCAGTTAAATTCTACGACCTTCACGCCGTTTGCCGTCACCATGAGTCCTGCGTAAAGACAGCCCTTGTAGATTCTGCCTTCTTTAGCCATTGCACGGATCGTCGGCTCTAAGATACGATGCTCTACTTCAGCGACAAGTGCAGGCGGTGCGACAAGAGCCGGTGCATAAGCCCCCATACCGCCTGTATTTGGACCTTTGTCGCCATCGTAGGCACGTTTATGATCTTGTGCCGGCAGCATCGTACGGATCGTCTTGCCGTCGGTAAAGGCAAGGATGGAAACCTCTTCGCCTGCCATAAATTCTTCAATGACGATGCGGCTGCCGGCTTTGCCAAAGGCTTTATCTTCCATGATCGCGTCGATTGCACTGATTGCTTGCGCTTCGCTCATGGCGACGATGACACCTTTACCGGCTGCAAGACCGTCAGCTTTAATGACGATGGGCGCACCTTCTGCCTTGACATAGGCACGCGCAGCAGCGGCATCTACAAACACCGCATACTTTGCTGTCGGTATAGCATACTTTTTCATGAGATTTTTGGAAAATGCCTTTGATCCTTCGATCTCTGCTGCAAGTTTCGTAGGCCCAAACGCCTTGATGCCTGCCGCCGCTAGATCATCGACGATGCCGCCTACAAGCGGCGCTTCAGGGCCGACGACGACGAGATCGATGCCGTTTTCTTTGGAAAAGGCTACGATCGCCGCATTATCCGTCGGCGAAATTTGCGACATACATTCGGCAATTTCTGCAATCCCCGGATTACCGGGAATCGCATAGAGCTTTTTTGTCTGTTTGCTCTTGTGGAGTTTCCAAATAAGCGCGTGCTCGCGCCCACCGCTGCCGATGACTAAAATTTTCATTTAGTTTCTCCTATTTTTCGATTTGTGCCGCAAGATAGGCGGCAATGTGTTCGTCATACACAGACGTATGATGAAAAGCCTCGTGTGCTAGCTCCATGCGCTTCATGCCGCGTACACAGCCTTCTTTTTGAATCATATTTGCCACTTCGTCGTAGTGTGAGGGATTTGTTACGACGGCTACGAACCGGAAGTTTTTGGCGGCGGCGCGAATCATAGAAGGACCACCTATGTCAATGCTTTCGATGCACTCGGCAAGTGTTACGTTGGGTTTGGCAGCTGTCGCGTCAAACGGATAGAGGTTGACGACGACCAGATCAATTGGTGTTATTTTGTGTTCTTTTAGCTGTTGGGCGTGCTTTGGATCGTCTCGCACGGCAAGAATACCGCCGTGAATGTAAGGATTGAGTGTCTTTACTCTGCCGTCCATGATTTCAGGAAAGCCCGTGACATCGCTTACATAAAGTACGGGTATAGAGGCATCGCGAAGCACTTTCATAGTGCCGCCTGTCGATACGATCTCAATGCCGCTATCGGCAAGTTTACGAGCAAATTCGATGATGCCCGTCTTATCTGATACACTTATGAGAGCGCGCTTTATTTTCATGGCAAGTTTCCACCTTTCATCTAAGGAAACATCTCATTTTAAAATCGTCACATGGCGACCTGTTACTTGCAGCCGCTCATCAACATAAAGGGCGATGGCACGCGGATAGAGGATATGCTCTTGTTCTAAGATGCGTGCGGCTAGTGTATCTTCTGTATCATTATCCAGGATAGGCACTGCCGCTTGCAAGATAATAGGGCCTGAATCCATGCCTTCATCGACAAAATGAACCGTGCAGCCGGATATTTTGACACCGTAGGCTAGTGCGTCGCGATGTGCGTGTGCGCCACTAAAGGACGGCAGGAGCGACGGATGTATGTTTAAGATGCGCCCACGAAATTTACCTACGAAGTACGGGCTTAAGATGCACATAAAGCCTGCAAGCACGACGAGCGTTACGCTGGCTTCTTCAAGTGATGCGACAAGCTTTTTTTCAAATGCTTCTCGCGAAGTATACGCCTTTTTGTCAATAAAGCGATGAGCGATGCCCTCTTTTTTGGCGTATTCTAAGGCTTTAGCTTCTGGTCTATCTGCTAAGACGATGGCTATTTGTGCGCGGATCTCACCTTTTTTTTGCGCCTTTATGATAGATGCAAGATTTGTGCCGCGCCCGGAGCACAAGATGCCGATGACTTCTTTAGTCATGAAAGACACCGCCTTTGATGGTCACGTCATGTGTGCCTTTTTTGACGCGACCGATCAGATAGGCTGTTTCGCCTATTGATGCAAGATGCGTACGAATCTTCGCCGCTTCTGTGTCTGAGGTGATGATCACCATGCCAATGCCCATGTTGAACGTGCGATACATCTCGTGCCAAGCGACATTTCCCCACTCTTGCAACAGGCTGAAGATAGGCGGCATTTGCCAAGCGGCGGCATCAATTTCGGCTGCAAGGGTGTCTGGCAGGGCGCGCGGAATATTTTCGTAAAAGCCGCCGCCGGTGATATGCACCATGGCGTGAATGTCAAATTTTTCTATAAGCGGTAGACAAATACTCGGATAAAGCCGCGTTGGCGTCAAAAGCTCTTCGCCAAGCGTCTTTTTAAGCGTGGGAAATTTTTCTTTACCCAAAAAGCCTTTATACTCAAAGCAGATCTTACGCACGAGCGAAAAGCCGTTTGAGTGAACGCCGGTAGACGGTAGACCTAGCAATATATCGCCCTCTTTGACGCGCTCAAAACCGATGATCTTAGACTTTTCCACCACGCCGACGGCAAAGCCTGCGATGTCGTACTCGCCATCTGCGTAAAAGCCTGCCATCTCTGCTGTTTCGCCACCTATGAGCGCACAGCCCGATTTTTTGCAGGCGGCGGCGATGCCTTTTACTATAGCGGCGATTTGCTCGGGGATGAGCCTACCTGTTGCCAGATAATCAAGGAAAAAAAGCGGCTCTGCGCCTTGTACAAGTATGTCATTGACGCACATAGCGACGGCATCTTGCCCTATTGTATCATGTTTTTTGAGCAAGAAAGCAAGCTGTAGCTTCGTGCCTACGCCATCGGTGCCGGAAACTAGCACCGGCTCTTTGTACTTTGCCGCATTTAGTGCGAAAAGTCCGCCGAAGCCACCGAGATCGCCGAGGACTTCGGGGCGATACGTCTTTTGTACGCTCTCTTTGATGAGTTTGATGGATGTATTTGCCGCGTCGATGTCTACGCCGGCATCGCGGTAGGTAAGTCTCTTTTCCATTTTGCCTCCTTACAAAAGAATCGCAAAAAATGTAAAGAAATACACAAAACCCACCGCCATTTAAGGAAAATGGCAGAGGGTCATGCCGTATTAGTGCTTTTCGTCTGTCAAGCGGCGTAAAATCTCCTTGTAGGCATCTTCTACGCTGCCAAGGTCGCGGCGAAACCTGTCTTTATCGAGCTTTTCGTTTGTATCGCTATCCCAAAAGCGGCAGTTGTCCGGCGAAATTTCGTCGGCGAGGATGATCGCGCCGTTCTTATCTTTGCCAAATTCCAGCTTAAAATCGACGAGCGTTATTTCCTTTTTCTTTAGATAATCTTGCATAATCTCGTTGATTTTTAGCGATTGCTGCTCAATTTTACAAATTTCTTCATCTGTTGCCATAGCCATCGCCTTGATATGGTAATGATTGATCATCGGATCGCCTAGCGCATCGCTTTTATAGTAAAGTTCTACAATCGGCATCGCCATTTTTGTGCCTTCGGCAAGACCTAGACGCTTAGATAAACTTCCTGCCGCGATGTTTCGCACTACGACCTCTAAAGGGATGATCTCAAGCTTTTTAACGATCATTTCGCGCTCGCTTGGCATACTGATAAAGTGATGCTTGATGCCGTTTTTTTTCAGGAGGTCAAAGAAAAAAGCTGTGATCTTGTTGTTTATGATTCCCTTGTTGATAATTATGCCTTTTTTTGCACCGTTACCTGCCGTCGCGTCGTCCTTGTAATAAATGAGAAGCTCGTCGGGGCTTTTCATCTGGTACAAGATCTTTGCCTTGCCTTCGTACAGAACTTTTTTGCACATGATTTTTCGTCCTCCGTTAGCTTTTTAGTGGTTTATCTGTGAGGCGATACGCGCCGCTTTTTTTGCCACGTTTTCTCTTAGCTTCTCGCGGTAAGCTTCTAGCTGTTTTGCCACGGTAGCATTTTGCGTACCGAAGATTTCAAGGGCAAAAATAGCTGCATTTTTCGCGCCGTTGACCGCCATCGTTGCGACAGGAACGCCAGAGGGCATCTGCACCGTGCTAAATAGCGCGTCAAGACCGTTAAGCGGTGTGGCATTGATCGGTACGCCGATGATGGGCAGCGTCGTGTAGCTTGCAATGACGCCTGCTAAGTGAGCCGCTGCTCCTGCCGCTGCGATGATGACGCTTACGCCGTTTTCGCGCGCACTTTCGGCGTAAGTTTGCACCTTTGCAGGCGTGCGATGCGCCGACGCTACGATGACATCGACGGTAACGCCGAACTCTTGCAATAGCTCTGCTGCCGGCTTCATGATCGGCCAGTCTGAGTCACTTCCCATAAAAAGAGCTGCTTTCATTAATGAATCATCTCCTTGCCTTTAAAGCGCCGATAAATTTAGCCACCTGTCTTGACGCGCCTTTTGCCCACACTTTGGCGAAAATTCTCCACAAAGTAGCAATCTGCGTCAGATCTTCCACCTTGCTCTGACGAAAAAATCTCTGCCAATCTGTAAGACTTCATTTTATCAGCGTTTCCTTTAGTATGATACCAGACGAAGAGAAACGCTGTCAATCATGGCGCTTGTCAAGCGTGCTTTCTAGTGCTTTTTTAAGTCTATCTTCAAGTGCTGCAAGCTCAGCTTCTGCTGCACGGCGTTTTGCTCTGCCATCTTGTTGAATCTTTATCGTCTCTTCGATAGTCGTTATGAGATCGTCATTTACCTTGCGTACGGTTTCAATATCTACAATGCTGCGTTCGTTCTCTTTGGCTGTTTCTAGCGTGCCGATCTTTAGCATCTCGGCGTTTTTTTTCAAAAGATTGTTTGTCATCTCGTTGACAGAGTGCTGCATTTCAAGGACTTTGCGCTGATTCGTCAGCCCGAGTGCTATGACCATTTGGTTTTTCCAGAGCGGAATAGAGTTATAGATCGCGCTTTGCACGCGGTCGATAAGCACTTTGTCGTTATTTTGTATAAGGCGGATTTGCGGCGCCGTCTGGATAGAGATCGTTTTACTGATCTTTAGGTCGTGTACCTTTTTTTCAAAACGCTCTACGTTGTTTTCAAAGTCGTTTACGACCTGCGCTGCCATCGGATCACTTGAGGCGGCAGCCTGCGTACGCAGCTTAGGAAGCGTTACCTCGTGCATCTCTTGGAGCTTTTCTTCACCGGCGCGAATATAAAGCTCTAGTGATTTGAAATACTCAATATTCTTAGCAAAAAGCTCATCTAGCATGGCGACATCTTTCATCATCAACATTCGTGCCTTTTGTAGCGAAGTCTTGACTTTTTCAACCTGCACAGACACTTTTTCGTAGCCTTGCATCATATTTTTCGCCTTGCCGACCAAAGAGCCGACGAGCGGCAATTTTTTCAAAAAGCCGCCATCTGATACTTTTGGCTCGAAGTTTTTGACATTGGTTAAAAGCTCACCTAAAAGTTCACCGACATAGCCACTGTCTTTTGCTCGTACATTGCTTAGAATATTATCTGAAAAGTCGGCAATATTTTTTTGTGCCGCCGTGCCAAAGTTGATGATCGCCGCCGAATCTGTAAGATTAAGCCCGTCTTTAATTTTCTCTACCGCAGCACGCTCGGCAGGTGTTAGCTTTTCGACTGCTTTTTCAATGTTCTCAAGCTCTTTTTGGGGCGTGACTTCAGGCACATTTGCCGCGCTTTCTTGCGTTTTCTTATGCAATAGATCTTCTAGGTTAATTTCTGCCATTTCGTCATCTCCTTAATTATCATCACAATAATCTAAGTAAAAATCATCCACTGACATAAAGAGCCAACGCACACCCTCGATGAAGCCCACAAAGATCGGCAGCCCCGTCCAAATAAACGCGATATAGCCGATGCCTTGAAAATTCTTGCCGAGAAAAAATTTATGTGCGCCGATGCCGCCTAAGAATATGCCAAGAAGCGATGCTTTAAACTTACGGCTTACGGTTTGCCAATAAAGCTCTTGTGGGATAACGCTAGTGCCGCGTGCGAACTTAGAAATTTTTTGTAGGATAAAAGAAATAGGTTTTGCCGTATTTATCGGATACGCTCGCTTTTTTTGCACCAAAGGGGGTATGTTTTCTGCCGCAAATGTATGTGCTTGACTTTCGTTAGATTCTCGCATCGAGTGCTTTAGTACATCAATTTCAGCATTTAGATCTAGTATCTGATAATTGAGGATGCGCTTAAATTCTTCATCATAAGCCGAGCGTAACGAAGAGAGCATATCCTTAATGCGTGCTTTTGCTTGCAGCAGCTCATCAGATGCAAACTGTGTCTCTTCAAGCTCTACATACTGATGCAGTATGACGGCGGCTCTATCTTGATAAATGCCGATAAAATCCTCTGCCGCCGCAATGCGATCAGGATTTTTTTCTAAATAACGCAGCATATTGCCGGAGACATTTTGCAGCAAAGAGAACTCTTTAGCCATCTCGCGATCTTTTATCCTAGGGCGCAGGGCTTGTAAATCATCGTAGTCTTTGACCGCTTTAGAAAAATTCTCCTCTAAAAGCTGCACACGCGCATCAGACACATCTTTTAGCCGCGCTTTTTTTAATTGCAGCCCGAGCTTTTTTCTATGCATACCCTGCGCTTGAAAAAACGCAGCACCGCCAAGAAAAAGCGTTACGCCTGCTAGCCAGAACGCTCCTTCATAACCTAGCCAAGCGCCGCTAACTACAGATGCGATGGCAAAAATTATATAGAGATAAAACATCTAGACGTACCTCCGAAAATAAAATTTTTCATTTTACCATTTCGTTTTCTTAAATTCCCCAAAATGCATGAAAATCCTGCTCTTAAAAGAACTTCTTCCTCAGAAGAAAACTTTCACGCCGCATCTTGCATTTATTAAATCCTCATAGTATAATATTCATTGTTGTCGGGATGTGGCTCAGCTTGGTAGAGCGCATCGTTCGGGACGATGAGGCC
>CAUUGH010000031.1:0-21404 GCA_963544755.1 uncultured Selenomonas sp. | reverse complement strand
ACATAACGCGCACCGTAAAGCCCCATGAAAGGGGTATCTGTCAAACTCAAGCGGTCCAGTACGGGATAGGTGATGGGAAGAAACTGTGCATGACGAGGATCTACTTGCGCCGCTTCGTTGCTGCTTGCAAGAAGCAGCCCATTTTGCATGGCAGCAAGAAATTGCACAATTTCTGTCGCCTGTGTTTCTAAAAATACCTCGTCGGCAATATCTTCAATATCTTCTATATCTTTTTCATCCGTTGCCACTACGAGATGGCGCACATCTGCCCACTCTGTCCGCAAGGCTTTCGCTAAACCCCACGCTACAGATGTAGGCGCACGCACAAGCACTTCGTCAAACCAAAGTTCACCCCATGTACTCTTTATTTCGTTAAGGCGCAAGAAATCTTCCTTTTCTGCGTGTGCAATTTCTTCTAATATTTCCTTCTTGCACGGCATAGACAAGGCGCAGTTGATCTTTTCTAACCAACGTCTTGTTCCTTCCTTACCGTAAGGCGGCAACGGCGCGATAAAGGGCGTGCCATACTGCTCTAAAAGAAGTTTTGCCGAAGGCTTTCCAAGCTCTTGATGTAAAACAATATTAAGTGCAGCATCGGCTAAATGCTGTAGACTTTTTACCGCCGTATCGCAGCCTAGGACAGTGTTCACCTCGTAACCTGCCACCTGCAACAGACGCACGATTTCTTTTGCATCATTTTTTCCGTTGCAGTAGCCTACTGTCGTGCCTAAGATATTGACGCCGTGAGGATTTTTCTTTTTCTTTTCAGGTAAAAGTGCTTTAAGCGTAGCATCGGCAGCTTTTTGCCAACCGGCGGCAAAGCTGCCGGCAAGACCGCTGCTGTCAACAGCAACGATAGGCGCATTGATACCAACCGCACGCGCAATGCCAGCCACATCATCGCCTATAAGACCAGCGGCACAACTGCTGACGATGGCTAAAAGCTGCGGTGGATCAGCGATATAAGGCTGTAATGTTTCGGTTAGATAGTCTTCTGCGCCAAATACGATAGCATCGTTATCAAGCTGCGTGCAGCTTATGCGCCGTGTCGCTTCACTCGTGCCATGCTCAACTGTTCGCAGCGCGAAGTAATAGCACCACATAGGACCGTTTACTACAACCGCCGCATCTTGCCAAGCGGCAAAAAATGCTGTAGCTCCAGCAAGCGCACAGCTGTCTGCCCAAATGCATACGTCATCGAAGCACTTTTTTTCAGCCATAAATTAACCCCCCTCGACTTTCGTTACGGCAGACAATACGCACCATATCTCCAAGCAACTTCTTTTCCATCGACCAACCAACTGAAGGCATGAGGGCAAGAAAAATCTGGCGCAATTTCGTATCAATCAATTCATGTGTCGTCAAAACAAAATCTACTGCTTGCAAAAGTGCTTCCGCTTCATGGCTGCCCTCGTAGAAAATCGGCGCATCTGTCAAACGCATGATCTCTTCTTGCATGACTGTACGCCGCTCAGGTAAAAATGAATCAAGCAAAACAACCCCAGAAAGTTCGATACCTACTTTTTGCAAAATACGCAAAATGATCTGTGGATGAAACCATTTGATGTCACGACCGATGGCAAACGCTACACGCTTTTTGAAAAGTGTACGACGCGCATCTTCTACGGCGTTTTGAAACGCAGCTTCTTCTTGAAGAATTGCTTTTTCTGCCGCTGCTTCCTTGCCAAAAAAATTGCCGACCGCACGCAGCCATTCTTTCGTTTCTTCCGTACCTATGGCATAGACATCGGCGAGGTACGGCGTTTTAAAACGTTCGTAGATATGCCGCGCCAGATCAACTAGCAGCTTCTGCTTTTCGTCACTTCGTCGCCCAAGCACAATGATAAGTTCAGCTTCAGGTACTGCCTGCATCTCATCGAGTGCAAGATACGAGGGAAACTGTCCGACAACATGAAGCGAAAGATACGTAAGCAAACGAGATAATTCCTGTGCGTAATCTCCATGGATACCTCCGCAGTCGCCAAGCAGCACAACGCTTCTTGGGCGGCATTTTCCCTGTTTCATGAAGCGATCAACAAGCACGCGTGCGGCATCAATATAGCCTGCATAATATTCGCCGTCTAAAAAACCGTGCGCCGATACGGATACGACAGGTAAACCAAGTTCTTCTTCCATAGATTCTGCTACAGCGATCGTATCGTCGCCAATGACACCGCTCACACAGGAATTAGCAATAAATATGGCTTGCGGCTGATATTTTTCTCTAGCAAAGCGTATGCACTCACGCAGACGATCCTCACCACCGAAGATCGCTTCATCTTCTGATAATGAACTTGTCAAAAGCGGCACGGGCGATAAATGCACCAATCTTTTTGCTGCACGCAAACGGTAGAAGCTAGCTACATCCATGCCACGAGCGATGTGGGCGCACGGGCGTGGGCTATGACAGATGACAAGTGCGCCGCGCACAAAAGAAAGAGCACGCCAAACACCCGGCATACTACAGCTAAAGTTCATGCGCCGCATACCAACGCGCTTTACTTCAGTTCCCATAGCTTGCCACCAGATCTTCTAGTTCCTCAAATGCCAGCGGCACAGGAACAACAAATGTTTTATTTTCTTCAATCGCTAGAGCAAGTCTTTCGTAGATCTTAGCCTGCAAAGAATCAGGCGCGTAAGCGATGAGTGTTTGGCGATGTATCTCTGCTTCATGCACGACAGCAGAACGTGGAATGTATGTAATTAACTTGCTGCCAAGGTGCGTAGCGAATGCTTCTAAAAGCTCTTTTTCACGTGCAACGTCACGACCGTTACCAATGATACCGCCAAGTTTTACCATGCCGCGCGAGGCAAAACGGCACACGCCTTTAGCGATGTTGTTCGCTGCATAAAGTGACATAAGTTCACCGGAAGAAACGATATATATTTCCTCTGCGTAGCCTTCTCGGATCGGCACGGCAAAGCCGCCGCAGACGACATCGCCAAGTACATCGTATAAGACTACATCCACATCATCAAAGGCATTAAGTGCCTTGAGTTTTTCTAGCGCGACGATGATGCCGCGTCCTGCACAGCCAACGCCCGGCTCAGGACCACCTGCCTCAATGCAGCGAACGCCACCAAAGCCCTCATGTGCGATTTCTGCAAGTGTTAGATCTGCGCCTTTTTTCTTACGCTCTGCATCAAGTACAGTTATAGGCGCGATACGCCCGAGCAAAAGACGTGTTGAATCGTTCTTTGGATCACAGCCAATCTGACAGACCTTTTTGCCCCTGTTAGAAAACGCCGCCGATACGTTAGCTGCGGTCGTTGACTTGCCAATGCCTCCCTTACCGTAAAACGCGATCTTTTTCAATAGTCTATTTCCTCCCTGCCTTTACTCTACTGCTGTTAAAAACTCTTGGTGCGACTGACGAAAAGTGTCGCCATAGATAATCCACGCTGTTTCTTGTACTCCGAAAACGATATTTTGCGAAATATTGTAAATGTAACGCGCCCACGGGTGACCTATATGTTTTTCGCGCACTGCCGTCATTTGCTTTAGTGATGGGTCATCCATGTATTGTCTGCCGTAATTTTCTTCGCGCGTTTGTGCATCTTCATAGCTTGGTAAAAAAATGTAGTCGGGGTTTGCCGCGACAAGCTGCTCTTTTGTCATCTCTTGCCCCATGTGATTACCTGCAGCTGCTTTGGCATTGATAGATGCCGTACGGCTGCAAAGTTCATCGAAAGTGCAGCCAGCGCCACCGTAGTTTGCCATGATAGAGATGAGCGCGATGCTCTTTTGTTTCTTCTCTGCTGGAATATCTTGTATCTTCTTTTCAATCAAAGCGAGTTTTTCCTCCATCTTGGCAATAAGTCGCTCACCGCGCTCTTTTTCATCTACTGCAGCCGCAAAAAGACGAATATTTGCGTAAATATCTTCTATCGTTGCTGTCTTATAGCAGACGACGACTGGCACGCCGAGTTCACGCATGGCATCAGTGTTTTCTTTTGAAAGCCACGGCGTAACGACGATGAGATCAGCAGATAGTGCTGCGACTTGCTCGACTGACGGATTACGCTTGATGACAGTTGGAATTTTTTCTTTCACCCATGGTACGTTCGTATGTTCTTCATCGGCTAATGACTCGTTGACCGCCGCCATGCGCTCCGGCTCGACTAGTCCAAGCATAATCTCATCAGTACCAGCGCTAATTGTCAATATACGTTGTGGCTTATGTGCGATCTCAACTACATTGCCGTCAGCATCGGTCACATGATACGCACCTGTAGACGCATCTTTTGTACTCAAACAGCCTGCGAAAAAAAACTGCGCGATTAAAAGTAAAACTGCCAGAGGCGTGATTGTGGCAAAGAGCCGATTATTTTTCTTTCTCATATGACTTTATCTGCCCTTTCTTCTAAATCTCCTTCAATAGACAAGAAAAGCTCTTGCAGCTCTTCTTTTGTCTTTTCAGAAATATTCCAAAGACCGCGCTGTGCAGCTTCTAAGAGTGTTTCTGCCATACGATGTAGTGCCCACGGGTTGACATCTTGCAGCCACTCTTGCATAGCCGCATCAAGCACATACTTGCGAGCGTAGCCCTCGTACATCCAATCCTTCATTACGCTGCTTGTTGCATCCCATTGATAGCTGTGCGCGAGATAATCTGCAAGATCAGATGCGCCCTTATAACCATGCTCTTTCATACCATTGATAAACTTTGGATTCATCGCCTCACCACGAAACAGCCGTTCAGCTTCTGCAGCGACGGTGCGCACAACGATGCGCTGACGATCGCTTGCATCACCACTGTAAGAGCGTGGTGCTTTGCCGGTAAGAGCGCGTACAGTGGCGATCATGCCGCCGTGGTAGGCGTTATAGTCATCTGAGGTAAACATATGTGTTTCACGCGTATCTTCATTTTTAACTGTAACATCTATTTCCTTCATGCGCCGTTTAAAAAGCTCCGGATCATAGCTGCGTGCCATGCCGTTTGCACCGTAGGCCGTAGCGGAAAAGCGCGTGTAGACAGCGGCAAGATCGTCGATCGTCTGCCACGCCTTTGATTCCAAGAGATCGCCGACACCGGCACCGTAGGCACCCGGTGGATCGCCAAAGATGCGACACGAGGCGCGCTCCCATGCCATATCTCGCTCTTCTCCTTGTGCCTCAAGCCATGCCGTATCTGAAAGAATATGCTTTCGTACAAAGTTTTCTTCTGCACTTTCTTCTTGCGCCGCTGCAAGCCGCACAGCTTCATCGACCAAACGAACAGCGTTTGGCACGGCATCGCGAAAAAGACCACTGATGCGTGCTGTAACGTCGATGCGCGGACGCTTTAATTCAGCAAGCGGTATGATTTCAAGTTTCATAACACGATTAGACGGTCGGCGCCAAACGGGGCGCACGCCCATAAGATAAAAAAGTTCGGCGATGCACTGCCCATGACTACGCATATTAGACCCTGCCCAAAAAACAATGCCGACCGCCTCAGGGTAGCGTCCTTCATCGCTTATATATTGCTCGATTAGCGCATCGCCAAGCTCTTTGCCGTATTTCCATGCGGCAGGCGTCGGCAAAGAGCGCGGATCTAGCCCATAGAAATTACGCCCTGTCGGCAAAACTTCAATGCCGTTCGTCGTCGGCGCACCGGCAGGACTCGGCTCGATATAGCCGCCACAAAGAGCGCGAAGCGTGCCTTCGATCTCATCTTTCGTACGCCAAAGGCGCGGTACAATCTGCTCTATAACCTCTTGTAAACTAGCCCAAAGTGCTTTGCGTCCTGCTTTAGAATAGGAAATGAATGGTTTTGTTGCAAGCACTTTTTCTATCGTTTCCAGCTTGTAGCCACCTGCACCAAGGCGCACAAGAAGCAAATTCATGACCTTTTCTATCTCATCAAGTTTCCTGCCGTAGGTCATGGCATCTACCGTCATGCACTGGCTATGAGCGAGTAATTCATCATAATCATAGCCTTCTTCTTGGGCAATAAGACGCAAGAGCGACGGCTTGCCGCCATGCTCAATGCGAATGAGCGAAAGCACAAAATCGAGCAGCTTTTTCTTTTTTGGTACTTGTCCTAAAATATGTAAACCTGTGCGAATTTGCATATTTTTAATATCTGTTACATAATTATGCAGCGATGCAACATACGCATCAAAATCTTCGTCTTCTGCAATGGATTCTTCAAAATGGCAAAGAGCTGCCTTTTCGCGCACGATGTCTTTTATAGGTGCAAGATTATCTGGCTGCGCTGCGCGAAAATGAACGTACTCATCTAGTGCCTGTTCAAGCTCTTCTAGCTCGCCAAAACCACCAGCAAGCTGCATCGGTGGCGAAAGATGGCTAATAAGACACGCTGCACCGCGCCGCTTTGCCTGTATACCCTCGCCGACAATCGTGATCCAATAAGGATAAATGTCAGGCAAATCGCCAAGGGAAATATCCGGATAACATTCCTCCGATAGTGCCGTACTCTTACCCGGCAACCACTCTAACGATCCGTGTGTGCCGACATGAATAACAGCATCTGCTTGCCAGAGATCGCGCAGCCAATGATAAAAGCCTATGTAGTGATGCGTAGGTGCGGCATCAGGCGAGTGCAAGAGTTTTCCCGGATCTTCTCCAAAGCCGCGCGGCGGCTGCACTGTGATAAAAATATTGCCGTTTAGTGTACCCGGGACAAGCAGCGTCCCATCGTAGTTAAATACTTCGCCGGGTGCTTCGCCCCAATCATTTTTTAGATGCTCTTTGATCTTTGGTGTAAGTTCTTTAAAAAATAATTTATATTGTGCAGCTGAAAGTTGTCCTGTAGCACTTTTTGCCTGTTCACTACTCATAAAGCGGCGATCATTTGTCGCATGAGCCGTTAAAATTTCCATAAATGCCTTGCTGCTTTCGGGTATGAAATTAACGCGATAACCTGCCTCGTGCATCTTCAAAAGTAAGCGGCGCACGCTCTCCGGCGAGTCAAGCCCTACTGCACTGCCAATATTAGCATTCGTCGCTGGATAGTTATGAAAGACGATGGCTATTTTCTTTTCTGCGTTCTTCTTGTGGCGCAACTTCGCCCACTTTTTTGCTTTCCTCGAAAGACGCTCTATACGCTCTACAAGCGGCGCATAAATACTAGTGCCTGTTTCATCAAGTACCTTTGCCGCAATCGGCAAACCATGAATGACACCGTCAAATTCCGGCATCGACACGCTAAAAGATACCTCCATAGGATCAAGCCCGGCAGGAGACCTTTCCCATTCTTCCTTAGATGCAAGAACTGTATAGGCTTCAAGGATCGGCACGCCGAGTGCGTAAAGGTCTTCAATACGCGTGCCGCCTGCTTTGATGGAAAACTTCATCGTCGAAATGATGACATCAACTAAAGTTTTGCCGTCATGGCAAAAGTATCGCTTCATGGCAGAAAAGAGCGTAGGCGACTTTACGCGCTCATCTTGGTACGAATTAGAAAAGACGGCGACAACATTAAGTCCCTGCGCTTCTAAGGCGTAGATCAACGCATCTTGATATGTAAAATCGCCGGCAATCCATTCCGAGCGATAAAATATGATGCCGACAGTTTCTCGCCCCTTTTGAAAATGTGCCGCACGATAGCTTGCAACATCTTGGCAATCGCCTTGCCAAGATGGGTGATAGATGCCATGCCAAGGTAACTTGCGTGGCGGCTCCGCTTTTGTAAGTAGACCAATTTTTGCTGCAAGAAAAAAAAGAAGATTTTTCATATTTTCTTCGCCGTCATAACGGAAATATTGCCATGCGATAGTTATTTCTTCTGTTGAAAAATCATAGCTTATTTTGTCTTGCTCTGCGTTATCCACCAAGATCAGATGTCGTTTATGGGACTTTTGCAAGTTACGCGATGCCTGCTGCAAAAAAGGATTATCAAGTCCCGTTCCCATCCAAAAAAAGAGATAAAGATCGGCTTCTTTTTGCATCTTTTGCCACGAGTCCATGCCGTCTGCCATGTAAGAGGCGATCATAAGTGCAGGAAGCGTCGCACACTGCTCTTGCACACGGCAGATAAGCGCAAAGACGCGCTGTATATTCGTATAGACTACGATTTTCACCCTGCTTTACCTCCTGCTTTTTCCTTACTCATTTGCTATTGTCCTTTTGGTTTACTTTTGTTTTTGTAGAAGTTTTCAGCGTGCGATCTATGACAGCATACACTAAAAGCTGCTCGATAGAAAGCATATATTCTTCTTGCATGGGCTTACTATTTTGTGCAGATAAAAAGACAATATCTGTCATTTCCTGCAAAATCACAGAAGCGGCTTGCCAAGTTTCCTTTTTCTCCAACAAGCCCCACAAGTATTCATCATAAAGATGTATAAAAAGCACCCCGAGGGGAAAAAGCCCCGGCAAAGCAACAATTTCTTCTAATGCAGCAATAAAACGTGCCTTGATCAAAGCATCGTCGCCTGCGGCTTTTTTATATCTTTGCCAAAAAGTTTCTTCCGTGATGTCAAAGCGTCGCAAGCGGCGCAAAAGGTTATGCTGACGTGCAGGCGTAAGAGATGACTGCTTCTTTAGTGCTTCTTTGACTGCTGCCATTACAGAAAGTCCGATTAGTTCACCGAGTTTAGAATGTTTACCGGCACATTCAAAATATAGTGATGAGTCGCTGTTAGCGACGATAATCGTTTGATCCGTACCCGATCCCGTAGCAATACCCGACGAATAGCGGCTTGATGCCATGAGTTCTTGCAATGCAGCTGTCTTTGCTTCTGTGCAGGTCACGAGAGCGCGTGCAAGAATACCAGGCGGCATATCGGCATCAATGACGAGCATAATGTTGATTGTGCCGCACTTTTTTTCGACCGTTTTGTAATAAGATGCCGGATCCCCGACACGACCTCCATTCGTTTCTACGCCGCCAGTTACAATCGCTGTCACAGTCAATTCTTTGTAGCTTCGCGACACGACGGCAGCATTTTCCATATGCGCCGCCGTTCCCATGCCTGATGAACGCTCTGGCGTAAGCCCGAGCCGCTCTGCTACGATCTTCATACTTTCGACGTATGTCGGTGCAAATGATTCGCAAGGCATCCCCGATCCTTGTGTCATATCGCGGTTAAATATCGCCTCAAAATTTTCATGATAGCCGCCGTTATACAATGAGGTGCTAAGTACCTTACGCCGCCCACTAAAAATCAAGGCTATGCTCTTATCGTAACGATAGGCTATATCACCTGTCGTTAGTTTTGCCAATTCCATATAGCTTGCTCTCCTATCACACACCATCATTTTGCACATAGCGAAAACGCTCTACGATCTCTAGCACTCCTTTTGCACTAAGCTGCTCTATCGTAGCATATCCAGCTTTCATATAGCGTGCAATTTCTGGTGCTACGCCCACTTTTGGAAAGCTCTTTTCCGTATCAAGGACAATGCAATGGGCATTAGTGTAAGAAATCTCTTGCGCTAGCTGTAGTGCTTTTTCTTTCGCTTGCCCAAAAGCAGCAGCGTTCATCCTACCGTCTGTTACTAGTACCAACACCGTTTCTGCCTCTTCTTTGCGCCTTATCTCCTCAATCATCTTGAGTGCAGCGCCAAGACCTTCAACAAGCGGTGTCTTGCCGCCCGTCGGCAAAGAGCGCAACGCCCTTTCTGCTAACTCTACACTGCGCGTCATTGGTAACAGTGTTTCAGCACTCGTGCGACGAAAAGCAATAAGACCCACGCGATCACGTTTTTGATAGGCTTCACGCAAGAGGGCAAGTATCGCGCCCTTTACTGTTTTCATGCGCTCTTTTGCCCCCATAGAGCCGCTTGCATCGACGAGAAAGAGGACGTTTGCAGCAACGCGGCGTGCTCGGAGCCATACGCGTACATCTTCTTTTTTTATAACAACAGCTTGCTCGCCACATCGCTGCTTTTGATACGGTGCGGCCGCTCGAAGCGTAGCGGCAAACGCAAGATCGAGCCTTTGTCCTGCACGCAGCATGGCAGTTCGCCAAGAACGCCCCGTCGGCAAATCAAATTGTAAGAGCTTTCGTCTGCCGCTCTTGCCCCTTTTTCCATGTGCAGCATCGTACAATAAAGAAAGCCGCGCCATGACTGTTTCCATAGCAGAAAAAACCTCTGTAGACTCTTCGGCATCTGACGCACTTTCAGCAGATGGTTCTGATTTACTTTCTTGTGGTGCTGCTTCTTTTTTAGCTTTTCGCTTGCCATCTGCGGCAAAATCTCTTCCCTGTGTACGCATCTCATGCGACTTAGCGTCCGTATCTTGCTGCGCTGCGTCAGCCGCTTTACTTTCTGCGGCTAATGCCTCTTTTATTTCCTGTCTTTCTTTGGCTGAATCATCTGCCGACTTTTTACCTTCATCTTCTTTTTTATATTGCTCTTTTTGGCGGCTCATACGGTGCGCGAGTACAAAGATCGCCGCTTCTTCGACATCTTGCGGCAGTACATAAGTGCGCCCTGCTAGTGCCGCTAAAGCTCTAGATGCTTCTACGAGGTATATTTCAGCGCGATTACCAACGCAAAGAGCGCGTTTTACATATTGTGCGGCAAGCTGCAAAATGGCAGACGATGCCTCAACAAGAAAGAGCATCTTTCTGGCATCTTCTACCTGCTGATGCAGCTTAGTTTCTGCCTTTTTATATTCACTGCACATCAGTTTAGGCGTGCGCTCAAAATAAAGCACGCGACGAATGATCTCCGTGCGCTGTGTCGTTTTTGTTACATCTTCTGTTGCCGCAAACATACCAAAGCTGTCTAGCAGCACGGGAGAAAGTACACCTTCTTGCGGATCCATCGTACCGATTGGCGTGCAACTGACTTCTTCGACTGCCGATATGCCATCGCGTTCTAAAAAAAACATCCCTGCCGCTGCACTTTGCAAAACTGCCCTTAATATTTCCTCTCGCAGAAGGTTTACTTCATCTATGTAAAGCAGCGTATGCGCCGCACGTTGGATGATGCCATGACGTAAAAAGCGCACACCGTCTTGCAACGCTGTATCTACTGAAAAACTGCCAAAGACCATATCATCTGCCGCGCCAAGCGGCAATTCGACGAGTTTTCCCGTCTTTGTAAATGGTGCTGCCGCACGCACAAGAACAGATTTTGCCGTGCCGCGCTTACCGGAGATAAGAAGTCCACCCGTGCGCGGATTTATGAGCGCAAGAAGCATCGCTTTTTTTACTTGCTCTAGACCGACAATGGCCGTAAAAGGATAGCGCAAAACACTCACACATCTTTCTTATTAAGCTAACACATCATCTACTACGCTAAAGTCCACCGTGCCTTCTTCAAAGGGACGGCGACGCAAACGATGCGCTAATACGAGCCGACTGACCGCCTTCATATCTTCTTTTTCAACTTCTTTTCGCCCCGAAAAAGCTGCATATGCCAGTGCCGCCTTAATTAGCGTGATGTCTGCACGATGCCCGTCTATACCGAGCGAAAGAGAGATATGCGCCGCTTTTTCTAACAGCGCATCGGCGATGACGACGCTTTTTAAGATCTCACGCGCCTTTTGCAGCTTCTCTTGCAATGCTTTTTGCTGATCTAGATAAGATGCGATAAAGCTATCTGCATCTTTTTCATAAGCGATGCGCCTACGGATCACCTCAACGCGCTCTTTCGCTTCGTGTTCGCCTGTCACCGTCACAGATAAAGCAAAGCGATCAAGAAGCTGCGGGCGTATGTCGCCTTCTTCCGGATTCATCGTACCTACGAGTACGAAGCGTGCCGGATGCACATAGGAAATTCCCTCGCGCTCTACCGTATTGATCCCCATGGCTGCCGAATCAAGTAATATATCAACTATATGATCGTCTAATAAATTAATTTCATCAACATAAAGAATATTACGGTTTGCCGCTGCAAGAATACCTGCTTCAAACTCCTTTCTGCCGCTAGTGATAGCTTCTTCAATATTGAGCGTACCTATGACGCGATCTTCTGTAGCACTGACAGGAAGTTCTACAACGCGCATAGGAATGTTTTCTTCTTCTAAGGATTCTCCTGCTGTAAGCTTCTTGCAGCAGTCATCGCAAAAAAGTTCCGGCGCACCAGGATCGCAATGGCACGCACAATGTGCTACTGCACGCATCGCCGGCAAAAGTGCGGCTGCAGCGCGTACGGCGGTAGATTTTGCCGTTCCCTTTTCTCCTTTGATCAAGACGCCTCCTAATGACGGCATGACGATATTAAGTAAAAGTGCCAGCTTCATTTCCTCTTGTCCTACTATGGCAGAAAAGGGATAATTTTTTTTCTTCATGTGCATCTCCCTTCCCCAAACAATCACTCGTTGACTGCTGAAATATGCGCATCAGCCGGCAAATAAAATGCGTCGCCGTAAACTCTATAGGCAATTTCTTGCACGCCATATACAAAATCTTGTGAGCAATTATAAAGAAAGGCAGAGCGAGGTGTAGCTAAACTGTGATTTTTTATTGCCTTAAGCGTTTGTAGCGCCGGATCTTCTGTATAGTTTTTGATATAATCAGCAAGCCATTGCTGACCCTTCCACGGATAATCAGGCAAGAATAATATATCCGGATCGATAGATAAAATGATTTCCTTCGTCACTTCCTGCCCATTTTTCAAGCCATAGGCAGAAACACCATTTATGACGCCTGCATAGTTACAAGCATCATCAAAGCTTGATCCCTTGCCGCCATATGTGGTCATGAGCGAAAGAAATACGACGCTTTTTCTGTTTTCTTTGGAAATAGAGGCAACCTTCGTTTTTATTTCTGCCAACTTTTCGTCCATTTTCTTTAGTAAGATCTCACCTCGTCGCTTTTCTCCGATCGTTTCTGTCGTAAGGCGCACGAGAGCTTTTACTTCTTCAAGATTGTGTGGACCTCTACCTATAACGACTTTTAGCCCTGCATCGCGCAGCGGCTCGGCAAGCTCCATATACTGCCAGTCTGCAACAATCACTACATCGGGATTTAAAGAAACGATATATTCTACACTCGCCCGCTCTATTGTCTGTGGTATCTTAGAGGCTATTTCAACCATATTGGAATTGATGGGATCTTTCATGCTGGAATTAACAGCGATAAGCCTTTCCGGCGGCACTACGCTAAGGACTATCTGATCTAAAGTCGCCGACAATGTGACAATTCGCTGTGGCGGCTTTTCAAAATTTATTGTCTTTCCTGTTATGTCTGTTACAAAATAGGCGTTTGCAGCGTCTAACTCAGGCTCTTTGGTTTGTTTTCCCACGCTGCACGCCGTTAAGAAAAGCGGCAAAAACGCACAGATGATAAAAAGCATAGGACGCAATAAAAAATTAGTCCGCATCACATTTTTCCTTTCCCTAACACTGCTGCTAAAAACGCCCTTTTTAAAGCACATTCTGCAACACAAGCCCCTTTTTGCGCCGTACCTAGCCAACGTGCAAAGCAGCCGCCGCCACAAGCGGCAAAATCAGGGCAGCGCATACAAAAAAACATACTTTGCCGCATTTTTGCAGATATTTCCTTTTGGCGGCGTACATCCACGCCGCTTTCGACCGTACCGAGAAAAAACCGCGCATCACCAACGAGCGACGAGCAAGCATAGATGCTGCCATCAGCAGCGACATGGACACCTTCGCCGTTCATCGCATGACAGTGGGAAAAACCTACGTCACTGCGTCCGGCAAGGCTTTTTATATGCTCAACTTGCGATAAAAAAAGCAATCGCCCTGTCAATCGCTCCAGCTTGCTTTGCCGAGAAAACACCTCATAAAATGCCAAAGTCACATCATCTGCCTTCGGTAAAAGGCTGCTGATACCGCGCCCTTGCGCACGCAAAAGATCAAATCCTAATCGCCGTACGTTGCCAAAGTAATATGCCATGTCTATGACATCTGCCAGATGATGAACATTTTTTGCTGTCACAACACAAGTAAGACCGATGCCGATACCACGATTCGCCAAACATTCGATACCAGCCGCCACGGCAGCCGCAGAGCCGCTGCCATCAGGGTAGGAGCGCGCTTTATCATGTACCGACGGTCTGCCGTCAAGGCTTATGCCGATGCCGACATCTGAAGCGTATAAGAAAGCTGCCAGCTCATCGGTCAGCAAAGTGCCGTTCGTCTGTAGATCCATACGCACATTGAGGCGATTTTCTTGCACATACGATGTGATTCGCTGCAAAAGTGACGATGCAAGTAATGGCTCCCCACCGGAGAATTGCAAGATAAACGGCGCATCACCAATAGCTGCCAGATCGATGGCGCATCGTGCCGTTTCCCACGACATCGTGCATCTAGCCTGCTTATCAGCATAACAATAGCTACAAGCTAGATTACAGTCGCCTGTCAAACTCAGCACCAGCATCTTTAGTCCCATCAAAGCCCCTTTTCGTCTTGTTGCTGCAATCTTACTTCTTCATCTAAAAAGCGTTCTGGGTATACCGTTTTTGCCAAGACATAGACTGCTTCGATAGCGATGTGCGAAGCACTGTAGCGATAGGTATCAGGCACACAGTAAAGACGATTTTCACGCACTGCCTTAACATTCTTAAACAAAGGATCATTTCGCAGCTTGTCGCGAAATTCCTCCGTATTTTCGCCGGCAGCGCTCCATGTCGGCAACAAAAACACATCCGGATCGAGTGCTACGATCTGCTCCATAGATATGCCGTTATCTTTTGTAAGCCCTGCAATCGCTGCGCCGTTTCGGAGTGCGGCATAGCGGCACATATCATCGAAAAGATCATCACGGCGCCCAAAAACGCCACTAAAAGCAAAAGCGACGACGATCGGCTGCTCGTTTTCTTTAATATCGCTCGTTAGCCTTGCTACATCTGCCAAACGCTCGTGCAGCTTTTGTGTCAAAGCTGCTGCTTCTTTTTCCCTGCCAATCACTTTACCGATAGACTCAATGCGCGGTATAATCGCCGCGATGCGTTTGGGCGTTTTAGAAACGAATACCGTAAGCCCTAAGTCACGCATACTATCTACCAATTCTTTTGGAACACTATCCGTCGTAAAGACAATATCAGGCTGTTGAGCAAGTACGCGCTCGGGGCTTTTATCATGAAGTTTTACACGGACAGCTTTTGCTGCCTGTGCCATACACGAAAGCCCTGCATCGTCTACATACGCAGAAAGTGCGGCAATCTGCTCGGGCGGCGCGAGTGCAAGCAAGATCTCATCCGTGCCAAGATTTAGCGATACAATGCGCTGCGGCTTTTTATATAGCACGATCTCTGTACCCATATCATCGACACCGCGGAAAAATTCTCCGCCTTCTTCGGTGCTAGTCTTTTCTCTAGCGCACGCAGAAAAAAGAAGCACCGCTGCCAAGAAAATCGCCAATACACAGCTGCGACCTACTACATCAGAACGTATGTACATAGCTCAAGCGAAAGTTCAGTGGCAAATCAAGGTTACCGTAACGGTTTGAGTAATTTTCCCTGTCCAAAAGATTATAAATGCCAAGCATCACCGTATCATTTTTACCGGCAGTATAGATAACATTCATATTAAGCTGCAGCTTGTCCGGTACATCTTGAGCAAGCCCCCGAGGTGGCTTATAATACTCGCGATCACCAAGGTACTTACAGTTCAAATTTCCTTGCCATTTAGCCTTTTTATAATCAACACTAACAAGCCCTTCTATTCGCCCGGCATCCTGTACCCATTCTCGCTGCTTGCTGCTTGGATCTTGTACTTGCGGATTAGAATAGCTCGCGCCAACTGTGACACTCCATTCATCATTGAAACGCTTCATATACTCGGCTTCAAATCCCGTATTGCGAAAATTACCTTTGTTGACTACATAATACTCACCTGTCGCCGTATCTTTAGCCCAGCCGAGTTTATCTTTCATATCCATATGGTAAACAGCCGCTTTCCATGTATCGTTTCCATGGCGGTGCTTGATGCCCGTTTCATACGTCCAGCCACTTTCCGGCTTTAGCCCCTGTGGATTCATGTTTTTATAGCGAAACATATCGTCCACCGCCGGCATCTGGAAAGCCTTGCCGATATTGACATACCACGCCGTGTTTTTGTCAATTTTGTAGTCTGTTTGAAACTGTGGCATAAAAACGCTTTGATCCTTCTCGGGATCATTGATCCACTCGCCACGCAAGCCGAACGTGAAATTAAAACGCGGCGTAAATTGCTTGTTGTAAGAAGCATAAAGAGCATTTTCCATGCGTGTTGCGCTTTGATTCTTCATGGTCAGATCAACCGCCTCACGCTTATAGGAATAGCCCAAAATCAAAGAATCAGCAGCTAATTTCCACGTCTTTTGCACATCGAGAATCTCACCGTCTAATACAGCGTTAGAATCAACATTTTTCTTGAGAATATAATCATAGCCGTCAACATTGCGATAATTATAGCCAAGCACTGCATGGATGCCATTTTCCTTGCCCTGATAAACGAGATTCGCCGTATGTCGATAATCATTGTAACGATAATTATATTCCTTGTCTGATAAAAGCAATTTTCCTACTTTTTTGTGACGTGTGCCGCCGCGCGTAATCACTCCTTCCATATAGTTATAATTCAAAGAAAGCTCCTCCGTGAGCGCAATACTTGCACCTACGCGATTCTTCTGTCCGCTGCCAACCCACCAATCTGTCCACGATAGTTTATCTAAACCGAAAGCATTAGAATGAGGACGTTCCTTTGACCACTCTCGACTTACATCAATAATGAAGCGATCTCCTTGGAAAAAAACTTCTGCCTTCTTGAAATAATTACCTGCTGTCACATTTGTTTTAACTACTTCTTTACCTTTTTGCGGTTTTTTCAAAATAATATTGATAACTCCGCCCATAGCTTCTGCGCCATAAAGCGTCGATGCTGCTCCTTTGACAATCTCAATGCGCTCGATCATAGCGGCGGGAATATTTTCCGTACTTGGATAATTTTTAAGATTCATCGGCACGCCGTTTACCATGACAAGTGTACCTCTATCGTAGCCGCGCAAAGTGATACGCCCGGAACTAAAGCCAAAATCTTGCCCAGCCTCGCCATAGGATGTACTAGTCGAGCCAATTTGCTGATCGATTGCCTCAAAGACATTGCGATAGCCTGCTCGCTCAATGTCTTTTGCTGTTATGATCGTCGTCGTCGCTGGCGTGTCGAGATCGTTTCGCTTTAGACGCTGCGCCGTCACGAGCGTATCCGGCAGATTGTAGCTGTCGTTTGCTGCTGTTTTATCAATTTCCTCCTTGCTTTGCGCCGCCATTACAGTAGTGGTGGTATATGTCGCATCTGCTAAACCCATGCCCGTAAGCGCTGTAAGTAGCGCCCATGTCAAATATTTCTTCTTGTTCATCTTCTTCATCCTTTACTCAAAATAAAGCGCCCCTTCCGCAAGGCAGAAAAGACGCGCAAAAAATACCGGCGGCTTCTACCGGATTCTTGTATGAAAATTTCTTTCCATTAAACAATATGAAAATTCTATAATAGTATAACATTTATTTATTTTTGTGTCAAGAAAAGAAATTCTTTCTATCAATCTATCTTCTTAGGAAACGCTGATAAAATAAAGTTTCCTAAGAAGATAGATTAGCTTTGCAAATTGAGAAGATAAACTACAGGCGTAGCAGTGCAACGCTCCCGATTTGTTGACGACGAGAAAACAGCGTAGATGTGTGAAGATGAGCGGCTTAATTTATCAGTGATCACCTTACGCAAGGTAGTGACTGAAGCTACCGATGACTAGCTTTGGAAACTCCATCTGCAAGCTTGTCAAAAATTCGCGCGTACCGAGAATTTCTCCTTCTGCTTTAGGCATAATCGCAAGAAACGCATCCGGATCGATGTTTAGATTTCGCACCTGCACCATATTAACGGGAAACTCACGGAAAAATTTACGCCAAGCAGTAAATTCTTCTGTTCGATCATTAAAGCCAGGGAAAAACAGCATATTAAGCGACACATAGACACCGCACGAAAGTGCGTAGCTAATAGATGCTTTGACATCGGCGAGCGTATAGCTGCTGCGATAATATGCCGCATAGCTTTCTTCGATGGCACTGATGATGCTAACGCGCATCGAGTCAAGGCCTGCATCAATGATTTTTTGTATACCCTTGGTATAGCCGGCGTTCGTATTGATGTTGATCTGTCCGCGCTTTGTTTTCATGCGTATCATGCGCTCGGCTCGTGCAATAACATCTGCCGCTAGCGACGGCTCGCCTTCACAGCCCTGCCCAAAACTTATGATGGCATCTGGCGCACTCGAAAGGTGATAAATACCAACTTCTGCGATCTCATCCGATGTTGGGCAAAACGCGATGCGGCTCTGCGGCGAAGGACAGCACTCGGCAGGCTGCAAGGATATGCAGCCGAAGCAATTAGCATTACAAACGGGAGATGTCGGTATACCTGCTTCCCAACGATGATAGAACAGATTTTGTGCTGTGCAGCAATGCCACTTGAGTGAGCAATTCGCCACCTGCCGAACGATGCGATTGCCCGGCAGATCCTTTTTAACGCGGCGCACCAAATTTTTGAGATTTAGTGTATTATAATAGCTAGGATCCCATTTTGTGTTTTCGTCTGTATAAATTGCCGCCGCATAAAGTTCATCCTTATAAAGAACCACTGCCGTATAGCCATAAAGAGCAAGCCTCTTAGCGCCCTCTTGGCAGCGAAAGGCAGGTAAAAAGAGGCGCGTATAGCCGGCAGGCAAGATAGAAGCGACGGCGCATCCTGGCAAAGATAAAAGCTCGCCATCTGCTGTCTGCCCCATCGCCGTACGCTCTGGCAAAAACATCAACTCTGCCGACGCTGGCAAGGAAATGAGATCTGCCGGTGTAAGTGATACGAGCGTATCACCTGAGCGCCCTAAACCCTTGATGCCCGGTGCATCGAAGATCACTCCGGCAGCATCGGCATAAAGCGCACGGATCTGTTCTTTCACGCGCCGCCCTCCTGCTCTTTTTTCGCTGGCAATACCGAGCTATCCGGTGCTATGCTTTCATGTATAGCCTTTTTCTTATTGTAACGGTTCATTGCCATGTCGATACCTGCTGTCACGATACATTCAACAGCAGGCAACAAGTACAAGATAGCTTCTCTTATCTTCGGCACATCGTCTGATAGAAAAGGCGAAAGTACATGATGAATTACCGTCTGAGCCGGCAATGGTCGCCCGATACCAAGGCGCACGCGTACGAAATCTTCTGTGCCGATGTGCAAAAGAAGCGACTTAATGCCATTGTGTCCACCAGTGCTGCCCTTGCGGCGCAGGCGTATACTGCCTGTAGCGATGTCCATATCATCGTACGCCACGATCAGATCCTTTGATGAGAGTTTATACCACTCAAGGAGCGGCTCTACCGCACGTCCGCTCTCGTTCATATACGTCAATGGCTTAACTAGCAAAACTTTTTCTGCATCTATGCGCCCTTCTGCCACCAACGCATGAAACTTTTCGTGCCAAACATCTGCATTTAAACGCTCTGCCAAGGCATCGACAAACATGAAGCCTACATTATGTTTCGTATGCGCGTATTCTGCCCCAGGATTTCCAAGACCAACGATTATCTTCATTATATTCCCCCAAATCTTTACTTTTTACTATGAAACCCCAAGAAGTCAAGCCAAAGGTGCAGACTGATTGGCATGGTTTCGTGTAAGGGCGGCGCACTTTTGTCCATAAAGTGGACGTTTGTGCGTGTAGTGTAGCGTAAAGGAACGTGACGATTTTCTATCACGATTCTACCGCACGAAATGTACCTTGTCAAAACAAGAAAAGCAGGTATAAAATAAATATAAATAAGCTACAAGAAAAAGGAGGAATACATCCATGAACCATGTAAAAGAAGCAAAATTTCTGCGCCAAGACCCTAGCGGTCGTCACTACAACTGCACGCAATCGCTCCTTGTCCCATTTGCCAAAGAAATCGGCATGGAAAAAGAGGCTGCCTATGCGCTCGGTGCCTTCTTCGGCGCCGGCATGATGCACGGCTCTGTCTGTGGTACGCTTAGTGCTGCATTGATGATCGCAGGTAAGGCAAATTTAGAAAAAGACTTGGCAAAAAAACTCGTAGATGATTTTTTCACTGCCCACGGCACAACAGAATGTCGATGTCTGCTCGCCGCTGCAGCAAAAAAGGGTATAGCACGCAAAGAAAACTGTGACGGGCTTGTATACGAGATGTGTCAAAAACTTGCTGCAATCTTTACGAACATAAAGGGAAATTTACAGCAAAACCAATCATCGCCGGTACGCCCAGATTAGGCAAAGCGTAAGGAAAAATGACACACTTTGCTATTTTCTATTATGAGCAACGGAGGTATATCATGCACCAATACTTGTTCTTCATAGGCGACTTCCCCGTACGCGCTTACGGACTGATCTTAAGTCTTAGCATCCTTTTAGCGACAGGTGTCGCCTATTTTCTTGCCAAGCAGGACGGTCGCTACCATGAACATATCATCGACATGGGTATATACTGTGGCATCGCAGGGCTTTTAGGCTCAAGGCTCTTTGATGTATTTTTCTTCGATTGGGACTACTACCAAGACCACTTGAGCGAGATATTAAATGTCTGGCAAGGCGGTATGGCAATTCAAGGCGGCGTACTGCTCGGAACTATCGCCGGCATCTTCTACACACGCCGCCACGGCATAGACACATGGGCACTGGCCGACATCGTCGCACCTGCCATCATCTTAGGGCAAGCTCTCGGGCGAGCTGCCAATTTGATGAACGGCGACGCTTTCGGTGCGCCGACCGGCTCTTCTTACGGTATTCTCTATCCAGAAACAACGCTTGCATTTCACACTTATGGCAATCAGCCACTTTGGCCGGCAGAAATTTGGGAAGGGCAAGCAGACATATTTATCTTCGCACTGCTTCTCATATTTCGCACTACAAAGCACGCAAAAGGACAAGTCTTCTCTTTATATGTCATGCTCTATTCAGCTGCACGCTTCTTCCTTGAAAACTTGCGTGGTGACTACAATGAACTGATCCTTGGACTATGTAAATCTGCACAAATGACGAGCATAATAACATTTACCATAGCTACAGCCTTCTTCATCTGGCTAGGATTAAAAAAAACGCTTGTAAAATGAAGTTGCACAGATGCACTGTACCTAGCGAGGATTTGCTTACGACGAGAAAACAGCGTAGATGTGTGAATACGGGCGGTTGAATTTAGCAGAGGTTTCTTAAAAGATAGCACTAAAAAGCACCCAAAACGCACAATAGAGCCATAATTTCAACCCTAAAACAATGGACAAAAAAGCACCGCTATCTAACGAACTAGTCGAAAGATAGCGGTGCTTTCTTTATCCTTATACTTTTCAAAGCCAATCAGAAAGTGCATCTACACCCACACGCTCAGTATGATGCGGCGAAGGTGTCGCGTCCTCTGCCGGATAGCCGACAGGAAAAATTGCCACAAGATCATAATCTGCCATCTCGGAGAAAAGTTCTTTTAACTTTGATGCATCAAAATTTGCAATCCATGTAGTAGCAAGCCCTAGATCTGCAATCGCTAACATGAT
>CAUUGH010000030.1:0-21459 GCA_963544755.1 uncultured Selenomonas sp. | reverse complement strand
TAGTGCATTGACAAGGCTGGATATGATAAAATAAAACAGTAGGCAATATTCTCCCGTGCAGGCTATAGATAAAAATGTTTTTAGTGAGCTTTTATGATATAATAAAAAACATACAAAAACGTATGCAGCAGCTATACTGTCAACTAAAAAGCAGAGGTGTTTAGATATTGAAAATGCACATCGAAGTGACGGATTTTTCGCCGCAAGAGCGGAATTTTTCTGACAACAACGATACTACTAATAGACTTTTGACTATGGGGGCGCGTTCGTACTTAGTTGAAGGCTTCATGGAGTACGGCAATAACGATTGCCACATCTTGATCGGCAACTATTCCTCCTTAGGGCAGCGGTTGGTTTTCGAGCTGGGGTTAAATCATGAATATCATGCTGTTACGACCTATCCGTTTGCTGATATATTGCAAGATACGAAAAAGCCGGTAAATCGCGCTAAGGGGGTAAATCGCAATCAGATCATCATCGGCAATGATGTCTGGATGGGCGTCGATGTGATCGTGATGGGTGGCGTGCATATCGGTAACGGTGCTGTCGTCGGAGCCGGCGCAGTAGTCGCTAAAGACGTACCGCCTTATGCCATCGTCGTGGGCAATCCGGCGCGTATCATCAAATATCGTTTTTCTAAGGATATAATAGAAAAGCTGCAAAAAATAAAATGGTGGAACTGGCCTGATGAAAAAATCTTGTCCGTATTGCCTGAAATGAAAAATGTCCGCCGCTTTGTCGATACCTATATTAAAGATGTACCAAGTGACGAAAAAGATACGCAATTACTGGATTCTCTTAGCGATCTAAAGGCGAAGGGGTACACCATATACTATTTTATCGCCGATTTTTCTGCCATAGATAAAGTATGGCAAAGAGTCTTTTCCTATTATCTTGAGGCATATCGTTCTTTTGATAAGACAGCTCTCTTGCTTGGCGTGCGCGAGGGAGAAGAAGCTGCAAAAGCCTTATCTTATATGAAAGAAGAATTAGCGTCGCTAGGAGATGTCGCACCGCTCGTCTTGACACATTCTCTTGAAGAAAAGCTGTGCGTTCCTGTGATAGCTGCGGCAGATTGCCTTATCACAACGAAAGAGAGCATTTCTTCGCAGGCTGTAGATTATGCAAGCGATACGAAAACAAGGATTGTTTACGGTTTAGATGAACAAGATAGAGTATTTGCCCCAAAGACTCTTTTAAGCATCGCTTTTATCACCTATAATCGCAGAAAATATCTTGCCAAATCGCTGCCGATAGTCTTAGAGCAAGTAGAAAATTTAGAAGGGGTAGAAGTCCTCGTCTCTGATAATGCCTCCACAGATGATACAAGGCAGTTGGTCGCCAAGTGGCAGGCGCGGTATAAAAACCTTCGCTATCATTGCAACGAAACAAATGGCACCGCAGAAGAAAATGTTCATTGCGCCATAGAAAATAGCCAAGGCGCCTATGTACTCGTCTTAGGCGACGATGATTACTTTTCTGCCGCTGCGCTTAATATTTTGCTTACGGCGCTCAAACAAAATCGCGGTGACGCACTTTTTTATATGCTGAATAAAAATGTGCAATATTCCGGCTATCGCAGCAGCGGCGCTTTAGACTATGTCGCTAAGGTAGGCTATGCCATGACATGGCTTTCTGCCGTCGTCATGCGCCGCGATCTCTACTTTAACATCAAAGAGCCGCAAAAGTATAACGCTACGCGCCTGCCGCAAGTACATTTGCAGATGGAAATACTAAAGCAAAAGCCGGAATTTACGATCTTAGAGGGATATTTTTTTGCAGAAGGAACAGGCGATCATAAACCTTCCGGCTATAACTTGGCAGAAATATTTATAAAGAACTATCTTGATATTTTGACTTCTTGTGTCGATATACCGCCGGAGCAGCTGTCGCAGGAAAAGAAACGACTGATGGAGAAGATGATTTTTCTATGGTGCAAGAAGATTAAGGAAGAGAAAATAGATCTTTCGTTAGACGGCATCTTTGACATTGTGCGAGAGTATTATAGTATGGAGCCGTACTATGAAGACGTCGTTTTGATTCTACAAACGATGGTCTGACAAAAGCACCTTGCAGGAGAGAAAATATGCGCTATAAGACAAGTATAATCATATTGAGTTATAATACGTTAGATCTTCTAAAGCTTTGTATCGAAAGTATCCGCGCATATACTGAGGCGGGGACGTATGAGATGATCGTCGTGGAAAATGCATCGGAAGATGGCTCTGCCGAGTGGCTAAAGACGCAGCCGGATCTAATATGTATCTACAATGAGGAAAATCAAGGCTTTCCGAAAGGCTGCAACCAAGGCTTAGAGATTGCAACAGGAACGGAGCTTTTGCTCTTAAATAGCGATACTGTAGTAACGAAGGATTGGCTTTTTAATTTGCGCCGCGCACTTTATAGCAGCGATGCTGTCGGTGCTGTAAGCTGCGTGACGAACTATTGTTCTAATTTGCAGCAGATTGAGGTAGCTTATAAAAGTATTGAGGAGATGTTTGCCTTTGCGGCAAGCTATAACAAGTCAAATCCCACACTTTGGGAAAAGAGGACGAAGCTTGTGGGCTTTTGCTATCTGTTTAAGCGAGAAGTTTTCGAGGCGGTTGGCTTTCTTGACGAGCAGTTCAGCCCCGGAAACTTTGAGGACGACGATTATTCGCTTCGTATACTGCAAAACGGCTACGATCTGCTGCTTTGCCACGACACCTTCATTCATCATTTTGGCAGTGAGGCGTTTAAAAAGAAGTTTCAGTCGCCTAACGAAGAGGAGGTAATTGAGCGATATAATGCGCTTTTACGCAGGAATCAAGGCATCTTTTTTGAAAAATGGCAAGTACCTCAAAGCTACAACGAAATGGCACCTGAAGAGCTTCGTCCATATCTTCGGCAACATCGGATAAGAAAAGATTCAGATAGTTTTTTAGGGCAAAAAATTGCCGTCCTCATACGAAAGACAACGAAAGAGCGTTATGATCTCTTAGTAAAATCCTTGTATGCGGCAAAGCTGCCGGAAGGCTTCGCGCTAGAGATTTTCCCACTTTTAAAAGAGCAGCCTTATGCTAAACAAGTAAATGAAATCATCACGCATACCGATGCTAAGATCAAGATCTTCATCAACGATGAAGTTTTACTAGCGGCACCCTTGGTCATAGAGCAGCTATGGGAAATTTTCCAAGATCCATCGATCGGCATGGTCGGCATCGTTGGCAGCCGCTTGCTTGCCCTAAGCGGCAACATCCTAGATGCGCCTGATCTTTTTGGCAGCGTCTATATGCCGATGCAAGGCGAGCTAAAAGAGATTCGCTGCAACGACCGTAGATTTAACACATTCGTTACAGATGTGCGCTTTTTGTTGCCGTCTTTTTTTGCGACGAATTGCGATATTTCTTGGGATGAAGCGTATAGCGGTCAGTATTATGCGCTGCTTTCTTATTGTCGCGCTGTAAAAGAGCAAGGACAAAGGATCGTCGCAGCCTTGCCGGAAGAAATATGGTGCGCCTATCAGATGCAAAAGCCTTCCTTTGATATAACCAAAGAAGATCGCAGGCATTATTTCGCTTTTTATCATCTGCTGGCATGAAGCCATATACTTAGGGAGATGAAGTTTTGAAAACAGTGCTTTTGGCAGGTGGGCTTGGCACAAGGATCACAGAAGAGTCGGAAAGACGCCCTAAGCCTATGATAGAGATCGGCGGTATGCCGATTCTTTGGCATATCATGAAAGGCTACAGTCATTTCGGCTTTAATGAATTTATTGTTTGTGCAGGTTACAAGCAGCACATGATAAAGGAGTGGTTTGCTGATTACTTCCTTCATACATCAGACATTACCTTTGATTTTACGCAGGAAAACCGCATGATCGTACATAACCAACATACCGAGCCGTGGCAGGTCACGATCGTCGATACGGGTCTTGAAACTTTGACGGGGGGGCGCATCAGGCGTATTCGTAAGTATATAGAGAATGAACCTTTCATGCTGACCTACGGCGACGGCGTGGCAGACGTTGACATAGGTGAACTCGTGAGGTTTCATAAAGAGCATGGCAAAGTGGCGACCTTGACTGCGATCATGCAAAAGCAGCAAAAGGGCATCTTAGACATCGGTATAGATAATACCGTACATTCTTTTCGCGAAAAAGCGATGGAAGACAGTGCGCCGATAAATGCCGGCTACATGGTGCTAGAGCCGGCGGTCTTTGAGCTTCTAAAAGATGATCGGACGGTGTTCGAGCAGATGCCTTTGACGGAACTGGCGAAGAAAAGCGAGCTAAAATGCTATCTGCACAGCGGCTTTTGGCAGTGCATGGATACGCTGCGTGAAAAGATCCTGCTTGAAAAACTGTGGCAAAGCGGCAAGGCTCCTTGGAAACTTTGGTAAGAAAGGAAAACACTGAATATACGATGAATCTAGAAAAACTCTACGACTTATATAAAGAGAAAAAGGCACCCAAGCGCCTTTACTGGGAACTGGCGCGCGAACGATTCTTGCCGTTACTTGATGTACAGCGGCTCGTCAAGAAGAATCCTTATTGCAAGAGCGTCGAGATACGAGAGGACGGCATCGTGCTGCGGACCAAAGACATCGCGCTTTTTTTTGATTTGGCGCAGAAGATTTGTCGTGCGGAGTCGATTTTGCTGGCTACGGAAGAAGAAGAGATCTCATTTATGAGCCGCTTTATTTTGGCAAAGGCTGTTATCTTCGACATCGGCGCGAACGTCGGGCGCGTGAGTCTTAGCTTGGCGAAGGCTCATGCGGATGCGCGGATCTATGCGTTTGAGCCTGTGGCAGGTACTTTTTGCGACTTAGAGCGAAACTTGCGCCTAAACGGGTGCAAAGAGCAGATCAAGGCATATCATCTGGGCTTTTACTCTAAGAGCGGCGACTTGAAAATTTTTGTGCCGTCGGCAAATGAAGCGGCGTCGCTGCGCCCTGTCACCGATACTTATTACTGCATGGAAGGCGAGCAAGGAAAAGGTGAGTGCAAGGAGCGTTTAGATGAGATCATTTGCCCCGTCGATACGCTCGACCGCTTTGTAGAAGAGCAGGGCATCACGCGCCTGGACTTCATCAAGTGCGATACGGAAGGCGCGGAAAAATTTGTCTTTTCGGGGGGGGCGAATGTATTTAAGAGCCTGCGCCCCGTCGTTTATACGGAGATGCTTAGAAAGCATACGGCACGTTTCTTATATCATCCGAACGAGATCATCGAGATGTTTTGCGGTTGGGGCTATGCTTGCTATACGGCGGCGGCTGAAAAACTGCACCCGTTCGAGCAAATGGATGAGACGACGAAAGAAACGAATTTCTTCTTTTTGCATAAAGAAAAGCATCGGGAATTTTTGGAAAAGTACGCTAGCGGAGCGTAGGAAAAATTTTGATCAAGCAGAATGGTCATGACATACGGGCGTTTTACTTGACGACATGAGGTGGATTATGAAAGAATATATCTTAATATGCCGATGTGCCGGAGAAAAATCGACACGTTCGAGAATTTATCAAAAATGTGGGGGGATCTCTTTTTCATAGATCGCGACCCTAAAAAATGGGATGCAGCGAAAAATATCTATGCGCCATCTTTGATTGCAAAGCATATGGAATGATTATATAAAAATTCCTGAAATTATCGAAGCGATTCGATATGACTACGACTTTTATCTTCGAGGCGGTATGCATACAATATGCCATGCTGTGCCTAGATGATGGCAGGAAAGATATTGGGGGCTTAATTTATCAGTGGTTTCTTAAAGGGAGGTGCTTGGTTTCATGCAGATCAAGGTAGCGGACTATATCGCTGATTTTCTTGCAGAAAAAGGCATTTTACAAGTGTTTACCGTCGTTGGCGGCGGTGCTATGTATCTAAATGATTCCTTCGGGCATCATAAAAAGCTGCGCCCACTTTATCATCATCATGAGCAAGCGGCAGCGATGGCAGCAGAAGCCTATGCAAGAATCGCCGATCATATGGCGATTCTTTGCGTGACGAGTGGGCCTGGCGCATTAAATACTCTTACAGGCGTCGCCGGCGCTTATCAAGATTCGATCCCGATGCTCGTTATTTCAGGGCAAGTAAAATCCTCTCTTACCGTAAGATCCAGCACGCTTGCGCTTAGAACGCTCGGAGGTCAAGAGTTTGACATCGTATCGGCGCTTGGGCAGATGACGAAATATGCCGAGATGATAACAGAGCCTGAAAAAATCCCCTACGCACTAAAAAAAGCATATCATCTGGCAACGAGCGGCAGAAAAGGTCCTTGTTGGCTTGATATACCGCTTGATATACAAGGAAGCTATATCGACGCTGATTTTTCGATAGATGATGAAATTTTCTTACCGGAAGAATATACCGACGTAAAAAAAGCTGCACGCCATGTGCTAGAAAAGCTAAAAAGCGCTGAGCGTCCCGTACTTTACGCAGGTAACGGCATACGCCTTGCAGGTGCGTCAACACTTCTTGAAGAATTGGCAGAAAGTCTTTCCATGCCCGTCGTCACCTGCTGGAACAGCATCGATCTTATCGCGACTGATCATCTGCACTATTGCGGCAGGGGCGGTACGATGGGTGATCGCGCCGGCAATTTTGCCGTGCAAAACAGTGACTTTTTGCTCTCGATTGGCAGCCGTCTTAATATCTATCAAGTCGGCTACGATGTGCGCCTGTGGGCGCGTGCAGCGTACACCGTGGTAAATGACATCGATCCGATAGAGCTTAAAAAGCCGACGATCCGCGTTGATTATCCGGTATGTGCCGATGCGGCAGACTTCATGCGTGCGCTTTTAGCGGCGGCAAAAGAGGATGCACCGAAAAAAAATACAGCGTGGCTATCTAGGTGTAGCACATGGAAAAAGGAATGTCCGGTCGTAGAGATAGAGAAGAAAAAAGCACCGGGCAAGGTAAACGTCTATGCCTTCATGGATGCTCTTAGTCGCGCCCTGCCTAAAAAAAGCATCACCGTCGCAGCAAACGGGTCAGCAAGTGTCGCAGGTAGCCAATCCTACTATATCAAAGAAGGCGACCGCTTTCTCATGAACTGCGCCATCTCCTCGATGGGCTACGGTTTGCCGGCTGCCATCGGTGCAGCTATAGCGTCTGATAAAAGCGTCATCTGTATTGAAGGCGACGGCAGCATTATGATGAATTTGCAGGAATTGCAGACAGTCGTCACGAACCGACTGCCGATCAAAATTTTTATCATCAATAACAACGGCTATCATCAGATCCGCCAGACACAGATGAATGTATTTGCAAATGGTCTTATCGGCGTCGGGCCGGCAAGCGGCGATCTGGGCTTTCCCTCCTTTAAAAAGATTGCAGAGGCATTTCAGTTACCTTATTATGAAATATCTTCCAATGAAGAGTTGCGAGAAAAAATAGCGCATGTGCTTTTAGCATCCGGCTATCTGCTTTGTGAAGTTTTTGTAACCGAAGATCAAAAATTCGAGCCAAAATCCGCGACGAAGCGACTGGCTGACGGGCGGCTAATAAGCCCTCCTTTAGAAGATCTAGCGCCATTTTTGCCGCGTGAGCAACTTTCTAGAAATATGTATATCCCACTCATAGAGCCTGACGGAGGTAAATGACATGATGATTCAGATGCGTCATACGGGAATATATGTGAAAGATTTGTTGCGTATGGCTGCTTTTTATCGAGAAGTCTTTCATATGTATACACTTTCGGAAAATATTCAGCAAATCGATCCTTTGATCGCCGATTTATTTCGGACAATCAATGCCTGCGTTAAAATAACCAAGCTCATCACGGAAAAGGGCAAAGAAAGCGGCAGCGGCGATATGATAGAGCTTATTGAAGTGCTAGTTCCTAAAAATAATAACATAAAGGTACCGCAGCCGATCACAGCAGGTATGCACATAGCTTTTGGCGTGCGCGATATAGAAGCGACACGCGCGGCGATTTTTGCACGCGGCGGTATATCTTCGACGCGCGTGCATGATATGGGGCGATATACGAAATGCTGCTTTTGCCGTGATCCTGAAGGAAATTGGCTTGAACTTATCGAGCGTAAGGAATTGTAAGTGTAAAAATCTGTGCACTGTAAAACTTGGAGGAATCACCTTGAGCAATGAAGTCGTGCCTTTTTCCGAGGCGTATCAACAAAACCGCCTGACGCTGCGCCAAGTCGTGCCGCTCGCCGTGCCGCTTTGCGTATGTATAGAGCCTACGAATGTTTGTAACTTCAAATGTTTGATGTGTTGGCAAAGTACGAAAGAGTATAAAAAGTACGGCGGGCCTTTTGGCAACATGAAAGAAGAGCTTTTTGACAAGCTGCTAGAAGATATGAAAGAGCTTTGCCGGCGCCATAAAAAAAAGATCAAGCTGATAAAACTCTACTCGACAGGTGAGCCGCTTTTACATAGCGGTATATGCTCCATGGTAGAAAAGATAAAGACTTATGACATTTGCGACGAAATGGAAATAACGACAAACGCCTCTCTTCTTTCTAAAGAGATGGCAAAGACCTTCGTTGATTTTGGGTTAGATTATTTGCGCGCTTCTATTTACTCCGTACGCAAAGACGGACAGGCGCGTATTACAAAGTCGCGCATCACGCCGCAAGAAATTCGTGAAAACATCGCCTACCTAAAAAAGTACCGCGACGCAAAAGGCGCAAAAAAGCCCTTCATATGTGCGAAAATAATGGATACACACGGCGAGGAAAACGAGGAATTTTACCGTATGTACGAGGGCATTGCCGACGAGCAGATGATCGATACGCCGTGGAACGTGCCAAAACTGGAAGAACACGCGCTGGATAAACTCTACGGCAGCGAAGAAAAAGGCAAAGAAGCAAACGCAGCGTACCTAGAGCAGGCACTTTATAAAAAGCGCAAAGTCTGTCGCTATCCCTTTACGCACATGACAGTCAGAAGTAACGGTGACGTCGTTGTCTGCTGTACCGACTGGTCACGCGATACCTTAGTCGGCAATATCTTAGATAATACATTAGAAGAAATTTGGAACTCCAAGAAACTCTACGATTTTCGCTGTATGCAGCTTAAGACGAAGGGGGCGCACCATGCGCTTTGCGCGACTTGCGAAATTCCGCTAAAAGATACGAGCGAAGATAATTTAGATGATTTGCCCGTAGAAAAACTCACTTATTGGAAGGAAAACGATGGAAAAAAGAGCCTTTCTCCGTAATAGCATCATCGAAGAAGATCTAAAAGATATTTATGACAGGCATTTAGATTGGCAAAAATTTCGCGCTAAGACAATACTAATTACAGGTGCGACGGGTATGTTGGCATCTTATGTCGTCTTTTTTTTCATCTATCTAAACGAAAAATGTGCGCTGGATCTACGGCTGCTTCTTCAAGTCCGCAGCGAAGAAAAAGCCTACAAGCGCTTTGGCGAATATCTAAAAATGCCCTACATCTCGCTGGTACGTCACGATCTTAAAGAACCGTGGCAAATTAAAGAAAGCATTGATTTTATCATTCACGCTGCAAGTCTTGCAAGCCCTAAGTATTATAAGACAATGCCCGTAGAAGTCGCCGAGCCGAACGTGATCGGCACCTACCATCTGCTTTGTCTGGCGCGAGAAAAAAAAAGTGAAGCCTTCTTATTTTTCAGCAGCGGCGATATTTACGGCAAACTGCCAGAAGGCACTGGAAAAATCAAAGAAAGCGACTTTGGTGCCGCCGATCCGCTCGATCTGCAAAGCTGCTACGGCGGCAGCAAACGCATGGGCGAAACATGGTGCAGCCTCTTTTTCAGCGAATACGGCGTGCCGATAAAGATCGCACGCATCGCGCACACCTACGCGCCGACGATGGATTTAGACAGCGACCCACGCGTTTTTGCCGCCTTCATGAAATGTGTGCAAGAAGGAAAAGACATCATCATGCATAGTGATGGCAGTGCTTGTCGCCCCTTTTGCTACATCACCGACGCTGTTGCGGCATTTTTTTTAATACTCTTAGAAGGTGCGGCGGGAAAAGCATATAACGTAGCAAACGAGCGAGCTTTTTTAAGTATCCGTGAACTTGCAAAAATCATGGTAAAGCTTCGACCGGAACTTAATCTTAAAGTCATCGCCAAAGAGCGAGCAAAAGACAGCGCATATCTTCAAAATAACTTCAATCAAGCGAATCTGCCCTCTGCCGACAAATTGCGCGTCCTCGGCTGGCGCTGCCGTATCGACGCAGCGCAAGGCTTTAGGCGCGTCCTTAGGTATCTTATAGAGCAGGAAAAACTAAAAAATAAAAAACCGTTGACAACTTAGGCATAAAGCCGTATAATGTTTTTTGTCAGTCGCGCAAATATTGCGCGTAGGAAATGCTGATGTAGCTCAGTTGGTAGAGCAGCTCATTCGTAATGAGCAGGTCGTAGGTTCAAGCCCTATCATCAGCTCCATTTGAATTAAAGCCTCTCCTTTTGGGAGAGGTTATTTTTTTATAAAGCACAAAACTTGTCACGAAATGGCTGGCGCTCATCGTATTGCTCACACGATGCTGCATTGATTCGCTCGACGAAGAAAAAAGCGTGCCCTCTTTGGCTGATGAGAATTAAAAAAGGCAAAGGATGCTACAGCAAGAACATCGAAGAAGGGGCGCGACCGTCATTATGATTTTAGCGTAAGTAAATATAAAAAAGCATCTTGCAAAAGTGCTTGCCGTTACGAAAGGAGACACATTGAATCTTCACCAAAGAAGCGCCGACGATTTTACAGCTTTCGATCTCGTTTTGACAGCTTTGATGAGTGTGCTAGTCTTTCTTGCCACATTCTTGCCGCACATTCCCATACCGCTTGGTTATGCACACTTAGGCGATGCGGTCATCTTTCTTTTTGCACTCTTGGCAAAAAGGCGCTCGGCGCTTTTTGCCGCCTGCTTTGGCTCTGCGCTTGCAGACTTTATGGCAGCCTTTACGCTTTGGATTGTGCCGACAATCATCATAAAATTCGTCATGGCAGAGATTGTTTGTCGCATGGCAAATGCGAAAAGCCACATCTTGCGCCTTGCTTTAGTACTCACGCTGGCAAGCCTTTGGATGGCGCTGGCTTACACATTTGCCGGAGCCATTTTATATGACAGTGTCAAGGCGGCACTTTATTCTTTGCCCGGGCTTTTAGCCGAAGGCGTAGTAAATAGTGCATTGGTACTGGCAGCGCTGCCGCTTTTACGCGGTCGCTTTAAAACGTGAATATGAAATAACAGGAGGAAATAAGATGAAAAAATATCTATTGTTACTACTGGCAGCGGCAGTGATCTTTACGCTTGGCTGCAGCGATTGCCCTATGGCAGATAGGAAAATTAGTGCTAAAGCAGAGCCGAATGTGTCGGCAAAGGGTGCCTTTATACAGGTTTCTCCGGATGAGGCGGAAAAGATGATGAAAGAAGAAACAGACTTTATTTTGTTAGATGTTAGAACGCCTGGCGAATATAGCCAAGGTCATATTCGTCAAGCTGTCAATCTGCCTAACGAAACGATTCAAAAAGAGCCGCCGGCACTTCTTAAAGATAAAGATCAACGTATTTTTGTTTATTGCCGCAGCGGCAGGCGCAGCAACGATGCAGCGACAAAGCTTGCTGCCATGGGCTATACAAACATAGTGGAATTTGGCGGCATCGTAGATTGGCATGGCGAAGTGGTAAAATAAGCTGCGATTTAACTTAAAAAAGGCGGCGTGTGCATCAATAGCTGACGCATACGCCGCCTTTTTATTTTTATGTTTAATATGACAGCATATTTTATTTTCGTAGACGGTTTTATAAAAACGTGAAATTTTACTTAGGAATAAAGTGGTTTACGTCGATAGATAAAATAAATAAGGTACTATGGTACTAGGTTGTAAGGAGAGAAATTACATGAACGCAAACTTAAAAAACTGCTCGGCCTGTGGCAAGCTTTTTATCGCTAAACCAAAGCAAAAGCTCTGTTTAGATTGCTTTGAAGAATTACAAGCAGAAGAAGCGCGCATTATTCGCTATGTCGATACGCATAAAGAAGCGGCGACGCTTGATAAGATTTGCGAAGGAACGGGCGCAGAGCCTAGGATGATCCTGCGTATGATTCACGATTCGCGCTTTTTGCACACAGATGTCGATATAAGCTATCCGTGCGAAAGCTGCGGCGCACCTATTACACGCGGACGCTATTGTGCAGGATGTATGCACGACTTTAAAGTAGGCGCTGAGCGCTTTGGCTAAAGCACCTCGCTTTATGTATGGGACATTGGACGCAAGCCTTTTGTCGCGTTATCGTCAAAGAAACTTAATTCGTAGAGCAAGCTTAAGGTGAGGGTTTTTTTTTTCGATACTACACATGAAAGGCAAAGGGCAAATAAGGGCGTGGATGCTCTTGATTTGCCGCAAAAAAAGAAAGGTGGTGAGGTGTGATGTCCATAAAGGTGCAGGGCGGTGTGCAGACGCTTTATAATACTTATGCAGCAAGCGATGTTTTTGCCGGCTTAAAGACGCAGGACAGGTGTCCGCCGGAAGTTTTACGAAAAGACGCCGTCGCGCTTTCTCAAGAAGGCAGAGCCTTCGGCGAGATCCTCAACCGCTTGATAGTGGATAACAGCAAAGTTAGAAAGGATAAAGTTGATTTTTATATGCAGCAGATTGAAGAAGGCAGCTATCATGTTGCAGCGCGTGATATAGCCGCAAAGATGATCGATCAGCGTGTATGAAAAAGCGTCTAGGCGAGGAGGACGGATATGTGGCGTGAGATGAAAGATGTCATGGCTGCGCTCGCTTCGTGCTACGAAGAACTCGTAACGACGAGTAGGAAAAAGCACAAGGCGCTTGCGAAGATGGATCTAAAAATGCTCGAACGTGTCGTAAAAGAAGAAGAAAAACTCGCCTCAAAGATAGAGCAGCTTGAAGTGCGCCGCCAAGCCGCCTTAGCTGCTCTTGCCCAACAAGAAGCCGATATAGAGCCTACGACGAAGCTGCGCGAACTGGCGGCGCGCTGTCTGGATCGAAAGCTAGCGGCGGAGCTGGAATCGCTTCATCGAGATCTTGAACGCTCTATGGCAGAAGTAAGGCGCGTAAGTGAAAACAATACGCTGCTTGCCGAGGGCGCATTAGCGGCTGTAACGGCAAATCTAAACCGTATCGGCGGCACGGCGGTGGGAAACTCATACGAAGCTAGCGGCAAAGAAAGCGTGACGCGCAAAAAGCGTCTTGACTTTCAGGCGTAAATCATGAGTGAGATCATAAAATTGCTCTCTTTGCAAATAGACATCTGCCGCCGTCTGCTGGCAGGCATCAAGCGTCAGCGTCAAGGTCTTTGCGACGGCTCAGGCGTCTTGATGAGCAAAGAAACAAAAGCGATAGAAACGCTGCTGATTGAGTTGCGCCGCATCGAAAAACGTCAGGCACTGCTTTTAAAAGGTACGGCAACGCGCGATCTAGCTGAACTTTTATCGCGCACAGCCTTATCGAAAGAACGCACCGTCGCCAAACATCTCTTGCAAGAGGTCGGCGATCTTATGCGCGAGGTGAAAGAAGCTGTAGTTATAAACAGCGCTCTTTTAGATCGTCAGATGCAATTTATACTGTTTAGCATCAACGTGATGGCTGGCACAACAGCAGAGACGACCTATAACAAGCCGCTAAAAGAAGCAGAAAACGACAAAAAGCAGATGAACGCAGCGACGAAGATATTCGATGCGAGCGTTTAATATAATTGTAGAGAAACAAGGCTTGCTAAATTAGCCTGACATAGGTCAAATTTAGCCGTGTTTCTTAAAAGAAAAGGGTGAAAAAATGCGATCGACATTTTCGGGACTTAATACCATGGTGCGCGGCATCAATCAAAATCAGCTTGCGCTAGATACCTTGGGGCATAACATCACGAATGCCAATACGGAAGGCTATTCGCGTCAGCGTGTAAACCCTGCAGCGACAAAGCCTTTAGAGCATCACGGGATGTTTGGAGGGCTTCACGTTGGTACGGGCGTTGACTCAGAGTCGCTGACAAGAGCGCGTGATTTTTTTGCAGATAAGCAATACTGGCAGGAAGAAGCGACAGAATCGTACACGAAGTTTCGCCAGAAAAATTACGATAAGATCGAGTCTGTATTTAACGACTCCAAAAAGACAGGTATAAAAGATGAATTGCATAAATTCTTCAAAGCGTGGAACGATCTAAGCGTTCATGCCAGTGAGCCGTCAAAACGCATCTCCGCCATCGAAGCCGGCAAGCAATTTGCCGATCGCTTAGAAGGAGCGGCTGACAGCGTCCAAAAGCAACTGCACCTTGTCTATCGAGAGATGGATACATATGTAAAAGACGTAAATCAGATCACACAAAAGCTCGTCGAACTCAACAAAAATATAGCGCTTGCCGAAGCGAACGGCGCGATGGCAAACGACCTTAGAGATAAGCGAGATCTTTTAGTGGATAAGCTATCTAAGTATATGAGTTTGCACGTCTACCAGACGGAAAACGGCATGTATCAGATCGTTTCGGGCGGCTCTTCGATTGTAAATGGCATCTCAAGATTAGAGCTGGCAATGAACGGACCTATCGAAAACAAACGATACGGTGTCAATGACTATTCACTGACCTTTAAAGACACAAACACCTTATTTGAGCCTGGAAACGGCACGTTACAGGCAGCCGTTGATTCTATAAAGGAAAATAAATCCTACATGGATAAACTGGCAAACATCGCAGCGACCTTCATGACCCAGTTTAACGATCAGCATCGTGCAGGTGCCGGCATAGATAAAGACAAGACGTCAAACCTTAATTTCTTCGGCAGAAATGACAGATACTATGTCTGGGACAAAGAGCGCCAATCACTGCTCGGTGCAAAAGTGACGGGAAGAACCTCGACGACAGCCGGCACGCCGCCCGTGACCACGCACACGACGAACCTATCGACAGCGGCCGGCGACACAGAAGAGTTGCAAGGCATACAGATCATTAAAGCCATGAAGGTAAGTAGTGAGCTTACCGCGCAAGATGGTGAATTAAAGGTAGCGGCGCGTGGTTATGGCGACAACAGCGATGCGAAAAACTCCTATGTGCAAAATCTTGGCTATGACAACACGACTATACCGCCTAAAATCACGGGCGCAGGTACCGTCGTTCATAAGACAAGCGACTTAAACGGCACAGCAGACGGCAGCAACGCTGTTCTTATGGCAAATATCTTTAACATGGAGCAAAAAGATACCGGTCTTAGCATCTACAAAAAGCCGACAGCCGGCAGCCCGACGGAAACTCGCCCCATCGGCATAAGCTCTCTTAACAACTACTATAACGCAGTGACAAGTGGGCTTGGCGTTGATGCAAAAGCGATGGATACAAAAGCAAAATTCCAAGAAGACATTATGACGCAGATTCAAGCGTGGCGCACGTCAGTTTCCGGTGTCAACTGGAACGAAGAGCTTTCTAATATGATTCGTTTCCAACAGGGCTACAGCGCAAGCGCACGCTGCTTGACAACGATGGATGAAATGCTTGATCGTCTTGTAAATAATACGGGACTTGTAGGAAGGTAAGGTGACATAAAGATGAGAATTGGCAGTATGCAAATGGTTGCAAATTACCAAAAGCAACTAAATCGCGCCGCCGAAGAGCAGGCAAAATTGATGGAGCAATCTGACGGACAGTCGATGCATCGCCCCTCAGATGATCCGGTGCAGTATTCAAATTGGCTGCGTTATCGCACGGAAGAAACTGAAAACGAGCAATATAGAAAAAATATCGACGCAGGCAGATCGTGGATGCAGCGTACTGACGGTGCTGTAACCGGTATGTCAGACATCTTCAAGACACTGAAAGAAAAGACGATCCAAGCTGCACAGTCGCCGAATCAAAAAGGCGATATGGAAGCTATCGCTAAGGAAATGATAGCAAAGCTGCATGAGATTGTTTCTTTAGGGAACTCTCAGCTAGGTGATCGCTATATTTTCTCAGGACAGTCTGATCTTACACAGCCCTTTCTTCTTTCTGAAAAGAAAGTTCCTCGTGGCATCCCTAAGACACTTGACGAACATCAGTCAAAATTCTTCAACAATACGAATCTTTCGGGACGCACGAAACAAATGATTACGCTTCAAGGTGACGACGGTAATGAATATTATCTCGACACAAAAAGCGGTGATATTTACTCCTATGACTTCATGAAGGAAGGCTACAAAAAGAAAGTTGCAGCAGGGCAGACGACGGTCAATCCGGCTGCAGATCGCGTGGCGACACTATCGCCATCGACCTTTAAGGTGGCAGATCATTTCCTAAATACAGGTCAGATCAAAGACGCTTCGACCACTCCGCCGGCGACGCCCGGAACTAGCGGTAAGGATTGGACCGTTGCAAGAAATATTGGCGGTAAAGTTGTAAACTTCAAGTTAAAGACCATCGATCAACAGGTCGTCACATATCATGGCGACTTCAAAAAAATCTCCATGGTCAAGAGAAACGGCGCAGTAGAGCCGACTGCCGACACTGTCAATGCGACAGCAGAAGATATTTTCGGCAAAGACATCTTCGACGATGAACATTCTGGCAATACGCGCTCAGGCACAGCGGCAATCAATGATATGTTGACCGTAGCCGAAAAAGTCAGATCTGATGATGTAAAATGGCTCGTTTCCGATGGTATGACTATTGCCGATGAAACGCATAATACCGTTGTCGTTTCACAAGATCATATAGCGGCGCGCCACAATGTCTACAAAGGTATGTCAGAACTTCTTGAAGACTACAATGTTGCTATTCAAAAAGACATAACCGACACCAACAGTACAGATGTCGCAAAACTGGCTGTTAAGATGATGCAGGCGACAGCGATTTACAATATGTCACTTTCTGTCGGCTCTAAGATCCTGCCGCCGACCTTGAGCGACTATTTGAGATAGCGGCACATACGCGCACAATGTATATTTGCTAGACACTGTGCGCGGTTCTTATAAAAAGGAGGTGCGCTGTGCTTTCCAAAATGACCTATCTTAATATGCGGCAAACCATGCCTATGGTTGGTTGGCAGACGCACCGTTTCAAGCTAAAGACGAGTACGGTGCCGACTAAAATGCAAGCAAAGCAGCGTGAGGCGACTTTAAGTGTCGGCGCGACGCAAGTACGTATTGACATCGACAGTTACGAAAGCCGCAAGACATACGGCTTTCGTAAAGATGCCGATCTTTGTGCCGACTTTAAGGCGGCAGGGTTCTCTGGCGTAAAGCAAGGCACGAGTCGGCGCACAAAAGAAGCATGGCAAGCACTTGATCATGCGGCAAGACCCGGTGCAGACTTTTTTCAAAAACAGGCAAAAGCAAAGATCGATGCTGAGATCAAAGAGCAAAAGGAGCTTACACTAGCGATTGTGCCACTACCTAAGATCACAGTTTATCCTTCAGAGATTAAAGGGTCGCCGCCTGATTTGGGCGAACACGCAATAGACATCCGCTCAGAGCCGTTTGCTGACATTGTATATGAGCCGGGAAAAATCGACTATTATATGCAGGCTAAAGGCTCCGTTCGTATGTGGACATCCATAGGACATTATGATATATACGCATAGGGGAGAAGAGAATGAAAAAAATCAAGACGACGCGTTTTGGAGAAATCGAAGAAGACGATGGCAAAATCATTAACTTTGCTGACGGGCTTCCGGCGTTTGAAGAAGAACACGAGTTTGTTATTGTTCCATACGACGAAGAAAGTCCTTATGTTTTTTTGCAGTCGGTGACGACTCCGGATCTCGCCTTTTTGATGACGATCCCTTTCATCTTCTTTCCGGACTATGAATTTCGTCTTGAAGACGACGTACTTGAAAGTCTGGCGTTAGAAAATCAAGAAGATCTTCTTCTTTACACATTGTTGACCATTCCGGGTCGTGACATAAAAGAGATAACGGCAAATCTTCTCGCTCCCATCGTCATCAATAGCCGCACGAACGAAGGTCGTCAAGTTGTTTTAGATAAGAGTGCCTATCGGACCAAGCATAAACTTTTCCACAAGAAAGCAGAGGTGCAAGAAAAGAAAAAAAACGAGCAGGAGGCGAACTAAATGTTAGTATTGACAAGAAAGCCTCGCCAGCAAATCATGATCGGCGATAACATTGTTGTCCATGTCGTGGAAGTGCAGGGAGATAATGTCCGTATCGCCATTGGAGCGCCGCGTGAAGTCAAGATCTACCGCGGCGAGATCTATCGTGCTATACAAGATGAAAACAAACACGCGGCAGTACCTGCAAGTCTTGACCTTCGAGGTGCGTTGCCGCAGGCAGAGTAAAGCTCTTTACTTAAAGGAAGCTATTCTTAAAAAGCAGGATACTTCTTTATTGCCCGGCACAGGAAGTGTCAGGTAAACAATGGATTGCAAGTATTTTATCTATGGAGGGAGAAAACATGATAGGAAAGATTCAAGACGCACTAGGTGCTGCGCCGGTCGTGCAAAGCACTGATTTTGCCGCAGTTAAGAGTGGGACTTTAGCCCCTGCGGCACCGGCAGACAGCGCTTTACGGTCGAGTAACCCTGCACCTAAGACAGACGCTCTTACCGAAAGCCAAAGACAAATTGCCGAGTCGCCTGCCGCTATTTTTGATGGGCGCACAGATGCACAGCTAAAAATGCAGGAAATCAGCGCGATAGCTAAAGCAAAAGCCGAAGCGCAAGAAGAAGCACGAAAAGAAAAACTCAGCAAAGAAAAGACCGTCGATGAGTCCCAGATGACATATCTCATGAAAGAGATTAACCGTATCATGAATCGCATGAATTGTAACCTTGCATTTGAATACCATCAAGAAGTCGATGTTATGAGCGTGCGTATGGTAGACAAAAAGACAGGCAAGCTCATCAAAGAAATGCCGCCGGAAGACATGATAAAAGGCATGGAAAAGACTCGCGAGTGGATCGGTACGTTTTTGGATCGACCGATATAAGGAGGAAAGACAATGGGTGTAAACGGTGTTTATGGTCTTTCAGGATCTGGTCTTGACATAGAATCTCTAGTCAAGATGGGCATGAAAGGCAAGCAAAAGCAATATGATAAAATGTATAAGCGCGAGATGACCAACGAGTACAAAAAAGCCGCGCTTCATGAACTTTATGATAAAGTAAACAAGTTTAATCTTTCCGAGTTGACAAAGTACAAGAAACAATCGGATATGGCAGCAAAGACTGCGACAACCTCGGATGATAAGACCGTTACCGCCAGTGCAAACGGTGCGGCGTCGGTCATGAGTCATACCGTCACGGTAGAAAAACTGGCATCAAATGCTTACTTCGTTTCAAAGACAGAGATCACGCGCTCATCTGCGGATTCTTCCAAAGCGAAGTCGGCGCAGCTTGCAGACATCGCTTTTAAGAAGATAGAAGCATTGTCAACGACAGGTCCTGGCGGCGTAAAACAGTATAAGGTCACCTATGCCGACGGCTCTACAGCAACCGTCAACGAAAACGACAATGCTATAGATATGGAGCTAAAAGACACGAGGACAGCTACCGGCACGGATGTCTATCATGTCAAATACACCTTCAAAGAACTGGTAGAAAACAAAAAAACGCTCCATGATCTTGCAAGCAGCATACAAAATGCCTCACGCCCGGCAAAAAATGCTAAAGACGTCGCACACAAGGCGAACTTTAACGCAAGCTATGATGCTGCGACAGGCTCTTTTAGCATCTACAATAAAAAAGGCGGTGCTGACAACGTAATCGACATCAAAGCTAAGGGTAAAGGTGCGACGCAGCTGCTTAACAACCTGCACCTTGCAAAGTTCGATAAATCAGCGAACGCGCTTTCTAACGAATATACCTTTACGGATGGAGTATCGGTTAGCCAAGGCGGCACGGCTGGCAAAGTTAAGATCGACGGTAAAGAATATGCTGTTGATGATAACCGCGTCGTTGCTGGCGGTGTCACTTACAATCTACTCAATAAGACCAAGCCTGGCGAAACTGTCACCGTTTCCGTTTCGCAAAATGTTGACGCTGTCGTCGATAAAGTTAAGAAATTTGTCGAAAGCTATAACAAACTTCTCGATGAACTGCAAAAGCAGTATAATACGGCGCATGATAAAGACTATGATCCGCTGACAAAAGATCAAGAAAAAAATATGTCGGCAGAGCAAATTAAGCGTTGGACTGAAAAAGCAAAGACAGGGCTTCTTTATCACGATCCCCATCTTAGACGGCTTATCAGCAAATTAAGAGAAGCTGTATCGACACCGCTTAGCGGCGTAGATTCAAAATACAACTCGGCATCGTCGCTTGGCATCACGACGAAAGTCGGCGATACGCGTGGGCATCTCACACTTGATGAGGACAAGCTTAAAAAAGCATTGGCAGAAGATCCGGACTCTGTATATCGCGTATTTGGTTCTTTGGATAAAAAGGACGACTTCAAAAAATCCGGCATATCGCTGCGTCTATCTAAAGTCTCTCTTGACAGCTTGAAAGAAATCGGCAAAGAAGCCGGTACAAAAGCCGATTGGGATGATGCAAGTGCGCTTGGCAACTTGATTCGTTCACAAAAGAAAAAGATGAAGGCGTTCAAAAACTACCTGGACGATTATCAGACGCAGCTTTACAAAAAATACGATGCGATGGAAAGTGCGCTGCAACGCATGAACAGTATGTATAACTCACTTTTCGGAGCACAGAGATAGAAAAAAGCGGGAGGAAAACGAATGGCAAATGCAGCAGCGGAAGCGTATAAAAGGCAGCAGATCATGACGGCAACGCCGGAAGCTTTGACCCTCATGCTCTACAATGGTGCTTTGCGCTTTATGTCAGAAGGCAAAGAAGCCCTTGAAAAAAAGGACTACGAGTCAGCGAACAACTCTATCATCAAAGCAGAAAAAATCATCACCGAATTTCGTGTGACGCTAGATTTTGACTATGAGATCGCACACCAGCTTCTGCCGCTCTATAACTATGTTTATAACTGCTTGGTACAAGGCAATCTCGACAGCGATGCAACGAAAATTGATGAAGCTGCCAGCATCATCCGTGAGCTGCGTGACGCTTGGGCGCAAGCGATGAAAAAAGCACGCGCTGAAAAAGCGGGCGAAATCTCGCAAGAAGCAGCACCGCAAGCGACTGAAGGATCTGCTGCATCAACGCAGCAAGGGGCATCTCGATGACAATACAAGAGCTCTTTCAGCTATACCTTGAACTTTCGAGCGAGATGCTGAAATTTCTTAAAAATGACGATATTGACCGCTTTTTAGATCTTGATTCTCAAAGGGCAGCAATATTTGAGCATATAAAAAATCAAGAGCAAAATGCAGAAACATTCAAGCAAACGCCGGCGGGAAAAGTCATGCTTGAACAGTTAAAGCCTGTAGAAATGCAGCTTATTTACAATACTAAAGTCTGGCTTAACAAATCTCGCACACAGCACGAAACTGTGCGAGACTATGAAGTTCGAGGTTTTACTCTAAGTGGGCATCTTGTAAATCGCGAAATGTAAAATAAAATCATCAAAGCAGGAAAAAAGTTTCAAAAACCATTTAAGAAAAACAAGCATCCT
>CAUUGH010000029.1:0-21555 GCA_963544755.1 uncultured Selenomonas sp. | reverse complement strand
CGCCTTTGACGCTTGCGATAACATCATATTTATCTACCATATCGGTGAGATTAAGCGGTTGACGCACGATTAGTTCAAGCGTCTTTAGACCGAAATATTCTTCCATATCACGACCATTGATCGTGACTTTACCGTCACCGGGAAGCAAGCGAATGCGAGCGATTGAGGTCTTTCTGCGACCCGTGCCGTAATAGCTAACTAATGCCATGGATTAAAATTCCTCCTTCCAGAAATTAACGGATGTCAAACGTGAGTACTTCAGGCTTTTGCGCTGCATGGGGGTGTTTTTCACCGGCATAGACATTTAGTTTTCGATACATCTTCGCGCCTAGACGATTCTTCGGCAACATACCGCGTACCGCTTTTTCAATGACCTTTTCCGGAGCTTTCTCCATGAGCTTTCCTGCCGCTGTAAACGTCGTGCCACCCGGATAACCGGAATGACGAAAATACATTTTATCTGTAAGTTTCTTTCCTGTAAATACCACCTTCTCCGCGTTGATCACGATGACGAAATCTCCCGTATCAACGTGCGGCGTAAAGGTCGGCTTATGCTTGCCGCGAAGCACCTTGGCGATGTCTGCTGCCAATCTACCTACCGTTTGACCGGCAGCATCAACCACATACCATTTGCGCTCGATATTCGCGACATTTGCCATAAATGTCGTCTTCATGAGAATCCTCCCTCAAACTATCATGCATTACTATGTTTCATAGATGATGGCCCGCCGGCGCTCCGGGGCTAATGGACGCGCTTGCTACGACTCATACAAAAGTATTCTACCATGAAAATCCAAGAAGTCAAGCCCGAAGCGAATAGACAGTGACAATGTTACATTTACCTGCATTTTACCACTTGGAAAATCTTCCCATAGCGTAAGCTAAAGAACCACCAATAAAAATCTCAGCAACAATCGAGCTCATAAAAGTCATGCACGACAGCTCTTGCACCAAAGCCCTCCTTTTGCGCTGCTAAACCGTGATTTAGCCAACGCCCCCCATCCTCATTTGATATGCCAAAATCAAAGTAGCGACGAACATTATAAATCTCTTTTAGCAAATGATCTATAAGAGCGTCAAGTGCCCCCATCGTCCGACCTTCATCCGTGTTCATCATATATTGTGTATGAACTGTCGTACCGTTATCGAAGATGAGCGTTCCGGCAAGCATCATAGCATCCTTTTGTGCCGTATAGAGCTTGATATTTTCCGGAAAGCGATCTGCTAGAAAAGCCAATTCTGCTGCTGTATGAACAGGTGTTGCCGCGTGCCTTTTTTGCAGCACCTCACGCAATAAAGCAACGAACGTCGCATAATCATGGCTTTCTTGCAGCAACAGCTTGTTTTTATAGCCTTTCTTAATCTCACAAGCCCTGCCCTTTCGATAGCTGTAGCGTTGCGGCAAAAAAATTGTCGCAGACACATCGCGGCGCACGAGTCGCGCTCCGTGTATAAAAAGAGCGTATAAATCTTCTTCTGCCGGATAATGATGATAAATCCACGGTATACACTTATAAAGAAGCGTCTTTACGCCATGTGCGCCTAAAAAGCCACGCACTTTACCGAAAAGATCGAGCATCATCTCTACCGACATACGCTCACCCACGATAAAGCCGCCAAAAGTCAGCCCACCGTGAGAAACCGCCGTCGTTTCCTGCCGTGAAAGCGGCAACAGTGCCAGTAGATGCTCTTTTTCATCGAACACAAGAACGGACGCATCAAAAAAACGCGCTTCATGATACTCCATATAATCGCGCAGAAAGAAAAAGTGACGATTCTTAGCCTTTTGGACAAAATCATCCCAAAGCGTCCGATCCGCTCGCTTGTAAAAGCGTATCTGCATCCTTTTCCCTCCAAAAATCAAGCTCTCCGTTCAATCAATATATCCTCACGCCGATTCGCCATAGGTAGATTCTCTCCTTGTGGCAGGAGATACGTTTCATAGCCGCCTGCGCGATAGCGCTGCAAGATAGCAAAGACGATACTATCGTCTAGCTTACCATATTCTAATTCCCACGGATCTACCTGCGGCACATCTTCCGTACCCGTAAAGGCTCGATGTGTTTTTATGCCCGTAGGCGAGCGGAAGAAACGCCGCCGCTTGCTTCGATTCGGTATGTCTCCGAGAAGTACTCTGCCGCCGGGGGCTAAAAGCTCTACCACCTTATCAATAAAATTAAAAATGCTGTCGTGTACGCAAACGTACATCAAGACGCTATAGACGAGGACAGCATCAAAACTGCCTCGGTGCTCAGCAATAAACGCATCGCACTCGTCGGGAAATTTCCCCACGCAAGAAAAATACGACCATTCATCAGGAAGATGCTCCTTTAAGATCGCAAGCATTTCCGGCGCATCGAGCATCCAACATTCGTGCTGCTTTTCTGCTGACAAACGCAGGATTTCCCACGCCAGCTCGTCGCAGCCGCAGCCTAAATCGACAATTTTCCTATGACATTTCCTAAGCTGCGGCAGCTTCAAAAGAATATCTGCTACTATGAAATCTTTATACCCTTCTCGATATTCATTCGGAAAACCTATCTTTTCATGCAGTGACAGTGTGGTATCTTTTGCCAATTTTCTGCCGCGCTCGTAGTCGAGTAATTCTACTTCAAAAAGATATTGCTTACGTTCCATGAATACACCTCGATTCATATCATGTTATCATGAAGAAAGTCAAGAACTGCCGACAATGGATCGTAAAATCTCCTAGCGCGCCACGCATATACATCAGATACTTTATTATTTTCCCCTGCTATATATTGTAAGAGTATGGGAATTTCTGTACAGCCAAGTATAATGTCTTGTTCTTCATAATTTTTCAAAAACGTGTAAAACTTTTCATCTAGATCGGCGTGATATTTCCCTTGCTTAACACATTCGATGAAATAGCGAATCTTTGTATATTCCGTTTTTAGAGGCTCTCGAACGTCTATGCCATAGATGCGTAAACCATCGCGATAAAGATGCTTTTTTAATGCTCCTTCTGCCGCGATCACTAATACACGCTTAATGCCTCTTTCTTTTAGCGCAGCCCCTAGCACATGAACGATATTTACGACACGCTCGTTAGCTTCTGGTACGAGTCTATAAACATCTGGCAAAAAGCAATGTGCTGTAGCGCAAGGAAGGACGATATATCGCGCATTTGTCCCCCCCCGAAAGACAAGAAGTTTCATAGAATCTGCAATTGCACGGACAATTTCCTCATAGCCTTCGCCTGTCAAAAGTGCGTGTGTACGGCTAGGCATTGAAAAATTATTATCCATGATGATATGTGGATAACTGCGCTCTGATTCTAAAGCAAATTTTTTCAACACACGCGCAAAAAAATCTAATGTTGCGTAACCACCGAAGCCGCCAACAATACCTAGAATATCTCGCAAAAATCTCCCCCCTTTCTATCGGTACTCTAAGATCCAAAAATATGCTGTCGTTTCTTTACGGTTTTCTAATGTGTTTTCCCAGACTTCGCCGCAGGCGGTGATGTGCCAGCCTTCCTTTATCGGCAAATATACTTGAAAGAGCTGTTCATACTCAGCAATGCTTCGATAAATTGCACTGTATTCGTGCGTAAGTTCTTCAGAATATATCTGATTTAAGGTCAACCGCTTATCATAACTTACTGATTCTTTAAGATACACTACCCCACCATAAGATAAGAGACGCTTGATGTTAGACAGGCATAAGCCTATTTCATCATCATTTATATACATTAAGACACCGTTGACAAGAATCCGATCAAAGACTCTGCCGCGATATTGCTGTGGCAACAGCTGGGCGACTTCTTGAAAACGTGCACAGTAAAATTCATAATTAGCGCGATCCTTTGCATGATCCTTCGCTAGCTGCAAAAGACCTTCGCTATAGTCTACACCAACGTAGTGCCCTTCTTTAAGGATCTCGAAAAAAGCATCACCCCAACGCCCGACACCGCAGCCGATGTCTAAGATCTGCATTTTGCCAGTCGCCGAAAGAAGCGGCAATACGCGCTCTTTTTCTGCACGGTCGCGCTCTAAGGCAAGTTCTGGTCGTTTGTCTTGATAATTCGTATAGTTATAAAGATACGGCAGTTTCTTTTGACAGCGCGTATCAAAAAACTCTTTGACTTTTTCTGTATCAAGTACTATGCGCTTTTCTCTTACACGCTCTTTAGCACTATTTTTTTGCATAATAGCCCCACGACTCTACTAATTTTAATGCTCGCTCATAGTCGCCATATGTATCAATATCACAGGCGCGAATCTTGATGCCACGTAGCGGCAAGTATTGCTCTAACTGGTTGTAAACATGACCTAATGTATAGGTGACGCGCTCTTTTTTTAAGCAGCATGGGCCTGTCCATTCGTAGTCGCCTAAATCACGCGAAAACGACAATACTTCGCTGCGCTCATTAACTTTCAAAAATACAGCATCATCTGACATCTTATCTGTATAGGCGATCCACTCGCCTTTTATTTTCAGGAGTTTTGCCATGTCTTCTGGATGTACGATAAGATCGCCATCATATTCTATTGCGTATTCATAGCCGTCTTTTGCTCCTAAATAGTAGCTTGCTCCCGTCTTTGTTTCAAAATAATTATGATTAAATATAAAGATGGCATCAGGGCGATACTGTCGCACCTCTTTTATAACGTCTTTTGCCTCAAAGCCAACGACAATGCGAATATCTTCGATCTGTTGAAAAAGTTCTAGCTGCCAGCGGATCAACGATTTGCCATGAATATTGATGAGTGCCTTCGTAGTTCCAAGTCCTAGACGTGAGCCGATGCCAGCGCAGCTTATAACAACTGATTTAGTTGTCTGCATAATGCCACCTCATTTAATACAAAATAATCTGCCACGGAAATTACGCTTGCCGTCGGTGTATGCGTAAGCCCCGAGGCGATGGCAATATCGGCGGTACGCATCGCCTCTACATCGTTGTTGCCGTCGCCAATAAATACGACGCGATGTCTTGCGGCGCGATATTTTTCGACGATACTTTCTTTTTTTAAGATGTCTGTTAGTTTTATGACATGATTATTTTTGACTTCTCCCATTGAGCAATAGACCTTGCAGCCAATATTTTCAACGAGCTTTTCTACCCAGCAGGCAAGATTTCCCGTAGCGATTGCACAATTGTCGCGGTTTTTTTTAATAAACGCTAGAACTTTTTCATGAAGTGCTACATTTGCTAAAAGATCGTTTATCTCGCTAATCGGCAGCTTGCCCAAGATGAAAACGCGTCGAATAAATGACTCAATGAAGGGAATATGTCCCATAATCGTCTGTTTTGTAAGATTTTCAATCTCTTCTTGCACAGAAAAATGCTTGGCGATTAGAGGAAGCGTTTCTTCTTTCGTGATCGTCCCATCGAGATCAAAAATAAATTTTGTCATTCTTCAAACTCCAATCTCACGCACAATATCATCATAGATAAACTGCGTCGCTGACATACCATGATCGGCTGTATAGTCAAGGACTTGGCTAAAAAAATCATCACGCATCGCCTTCATTGGATCACTTTCGATCAATACATCAATAAAATGCTCGATAGCAGCATAATCTGTTCCTCTTGCATGATAAAGCGCGGAAAATACCATCTCGCCAAATTCATTAAAGCGTTCGCCTTCGCGTGTAAGAAAGAGTATAGGTTTATGAACGTAAAAGTATTCCGCCATAAATGATACACTATCTAATATCATCGCATCAGAACTTGCAAAATAAGAAAGATACTCGCCTGATACGACCTTGGCATTTGGCAGCGAATCCCAAGCGCGACAGTATGCGTCGTATTCTTCTAATGATGAAAATATTCCGTTTTTTACGCAACTAAGACCAAGAATCGGATGCGGCTTGAAGATCCACGCGGTATCTTCTTGATGGTTTTTCGCGTATTCGAGAAAATAGCGATGATTTGCTGCAAATGTCGCATAATATGGTGTTTCTCCAATAGAATGATGCGGTGCGAAAATGATTTTTTTTACGCAGCCTTTGCTAGCAGTCTTCCAATGAGCGTAGCTTGCGCAAGCTGGATCTAGTAGCCCATCTAGCTTAGGATAGCCTGCGTAGACCATGCCGTGTGCGCCGATGTCGCTGTAACGCTCTGCTAAGATCTCATAGCCTTTTGCTGGTGTGAAGTTTTTCCAGATGATATTATGTGCAAATAAATTAAACTGCATATTTTGTATAGCGGCTATGTAAAAGCCATAGGGAATGTAGCAGACTAATGTCGAAAGCGGAATGTCAAAATCACGCCAATTAGAAAGGATCTCCATATAAGGCGATGTATAAAAAATGATGTCAAAGTCTTTTGGTCTTACAGTGCCATCAGCTAGGCGATACGGCAGTCCGGATTGCTCAAAATGTTTGATAAGCGTGGGGATCTCCGCATCAAAGTCCGTGTTCGCCTGCCATACAATGACGACGGTCACATCAAAACGCTCATGAGCGGCAAACTTTTGCAAAAGCGCGTCGCCGACCCATTCGGCAAGGCACGAGATTTGAAAGGCGATGCGAATTTTTTTCTGCTTTCGTATACGCGTTATAGCCGCTTTTTGTACTTTTTTCAAAGAGTCGAGATAATATTCTGGCTTTATGAGTCGGTACATATCAGCGTACGTTTCGATGTTCATGCCTTTTCTCCTATGCGTCTTTAGGGCGATAGCCGTTACAGAGATCGATGACATACTGCATCTCTTGGCGCGTCATGGTATTAAACATCGGTAAGCTAAGTACCTCTTGCGCCATTTTCTCTGTCTGCGGAAAATCACCTTTTTTATGACCAAGATATTGATAGCATTTTGCAAGATGCGCTGGCACGGGATAATGGATCAAAGTTTTCACTTCGTTTTTTGCCAAATATTGCTGCAAATCGTCGCGATATTTGCTGCGAACAACAAATTGATGATAGGTATGTTCTGCATCTTTTAGTGTCTTTGGCAGCTCAATCCAAGGATTGGCTATCTTTGCAAGATAGTTTTCTGCGATGTACTGGCGTTCTTTGATGTCTTCTGTCAAATGGCAAAGACCAACGCGAAGGATTGCCGCCTGTATTTCGTCTAAACGTGAATTTATCCCTGTGATCTCATTTTGATACTTGATCTTGCTGCCATAATTTCGCATCATGCGAAGTGTTTTGACTAGTTCATCAGAATCTGTGATGATGGCACCGGCATCGCCGAAGGCACATAGATTCTTCGTCGGATAAAAACTAAAACACCCCATGATACCGAAGCGTCCTGTCATGCTTTTTTTAAAATGCGCCCCGTGCGACTGGGCGCAATCTTCTATGACAGCAATCTCATTTGCCGTAGCTATAGCCATCAGCGCTGTCATATTCGCAGGCTGCCCATAGAGATGGACGACTATAATCGCTTTTGTTTTAGGTGAGATAGCAGCCGCCAAATGCTCGGCGGCAAGATTAAAGTAAGCATCCGGCTCGACGAAAACAGGCGTTGCACCGCTTTCTGTTACAGCAAGAACGGTGGCAATATAGGTATTTGCCGGCACGATTACTTCATCGCCAGCTCCAATTCCCAAGGCACGCACACTAAGGCGCAGCGCATCAAGCCCCGAGTTTACTCCCACAGCATATTTTGCCCCCGTATACGCTGCAAACTCCTGCTCAAACGCCGCCACTTCTTTACCCAAGATATAGCACCCAGAGCGCAGAACACGCAAAGCTGCGGTCTCATACGCCTTTTGCTGCTTTATAAACCTTCGTTCCAAAACGCCAAGATCAATCTTCACACAAAAATCCCTCCTTATTTTGCACCGAACGCAAAAACGCATCGTAATCTCTGATATAGTCTTCTTCTCGGTATATATCAGAAGCTAACACCAGTAACACAGCATCAGAGGAAAAATCATACATCTCGCGCCACATATCACTGGCGATATAAAGTCCCTCATAGGGCTTTTCTAGCATCACGACTTCTTTTTCCTGTCCGTTATCTAAGAGTATCTTGCATCTGCCATGGATACAAATTAAGATTTGTTCTAGACTTTTATGAGCGTGCTGACCGCGTACAACTCCTGCACCTGTATCATACATATAATAGACGCGCTTGATAGAAAAGGGAATATCTAAAAGCTCTTCTAAGGCAACGAGCATACCACGCTCATCGCCATGCTGCGAAAATCTATACTTTATGATCTGCACATTCATTCCTCATTTCAAAAAGTCAAGCAAGCACCGTTGGCGCACGCACAATTTTTTCAAGTTCGGCAGGTGCGACGTTCTTTCGATAAGAGAGCAGCCCTTGGCATCTTTTTTCATCTAACTTGTGATAATATCTTCTTGTTTCTTCTGTATATGCGTGCCAAATTGGTTCTGGCATCTGCCCATCAAAAATGTGCCAGCGACATAAAGAAGAAATTTCCGGATGCCTTTTTGCCAATAACGCAAAAAAATTTTGATTGTCTTGGATAATTTTCTCTTGCCAATAACTCTCCTTGTTCGTTGAAATGCCGTTTGCGTATTCGTACCAAATTAAATTATGATTCCAAAAAGCTAGCGGCACATCATCAGCGAGCATCATAGTATAGGCGCGATCTTCGGTATATGTCACGAAATCAAGCAAAAGACGCGTATACTTCGTCAAAATCTCACGGCGTGCCATAAATGCCGCACCACACGGATAATCTTGAAAAAGAAGCTGCGCACGCTTTGCCGCAACAAAATCTCTCGCTTCGTAAGGAGTTAGATCGCGCGGATTCATGTAGTCTAATATACGATATATGCTCGCTTCTTTTTTGTAGTAGCACGCACGCGCAAAAGCAGCCCCATACTGACCTTCTTGCATGAAAGCGGCAAACTCTTTAAGCGTCGTATCAGCATAGAGGTAGTCTCCCGGCGAGATGTCCTTGATATACTTGCCGCGCGCTACAAGGCACGCCGCTAGTATATTATGCACCGTGCCGTAATTTTTCGGCGCACGCACGATCTTATAGGCGGTGAAATTCCACTGCGTAAAGTATTTTTCGATTTCTTCCTGCAAGAAGTTTTCCGTACCGTCATCTGCTATAATGATTTCAAAAGAGCAGCCCTTTTGGCGCAAAACAGAAGAAAGCGTCAATCCCAGCTTTTCATAATCAGGCTGATATGTCGTGACACAGACAGAAACTGTAAAAGGATACATACTCACAATGTTTTTGCCACTCCTATCAGCCTAGCTTTTCTCCAAGTAGCTGATTAACCAACTGTGGGTTTGCCTTGCCTTTTGACTGCTTCATGACTTGACCGACTAAAGAGCCTAATGCTTTTTTATTGCCGCTCTTATAGTCTGCGACCGGTTTTGGATTAGCGGCGATGACGGCATCAACTATCGCTTCTATTGCCTTTGTGTCCGTTATCTGTACTAGCCCCTTAACTTCGACGATCTTTGCCGGCGCATCACTCGATGTCCACATTTCAGCAAAAACTTTTTTGGCAATCTTAGACGAAATCGTACCTTTTTCGATAAGTGCGATCATTTGTGAAAGACGCTTTGCATCAACCGGCGATTCTTCTATCGTCTTGCCTTCGGCGTTGAGATTTTTTAAAAGATCTCCCATGATCCAATTCGCTGCGCTTTTTGCGTCCGCGCCGTATGCAAGGCACGCTTCAAAATACTCTGCCATATGGCGCGATGCCGTAATAATGCCTGCATCATAAGCCGACAGACCAAACTCTTTTCTATAGTGCTCGCGACGTGCATCAGGAAGCTCCGGCAAGTCTTTACGATAGCTCTCGATCTCCTCTTTTGTCGTAACTATTGGCACAAGATCAGGCTCCGGCATGTAGCGGTAGTCATGTGCTTCTTCTTTAGAGCGCATGGATTTCGTGATACCTCGCCCTAGATCCCATGTGCGCGTTTCTTGCACGATGCGTCCGCCGTCTTCTAAAATTGCTTCTTGGCGCTCGATCTCATAAGAAAGAGCATCTTCGACCGCCTTGAAGGAATTGATATTCTTCATCTCCGCTTTGGTGCCAAGTGTTTTTTGACCCACGGGACGAAGTGAGATATTTAGATCGGCGCGCAGATTGCCTTCCTCCATGCGGCAGTTGGAAACGTCGATATATTCTAAGATCGACTTGATTTTTTCCATATAGGCCCGCGCTTCTGCCGGCGTTGACATATCAGGCTCGGAAACGATCTCGATGAGAGGTACACCCGTGCGGTTGTAATCGACGTTTGATGTCAAAGAATCCGTGATCGTCGCGCCGGAATGTACTAGCTTGCCGGCATCTTCTTCCATGTGGATGCGCAAAATACGGATGCGTTTCGTGCCATTTTCCGTTTCGATGTCAACATAGCCGTGTTCAGCAATCGGCAGGTCGTACTGCGATGTTTGGAAGTTTTTCGGCAGATCGGGATAATAGTAGTTCTTGCGGTCAAATTTGCTGTACTGGTTGATCGTGCAGTTTAGCGCAAGACCTGCCTTTATGGCAAATTCGACAACGCGCTTGTTTAGTACGGGCAAGACGCCGGGCAGCCCTAAGCAAACAGGGCAGATCTGCGTATTTTGTGCAGCACCGAATTTCGTAGCACAGCCGCAGAAAATTTTTGTATTTGTCTTAAGTTCACTATGAATTTCAAGTCCTATGACTGCTTCGTAATTCATTTTTCTGCCCCTCCGATCTTTGCTCTGTCTTTATGGAAGGAATGTGCCTGCTCATAGGCGTAGGCGGCGCACAAGATCGTTTCTTCTGCCAAAGCCTTGCCTATGATTTGAACACCGATGGGCATACCATTTGCCGAGTAGCCACAAGGCACGGAGATGCCCGGCAAACCTGCAAGGTTCAAAGGCACGGTGCAAATATCCTGCAAATACATCTTGAGCGGATCTGATGCCATCTCGCCGATCTTAAACGCCGTCGTCGGGGCTGTCGGTGCCATTATGACATCGACTTTCTTAAAGGCATCGGTGAAATCTTTTTGCACTAGCGTGCGTACTTTCAGTGCCTTTAAGTAATAAGCATCGTAATAACCTGCAGAAAGTGCATAGTTTCCGATCATAATGCGCCGCTTTACCTCCTCGCCGAACTTTTCGCTGCGCGTTTTAGTCATCATCGCGACGATGTCCGCGCCGTCCACGCGTGCGCCGTAGCTTACGCCATCATAGCGCTCAAGATTCGTCGCAGCTTCTGCCGGTGCTATAAGATAATAGGTCGAAATCGCATAATCCGTATGAGGGAGCGTAATTTCCGTAACCTCTGCCCCCATCGTCTCAAAATCTGCAACCGCCTTATGAACCGCCTTTTCTACATCGGCATCCATGCCCTTTACGAAATACTCCTTAGGTAGACCAATCTTTAGCCCCTTTACATCTCCCGTTAATGCCTTAGTATAATCGGGTACGGGCGCAGCACTAGATGTCGAATCCATCGCATCATGCCCTGAAATAACATTCAAGACGTGGGCGCAATCTGTCACATCGCGCGTCAATGGGCCTATCTGATCAAGCGATGAGGCGTAGGCGATAAGCCCGTAGCGCGAAACACGACCATAAGTCGGCTTCATGCCAACGATGCCACAAAAAGATGCCGGCTGGCGAATAGAGCCGCCTGTATCAGAGCCTAACGCCCAGACCGCCGTACCGGCAGCGACCGCTGCCGCGCTAGCGCCAGAGCTGCCGCCCGGCACGCAGTCAAGGTTCCACGGATTGTGCGTCTTTTTATAGGCAGAATTTTCCGTTGAACCGCCCATAGCAAACTCATCCATGTTTAATTTACCCAAGATGACGGGATTTTCTTTCGCGAGCTTTTCCATGACTGTCGCATCATAGGGCGGCACAAAATTTTCTAAAATCTTAGATGCACACGTCGTCTTGATGCCCTTCGTGCAGATATTATCCTTGATCGCACCTGGTATTCCCTCTAAAAAAGAGAGCGACTCGCCGCGTGCGATCTTTTCATCAGTACGCGCCGCCTGCACTAGTGCCAATTCACGTAGCTCGGTCAGATACGCCCCGACTGCGCCTTCAACATCATCCATACGCGCAAGCACATCTTTCGTCAGCTCGGTCGAGGAGATCTCCTTTTTTTGCAGCAAATCATGAAGCTCGTGCGCCGCTTTATCGTAAAGTTTCACTCAATTTCCTCCTTAGCTTTCCAAGATCTTCGGCACTTTGAAATAGCCGTCCTCTGCTAAAGGTGCATTAAAAAGCGCCGCCTCACGCGCAAGCGACGGCTTTACCTCGTCGGCGCGAAAGACATTTTGCAGCGCCAGAGCATACATCGTCGGTTCTACATTTGCCGTATCTACGCTTTTAAGGTTTTCAACGTACTGTAAAAAAGCGTCTAGCTGCCCTAAATATTTATCTTCTTCCTCTTTCTTAATCGCAAGGCGTGACAACAAAGCGACAGCCGCCAGATCTTTCTTCGTAACTTTCATCTTCTCACCATCCATATATTCTAGTTTACACGCTGTCTATTATAACACATCTTCGTCTTCCTCGGTAGAATACGGATGGGCGAAGTAAACGCAGCCTTCTTTGAACGCATCTGCAAGACCGTTGAACAACTTTTTATACTTTATCTCAAGATTCGGTGATTTTGGCGACAATGATGGTGCTTGTAAGGGGGGCGCATAATATCTGCAAAGTGGACGTTTGTGCGTGTAGTTTATCAATAATTCCTTAAAAGCAAATTATGTTTTTATCATGGGAAGGATTCCACATCATTTATGTCGAAGAACTTCACACTAAAGAAAGGAGAGCTTGTCGAATATGAACTGAACTGAAAAAAGAGAAAGACGCGGTGGTCGGTAGATTTTCCTTTTACTGAATTTGGAGACTTTGCTCTACTATCAGGATTTGCACTACACTCTTTCATGTCTAGCCACAACAACCAAGGATGGGTTTAAGTAGGAGGGATTCACATGCTTAATTTTACTTCGCTGCGAATGAAGTTCATCGCCCTGATGATTGGAACCTCACTCGCTACGGTCATCTGTATCAGCTTGATTTGGATATACGTCTTACGTACAGATGCCGATGTGCAACTGGAAAGCTACCATGCCAAACTGTTAGAAGATGTCGATTTGTCCTTAAAGCACAATACAGAAGTTGCTGTAAGTTTACTTGACGAGATTTATCAAAGGCAGCTAGCTGGCGAATTTACCGAGGCTCAGGCAAAAAAGTTTGCCGCTGATCTCGTGCGCGATCTTCGCTACGATGACGGCAAAGGCTACTTTTGGGTCGATACGGTAGACGGCGTGAATGTTGTTCTTTTAGGTCGCGATGTTGAAGGCAAATCTCGCATTGATCTTGTCGATCCTAACGGTGTTCACTTTATCCAAGAAATGCTCAAAAACGGTAAGCAGACGGGCGGCGGCTACACAAATTTGAGCTTTCCAAAGCCCGGTGAAACGAAGTCTTTACCTAAGCGTAACTATACGGTGACTTTCGCGCCTTACCAATGGGTTTTGGGAACAGGGATTTGGATCGATCAGATCGATGAGTTAGTCGCTTTGCAAAAAGAAAGTATTGATGCGACTTTTTACAGCAGTCTGCGTTTGACTGTGTTTATCTCCATTTTGATCGAGCTTTTGTGCATCGTCGCAGCAATCTTCTTTAGCAACAAAATTGCAGCTCCCATCATACAGGTAACAAAGCGTCTTTCGACTCTTTCTGAAGGCGATTTCCGTCACCATGCTTCACTTGAAGTCAAGATTACAAGCGAAGACGAGCTCGGCAAGATGGGTCAGGCGCTTGATACATTGCAGCATAATGTGCGAAAGATGATGAAGCAGGCGATTGATGCCTCAGAAAAGATAACGATTGCAGTTGAGCAGCTTAATGCGAGTGCTGACCAGTCCGCTGTTGTAAGTGAGCAGGTGGCTGACTCCATGGGCAAGGTAGCTAATTCTTGCAATGCACAATTTTCCGAAATGGAAACGGCAAAGCTGCAAGTAAGTGAACTTGAAGAGCATATGACAGCCTTTGCAGGAAATCTCAAGCAAACAGTAAACGCCGTCGAAGGCACGAATAGTGCAGCTGCCGAAGGCTCTACCAGAGTTGATGAAGTAGTTCTCCAGATGGAACGCATCGAACAGTCTGTTTCACACTCTGCCGATGTCATCGCCGTTTTAGGTGAAGAGTCAAGTAAGATCGGTACCATCGTCGATGCTATCTCTGCTATAGCTGAACAGACGAATCTTCTCGCTTTAAACGCCGCTATTGAAGCTGCGCGTGCAGGTGAACACGGGCGTGGTTTTGCCGTTGTCGCCGAAGAGGTGCGAAAACTAGCCGAGCAATCTAGTCTGTCGGCAGGTGAGATCACTGAACTAATTACCTCAATTCAAGAAAAGGCGCGAACTGCCGTCGAGGTCATGCAGACGGGTGTAACGCAGGTACAAGGCGGCACAAGTGCCGTAGATGCCGCCGGCAAAACATTCAAGGACATTGCTTCCATGGTTGATCGCGTCGCTAGTGAATCGCGTGATATGGATAAGCGTGTCCACGATCTAGAACAGAATACGCACGGCATCAAAAATTCGGCACAAATGATCAATCAGATGAGTAGAGAAGTCGCTGCCGAGTCACAGACCGTTTCTGCTGCAACGCAGGAGCAAACAGCAGTCGTCCAACAAATCGCCAATGCCAGCCGCAAGCTGAACGAAATGTCAAAGGCAATGCAAAAAGCTATCAGTCGGTTCAAAGTATAAGACACACGGATAAAAAGGGTTCTCTTGCACAGTCGATGCAAGAGAACCCTTTTTGCTGCGATACCTTAGGACAAATCACAGTCTGTATAATATGCACAATGACTTAATGAAAGGAAACGCGTACCTATGCACTACACCGCACATTACCTGTCGCCGCTAGGTGCCATCACACTCGCTAGTGATGGCACAGCATTGATCGGGCTTTGGTTTGACGGACAAAAATATTTTGCCAACACACTAGAAGATACCGCAAAGAAAAAAAATCTCTCCCTCTTTACGGAGGTAGCCCACTGGCTAGATCTTTACTTTAACGGTATAAAGCCTAACTTCCTGCCGCCTCTTGCACCAAAGGCAACGCCGTTTCGCAAAAAAGTCTGGGATTGTCTGCGTGCTGTAGCCTACGGCAAAACGATTAGTTATGGCGAAATCGCCGTACATATTGGAAAGAAAAACGCTTGTCGAGCCGTCGGTGCTGCCGTAAGTCATAACCCTATCGCCATCATTGTGCCGTGCCATCGCGTAATCGCTAGCAACGGCAATCTTACAGGCTATGTCGCCGGCATCGAAAAAAAGAGGCGTCTGTTATTACTAGAAGGCATAGACGTTTAGAAAAGAGGATTTTTATATGGACAAGAAATTTTTTCAGATAGCCAAAAAAAGCGATCTTGATACAAAGAGGAAACTTGATCAAAAAAGTCAGATGCTCTCATGGCTTCGTCTTTGCAGCTTCTTTTTTAGTATTCTTGCACTTGTAGCAGCTTGGGATTGGGAGGCATTTTGGCTATACATAGTCTCTTTGACATTAGCCGTCTTTTTCGTCTTAATCTTGCGTCATCACAATAAGCTGCTAGAAAAACGTCTGCTATTAGAAAGCCACATAGCCGTACTTTCTAAATTTCTAGCACGCCTTACAGATAAATGGCGCAGCTTTTCAGTGACGGGCGCACAATATCTTACGGACGATATTCCACAGACAAAGGATTTGAACATCTTTGGCACGGATTCTATATATCAATATATCTGCGCCGCACACACAAAAGCAGGACGTGATCGCCTTGGTGCCTCGTTATCTCCCTTTTCTTCGATAATAAGAATCACCTATGCCAAAAAGCGGCAAAAAGCCGTTGCAGAGCTTATCGCACAGCCTACAAGTGTTTTAGATCTCATGGCTAAAGCTGCTCTTTTGCCGGAGCATCACGACACCGAGCCACTTCTTAAAGCACTGCAAAAAAATATCAAAACACCTTATAAAGGCATCATCTTCATCGCTTGGCTACTGCCTGCTTCTCTTATGCTTGCTGTTGGTGCAGGCGCACTTTCTTTCATCGACTCGACAGCAGCCACACTCATTTTATTGCTGCAGCTTTTGATCTCCTTAACCTTTACGACACGCACGGCAAATATACAAAAGCCGCTTTCTGCCATGCACCGCGATCTGCACCTCTACGAGCAATTGTTTGCACATATTGAGCTTGCAGCTTTCCAAAGCCAGCACCTTAAAAGCCTGCAAGCGATTCTACAAAATGGCGGCGCAGCGCAATCTCTGCGCTGTTTATGTAGTCTGGCAGATCACGCCCATATGCGCCACAATCTCATTTTCTGGCTGCTTTCTAATGCACTTTACTTAAACGACATTCATTTCACATACCGCATCATAAAGTGGCAAAAAAAAGCTGCCAGACACTTAGACGATTGGCTCAATGTCTGGGCAGAAGTCGAAGTGCTGCTATCTTTTGCTACCATCGGACTTGTACGCGAAACATATACTTTCCCCGAACTTTTAGAAGAAGGTAGCCCACGCATCAAAGCCAAGGGGCTTACACACCTTTTGCTCTCTCAGGAAAAGGCTGTACCGAACGGCATTGAAACCGCAGCCGGCACACGCATCATCACCGGCTCTAATATGTCCGGCAAGACGACATATCTTCGCACCATAGCAAGTGCCTGTATTCTCTCCTACGCCGGCGCACCTGTGCCGGGCGAAATGCTTCACCTATCACCGCTTCATATCTTTACCTCGATTCGCGTAACCGACGACATCGCACAAGGTCTTTCGACCTTTTACGCCGAGATTCTACGCATCAAGAGTATGATGAAATTCAAAGAAAAAAAACTGCCCATGCTCATCGTTATCGACGAAATATTCAAAGGCACAAACAGCGCAGATCGTCTCATTGGTGCCAAAGAAGCCATAACACGTTTGACAGGTGCAAACTTTATTACGCTAGTATCAACGCACGATCTTGAATTATGCAGTATAAAAACAAATGCCGCCCCCGTCACAAACTGGCACTTTGAAGAAAGCTATGAAAATGACAAACTCACCTTTGACTACAAAATAAAAAAAGGACGCTGCACCACGCAAAACGCCCGGTATTTACTCAAGATGGCAGGTATCCTAGATTAAGAAAGATCTGATAAATTCAGCCCCCGTCTTCATTTTATCAGCGATTTTCTAAGAACTTACCTGATAATCAATATAGTACACATGCTAAAAACAACCCACAGGCAGGCGCTGTAGCTGAGGCACGTTGTCTGTCTTTACTTTCAAGGATCGCGGCGAAGTCTTTTGCTGTGCGCCGCTTTTTGCCGACATCGACCAGAGTGCCGACGAGGTTTCTTGCCATGTGATATAAAAAGCCGTTGGCGTGAAATAAAAATTCGATCCTTTCTTTTGCAAATTGCCTGACCTCAGCGTGATACATCGTGCGCACAGGCGCTAGCAGCGCACTGCCCGTTGCTCGAAACGCCGAAAAATCATGCTTTCCTATAATGTATGCTGCCGCTTCGTTCATCGCCTTAAGATCAAGCGGCGCATCTACATACCAAGCGTAGCGAGTACTAAAAGGATTCGGCGTCTTACCTTGCTGTATACGGTAGATGTAAAACTTACTCTTAGCACTGTGACGTGCAGAAAAATCACGCCCTGCTTCTTGTGCGTCTTTTACAACAATGTCAGGCGGCAAGACGCTGTTTACAGCACGCACTATACGCTCTTTCGGTATTTTGCCATCGGTGAAAAAGTTCACGACCTGTCCCATGGCATGAACGCCCACATCGGTGCGCCCTGCTGCCGCAAGTTCTATTTTATCGCCAAAAATGAGTGCGAGCTTTTCTTCTAAGACATTTTGCACAGCACGAATCGGCGGACTTTGACGTTGGAAGCCGTGGTATGCCGTGCCATCGTAGGCAACGGTCAGGCAAATGTTTCGCGCTCGTTTTTTCATCATGTCCTTATGCTCTTTTTTCATGCAGATCCTCCTAAGGAAACACTGCTAAAATGAAGCTGCCCATATTTGCGTAGCTGCGTGGCTGAATTTATCAGTAGCTCCTTAAGTTTAGGATTGCAAGCATCGCTAAAAATAGCGCACTTAAAACATAAGCTAGGTAGTCGATTGTGCTGATGCAAAGCGTTTTCATCTGTGTGCGTCCGCTTCCGCCGTGGTAGCAGCGTGCTTCCATAGCTAGCGCAAGGTCGTCAGCACGGCGAAAAACGGATATGAAAAGCGGTACTAATATGGGTACAAAACCTTTGATGCGTGTCAAAATACTACCCTCCATAAAATCTGCACCGCGCGCCTGCTGCGCTTTTATGATCTTGTCGGCTTCTTCTATGAGCGTTGGCACGAAACGCAAGGCGATCGTCATTATCATAGCGATCATATGCGTGGGTACACCGACGCATATAAAAGGCTTCATGAGCCGTTCGAGGGCGTCTGTCAAAGATAGCGGCGCCGTCGTATAGGTCAAAAGTGCTGAAAGCAATATCAATAGTATGAAGCGCAAAGCTATAAAAAATCCTTTCATTGCCCCCTCTTTGGTAAAATCTAAGAGCCATAGCTGAAAGAATGTTTCGCCTGGCGTACTGACCAGATGGATAAAAAAGGTAAAGGCAATGATCCATGAAAGTGGCTTTAACGCCTTTATTATAAAGCGAAACGGCACACGACTCAAAGCGATCATTGCCGCCGTAAAAGCTGTCAATGCCGCATAAGAAAGCACTGAATCGAAGCAGAAAATTGCTGCAAAAAGAAAAAATAGCAAGATAACTTTCGTGCGTGGATCAAGACGATGCAAAAAGGAATTTCCCGGGAAAAATTGCCCGATCATGACATCTTTTAGCATGATTTACGCCTCCTCAAGGCCTCTATGATACGCGCTGCGCCTTCTTTAGCATCGAAAACCGCAGTATCAATTTCAAGACCGCCATGGCGCAATTTTTCCAAAAGCTCTATGATATGTGGCTGACGAAGCCCGGCTGTAAAAAGTTTTTCTTTTGCAAAAAAAACTTCGTGCGGCGAGCCTTCTATTGCCACACGCCCTGCGTGCATGACGATGAGCCGATCAGCAAAGTGCATGATGTCATCCATATTGTGCGAAACCAGCACGATAGTCAATTTTTCTTTTTCGTGCAGATCTGAAAGACGCGATAAAAGAGCAGCACTTGCACGCGGATCAAGTCCTGCCGTCGGCTCGTCAAGTACAAGATAGCGCGGCTTGAGTGCCAAGATACCAGCGATCGCTACTCGCCGCTGCTCACCGCCTGAAAGTACGAAAGGTGAGCGTGCGCCAAATTTTTCCATAGAAAGCCCCACAAAGGCAAGGGCTTCTTTTACGCGCTCTTGAGCTTCTTGCTCGGTAAGCCCTAGTCGTAAAGGTCCAAATGCCACATCTGCCGCCACCGTTTCTTCAAATAACTGATGTTCGGGGTACTGAAAGACCATGCCGACGCTTTGCTTTGCCTTTTTTGCTGCCGCGCTCTTTTTGCCAATGTCTACGCCATCTATGTACAAATTACCGTTATCTGGCTGCAAAAGCCCACCAATGTGCTGCACGAGCGTCGATTTGCCGGAGCCTGTATGCCCGGCAAGTGCCGTAAAGCTGCCTTCTTCTATAGAAAGTGAAACATCAGATAAAGCCTTATGTTCAAACGGCGTACCCTGCATATAGGTGTAGCTGATATTTTCTAACACTATGGACACAGCGCACTCACCAATTCCTCATCTGTCAAAATATCTGCAAAAAGAGATGCACCGGCTTTACGCAAGAGCGATGCCACCTCAACGGCAAGCGGCACAGCAAGACCACGCTCTTTCATAGCGCGTACATCTTGAAAGATCTCGCGAGGGCTGCCATCTGCATGGATGCTGCCTTTTTCCATGACGATAACGCGATCAGCTTTAGCAGCTTCTTCCATAAAATGCGTGATGTAGATGATAGTGATGCCTTGCTCTTGATGAAGACGCTCTACTGTTTCTAAGACCTCTAATCGCCCTAAGGGATCTAGCATCGCCGTCGGTTCATCTAACACAAGGCAGCGCGTACGCATCGCTAGAGCGCCAGCTATAGCGATGCGCTGCTTTTGTCCTCCTGACAAAAGATGTGACGCTGCCGTAAGGTAGCTTTCCATGCCGACAGCGGCGAGTGCTTTTCTAACGCGCAAGCGGATCTCTTTTGGATCGATACCAAGATTTTCAGGGCCAAAAGCAACATCATCTTCGACGATAGGTGCTATGATTTGGTTGTCAGGGTTTTGAAACACCATGCTCACCAGTCGGCGAATACGCCAGATTTCTTTCGTTTCTTTCGTATCCAAGCCTGCAACTGTACATCGCCCATCAGTCGGCAGCAAGAGTGCGTTGAAATGACGTGCTAGCGTGGACTTACCTGAGCCGTTCGTACCTACAATGGCGAGAAATTCACCTTCGGCAACAGTCAGCGAAATATCATCAAGCACTCGCCTAGACATCTCTTCGCCTACATGAAATATATGTGAAAGATGCTCAACTCTAATGAAATCTGCCATAAAGCCATCCCCTTTCTGCAAGCATAGCAAAATATTGGCAAGTGACCACAGTACCTTGATACCACCTAAGTTACAAAACAACTCTATTATACCTGATCTTGATTGTCAACTCAAATAAAAATTAGGATAACAATTCTAATGTGCCAGCGTCCATACGGTAGAGTTGATCGGCGTAGTCTGCTACTTCGCGTTCGTGCGTCACAAGTAAAACCGCTTTGCCACCTTTTGCTTCGCGGCGCAAAAGCTCTAGCACAAGGCGAGTGTTCTCGTCGTCTAAATCACCTGTCGGCTCGTCAAGCAGCAAGATGTCAGGCTTTCGTACCAGGGCGCGTGCAAGTGTCATACGCCGCAGTTCGCCGCCGGAAAGTTCGTCGGGGTAGGCGTTTTTTAGATGCTCGATGCCTAGTATTTTCATAAGTTCTGCCGCATAGTCGCCACTTTTTTCGCCACTTTTATCTATTGCACAGGGCAGTAAGATATTTTCCTGCACCGTCAAACTAGAAAGTGCCATCAGCGTCTGCGGCGCCAAGCCAATAAAGCGGCTTCTAAGACGTGCACGCTCGTCTTCTTTTATGGCATAGATGTCCGTACCTGCCAAAAGTACACGACCTTCTCCAGGTCTCATCAGCCCTGCCAAAACCTTCAAAAGCGTACTCTTGCCGCTGCCAGAGCGTCCTGTTACAGCCATCACCGTGCCGGCTGTCAAAGAAAAATCCGCATCCTTAACAGCCCAAAAAAAACCCTGCGGCGCACTTTGCCGCAGGAAATCACGACGGATCTTTTCTGCTCTAAGCTCCATTATATATCCTCCTGCCAAGTCATATCCATGCACCGCACCGTCCATACAGCCGACAACACGCCTGAAAGCAGCACAACAAAGAACGCTCCTGCAGCTAAGAGTGTGATTTCCACCGCATCAGGCAACAAGTAAGGGCGTGCAAAACTGTCTTTAAAAAGTGCATCAAACGGCAATAGCAGCACCACGCCCACAAAGATGCCGCCTACAGAACCAAGTGAGGTGATCATGAAGGCTTCTACAAATATGATACGAGATAAAAGCGCTCGTGTCGCACCGCTAATAATAAGCACGGCAAATTCTTTGCGTCGCTCGTT
>CAUUGH010000028.1:0-21683 GCA_963544755.1 uncultured Selenomonas sp. | reverse complement strand
AAATATCACTTGGGAAGTCACGCTCGACAAAGCGAAGCAGAAACATCGCAGGATTCGCCGCGTCAGCATGGACGTATTCTACGAACTCGTCACGGGCGAGACGGATGCCTTCTACCAGCTCTGCATGGCTCTGCCGGAATGCATTGAGCAAGCGCTTGCCCATTCAGAGGAGATTTCTCTGCCGAAGGATTCCGTGCTCGATGAATTGCGAACTTCGGCAAAAGCCTCGAATGGAACGCTTCTTTTAGCGCTTTATATGCTAGGTTTTTCGTCGTACCTTGGATTCAAAAAGTAAATGAGGTGTATTGAACGATGAATCTCGAAAAATCCCTTGCTGCCTTCAATGAAGCGAAAAACCTCATGCCGGGCGGCGTCAACAGTCCCGTGCGCTCCTACAGAAACGTCGACTGCAATCCGCCCTTTATCGCGCGCGGCGAAGGCGCGCACATCTTCGACATCGACGGCAACGAGTACGTCGACTATGTGCTGTCGTGGGGGCCGCTCGTCGCCGGACACGCGCATCCCGCCGTCGTAAGCGCACTGGCTGACGCCGCCGCACGCGGCACAAGCTACGGTGCGCCGACGACGCTCGAATCCGACCTCGTACGCCTCGTGCAGAAGGCCTATCCTTCGATGCAGCTCGTGCGCATGGTCAACTCGGGAACGGAAGCGACGATGAGCGCGCTCAGCCTTGCACGCGGCTTCACGGGACGCTCGAAGATCGTCAAGTTCGTCGGCTGCTACCACGGCCACAGCGACAGCCTGCTCGTCGACGCAGGCTCGGGGCTTGCGACCTTCGGCGTGCCGTCGAGTCCCGGCGTGACCGAGGGCGTCGCCAAGGACACGATCACCGTGCCGTTCAACGATACGGACGCCATCACGCGCGTCATGACGGAATACGGCAAAGACATCGCCTGCATCATCGTCGAGCCTGTCGCGGGCAACATGGGCTGTATCCTGCCCGAAAACGGCTATCTTGACACCTTGCGCACGCTGACCGAAAAGCACGGCGCACTCCTCATCTTCGACGAAGTCATGTGCGGTTTCCGCGCCTCCTTGGGCGGCGCACAGGCGGCCTACGGCATCACGCCCGATCTCACCTGCCTCGGCAAGATCATCGGCGGCGGCCTACCGTGTGCGGCATATGGCGGTAGGCGCGACATCATGGAAAATATCGCCCCTGCAGGTCCTATCTACCAAGCCGGTACGCTTTCCGGCAATCCGCTTGCCATGACTGCCGGCATCGAAACGCTAAAGCTCCTTTTGAAAGAACCGGAACCCGGCGAAGCTGATCTAAGCCGCACGCTTACGCTAAAGACTAAAAAACTCATCATGGGCATAGAAACCGCCGCACGCAAGGCAGGTATAAAAATCAAAGCGCAGCAAGCAGGCTCGATGTTTAGCATATTTTTTAGCCAAAACACGGTAAAAGACTACAAAAGTGCTGCCGCTTCCGATCAAAAAGCCTTCAAAGTCTGGTTTTTAGCCATGCTTAAAGAGGGCATTTACCTTGCTCCCTCACAGTTTGAATCGCTTTTTTTATCGCTCTCTCACACGGACGAAGATATTGCGCGCACGATAGTTGCAGCAGAAAAAGCATTTTCTACGGTAAAAGCGCAAATGCACACTTAATTATATTGCCTAAAAAGAAAACGCCCCTAAAAGTCCAAATTGGACGCTAGGGGCGTTTTTGGTGGCTTTGGCAGCCTTAGTCGCTTACGCTAAAACTTTAGCAAGGCGCATATATTCCGGATCGAGCTTTTTCTTATTTGTCACAGCATCATGCAAATCAATCGCGACGACATTACCGCTATGAAAGCCAAAGACTACATTAGAAAGCCCCGAAAGGATCGCCAATGCCGCCCTTTCGCCTAGCTGACTTGCTTTTACGCGATCAATGACCGACGGCGTGCCACCGCGCTGGATATGACCAAGTACGGAAACACGCGTTTCTATTTTTGTATATTCTGCGATGAAATTGCCAATTTCGATACCGCTTCCGGCGCCTTCTGCAACGACAACAAGAATGTAGCGTTTGCCCTTCGTGTAGGCTTCCATGATCTCATTACTAATTTCTGCAAGATCAAAATCTTCTTCCGGTACAAGAATGTATTCGGCGCCACCTGATATGCCGCTCATCAACGCTAGCCAGCCGCAATGGCGACCCATGACCTCTAAGACGACGACGCGACGATGTGCTGATGCTGTATCACGCAGCTTATTGATGGCATCTATGATCGTATTTGCTGCTGTATCGCTGCCGATCGTATAGTCTGTACCCCAGACATCGTTATCAATCGTTCCCGGCAGCCCCACGATGGGGATGCCATGCTCTTCACTTAGAAGCGATGCGCCGCGCAAGCTGCCGTCGCCGCCTATTATTACAAGCCCTTCAATGCCTTTTTCCTTGAGCTTTTCATATGCTTCGGCGCGACCTTCCGGCGTCGTAAAGCGTTGGCAGCGAGCTGTGCCAAGAAAAGTGCCGCCGCGCTGAATGATGTCACCGACATCCTTTCGTTCCATTTTGAACATTTCATCATCTAAGATGCCGCGATAACCGTTATGAATCCCCCACACTTGAGCGCCTTCAAAAAGCGCCGTACGCACGACTGCTCGCGTCGTCGCATTCATGCCGGGACTATCACCGCCGCTAGTTAAGACACCGATACAGTTTAGCATCGTAAAATCCCTCCTATTACCAAGATCAGAAAAGTAGAATCTTTTTGCCATCTTCAAAAACTTTCCTAGACTCTATCATACCACATCAAAGGAGGGAAATAAAGAAAGCAAGCAGAAAAGCCCTTGCTGCGCTAAGTTGACGAAGCCACATGATTTATGCCTGCTTAATTATGAACCGAGCAGGAAAAATATAACATTTATAGAAAGTTCTTATTGTTGATCTAATCTATATTTTGTAGAAAGCGAGGCAATTTTTTCATGCGGCAGGGTCAGCAGCAGCTTGTTTTTCTAAACGGGCTTTTCTTTGCCCTTTTGCTCGGTATCTATGGCGCAGATGTTTTGCACATTGCAAGCGGTAAGCTCGCACTTGGCGCGGCGAGCTTTTTTTTGCTGTCGCTCTTTCTTGCCATGCGTAACAGCAGCAGGACGTGGCTAGCGTTCTGGCTGCTCTTTCTTTTTTTCGGCGCATGGCGTTTTTCATGGGGCATAACTTTGCCGGCAAATGATATTTCACACTTGCTCGGACAAGAAGTAGCGGTCGAAGGAATACTTATAGAAGCGGCGCAGGTGCGAGAGAGCGCACAAGGAACATTTGTGCGCTATACAGTAAAGGCGCAGCGCGTTAGTGTGCGCGGTAACGAAAAGGCGGCAGAAGGTAAACTTTATATTTCACAGATGTGCGAAACGAGCGGTGACTTACCTGAGATCGGTGCAAAAATTAGAGCTATAGGTAAGCTCAAGGGGATCTATGGCTATGCAAATCCGGGGCGCATTGATATTGAAAGAGTAGCTGCTGCTAAAGGCATACGTGCGCGTCTTGCAGCAAAAAAGCCGGGCGTTTTATGCGAAAGCGGCGAGGCGTACCCTTTGCTGCGCTTTGCAGAAAAAGTGCGCTCTAACTATCTGAAGACGATGCAAAGCGTGATGCCAAGAGAAGATGCCGCAGCGATCTTTGCCATGCTCTTTGGCGGCTATAGCGGCATAAAACCGGAGCTTGTCGAAGCTTTTACGGCGACAGGCATCGTGCATATCCTTTCCGTGTCAGGCTCTCACATCACTCTTTTAGCGGCGGTCATGGCGCAGCTTGGCGCGATCTTTCGTCTGCGCCCCTTGCTGACGGCGGTCTTTGTAAGCATCGTCATCGCCTTATACTGCATCTTGGCAGGCTGCGTACCGCCTGCACTTCGTGCAGGTGCGATGGGGCTGCTCGCTTTTTTCGCGCTTGCAGGTGGGCGAGAAAGTGATGCGCGGCGGCTTTTAGCGCTCGTTGGCATGGCGCTGCTTTTTTTTGAACCGCTGCTAGCGTTTGACATCAGCTTTCAACTCTCCTTTGCTGCAACGGCAGGGCTTTTGTACCTTGCGCCGCCCTTTAGCGAAAAGCTGTCGCGCCTTTACTTTTTACCGCGCTTTGTCGCTATGAGCCTTGCCGTTACACTTGGCGCACAGCTTGCAACACTGCCGCTTTTGGCGTGGTACTTTCATCGACTGTCTATTTCATCGCTTATCGCTAATATCGTTGTTGTTCCCATCGTAGAACTTATCATTGTCGTAGGGCTTTTTGCAGGACTTTTATCCTTCGCGCTGCCGTTTTTGGCAAAGCTTATATTTCTTATAAACAGTTTACTTTTAGGACTGGTCTATGAATGTACACGCCTTTTGGCAAAAGTGCCGGGCGGCGAAATATATTTGCCGACGCTTTCTATACCGCTATCTCTTTTCTACTTCGCCGCACTATCTTTATTTGCACAATCTAAAGAGCGTCTTGGCGCTATATTTTCATGGTGGCATAGGCGTTGGCAGACTATTTTGCCGCTTTTTCTCCTCTTACTGGCTGCTCTGGCTATTTGGCATAGCCTACGCCCACAAGAAATGGCAGTACACTTCATCGACGTAGGACAAGGCGATGCAGCTCTTATCGTAACGCCGCACGGCAAAGCCTTGATGATCGATACCGGCGGTACACGCGACGGCGGCTATGACATCGGTGCGCGAGTCGATGTGCCATATCTTTTACACTACGGCGTGCAAAAGCTCGACTACATCATATTGACACACGCGCACGAAGATCATGCAGCCGGTGCAGGTGCTATCTTGCGCCATATGCCTGTAGGTGCGATCTTGACGGCACACGAGCCGCGCAGCGAGTATGCACGCGTATTTGGTTTATCGCTTGATGCACCGGAGCTAAAGCATCTTACAGCAGCAGAAAAAGGCACGCACATAGAGCTTGACGGCGTTTTGATAGACATTGTCTACGCGCCGCAAAAAGTGGCGCAAGCTACATCAGGAAACGAATATTCAAACGTCATTCGCGTGCGTTTTGGTGCGGCATCCTTTCTTTTTACAGGCGATCTGATAAGTGAGCAGGAAAATAACTTGCTAGATGAAGGCTGCGATCCCACCTGCACCGTCTTAAAAGTCGCCCATCACGGCTCTAAGACATCGACGACAAAAAGATTCCTCGCCGCCGCTAAACCGCATATCGCCGTCATTAGCGTCGGCAAAGAAAATAATTTTGGACACCCGGCAAAAGAGATCATCGAGCGATTACAAGAAAACAACATAAAAATTTACCGCACCGATCAAAACGGCGCGGTAGTCTTTAGAACCGATGGCAAAAATCTATCAATAGAAAAATTTCGCTAATTATACATACATTCCCAGCTGCTTTAAAAGTGTTATATCTTCTTTGATCGTCGTACCTGAAGTCGTCAGCATATTGCCCGTGATAGAAGCCGATGCCCCAAAGAGAAAAGCGCTTGCACCGTTATCTTTAATTAGCTTTCTGCCGGCGCCTAGACGAATGTTTGCTGTCGGATTGATGAAACGGAAAAAAGCGACAGTACGCAAGATCTCATCACTGGTCAAAGGGCGATTTGCTGCAAGCGGTGTACCTGGAATCGCCATAAGAGAATTTATCGGAATGGATTTTATACCAAGCTCTGCAAGGCTTACAGCCATATCAAGGCGATCTTCCCACGTCTCGCCCATACCAATAATGCCGCCGGAGCAGACAGAAAGCCCTGCACTCTTTGCTAAATGAATCGTGCGTATACGATCCTCGTAGCTATGCGAGCTACAGATCGCAGGAAAAAATCGCTTCGATGTTTCGATATTATGATGATACCTTGTGACACCTGCCGCATAAAGCGCGTGAAATTGCTCACGCGACAAAATGCCGTGCGAAGCACAAAGCCCGATACGAAGCGTTTTACGCATAGCACGGTAGCAAGAAAGCGCATTGTTAAACTCCTCGCCGCAAAGCGCTCTACCTGATGTCACAATAGAAAAGCGATGCACGCCAGCCGCTTCATTAGCGCGGGCATTCGCGATGATCTCATCTTGCGAAAGAAAAGGATACTCCTTTACCCCTGTTTGATGATGTACAGATTGGGCGCAATATTTACAGTCCTCACTGCAATGACCGCTGCGTGCGTTGATGATCGTACAGAGATCAATGTGCTTGCCGCAAAAATGCTCTTGCAGTGCGTGGGCTCCCTCTTGCAAAGCCGCAAGGGAAGCTTTGAGGAAAATAGAAAGATCGTCCGTGCGCTTTAAGCGGCGACCGCTAAGAATTTCTTTAGTAAGTTTTTTGATGGCTGTTTCTACTATCATAGCAGATGCCTCATTTCTTTCAAAATTTCTATCGCTTCATTATATTTCATAGAGCGCGTATAGTCAACTGATGTGACACGCAAGGTTTACTTTCCTTGCTGCGCTTGCTTCTCTAGAAGACGCACGGTATAATGTATAGTATAAATGCCTCTTACAAAAAACGGAGCGTAGAAAATATGAGCAATTTCTGAAATACTTATCTTGTAAGGAGAAAAAACAGTGCAGAGTTTTTGGCATTTGGGAAAGAAAATATACAACATTTCAAATCCGCGTGAAGCTCGCCGCTTTTTAGTATTTTGGGCGCGTGCTATGCTAAATCGCTCTCGTATGCATCAGATCGACACTTTTTTTGGGCAAGACGCACTGTTGCGGCAAGTGGCATATATATATCCTTTCGTCTACGAGCAGCCGACACGAGCGTTTTTTTATCATAGATCTACATTCAAAGAACGCGCCGCGCTCGTTAAAACGCATATGGGATTCTTGCGCGATGTGTTGCTAGACGATGCTTTACTTGACATATATCGGCGAAAACCTCTGCTTTTGTGGCAAGGCGATATGTGCATAAAAAAAGAATTTGCCGCCTTTTTGGTATTTGAACCGGGACAGCGCAAAGAAGGCTTGCTCTCTATCATGCTGCGCCTGGGCGAAAGCTCTCTTTATCAGATCATTTTTTGGCTAAATAAAGCGACTGACGGCGAGATGTCCATGTGGATCGGCGCGATGCAAGGACCTAATATGGCAAACGCCAAAGATGTCATAAAGCAGGTGACAAAAGCGTGCCATGCCTATCGCACGAAAAACCTCATACTCTACATGGCGCAAGCGGTCGCACGAGCATTAAACCTCAAGCATATCTATGCCGTATCAAATGAAGGATACTATGCAAACAATCATATACGCCGTGATCGCAAGCTAAAGACAGACTTTGGCGCGTTTTGGAAAGAAACCGGCGCTAATGTGACAGACGATCCACGCTTTTATGAGCTGGCGCTTGTTGAAGCACGAAAGACAATAAAAGAAGTGCCGACTAGAAAACGCGCCGTCTATCAAAGACGCTTTGCCTTTTTAGACGATGTAGACGCACAAATTGCAGAGCGCATGAAGGGGCTGTTAAAAAAACACTGATAAATTTCCCCCCTGCCTTCACGCATCTATGAAAATCTTGGCGACTTTATTTTATCAGTGTTTTCATAAAAGCGAGGTGAGCGTCATGTACGGTCTTTCTGCGAAACATTGGAAAGCGATCTATCAAATACTTGATACGCAAAGGGCGCAGCTTCGCTGGGTGAAGCTTTTTGGCTCGCGCGCTAGAGGCGAGGCGCGGCGAACGTCGGATGTTGATCTCGCCTTTTCCGGCAGCGCGAAGGCGCGTTCGCTGCTGTCTGATGCTTTTGAGCAAAGCGACCTTCCCTACACGATCGATCTTGTAGACTATGAGCGTCAATCTAATGAAAAGCTGCGGCAGAGAATCGACACGGAAGGAAGATTGTTGCTGCAAATGGGAGCAAAAGGTGGTTGGCTTATGACAAAAGAGCAGCTTCGGCTAAAATTTGAGCAGTATCAGCGAGCGTTGCAGCGCTTAAAGGCGGCGCTTAAAAAAGAGCCGGATGCTGATGAGATGTATCTTGATGCGACGATTCAGCGGTTCGAGTTTTGTTTTGAATTGGCATGGAAATTGCTAAAGGCAGTGCTTTTTCATGAGGGCATCGAGGTCAGCAGTCCACGCGGCAGTATCCGTGAGGGGTGGAAACAGGGGTTTCTTGAAGATGCAGAAGAGTGGCTTTTTATGCTGGAAAAAAGGAATTTAGCGGCGCATACATACGACGAGCAGACAGCGCTCTTAATTTATGCGGCGGTAAAGGAAAAATATTTTACAATGCTTGCGGCGCTAGCTGAAGAAGTCGCGGCAAAAGAAGAATTTTAGGGAATCTACTAAATCATATCCCCAAATTGGCGATAGTTAAGAAAAATCCATTAAGATATAAGAGCTATACGCTTCTTTTCAAAAATAACGAGCAAAATGGACAAATAGCCTATAGCTTATCCATAAGGGAGGAAAACGATATGACATTTAAGGAAATTTCGCCCCAAGATCTAAAAGAAAATGTGTTTAAATTAATTGGTAAGGATTGGCTTGTAGTTTGCGGTGAAAAAGCCGGCAAAGTAAATGCCATGACGGCTTCTTGGGGCGGCATGGGTGTTTTGTGGAACTTGCCCGTAGCGTTCATTTTTATCCGTCCGCAGCGGTATACGAAAGAATTTGTCGATGGTGCAAAAGGCTTTACGCTCTCAGTGTTTGAAGAAACAAAGCGCGATGTCTTAAATTACCTCGGCACGGTATCAGGAAGAAAAGAGGATAAGATAAAAAAGGCGGGGTTGACGACTCTTTCTAGCGACGGTTTTACCTATTTTGCACAAGCTAGACTGGCTTTTCTTTGCCGCAAGCTCTACGAGCAGGATATGAAAGAAGCGTGCTTTATTGATCATGCGTGTGCTGAAAAATGCTATCCTCAAAAAGATTATCACACGCTTTATGTGGCGGCGATTGAAAAAGTGCTTGTGCGTCAATAAGTAATTTTAGGCGAAAAATATTTAAGAAAACCACTGATAAATTTAGCCACCCATCTTCACGCATCCGTATAAACATGGGCGACTTTATTTTATCAGTGAATCGCTAAAAAGCGGCAAAGCGATCAGAGGTGATCACTTTGCCGCTTTTTTAGCGATTTATTAAAGCCAAGCATATTTTGATATGAAAAGCACCGTCAAAAGATACATGAGCCATGTCACTTTGTAAAATTTACCGGCGGCGATATGTAAGATCGTGTAGGAAATGATACCAAAGGCAATACCCTCGGCGATAGAGTAGGCAAACGGCATGACAGCGATGCAGATAAAAGCTGGAATAGCTTCAATGATCTCATTCCAAGGAATTTTCGCTACCTGCTGCATCATCAAAAATCCCACGATGACGAGCGCCGGCGCTGTCGCAAAGCCCGGCACGGCAAGAAAGAGCGGCGAAAAAAACAGCGCTGCAAAAAAAAGAAGCGACGTCGTCACCGTCGTAAGACCAGTACGACCACCTTCAACGATGCCTGCCGAAGACTCGACATACGTCGAGATCGTCGATGTGCCAAGACAAGCACCGAGCGAGGTAGCACAAGCATCTGCCATGAGCGCACCTTTGATGCGTACGAGCCGACCGTTTTCATCGAGGAGATTAGCGCGTGAAGCGCAGCCGATCAACGTGCCGAGCGTATCAAAAAGATCTACGAAAAGAAAAGCGAACACGATGATGATAAAATCAAGCGATAAGAGCGAGTGGAAATCAAACTGCAAAAAAGTCGGCAAAAGAGATGCCGGCAGCGAGATGATGCCCGTTGGTATCAAGCTAGAATAGCCATGCGTCGGATCTTTTACATAAACGCCCAAAAGCTCTAAGACGATACCTAAGCCCCATGTAGCGAAGATACCAATGAGAATATTGCCTTTGACATTTTTCATGACAAGTACCGCCGTCAAAAGAATGCCAAAAAGAGCTAAAAGAACGCTGATGCCCTCCGAGTGAAAAGTCCCTTGCGCCATCGCTTTTGAAAATGAAAACAGCGCGACAAGCTGCGGCCCTGCAACAACTATGTGCGCGTTTTGTAGACCAATAAAAGCGATAAAAAAGCCGATGCCGACAGTAACAGCACTTTTAAGCGTCAAGGGAATCGCATTAAAGATCGCCTCACGCACATTCGTTGCAGAAAGCACGATGAAAAGTAGCCCCTCTACAAACACCGCCGTCAACGCTAGTTGCCATGAACAGCCCATCTGCCCGACGACCGTGTAGGCAAAAAAAGCATTAAGCCCCATCGCCGAAGAAAGCGCGAACGGCAAATTAGAAAACGCCGCCATCAAAAAGCCGGCAATGCCGGAAGCAACAGCCGTCGCCGTAAACACAGCGCCGGCATCCATCCCGGAAGCGCTTAAAATCAGCGGATTTACAGCAAGTATATACGCCATCGTCATAAAAGTCGTAAGCCCTGCTAAGATCTCTTTATGTACCGTCGTAGCATTTTTCTTTAAGTGAAATACCTGCTCTAACATTTTTTCCATTAGCAGCTCTCCTTTTTTGATACACATTTGATAAACACATATATTCTAGCGGAAATGAATGAAGATAACAAGAATAAACTAAAGAACAACTGATAAAAGAACGCCGCCTATATTTGTGCAGATAGGCTGCTGTGGAAAAACCTTGACACTAATTTATCTCTGGGCTATAATTTAGCGTAGTTAATTTTGCACTTTGGGGGCAAAATGATCGTAAGGAGGTGGAGTTTGATGAAGATGACATATCAGCCGAATAAGCATTGGCGCAAAAAGACACATGGTTTTCGTGAGCGCATGAAGACGAAGGGCGGTCGTCTTGTCTTAAAGAGAAGGCGAGCTAAGGGCAGAAAGATATTGTCGGCATAAACGCTCACTCACTAGGTCACTGCGGTGACCTTTTTTCGTGAAATGACAAGGCATTTTGCCGTTTGGATAGGAGCTTTTTTATGTCGGGCTTACCGAAAAGCCGTATTTTGAAAAAAAAGAAGGATTTTCAGACTGTATATTCTAACGGCAAAACCTACGCTAATAGATTTCTCGTGCTATATGTCTTTTGCTCAGACGACTTGCAAGGAAAAATCGGTTTTGCGGCAGGCAAAAAGCTCGGCTGTGCCGTTCGGCGCAATCGCATCAAAAGGCTGCTTCGTGAAGCATATCGTATGCAGCAAGATAAGATAAAAGAAGGCTTTTCCTTATTGCTTGTTGGTAGGAAAGCTGCACTTAGCGCGAGCTTTTTAGACATAGAAAAAGCTCTTTTTGCATTACTTGAAAAAGCGGATGTTTTCACATGAAATTTAGGAAACCGCTGATAAATTCAGTCACGGCATCTTCACGCATCTAGGTGACTTTATTTTATCGGTGTTTCTTTAGAGGAAATAGCAAATGAAATTCTTAATTCTTCTTCTGCTTGGCTTTTATCAAAACTTTCTTTCTCCTCTAAAGCCGCCTTCTTGTCGTTATATTCCAACCTGTTCGGCATATGCAATGGCTGCTGTAGAAAAATATGGCGTAAAAAAGGGCGTATTTCTTGCCGTCAAGAGGGTTCTTCGTTGTCATCCTTTCCATGTGGGCGGCTACGACCCTGTACCATAAAGAGTAGGATGTGATGATTTGGAATTTTTATCGTCACTGTTTCACCCGTTTATAGTGGTGATTCAGTTTATATTAGAGGATTTATATAAGTTTACCGGTCTGCTCGGTTTTGAAAGCTACGGAATCGCTATTATATTGCTGACCATTCTCATCAAGGTATGTCTTTATCCCCTGACGGTCAAGCAAATACAATCAATGAAAAGTATGCAAGAGTTGCAGCCAAAAATGAAGAAGCTGCAGGAAAAGTATAAAGACAATCCGCAAATGATGCAGCAAAAGATCGGCGAACTCTATCGAGAAGCCGGTGTAAATCCCTTAGCCGGCTGTCTGCCGCTTCTTATACAGATGCCGATTCTTATGGGAATGTTTTATGCTTTGCAAGGCTATGCATATTCAGCAGAGCCGTCTTTTCTTTGGCTGGCTTCGCTCTCTGAGCCAGATCCGCACTATATTTTGCCGGTGCTTTCTGCTCTTTCGACATGGTTTGTGCAAAAACAGACAGCATCAGAAATGAACTCACAGATGAAGATCATGATGATCGTCATGCCGATCTTTATCGGCTGGATCAGCTTGACCTTCGCGTCCGGTCTTGTGCTTTATTGGGTAACGATGAACTTAGTGCAAATAGTACAACAATGGTGGATGTATCGGCGCGGCGACGGCACAAAAAAGAAAGGAGTTGCCTGACATGGCAGATTTCGTGGAAATGACCGGCAAAACGGTAGATGAAGCGATTGAAGCTGCTCTTTTAGCTCTGCATCTTTCTAAAGAACGCTGCACAATAGAGATTATCGAAGAACCGTCTAAGGGCTTTTTTGGTATCATCGGCAAGCGTGCCGCGAAGGTGCGTGTAACAGCAAAAGAAACGCCGCTGCCGGATAAAAAAGCCGCAGCAACAGATCATACGCTAAGAGATTTATCAAAACCTACAGCAGTTCATGAAGATGCCATTACAGATCGGGAGGTTTCTTATAGCGGCGAAAAAAGCAAGGTCTTAGATCAGCAGCATGATAAAAAGCCGCCTGCTTCAAGCTGCCGGTATACGACGCTTAATTTAGCCGATGTGGCATTATCTCTTAAAAAGGCAGAAGATTTTTTGCAACAAATTTTTCATGTGATGGATTTAGATATTGTCATCGAAAAAAAAGAACAGGCGCATATGTATGAATTTAATCTTTTAGGGCGCAATCTCGGCATACTCATAGGAAAGCACGGGCAAACGCTTGATGCTCTGCAATATCTTACCAATCTCGCTGCCAATCAAGGGCTAAATAAAGAGCGCATCCGCATTGTTTTAGATATAGAAGGCTATCGTGAGCGACGCGAAGAAACGCTTTATCGTTTAGCGGCTAGATTAGCAGATCGCTGCTGGCGTACAAATCAGCGCATAGTCTTAGAGCCGATGAATCGCCACGAAAGAAAAATCATTCACCTCGCCTTGCAGGAGAACCAACGTGTTTTGACCTATAGCGCAGGTGAAGAGCCATTTAGAAAAGTGGTCATTGAGCCAAAACATCGCGTCTATAGCATAGATAGTCACATGAAAGAAGATTATTAAGAAACCGCCAATAAATTCAGCCCCCCATCTTCATAAATCTAGGCGACTTCATTTTATCAGCGGTTTCCTAAAAAGTATTTATTTAGTAAGACAGCTAACCTTATCAGTAATTCCTGACCTTTGCTAGCGGGCTGTTGCAGTAAGCGACAGCCCGTTTTGTTCCGCAGTCGGTAAATTTTAAGGACATACGTTCTTTCGCCCTTACAATAAAAAAAGCAGAAAGGCGGCAAAAGTGTGCAGCAAGCAGATACGATAAGCGCCGTCGCAACGGCAATAGGCGGAGGCGGCATCGGCATCGTGCGCCTTTCAGGTGCAGGAGCGATAAAAACAGCATCTTGTATGTTTCGCGCTGCCTGTGGTAAAAAGCTATGCGACGTTGGTACAAAAGGCTTTTTTTATGGCACGATTGTACGCGAAGATGAGCGGCCGGTCGATGAAGCAATTTGCCTTGTCATGCGTGCGCCTCATTCCTATACAAAAGAGGACGTTGTAGAATTACAGTGTCACGGGGGGCTTATTTCTTTGCGCGAAGTCTTAGCCCTCACCTATCAGCACGGTGCGCGTCCTGCCGAATGTGGCGAATTTACCAAGCGTGCTTTCTTAAATGGCAGATTAGATCTAGCAGAAGCACAAGCCGTCATGGAGATCGTACAGGCAAAAACGCCAAAGAGCCTAGAGATGGCGCTAAACCATCTGTTAGGACATTTTTCCGGTCAAATACAAGATATACGAAAAGACATTTTAGCACACCTTGCCCACGCCGAAGCAAGCATTGATTTTCCGGAAGACGGCGTTGACGATATAGAGCTTTTTACTATGCGTAAAAAAATAGTAGAAACTCGCGAAAAAATCGACAACATACTAAAAACGGCGCATACAGGGCGTATTTTAAAAGAAGGCTTAGAAACTGCGATCATCGGCAAGCCAAATGTCGGCAAATCCAGTCTTTTAAATAAACTATTGCGTGAAGAAAGAGCGATCGTCAGCGATATTCCGGGAACAACACGAGATACTATTGAAGCATATGCAAATATCGGCGGCGTACCGCTAAAACTCATTGATACAGCAGGCATCCGTGCCGCAAAAGACGCTATAGAGTACATCGGCGTAGAAAAAGCACGCGCCCATGCAGAGCGTGCATCTCTTGTACTAGCACTTTTTGACGGCTCGCGCCCTTTAGAAGCGGAAGATGAAGAGATTTTAGCAATTATTTCAGGTAAACAGGCTTTTTTAGTAGTGACTAAGAGCGATTTACCGCAGCTTCTTGATACCAATAAATTAAAACGTGCGCTAGATCTGCCGCTTCTTACGATCACAACCAAAACAAAAGAAGGTCTTAACCCACTTATTACAGCCATTACGAAAATGGCTACCGATGGCAGTGAGCAAGCTATAACGAACGCTTTCGTTGCCGACATACGCACCAAAGATATTTTACAAAAGAGCAAAGAGCATCTTACAGCAGCTATTTTTGCCATAGATGAGGGGCTAGGGCTAGATTTCATCTCGATAGATCTGCGATCTTCTTTAGAAAAGCTCGGTGAAATTACAGGAGAAACGGTAGGAGAAGACATTTTAAATGAAATATTTTCAAAATTTTGTGTTGGGAAGTGAGGGAAAAAGAGTTTGTTTATCGCCGGAAAATACGATATTATCGTCCTAGGTGCAGGTCATGCAGGAGTTGAAGCTGCAATAGCTGCGGCGCGTCTCGGCTGTCATACGTTATTAGCGACGCTTTCTCTAGACAATATAGCACTGATGCCCTGCAATCCTTCTATCGGAGGGCCTGCCAAAAGCCATCTCGTGCGTGAGATCGATGCCTTAGGCGGCGTTATGGCACTAAATGCAGATAAGGCGGCGCTGCAATATCGGCTGTTAAATACAGGAAAAGGCCCTGCGGTACACGCTTTACGAGCGCAGGAAGATAAAAAGATATATCAACTTTTAATGAAAGAACGCTGCGAACGACAAGACGGCTTAGAGATAAAGCAGCTTTTAGCAGAAAAAATACTCGTCGAGGATGCCGCCGTGCGCGGCATCTTAGCAGAAACAGGCGAAGCCTACCTTGCACCCGTGCTCATTTTAGCGACGGGAACATATCTAAAAGGGCGCATCGTGATCGGCGATCATACCCATAGCGCAGGACCAAACGGACAGCGTGCAGCCCAAAAACTCTCTAGCTCGCTTATAGAAAACGGCATCAAGATCATGCGCTTTAAGACAGGTACACCGGCGCGTCTTGATGCTCGCTCACTTGACTATGAAAAAATGCAAGTACAGCCGGGAGATGCTGCGCCGCAAAGCTTTTCTTTTATGACAGAAGAAAAAACAAGCAAGCAGATGCCCTGCTACTTGACGTATACGAATGACAAGACACACGCCATCATTCGCGCAAACATCGCTCGCGCCCCCATGGCAAATGGTATCATCGAAGGCGTAGGTCCACGCTATTGCCCCTCTATTGAATCAAAAATCCTGCGTTTTCCGGATAAAGATCGCCACCAATTATTCTTAGAGCCGGAAGGCTGGCAAACGCAAGAAGTATATGTCCAAGGGCTATCGACTAGCCTTCCTATAGATGTGCAAATAGCGTTTCTTCAGACAATACCGGGCTTAGAAAAAGCGCGTATCATGCGCCCTGGCTATGCAATCGAATATGACTGTATCGATCCGTTGCAGCTCTTACCAAATCTGATGTTTAAGCACATCTACGGCCTATTTTCGGCAGGACAGGCAAACGGCACATCAGGCTATGAAGAAGCGGCTGCACAAGGCCTTATGGCAGGCATCAATGCGGTGCGCTGTCTGCGCGGCGAAAGCCCCTTTATTTTAAGCCGTGCAGAAGCCTATATAGGCGTACTAATCGACGATCTTGTGACAAAAGGCACCAAAGAGCCCTATCGCATGATGACCTCACGCGCCGAATACCGACTATTGCTCCGACAAGACAATGCCGATCTGCGCCTTAGCGAAAAAGGCCGCTCGCTCGGCTTAGTATCTGATGAACGCTGGCAAAAATTTTTAGCGAAAAAAAATGCCATCATCAAAGCAAGAAACAAACTAAATAAAACCGTGCTGCATCCCTCTTCTAAAAACCTTGCGCTTTGTAAAAGTGTAGGGCTTTCGCCGATACGCACATCAACGACACTAGCTGAAATGCTGCGTCGTCCTGAGATCAGCTATCAGACACTACAGCACCTTTTTTTCTTAGAAGACCTGCCACTAGAAGTTAAAGAGCAGCTAGAAATAAGCATCCGCTACGAAGGCTATATCAAAAAACAAAAAGAGCAAGTGCGCCGCATGGAAAACTTAGAAGCGCGTCAGCTCCCCTTTGATCTGGACTATCATAGCATACCAAGCCTACGCGACGAAGCGCGCGAAAAGCTAAATGCGATTAAGCCGCTTTCCGTCGGACAAGCAAGCCGCATCTCAGGCGTTTCGCCCGCTGATATTTCAGTATTATTGATCTGGTTAGAGCAAGAACGTCTAAAAAGGAGGGAAAAATGTTTCAAGACGCACTAGAAAAAGCAGCGGCGGCATACGGTTTATCGCTTAACACAAAGCAAATCAAGCAATTTAGCATCTTTTATGACCTTCTCATAAAATGGAATCAAAAAATGAATCTAACGACGATCACCGAGCCGCAAGAAGTCGCAGTAAAGCATATCATAGACTCTTTGTCCGCGCTTTTAGCTATAAAAGACCAACAGTCGCCTCAGCTTATAGATGTCGGCACAGGCGCAGGTTTTCCGGGAATCCCCCTGAAGATTCTTCGCCCTGATATACACCTCTTACTTTTAGACTCTTTACAAAAGCGCGTACGCTTTTTAAAAACCGTCGTTAAGGCATTAACCTTAGAAGACGTCAAATGTTTGCATCAACGCGCAGAAGATGCAGCGCGAGATAAGAATTTTAGAGAGCGTTTCGACATCGCCATCGCACGCGCCTTAGCACCTATGGCAAGTCTTGCGGAATACCTCCTGCCCTTCGTGCGTATCGGTGGCAGGGCGATCGCCTTAAAAGGGCTGCATTTTGAAAAAGAAGCAAAAGAAGCAGCCTATGCCATTAACATCTTGGGTGGAGCGAGTATTGAAAAAATATTCGTGACCTTGCCGCAAATAGATGCTAAACGCACCATTTTTAGCATCGAAAAAGAGCGTGCGACACCTGAAAATTATCCGCGTAAAGCAGGTATACCAACGAAGCTGCCTTTGCTGCGCGAGAACTATTAAAGAAACACTTATAAAATAAAGTCGCCTTCATTGGTGCAGATGCGCTTTATTTATCGCCGCTAAGAAAATAGCGCAGATGCGTGAAGATAGGTGGCTGAATTTATCAGTGTTTCCTTAACATCATAAAAGAAAAAGACGATAAAATAAGAAGAGATGGAAAGGATGGTGCTTTAACGTGTGGAAGAAAAAAATCGCACTTGCTTTGGGAATTGCCTTTTTTGCCGGCAGCTTGACATTTGACGCGACAGCTTCAGCTTATATCATTCAGGTGGGAATGGAAGATCTCGCTGCAAAAGAAGCGGCAGCAGAAGCCGCAAAGAGTGAAAAAAAGCCTCAAATGACCGATCAAGGTAAGGATATGAAGGAAAAAAATAAGCCTACCGAAAAAAAAGAGCAACCGCCCACCAAGATGAACGATGCTAAAAAAACAGAAGCTAAAATGCCAAAAGACAAGACGTCTAATGAATCGCCAAAACTCTTGAAAGAAAAATCAGCAAACGCTACCAAAGAAGCCATGACAGAAAAATCAGCAAAAGCGTCGCCAAAACAAGCATCAGAAGAAATGTCATCAGAGCCGAAGCTGCTACAGCTGGACAGGCACAAAAAAGACGCTAAAATGCCCATGTCGGAGCAAAAGTCGCCAGAATCTGTAGCAGATGGCAAAAAACACTTTATGACGCAAAAGAAAGTAAAAGATGATCGTTTTCAAGAAATATTTCGGGATAACTCCTTTGTTTATTACATGGACACCAAAAGCGCGCGCTGCATACCCATACCGAACCGTCAAGAGCAAATGATCGATGTCTGGGTAAAGCTTCTGCCGCAAAACTTTGCAGCAGAAGATACAAACGATATGGATAAGTATTATCTTGAGCATTACTATATCAACCCTCAGAAAAAACAAATACAATTTCTCTGCGAACTAGAAGTCACAGGTAGACCCTCTAATGCTATCAAAGAACGTACTTACAGCGCACAAAATTGGGAAAATCTCGTGCCCGGCAGTGTCGAAGACGATATATATCACGCCGTCACAAAGAAGATCAAAACCTCCTCAGGTGCTGACGCTTTATGGAACAAACCGCTTGCATCTATTCTTGACGAATATTTGAACATCGCTATATGATAGTAAACTACACGCACTTACATGAAACATGAAAAGCACTGATAACAGGAGGTCTTTGATATGGTAAATTTCGTATGGGATCAAGAACTTGCGCTAAAAGTGCGTGCTGAAGAAGCTGCTGAAAAAGCGATGGAAAAAGGCTTAGAAAAAGGTTTTACGACATCCATTCGCAGCATGATGGAGAGGCTGAATCTTTCCATGGAAAAAGCGATGGATGTATTGCAGATTCCACAAGAGGAGCGTTCAAAGTATGCGGCGTTAGTAAAAGAGTGCTAAGAGGATTAAAACAGCAGCTTCGTAGAAAAAGTGCAAGCAAAAAGATGCGTCAAGATGAGCGGCTGAATTTATCAGCGTTTTCTTAAATAATACCGATCAATCAGTTGCTTGACTTCTTGAGGGTTCATAGTAAATAGCACAGTTTTATAAAGTTATCCACATTTTTTCGTTATAAGTGCTTTATATGTGGATAGAAGTGTGGATAACTAAAGACAAAGAAAAGGAGCTAACCAATAGGCGTTAGCTCTTTTTCTTTGTCTTTTCAGTGATGAAAAAGGCGAATGTGTGTCATTGCCATGAACATATTGTATTTGTCAGCTATTTCGATTACATGATCATCTCTTATAGAGCCGCCTGTTTGCGCGATATAAGAAACGCCGCTCTTATGGGCGCGTTCAATGTTGTCGCCAAAGGGGAAAAACGCATCAGAAGCTAGAGCTACATCAGTAGCGGTATTAAGCCACGCGGCTTTTGCTTGTGGCGAAAATAGCGGAGGTTTTTCTGTGAAAATACGCTTCCAAACATCATTTTCAAGAAGATCCGTCGCTTCATCAGAAAGGTAAACATCAATTGCATTATCACGCTCCGGGCGGCTTATATTGCTTTTAAAAGGCAGCGAAAGCACCTGTAGACTTTGCCGCAGATGCCAAATATCGGCTTTTTGCCCTGCTAGGCGCGTGCAATGTATACGCGATTGCTGCCCTGCGCCGATACCGATGGCCTGCCCATCTTTTGCATAGCAGACAGAATTAGACTGCGTGTATTTCAAGGTGATGAGGGCAAGCAAAAGATCGCGCTTGGCACTTTGCGAAAGAGTCTTATTTTTTGTTACGACATCTTGTAAGCAATTTTCTTTGATGATAATATCGTTTCGTTGCTGCTCAAAATTCACGCCAAAGACCATCTTTGTTTCTTTTGCAGGCGGTGTGTAGTCGGCAGCTATTTGTATGATGAGATAGCTACCCTTGCGCTTTGTTTTGAGAATATCAAGTGCCGCTTTACAATAGCCGGGGGCGATGATTCCATCGGAAACCTCGCGCTGCAAAAATGCTGCCGTTTGTGCATCACATGGCTCTGAAAGAGCGACGAAATCGCCGTAAGAGGACATACGATCTGCGCCGCGAGCGCGAATATAGGCAGTCGCGATAGGAGAAAATTCATCTTCTTCAACAAAATATGCCTTTTTTAGGGTATCTGAAAGAGGTACGCCAACGGCTGCGCCTGCTGGGCTAGTATGCTTAAACGATGCCGCTGCCGCTAATCTAGTCGCTTCTTTTAGCTCTTTTACGAGCTGCCAGCTATTTAAGGCATCAAGCAAATTGATATAGCTTGCTTTACCGTTTAGGATCGAAAAGGGCAGCGAACCTTCTTTCATATAGACGCGAGCGGGCTTTTGGTGTGGGTTGCAGCCGTATTTTAATGCGAGTTCTTTCATTTAGGTTCTCCTTAATCTTTCTTTTCATAGTTAGCTAATCGAAAGCTCTTGTAAAAAGGCGCGGCAAGCTGCATCTTCTGTATCGAAGCTACACTGCTTGGCTATCTTGTTGCGTTCGACAATGTAGACGGTATAAAGAGGGCGCGTTCTAATGCAAAGGTAAGATTCTGCTAAAGGCTCGTCATTTTCTGCAAGTGAATAGTGCGATTTTGGCACGTTATGCCGCTTTAGAATCGGTATCAGATCGCGCACTGTCATCGCTAAAGACCTCCTCTAAAAACGGCTCTTTGCCGGCAAGCAGCTGTGAGATGCGCTCCGGCAGCTTATATTGGATGCCGCCGCCGGCTTGCCCAAACCATGGCGCAATTTTACCTTTTTCCACACCTTCGATGTCACGCAATACAACGTAGAGATGAAAGTCATTTTTGTCGGTCGTAGACGGCAGCGCACGTTGCCCGAAGGGCGTGCCTTGCGGCGAAACGTAGCGACCTGTCGCTGCACCGTAGCGGCTTAATATCACTTGACCGGACCGCAGGGTTATCGTGGCGATATGTCCGACTGCGCCATCATTGGCAGGGTAGATGGGGCGATCATTATCTGCATAAAAGCGCGCGGCTCCCGTTTTCCCTTTAGTATATGGAAGCGATTGCTCAAAGGCGAGTTCTGCAAGAAAATCATCACTTGGCGGCAAAAAATTTTGGCGCATCTTCATATGCTCCGGCGTTTCTAAATCGCTAATGGGTATCATCGGCGGCAAAGGCGTGATAGTATCGGTGGCGACGAGGTGAATCGCCGCGATCTTTGTACTTTGCTCGGGCATAATGAAAAATGCCAGTTTGGCGCCTTCGCCCTCATAGATATAGGCACAGGTTGGCGCTTCTTGAAAGCTGACATAAGGCATAGGAAGCACACCATAGACCGCCTCTAGCTCGGCGCGGTCACTACCTATACGGATGCCGTTTGCCATCTTGATGCTGGTATCTACACCATATGAATGTATATCGTAAAAATCATCTTCGTCCGCGCCTACGAAAATATCGTAAACGCGTCCTTTATCTGCGTCAAAGCGAATACGAAAGCTACTGCCATAATCATAGGTGAGCAAAGTAATGAGCTGATCATCTAAAAAGCCCTGTACGCCGTATGTGATGTGCCAAGGCTCGCCGTAGACACTTTCAACCTGCTCGATCGTATCGCCAAGACGAATACCGCCAAGCGTCAATTCCTCTGCGTCAAGCTCTGCCGCCCAACTATATTTAGGCAGCAACAAGAAAAAAAAGAAGCAAAAAAATAAAAATACTTTTGTTTTCATTAAAATCCTCCCCACCATACACAAAACGACACATAGTAAGCTGTTTCTTAGTTTACAGTGAAAATATAAATTTTCATACTCACTATAACATTGCAGAAAATGAAAAGCAAGATTTGCTAAAGAGAATATGGCAAATAAAAATCTCCGCATAGCTTTTTATGCGGAGATCTTTTCGCTTGAAACTAAGTGATAAAGCTCTAGCGCAGCTAAATCACTCTTTAGAGCTTAAACTTTGCCGCCGAGCTATTTAGATCCTG
>CAUUGH010000027.1:0-22054 GCA_963544755.1 uncultured Selenomonas sp. | reverse complement strand
CACACTAACGATTTAGCAAACCGTCCTCTTCAGCCTCTTGAGTACCACTCCGTATAGCTATGAAGTTTTTCATACGCTACAAACTTACTGACTATAAACTAGCGACATAGGATATGATAACAGACATATGCTACCTTGTCAATAGGCTTTTTATTTTTCACTGATGCAAAGCATCATATGTCCAATCATCTACACCTAGCATACGAAGTGAGATTCGCATACCAGCGTTTGTCGGACGCAGCGACAATGCGAAAAATTTTTCCATGCCGTTATCATTTATTTTGAAGATACTGTCAAAGTGTCCACTGATACCATAGAAACTCAAAAATGTCATAGGATATGTGTTGAACATACCGTTACGAAAGAAAGCGACCATTTCGCCTTCAGCGTCATACCAGTGACCATCAAGGTAATCATAGACGCCTTCTGGCACTTGAAACCATTCCTTATGGACACTTACCCCATTTAGGTAAACAGTGGGGCGAAAAAACGGATTATGCTTTTCCATAGCGTTTGTTGCCGCATTGGAATATTCAACAGGTACGTTTCTAAAGCCGTTTGGCTCTTCTACCTGCACCGCAGCGGCAAAGTTACCCGGGCTTCCTGCCATAGTAATGAGATCCATGCGAAAGGAATTAAGTTTGCCGTCACGCACGACAGCAAAGAGATTGCCGTTGTCATCGTACCAACTGCCTTCAAGAAAATCCAGTTCAGAATACGCCTGCGCCTGCGGTGTCGCAAAAATTAGCGAACATCCCAAAAGAGCCGTGGCAAGGATTTTTTTCATCGTTTTTTGCCTCCTATAGTGTTAATACCGTTTCATACTACTTTATTCAATATTCTTCAACATGACCTAAATTCCTGCACTTTTATCTGGAAAGTAGCTGTTTTTGCGTTTAGCTTATGCCTCTTTAAGAAATGCAGCATACCCTTTTTTTGCTTCGTAAATATCAACTTTACTCGTGACTTCCCATGGCGCGTGCATCGAAAGTACAGCTACGCCGCTGTCGATGACCTGCATACCATAAAGCGCCATTATATAGGCAATCGTGCCGCCACCGCCTAAATCAACTCTGCCGAGTTCTGCAGATTGATAGTGTACGCCGTGTGCGTCAAGAATGGAACGAAGCTCCCCAATGTATTCGGCGTTTGCGTCATTTGATCCTGACTTGCCGCGTGAGCCTGTAAATTTATTAAACACCATACCACGCCCAAGGTAAGCGACGTTGCGTTTGTCGAAGGCTTCGGCGTAAAGTGCGTCGTAGCCGGAAGAAACGTCAGATGAAAGCATCTTTGATGATGCAAGTGCGCGGCGCACGGCTAACTCTGAATATTGTCCGAGTGTATTCATTAATTCAGCAAGCATATTTTCAAAAAAGTGCGAGCGCATACCTGTCGCACCAACGCTGCCGATTTCCTCTTTATCGACTAATAGACAGCATACTGTGCGCTTAGGTGATTTCGTTTCGAGCATAGCGACAAGTGATGTGTAAGAGCATACACGATCGTCTTGGCCGTAGCCGAGAACCATGCTGCGATCAAAGCCCATTTCACGCGCTGCACCTGCAGGCACGAAAGAAAGTTCCGCTGAAAGAAAATCTTCTTCTTCGATACCATATTTTTCATGCAGGAGATGAAGCACATTTTTCTTCACCGCTTTTTTATCTCCATCTGCTAGTGGCAGCGTACCGACAAGTACATCTAGCTTTTCGCCTTCCACGACCTTATCTGCCGTTTTTTTCATCTGTTCTTGTGATAAGTGTACTAAAAGATCGGTCACACAAAAAGTCGGCTCTGATGCGTCTTCACCAATTACAATATCTAGCACTGTGCCATCTCTCTTGACGACAACACCATGCAGCGCTAAAGGCAGCGTTACCCATTGATACTTTTTTATACCGCCGTAGTAATGCGTATCAAGGTAGGAAAGTCCGCTCGCTTCGTAGAGTGGTTTTTGCTTTACGTCAAGGCGGCACGTGTCGATGTGTGCGCCGAGAATAGCCATGCCGTTTTCCAAAGGCTCCGTACCAACATGAAAGAGCGCGACGGCTTTTTTCATATAGGCACTGTAAACTTTCGCGCCCACTGCAAGTTTCCTGCCTTCACGCAAGATTTCATCTAGATCTTCATAGCCAGCCGCTTTTGCTTGGCAAATTATCTCACGAACGCTCTCACGCTCTGTCTTGCATTGCGTCAAGAATTTGATATAGCCTTGTGAAAGTGCCTCTAGCTCCTTTTTTTCCTCCTCAGAATATTTATTCCAAGGCAATTCTTTTTCCTTTTCTTCTGCCATAATATCACCTGTTTTCTTAGGAAACTTCTGCTAAACTTTCTAAAATTGCGGCAAAATCCGCCCTTGTTTTTGCACGATGAAACAATACTCTAAGCCTCGCCCCATTTTTCATGCCGCGTGTGTACCATGTCGCGTGCTTTCGCATCTCGCGCGTTCCTATGTAGCTGCCCTTGGTTTCGATCAGCATATCAAGATGGCGCAAAATCAGTTTACTACGCTCGGCAATGGTCGGCGGCGCCATAGCTTTTTTAGTCTGCAAAAAGCTCACCATCTCGCGAAAAATCCACGGATTTCCCTGTGCTGCTCTACCGACCATGACACCGTCGGCACCTGTTACTTGGAGGATGCGAACGAGATCGCAGGCGTTTCGCACATCGCCATTTGCGATGACAGGAATAGATACACTTTCTTTTACTGCACGGATGATTTTCCAATCTGCCTTTCCACTGTAAAATTCTTCGCGTGTTCTGCCATGCACAGCTATGGCATCGATCCCTGCCGCTTCGGCACGTTTAGCTACCTCTACTGCGTTAACATTTGCCGCATCCCAACCTTTTCGTATCTTTATGGTAACCGGCAATTTGACAGCACGCTTTAGCGCACGCAGGATGCGCTCGGCAAGCTCTAGATCAAGGAGCAGTGCCGCCCCTTCGCCATTTTTAACGATCTTCGGTGCAGGACACCCCATGTTAAAGTCGATGACATCGGCAACACCAAGACTTTCAACATAAGCGGCGGCACGCGCCACAGCATCCGGCTTGTTGCCGAAAAGCTGTAGCACCAACGGTCGCTCTCGCTGATCTGTACGGAGCATCTTTAATGTACGCTCGTTTCGGTAATTTATGCCGCTTACGCTGATCATCTCCGTATAGACGAGCGGAAAGCCAAGTTCATGTGCAAGGATGCGGTACGCCATATCTGTCACACCTGCCATCGGGGCAAGAAAGACTGGTACGGGAAAAGAAAGCGTACCTAATTTCATTCTGAGTTCCTTTCATAGAGTACGCGCAGACCAGTAAGTGTAAGAAAATGATCGATCTTATCGATCATTTTTGACTCACGTGATATCATACGCGCATAACCGCCCGTCGCAATGACCTTGATCCCATCATAGCCCATTTCTTTTTTCATGCGACGAACGATCTCGTCAATTTGTCCAACATAGCCGTAGATGATGCCGGCCTGCATACCACTTACTGTATTGCGGCTTATTATTCGCTTAGGCGTCACCAGCTCGATGCGCGGCAGCTTGGCTGCACGCTGAAAGAGCGCGTCAGCAGAGCTTGATAGCCCCGGTGCAATGACTCCGCCGAGAAACTCGCCGTTTGGCGCGACAACATCGAATGTCGTTGCTGTTCCTATGTCGATTACGATTAACGGCCCACCGTACTGTTCAAAGGCACCTGCGACGTTGACGATGCGATCAGCACCGATCTCGCGCGGATTTTCATAAGAGATACGAAAGCCGGTCTTAATGCCAGGACCTACGACAAGCGGACGAATATGAAAGTAGCGTTCGCACATTTTAATCATCGGCACCATCAAAGGCGGCACGACAGACGATATTACGACGGCCTCTATTTGGCGCATACGGATATTCTGGTAGGCAAAAAGACTGTTGATTAGCATACCATATTCGTCACCCGTTTTTAGTCTATCTGTCGAGATGCGCCAGTGTCGCAGGAGTTTTTTCCCCTCGTAAGTCCCCAACACGATATTGCTGTTGCCTATGTCAAAAACAAGTAACATTCTCTATCCTCCCAGACTGCGCTAGGCTCCTTATTTTACCTACACATTTAGCGAGCGAAGAGAAACATCGCCTGCAAGTACGCGGCGCACGCCGCCTGTAGTTTCGACTAAAAGCGCACCCTCTTCATCAATATCAACGGCTCTGCCGTCGAAACTTTCTTTGCCGCCAATGCCAAGAACACGCACATCTTGCCCGAGTGTCACAGCATACTTACGCCAACGCGTGATAATGGGTGAAAACCCGTCATCTTCTAACAGACAGCAAAGCTCGTCGAGTGCTTCAAGAACAGCTTGAAAAAAAGAAATGCGCTGTACGTCCTCACCTTTCATTATAGAAAGTGATGTTGCCTTATCACGAAGCTCCTTGGGAAACTCTTTTGCCTTGATATTAACATTAATACCCGTGCCAATGACGATGTAGCTAATCCTATCGATCTCAGCACTAATCTCCGTTAAAATGCCGGTGAGCTTTTTACCCTTATACAAAATATCATTTGGCCACTTGATCTCTGCTCGAAGTCCGAAATGCTCCATTGCCATCGCTACAGCGACAGCCGCGAGAAATGTGCATTTCGGTGCTTCCTGCGGCAAAATATGTGGGCGTAAAATGACGGAAAACCATATCCCTTTGCCGGCAGGTGAAAAAAACGATCGATCCAAGCGTCCGCGCCCTTTCCCTTGCGCTTCTGCCACGACGACAGTACCAGCACTAGCACCTTGGGCGGCAAGCTGCTTTGCTACATCATTTGTCGAATCAACTTCGTCAAAAAATACAATATTTTTGCCGATAAATTGTGTCTTTAAGCCATTTTTAATTTCTTCGGCTAAAAGGCGGTCAGGAACATCTTCTAAAACGTAGCCACTTCGTGGCTGACTCTTTATTTCGTAACCAACCTCACGAAGTTCCTTTATGTGTTTCCAGACAGCAGTACGCGAAACACCAAGTTTTTTGGCAATCTCTTCTCCTGAAAGATACACTCTTTCTGCCTGACGCAGAAGCTGTAAAATTTTAGAGCGCAAACTCATCCCTCCTGACAAAGGGGCTGCTTCAAAGAAACAGCCCCTTTTTTGCAAAGTACGGGCATTTTTCCGACTTTTCTTATCCGTCATGGCGCGTCACATTGAGTTTTGGTGCAATCTCCTTACTTTGCGCTTCTTCTTGCGGCTCAGGCACAGGCTTTTTGAGTTCGACACTCACCGGACGGTGCAGCAACTCGACGATCACACCGTCGTGATCGTCTGGTGCATCCTTATCATCGTCAGGCTTTTTTTCTTTTTCTGTTATCTTGCCTGTTTCAACAAGTTCTTCTAACTCAGACGCTTCAAGTGTTTCACGCTCCATCAAAGCTTGGGCGATAAGTTCTAGCTTATCGCGATTGTCTATGATAATCTTGCGGCACGCCTCATATGCCTCATCTATGTAGCGGCGAACTTCCTTATCGATCGCACTTGCAACTTCTTCTGAATAATTCCTTTGTTGGTTCAGATCGCGCCCTAAAAATACTTGATGTTCTGCACTCTCACCATAAGAAATCGGTCCTAAGGCATCACTCATACCGTACTGCGTAATCATGCTACGCACGATGCGCGAGGCATGCTGAATATCTTGTGAAGCCCCTGTTGAGATCTCTTGTAAGACGACTTCTTCAGCGACGCGCCCACCCATCGAAACTTTAAGTTTATCCATGAGTTCTGAGCGTGTCGCGTAAGAGCGATCTTCTTTCGGCAGCATCAGCGTATAGCCGCCAGCCCTACCTCGCGGAATGATCGTGACCTTGTGTACAGGATCAGCATTTGGAAGCAACATACCGACCAAGGTATGACCGCCCTCGTGATATGCTGTAAGTTCCTTTTCCTTATCTGTCATAACCTTCGAGCGGCGTTCAGGTCCTGCCATAACGCGTTCAATAGATTCTTCCAGTTCACTCATACTAATGCGCTTTTTATCTCGACGCGCTGTCAAAAGTGCCGCTTCGTTAACGAGATTTGAAAGATCTGCACCGGTAAAGCCAGGTGTACGGCGTGCCAAAATATCAAGATCGACATCGCCTGTCAAAGGTTTACCCTTTGAATGTACCTTCAAAATGGCGAATCTGCCACGCACATCTGGCTTATCGACAACGATCTGACGATCAAAGCGACCAGGGCGCAAGAGCGCTGGATCTAAAATATCAGGGCGATTTGTCGCCGCCATGATGATGATGCCCTCGTTTGCTGCAAAACCATCCATCTCAACGAGCAGCTGATTGAGCGTCTGCTCACGCTCATCATGCCCACCGCCGACACCTGCGCCGCGCTGGCGGCCGACGGCATCGATCTCATCAATAAATACGATGCACGGCGCATTTTTCTTTGCTTGATCAAAGAGATCTCGCACGCGTGAAGCGCCGACACCGACAAACATTTCAACAAAATCAGAACCACTGATCGTAAAAAACGGTACGCCAGCCTCGCCTGCAACCGCACGCGCAAGAAGCGTCTTTCCTGTTCCCGGCGGTCCATAGAGCAACACGCCTTTGGGGATGCGTGCACCTAGATCGTTAAACTTCTTTGGATGCTTTAAAAACTCAACGACTTCTTCAAGTTCTTGCTTTGCCTCGTCTGCTCCTGCAACATCTTCAAATGTCACCTTCATCTTGTCGCTTGCTGTCATGCGCGCACGGCTTTTGCCAAAAGACATCACACGACCGCCACCACCCTGCGTTTGCTGCATAATAAAAAACCAGACGCCAATCAAAAGAAGGATTGGTAAAACAGATGAAAACATCGTTGACCACCACGGAGTTTCTACAGGGCGCTCTGCTTTTATCACGACATTTTTCTCCTGCAAAATCTGGAGAAACTTCGTGTCTTGATTTGGTGTGTCTGGTGTGACCGTCAAAAACTCTGTGCCGTCAGTAAGTGTCCCTTTGACAATGTTATGTTCAAGTGTTACTTTTTCGACTTCACCATTTTGCACTTGCTGCATAAATTCTGAATAATCGACCTCACTTGTCACCACCTCACGCGTCTGAACATAGTCAATCACAGAAATGGCAATCAAAATGATCAACAGATAGAAAACCACACTGCGAAAAAGTTTATTCAATCGGTCATCCTCCTGTTCTAAGGAAACGCGGATACATGAAGCTTCTGCAACTATCCAAAATTTCCTAATATAAACGCTGTAGCAAAAACACATTTCCTGTCGCAGATAAAAACCTCTACAGCGTTTCATTATAGCATTAAAACAGATGTTATACAAACATTTTCACAATCGATATTTTTAAGTTGAACGCATGGTTTTATTGCCATAGAAATTTAGACAAGCTTTTCTAATAGGTCTTTACCTTTTAGTTTTCTCTTTTGGTATTTAAGGAATCACTAACTATAAATTTCCGGCTTTAGGATGCCAAGATACGGCAAGTTTCTGTATTTTTGATCGTAATCAAGCCCATAGCCAACTAAAAAAGCGTCGGGTACTTCTGCACCGCAGTAATCAACTTTTACCTCGACCTTACGACATGACGATTTGCTCAAAAGTGAACAAAGCTTGACGCTTTTCGCTTTTCTATGATTAAAGTTTTCCATCAAATAGTGCATGGAAAGTCCTGAATCTACAATGTCTTCTATTAGCAAAATGTTTCGCCCCGCGACACTTTTAGCGAGATCTAAAAGGATTTGCACTTCGCCTGTCGAGCTTGTGCCGCTACCATAGCTTGAAAGCTGCATGAAGTCAAGCGTCACTGGCAATTTTATAGCACGAACGAGATCGGCGTAAAAGATCACCGCCCCCTTCAAGATGCCGACGGCATAGATCTCCTCACCTGCATAATCTCGCGTGATCTCACCTCCAAGCCGCGCTATCATCGCAGCAAGGTCTTTCTCATCGAAAAGGATCTTCTCTAAATCGTTGTGCATGATCATATGCTCCTTTCTCAAAAACCGCGACGAAACGCATGATCGGCTCGTCTTTTTCTACCATCGCAGGTAAAAAACGCCGCACGCCAACCGCCCAAACAATTCCCTCCTCTAAAACGAGAAGCGGTATGCGATCTCGTACATCGCGCGGCACACGCTCATCAATAAAAAAATCCTTGAGTTTTTTTGTGCCGTGTGCAAACTGTACGCGATCACCAGCTCGGCGCGTACGCACATAGGCATTTTTCAGCGCGTGCGCTGCACAATAAATTTCCCTGCGCCCATCTGTTAGCTTGCGTGTCTTTACGATGTCTGCAATAAGTGTAATGCCAAGCAAGGGCAAATTTGTCACGCCCGGTACTTTTAGCTGTACAGCATTATCTACCATAGTTAGCTTTGTATCGTCGCCCTTATGGACAGATCGCACAGGAGAATAAATAAAAACACCGCATTTTTTAACGAGAGAAAATCGCACATGACCCGGCAAATCCCACCAAAGACCATCATCCGTCCCGATCATCATACGCCGCACCTGCTCAACTTGCCGATAGCCCCAGTCGTGACTTTCAGCAACGAAATTACACATGGCAAGCCGCACAATGCGCCGCTGTAAGGCGAGCGGCTCGGCACGAAACGCCGCGCGCGAAAGAGCAAGATACGCCACGTGCTCTTTGCTTTTTGTCATTTCTTTTGAGTGCAGTACGCGAGAAAATGCTATCTGCGCCAATTCGTCGAGCAGCGCATTATCTGCCCACACTATATCTGCAAGACGCACAAGTGTTGTACTCACCGCCGGGTGTATATGCGCCCTAAGACGCGGCATGATCTCCAATCTTAGGTAGTTGCGCCGCGCATCTGCCACATCATTTGTCGCATCATGGCGCACTTCGATGCTGTGCGCTTTGCAATAAGCTATAAGTTCTGCCTTTGAGCAGCAAAGCAGTGGGCGTACGACATCACCTGTGTGCGGCAGCATAGCTGTCATACCATTAAGCCCTGCACCACGTAAAATATGCTGCAATACTGTTTCTGCCTGATCGTCTGCATGATGTGCAACGGCGATCACTTGTGCGCCGACACAATCTTTCACGCGGCGCAAAAACGCATAGCGTAGCTTACGCGCCGCCGTTTCCACGGAAAGATGCTGCTCTTTTGCATATTTTAAAACAGATGCCGCCTCAACGGTACATGAAATCCCTCGCGCACGACAAAATGCAGCAACATAGCGTGCATCTTCTCTCGATGCCTCGCCACGAATACCATGCTCAAAGTGTGCCACATACAAAGAAAGTGCCAAAGTTTCACGCAATCTTAGCAATAAATCAAGCAGAGCCATTGAGTCAACGCCGCCTGAAACAGCGACGACAATAGAAGAGGCGTGTAAGAAAAGCCCTTGCTCTTCACAAAATGTCTGCACCTTTTTTTGCGTGAAACTAAAACGGTTCATCTAACGAATCTTCAACCTTTCTCTAAAAGTTGCCATGCCCTCTGCAATAACAAGAAAGAGCTGCTGCACGAACAAATTCCACCACGATATATAGTTTCGTTATAAATCACGAAACTATATATCGTGAGAAAAAGTGAATGTGCAACAGCCCCTTTTTGCTGCTAGTCTCTGCGCGAACCACGACCGCCGCGCTTAGAATCCGTCTTGCGACGCAAATCTGTCAGCCTTTCATCGCTGTCTTTTAGAAAACGTGACAATTTGTCCTCGAAGGAGGCACTGCCAGGGCTAAATCTCCCCTGTCTTTTAAAATCCGCACTAGTATTGCGGCGCGGCGGCAACGGACGGCGCAAAACATCTCCGACCTTCTTTTCCACCGGCTTTTTTTCCTGCAGTTGTTTAATGGAAAGCCCTATCTTACCACGTTCATCGACTGTCAAAACCTTGACTTTCACCTTGTCCTTTTCTGCAAGGAAATCATGCACATCCCTTACATACTCATCTGCTACCTCGGAGATATGGACAAGACCGACTTTCCCTTCCGGCAGTTCGACGAACGCACCAAAATTGGTGATGCCCGTCACCACACCTTCAACAATACTGCCTACTTCAATGGACAAATTATTTCCTCCTTAACTATACTGTGGGAGTCGCTTCTTACATCTGCTGCCCACTATCGTAGCACTTTTTCTTGCGCTCCGTATACTTTCTTATTATACGCTTGCGCCTTTTGCACTGTCAAGGACATACACACATGAAACGACAAAAAAGTGGTGCCTATGCGTTAATAACAACACACAGACACCACTTTTTCATTTCTTTGCGATATAGGGAAGTTCACCCTCATGCGTCATACCGAGTTCTTCTCTTGCCGTCTTTTCGATATAGAGTGGATCGTCTAATTTTTCTTTGAGATCTTTTAACTGTGCGTTTTCACTCTGTGCTGTTTCTAAGCGTTGCTTTGCGATCACGCAATCACGATTAAGCTCGTTCAAATGAATCTGCTGATCGATCATCGTATAGGCGAAGTAGCCTAGTAAGCAAAAGATGACGACAACAAACCAGTCCAGGCGATGTTCCTTGCCCCTGTTCTTGTTTTCCATTGCCACCTAAATCACGACCTTTTATTCACCTAACGATACCTTGCCCACATTTTACACCTGTTTTTCCTTAAAAATGTCTATTTCTCCGACCACTGGAAATATTGTGTCGATGCAATACGGCGAAAGATAGAGTCGCAGCTTGCGCATCGAAAATGCGATGACACGTTTTCTAAATCAGCCTTGCCATTGACAACATGAACAGGTACCCATTCGACTAGATCAAGCTGCCCACCGCAGCGTGGACAAGGTGCATGACCTTTAGCGTCGGCACGCAAAATTACCGGTGCAAGATCACCGACGGCTTTAAGTTTTGGCATATCAAATGTGTCATAATAGCCGGAGTTTAGAAGTTCTCGATAAAATAGATTACAATAGTCACATTCATAGCGCGGCTTTACGCCGTCAAGATCTGCCCTGCCGCCCCGAATTCTTACCGTTCCCCCCGCAACTGTGCGAAGTGGTTTGCTGCACTGTGGACAAAGAAACGTGCCATTTTCGTCCTTTTCTAGTTTGGATACTGCCACAAAAACCACCCCTCCTGTCAAAAAACGTCAAGTCACTATCAATCTGACAATACGGCGGCTTTTTGCAAAAAATGCACTATGTCTTCTGCTGCCTGAGGACGACTCGCGAAAAGTGCCGCCTTACGCATGGCTAAAAGACGCGCTTTATCTCCTAAAAGCCCCATGACAAGTGCGGCAAGATTCTCCCCCTTACCAAGCCACACCGCTGTACCGCGTTCGCTCGCTATCATCGCATTTTCAAGTTCCGGTCCTGGAATCGGCTCATGCAAGATCAAAGGAACGCCCATAGCCCACGCTTCGCTGATTGTCAGGGCGCCAGGCTTTGATATCAACAAAGAGGCTACTGCCATAAAAGAAAGTACTTTATCGGTATAGCCCCAAGCAAAAATTGCGTGTTGCGAGCGTTTTGCATACGCCTTGACCCATGCTAAAAGACGCTTATTTTTACCTGTGACAACGATAATTTGCAGCTTTTGTGTGACATCTTCTAACCTTTCTAAAGAGTGCGCTACATCGCCTAGACCTAGACCGCCGCCCATAATGAGTATGGTCGCAAACTCTTCGCTAAGTCCGATGTTTTTTCTAATCGCTGCACGATCAATCTGCGTTAGTGCAAGCGGCTTTTCTATCGGTATGCCAGTCGTATGTACTGATGTTTTTGCACAGCCTTCTTTGATAAGACTTCGGCGCATCCGCTCTGTTGCAACGAAGAACGCATCGACGCACGGATAAAACCACATACGATGCACGCTATAGTCCGTAAGCACTGTAGCAAAAAAGAACCGTGCATCACCACTTTCTTTAAGACGCGAAGCCGCCCCTTCCGGAAAAGGGTGTGTACAGATTAAAACATCTGCTTCATGTCGGCAAATGAGCCTTCTCATGTCACGTTTAGTCAAAGCAGCAAGCAGCTTCTGCATGGGAGATGCTCCTTGTCTATATCTTGTGTAACGATACAAAAGTTGGTAAAGATTCGGAACAAAATGCAGCATATTTAGATAGATAACCTTCAAAAGCCATGTAACCCACGCTGTATCACGCTTCGTAAAATCTACTACAGCCACGCGCGCCTGCGGCTCTTGACGATAAAGTGCTGCTGCTAGTGCTTTTGCCGCCTTCATGTGCCCTGAACCGATTGAAGCCGTCACGATAAGATAGCTGCGACTCGACATGAGCGTCCTTTCCTTAAACATAAAGAAAACACCGATACCCTCTAGCCTCCATCGTGGTGCATCTAAGCGACTTCATTTTATCAGTGTTTCTTTAAAAAGTCCAACCTGTTTTTTTAAAAAAGCATGGTTAATGACATCTGCACTTTTTCTACCATATCTCATATTGTAGCACAAGCCCAACATAGATACAACTAAACAATAGTTTTCTTAAGCGTGTACTTCTTAAGCACTAAGACCTCCATCTATGCTCCACGCCGCGCCTGTAACGAAAGATGCATGATTAGATGCCAGAAAAAAAATAATGGCGGCAACTTCTTCTGCCGTCGCGATTCTGCCGAGTGGATAAACACCTGCCATCTGTCTTAAAGCTTCATCAGTATCAGGGTATTCTTGTAGCTGTGCTTTTGTCATCGGTGTCAAAACATCTCCCGGGCATACGCAGTTTACACGCACGCCAAAGGGGGCAAGTTCTAAAGCCAATGCCTTCGTAAAAAGCGTCACAGCTCCTTTAGAAGCGCAATACGCCGTGCAAAGATAGTTGCCATGAAGTCCTGCGTCCGAAGATACATTGATGATGTTGCCGCGACTTTCTTTCAATGGTGTGATCGCTGCCTTTGTAACGAAGAACATTCCCTTAACATTCGTATCCATGACATCATCATACATATCTTCTGTCAAATCTTCAAGCGCACGCTCTAAATAGATGCCAGCCGAGTTTACTAGCACATCAAGACGCGAAAAGTGCGTACAAGCGGCGCAGACAAGCTGCTTTGCTTCTTTAGCACGGCGAATATCACCAGCAAAAAAGGCGGCGCGTCCCCCCACTGCCAAAGCTCCAAGAGAGTTGATCGCCGCCTCGCCGCGCTCTGTTGAGCGCCCTATCAAGGCTACTTTATAATTTGCCTGCAAAAAAAAACGCGCTGTAGCAAGACCGATGCCCGACGTGCCACCGGTGAGAACAACTACACGCTCCATCTCTTACCCCTCCTCTAAAAATGACTACACTAAAGGCTGGGTAAAAACCCAGCCTTTAGTGTAGCAAAATACTTACGTCTTATTTACAATATCCTTCAATGCCTTGCCTGCCTTAAATACAGGATTTCTTGAAGCAGCAATCTCTATTGCCTCTTTCGTCTTAGGATTGCGACCGGTACGGGCAGCGCGATCTCTTATCTCAAATGTGCCAAATCCAATAAGCTGTACCTTGTCACCTTCAACAAGAGCCGCTTCAATGCTATCAATGACCGCATTTAATGCCTTCTCTGCTTCTTTTTTTGTCATCCCTGCTCTTTCTGCTACATTAGCCACTAATTCCGTTTTATTCACATTTGTAGCCTCCTTTTTGAATTTACTCCGCTTGCTTAATTCGCTGCGCTTTTCAAGAATCCTCTTTCTAACGACAAAAAAGTTCAAAAAGACTTAGAAAAACACTGATAAATTCCGCTACCCATCTTCATGCATCTACGCTCTTATCTCATCGTCGACAAATACAGCGCATCTGCACAAATCTAGGCGACTTCATTTTATCAGTTTTTTCTTAGACTTACTCTCTTTCGCTTGAAAAGCATCTTGCTTGCCAGCTAAGAGCATCAAAACGCGCGTGATAAAGTTTACAATATTTTTCTTGTACTTAGATAATAGCCGTATGCGAAGGATTTGCTGCGGCGCAGATAATATCTTAGCATCTTTGCCAAGTAGCTCGAGAAGTTTCAATAGACCGTTAGTGTCAAAGGCAGACTTTTCTATGAATGACAATTCAAGAAACAGCGGTTTTTCAATGATAGAGCGTATAGCGAGCGCACGCGCATAGTTTCTTATGCGAGCAACCTCTAAAAGACGCAGCACCACAGGCGGCGGCTCGCCGAAACGATCAATAATTTCATCTAGCAATTCTTTAATTTGCAGATTCTTACGAATCGCTGCAATTCGTTGATAGATCTCGATCTTATGCATGGGATCGCTGATGTAGCTATTGTCAATATAGGCTTCTGCTTTAATATCTACAACAGGCTCTATCTTTTTTTCCATCGGTTTTCCCATGCGCCTTTCCTGCATCGCCTCTTCAAGAAGCTTTGAGTACATCTCAAAACCGACGCTCGCTATATGTCCGTGCTGTTCTGCTCCTAAGATATTTCCTGCACCGCGTATTTTAAGATCACGCATGGCGATCTTAAAGCCCGCGCCAAGTTCAGCAAATTCTTTCATCGCCTGCAAACGCTTTTCTGCTGTTTCAGACAAAACTTTATCTGCTTGATAAACGAAATAAGAAAATGCCATGTGATTAGAGCGTCCAACGCGACCACGCATCTGATAAAGCTGCGATAGTCCGAAACGATCAGCGTTATAGACTATGATCGTATTCGCATTCGCCACATCAAGACCATTTTCCACTATGCTCGTTGCAAGCAAGATGTCGTAGCGACCTTCATAAAAGTCTACCATGACACGCTCTAAGAGTGCTTCTGGCATCTGTCCGTGTGCTGTTTGGATACGCGCTTTAGGTACGAGTGCTTCAAGCCTTTGGCGCATACGTTCGATACTTGCAACGCTATTATAGACGAAGTAGACCTGTCCTCCACGCCGCAGCTCTCGACGAATGGCATTTTTCAGCACGGCATCGCTTTCTTCGACGACGTAGCTTTGCACGGGAAATCTTTCTGCCGGTGCCGTTTCAATGATGCTCATGTCGCGCGCACCGACTAGTGACATATGAAGTGTCCTTGGAATAGGTGTAGCAGATAGTGTCAAGACGTCAACACCGGCTGCAATCTTTTTGATTTTCTCCTTCTGCTTGACACCAAAGCGCTGTTCTTCATCGACAATCAATAAGCCTAGGTCAAAAAAACGTACGCGGCTCTGATTTAAGATAGCGTGTGTGCCAATAAGTACGTCGATGCGATTTGCCGCAAGACGAGCAAGCGTCTCTTTTTGTTCTTTCGCCGAGCGAAAGCGGCATATAACATCGACATTTACACCAAAGTCGGCAAAACGTGTGGAAAATGTCTGAAAGTGCTGCTGTGCAAGTACAGTTGTCGGCACGAGTACAGCGACCTGCTTATGATCCATAACCGCCTTATAGGCAGCACGGATTGCAACCTCTGTCTTGCCAAAACCAACATCGCCGCACAGCAAGCGATCCATCGGCTCGGGCTTTTGCATATCTTTTTTGATCTCTTCAGTAGCGCGGCGCTGATCGGCTGTTTCTTCATATAAAAACGCATCTTCAAACTCTCTTTGCCATGGTGTATCGGGAGAAAAAGAAAAGCCCTTTACTGCACGCCTTTTTGCATAAAGTGCGATAAGTTCATCAGCGATGTCTTCGACTGCTGCACGCGCACGCGCCTTCGTCTTGATCCATTCTGTGCCGCCCATGCGGTGTAGACGCGGCACTGTATCTTCTGAGCCGATATATTTTTGTAAAAGTCCCACTTGCTCTGTAGGCACGAACAACTTATCATCGCCGCCATACTTGATATGTAAATAGTCTTTTTTGATGCCGCCGACATCTAGTGTTTCTACACCGAGGTACTTACCAATGCCGTGGCTTACATGAACAACATAATCGCCGACGTTGATCTCTAGAAAGTGAGCGATGCGATTTTTTCTTAAACGGCTATGAGTAAGCTTTTTCTTCTGTCTGCCAAAGATGTCCTTTTCCGTGACGACAACAAGCCGTGCCTTTGGCAATTCAAAGCCGTTCGCCAATGAGCCAACGAGGATATTTAGGCAGCGATCACGTAGCGGCTCGCCTTTTTTTATCACCACTGATGGTATACGCGACTTTGCGAAAAGCTCTCGAAGCGATGCGGTCTTTTCTTCATCACCGACGAGTATAGCAACGTACTGCTTTTCTTTTAGCCAATTTTGCGCCTCACTTTTTAACATATCCATCTGCCGCTGAAATGGTGCTATCGCTTGTACGGAGGGACTTATTAGTTCATCTAGTTCGGTGCCGTAAACCTTTTGCAGCATGAGTGCTGTAAAAAACGTCACATTTTTTGCAGCACTTGCTACCAATTCTTCCCACGAAAAAAGGTTGTCCTTAAATTCTGGATTTTCCTTGACGAGTCTTTGAATATTCTCACGAATACGAAAAGGCTCATCGAAGATAACTACACCCTCGCCGGACAGATATGAAAGAAAGCTCGCTCCCTCGCCAAAGGCTGCCAAAGATGCGGCAGGCAGCACGATGGCAGCAGCTACATTATGTACGGAGCGGCGCGTGGCCGGATCAAACTCACGCAAGGAGTCTATCTCATCACCAAAAAATTCCACGCGTAGCGGCAATGATGCGTTTAGTGGGTAAATATCAACGATACCGCCGCGTGCGCTGAACTGACCAAAAGATTCAACTTCGCTTGCTACCTCATAGCCAAGTTCGACAAGCCGCATGAGAAGTGTTTCTTTTGCAATCGTCGCACCTACTTCCAGCTTAATGCTCATGCGTTCGAAATCTTGGCGTGAGATGCCATGCTGCACAGCAGCGGCAATATCGGCAAGTACAATGACAGAGTCTTTTTTTAGCAATCTGCCGAGTATGCTCATGCGAAGCGCTGTGCGCTCCATGCCTTTTGCCGTCGCTTCTACTGACATCATGTCAATCTCTGGTAACTCTAATATCTCGTATGTAGGCAAAAGTGAAGTCAAATCACTGCGCCAATCTTCAACTGCTTCACGGCTGTGTGTGACGACTACCAAGGGCTTTGCAATACCATCATAGGCTGCTGCAAAGAGTGCGTACTTTTGTGAGCCGCTAAGTCCATAGACTAGCGTTTTGGTACCCATGCGCGAAAAAGCACTTACTATCTTACGAACCGAGCCATCGCGCACCATTTGCTTAAAAAGTGCTTCCATCACTTGACGACTATGTTCAAAAGCCTCTTAGGCACGAAAACAACCTTGACAATCGTCTTTCCTGCCGTAAGATGGGCGACCTTAGGCTGCGTGAGTGCCGTCTTTTCTATCTCCTGCTGCTTCATATCTACAGGTACAATCAGTTTATCACGCACCTTGCCATTGATCTGCAAAACTATCTCAACTTCATCCTCAACGATAGCCGCAGCATCCACTTGCGGCCAACGCGCGGTATGCACGCTGCCTTTGCCGGCCATACGATTCCAAAGCTCTTCTGTGATATGCGGCGCAAAGGGTGCTAGCATTTTTATGAGTGCAAAGGAAACTTCGCGTACAAGCCCCGGATGCACTGCCTTATCTTTGAAGGCATAAAAAGCGTTTACCAGTTCCATGATGGCACTTATAGCCGTGTTGAACATGAAGCGATCGCCAATATCGTCCGTGACCTTGCGGATCGTTTGATGCAGTGTGCGGCGCAGCACCCTTTCTTCTGCAGTCAGCGTCGAATGATCATAATCGTCTATCCCTTCTTTGATCGTCGTATCAAAATTTAAGATGATACGCCAAACGCGGTTTAAGAAGCGAAATGCCCCCTCCACGCCTTGATCGCTCCATTCAAGATCTCGCTCGACAGGCGCAGCAAAAAGGATAAAAAGACGCGCTGTATCAGCACCGTATTTTCCGATGATCTCTTCTGGCGAAACGACGTTACCTTTCGACTTTGACATCTTCGCGCCATCTTTTATAACCATGCCTTGTGTCAAAAGGTTCTGAAACGGTTCATCAAAATCTAGTAATTTTTCATCACGCAGCACTTTTGTAAAAAACCTTGCATAAAGAAGATGCAAGATCGCATGCTCAATGCCGCCGATGTACTGATCGACAGGCGCCCAATAATTCACCTTGTCGGCGGCAAACGGCTTATGCGTGTTGTGTGGGTCAGTATAGCGCATATAGTACCACGAAGAGCAGATAAAAGTGTCCATCGTATCCGTCTCGCGCCTTGCCGCGCCACCGCACTTAGGGCAGGTACAGCACACAAAAGCATCGCTTTTAGTCAGCGGCGAAACTGTCTTTTGCTGGAAATCTACATCTTCAGGCAGCTTTACCGGCAGATCTTCTTCAGCTACAAGCTGTTCTCCGCACGTCTTACAATAAATTATAGGAATTGGTACACCCCAGTAACGTTGGCGCGAAATTAGCCAATCGCGCAGACGATAATTTACCTTGCGCCTGCCGAAGCCTTCTCTAACTGCCTTTTCGATGATCGCCAAAAGCGCCTCGTGCATCTTCATACCGTCGAACTCACCTGAGTTCACCAAAATACCATCTTTATCTGTATAAGCTCCTGTCATCTCTTCAATTTTCAGTTCGCGATCCTGCGGGCGAAGCGTAACGATGATCGGCAAATCGTATTTCTTTGCAAACATCCAATCGCGCTGATCTTCCGATGGTACCCCCATGACTGCACCGGTACCGTAGTCTGCGAGGACATAATTCGTTATCCAAAGTGCGACTTTTTTGCCATTGAAAGGATTTATCGCATAAAGCCCTGTGAATATACCTTCCTTCTCTGACTCGCCTGATGTGCGAAAAAGTTCTGACTGTGCCTTGACTTTTTCGACAAAAGCACGAATTTCTGTCGCCTGTGGGTTTTTCGCAAGAATTTTCTCTGTTAGTGGATGTTCTGCTGCAAGCGCGACAAAAGTCACACCATACACTGTATCGGCGCGTGTCGTATAGACGGCAATTTTCTCACCAATAGCCGGCACTTCAATGTCAAATTCTAATCCCTCCGAGCGACCAATCCAATTCTCCTGCATTGTCTTAACACGCTCAGGCCAACCTTTAAGTTTTTCCAGATCGGCTAAAAGTTCATCTGCATAATCCGTAATTTTGAAGAACCACTGCGACAAATCCCTTTTATGTACGCTTGAATCACAGCGCCAGCATTTGCCATCTATGACCTGCTCATTTGCAAGTACCGTGCCGCACATATCACACCAGTTAACTGATGCTTCCTTTTTATAAGCAAGCCCTTTTTTGTAAAAAAGCCCGAAAAGCCACTGCGTAAAACGGTAATACGAAGGATGACAAGTCAAAACTTCACGATTCCAATCGTAAGAAAGTCCCATACTCATCTGCTGACGCTTCATATTTTCAATATTTGAATATGTCCACTCGGCAGGCTGTACGCCGTGCTTGATAGCGGCATTTTCTGCCGGCATACCAAATGCATCAAACCCCATAGGATGCAGCACGTTAAAGCCCTGCATTTTTTTAAAGCGTGCGATGACATCGCCTATTGAGTAATTTCTTACATGACCCATGTGCAAATTGCCAGATGGATAAGGAAACATCTCAAGTACATAATATTCTGGCTGCTTACGATTAATTTCTGTCTGATAGATATTATCTTTTTGCCATTTTTCCTGCCATTTCTTTTCGATTTCCTGCGGAGCATATCTTTCCATACACTAAAGTCCTCCTAGAAAACGAGGGGCGTTCAGGTTTCCCCGTGCGCCCCAAACATTTATGACTTACACGATGACATTTGCCGAAACTATGCGTTACCGCCCTTTATTTTCCACGGGCGAAAGTATAATCCTATCACCTGTTCGCTTAATGTCAAGGCGATAACTCTTGACACCTTGGGCAAAAAGATCAAGCTTTAGCTGCAAAAGTTCTTTGCCCAAAATTTCAAGAAGTGCAGGCGTAAGTGCTGTATTAAAAAGAGCATCTTTTTTCTCGCGCAAGATAGAGCGATGCTTTTCCTCCTCGCACGCTTCATGCGCCAAAAAACATTCCTCAAGCGTCGGTTCTTCTTCGTAGCCTTGAAACATGGCTTTATCTGAAAGCCCCTTCGGTATCTTACCCATCGTCACCTCTAAACCTTCCCCCACGAATCTTTAAGCCCCACGATGCGGTTAAACACAAGCTTTTTAGGCTCTGTATCCTTGTCTACGACGAAATAGCCTGTGCGAAGGAACTGATAATGCGTGCCTTCTGCCGTGCGTGCAAGGCTCGGCTCAACCTTTACGCCTTCAACTATCTCAAGAGAATGGGGCTTTAAGGATGCGATAAAGTCGTCTTTTTCTTCGTCCTCCGTTTTTAAAAGATGATCATAAAGACGCACCTGAGCATCAAGTGCGCTCTCTACTGAAACCCAATGCAGCGTACCTTTTACTTTGCGATTTGCCGTAGCACCGCCAGACTTCGACTCCGGATCATAAGTGCAGCGAAGCTCTATGATCTCACCTGCTGCATTTTTTACAACTTCTTCACATTTGATAATGTAGGCATACTTTAAGCGCACCTCACCACCCGGACGCAAACGGAAAAACTTCTTCGGCGGATCTTGCATAAAATCTTCTCGCTCAATATAAAGTTCGCGCGAAAACGGCACATAGCGCTTGCCGCCGCGTGTCGGATGATTTTCTGCTAAGAGTTCTTCTATCTTTTCTTCAGGGTAGTTTGTCAAAACAATCTTCAACGGATGCAGCACTGCCATGACACGCGCAGCATGATCGTTTAGATCTTCTCGCACACAATGTTCGAGCATAGCTATATCGACCGTGCTGTTTGACTTTGCAACGCCAATGCGCTCGCAAAATGTACGAATCGCCGCAGGTGTATAGCCACGCCGCCGAAGCCCTGAGATTGTCGGCATCCTTGGATCGTCCCAACCGCGCACATACCCCTCTTCAACGAGTTGGCGCAGTTTTCGCTTGCTGGTTATCATATTCTTAACATTAAGACGTGCAAACTCAATTTGGCGTGGACGTGTATTTTTATCAAAGCCCAAAACATCCAAAAGCCAGTCATAGAAAGGACGGTGCTCCTCAAACTCAAGTGTACACAAAGAATGTGTGATATTTTCTATTGCATCTGATAAAGGATGTGCAAAATCATACATCGGGTAGATACACCAAGTGTCGCCCGTACGATGATGCTTGGCGTGCGCGATGCGATATATGACCGGATCGCGCATCGTGATGTTCGGCGATGCCATATCGATCTTAGCACGCAGTACACGGCTAGCATCCGGAAACTCGCCAGCTTTCATCCGCTCAAATAGCGAAAGGTTTTCTGCAACGCTACGATTTCTGCAAGGACTCTCCTTACCCGGCTCTTTAAGCGTGCCGCGATAAGCGCGGATCTCTTCCGGCGTAAGATCATCGACATAGGCAAGCCCCTGCTCTATTAGGGCGCAAGCATATTCGTAGAGCTTTTCAAAATAATCTGATGCATAGTAGCGACGATTACCCCACGAAAAGCCTAACCATCGAATATCCTCTTGAATCGAATCTACATATTCCATGTCCTCTTTCGTCGGATTTGTGTCGTCAAAGCGCAAGTTGCAAAGCCCTCTATATTTTTCTGCCGTACCGAAGTTTAAGCATATAGACTTTGCATGACCTATATGAAGGTAGCCGTTCGGCTCAGGTGGAAAGCGTGTATGGATGCCATCGGGATGCTTGCCGCTCTTTTGATCTTGGTCGATGATATGATAAATAAAGTTCGACATTGTCATCTCTGTCATATTCACTGCTCCTTTTGCGGTGCGTCCTATTCTGCGCCCTTGTCGTCTGCGGCGAAGTTTTTACGGAAAATAAAAGCTCAACGTCCCTTAATTCGAGGCACACAGGGCAAAATCCTTCTAACAAAAAGACTGTTGCAAAAGTCAAATCGGACTTTTGCAACAGCCCCCTCTAAAATCGTGCTGCACTTTTCGCGACTTAAAGAATCACTTATAAACGAAGTCCCCATATTTACACATCTGCACGGTGCAAACTTTAGGCAACTTTTTATCAGCATATTATTAACGCTTCGAGAACTGCGATGCCTTTCTGGCCTTTTTTAGTCCATACTTACGGCGCTCTTTTTCGCGCGGATCTCGCGTGACGAAGCCGGCTTTTTTTAAGGCCGGACGAAGTTCAGCGTCAAGTTCCATCAAAGCGCGTGTGATACCGTGGCGGATCGCACCTGCTTGGCCTGATGCACCACCGCCTTTG
>CAUUGH010000026.1:0-22616 GCA_963544755.1 uncultured Selenomonas sp. | reverse complement strand
TTAAAGTGTCGGGGCGAGGAGAACTGCATCTTTCTATTCTAATCGAAACGATGCGCCGCGAAGGCTACGAGCTTCAAGTAGGAAAGCCTGAGGTAGTCTATAAGACGATCAACGGACAAAAATGTGAACCGATGGAAAATCTGACAATCGAAGTCGGGCAAGAATTTATGGGTGCTGTCATGGAATCTTTGGGTACGCGTAAGGCAGAGCTTTCTAATATGACGGAGGTTTCCGGCTATATGCGTATGGATTTTGTCATACCGGCAAGAGGACTCATCGGTTTTCGCTCAGAGCTTTTGACAAATACGAAGGGCAACGGCATCATGAACCATGTGTTTTGTGGCTACGTTCCCCTAAAGGGAGAAATACCGGGAAGGACGCATGGCTCTCTTGTTGCCTTTGCGCAAGGTGAAACGACAGGATATGGCATCTATACTTTGCAAGATCGCGGCACGATGTTTATTTCGCCGGGACAGCAGGTCTACGAGGGCATGATAGTCGGCGAAAACTCGCGTGAGTTAGATATTGACATCAACCCCTGCAAAAAAAAGAATGTTTCTAATATGCGTACGTCTTCTGCCGATGAAGCGATCCGCCTTGTGCCGCCGCGCATTTTGAGCCTAGAGCAGGCATTAGAGTATATTAATGAAGATGAACTCGTCGAGGTCACGCCGGGGAATATTCGTCTGCGAAAGGCGATACTTGACCGTACGACGCGTGGGCGTATGAATAAAAATTCGCGCAAGTAAAGTAAAAGATGAGTCTTTTTTCTTATCGTATGCGCCAATTGGGAAAACTTTTTCATCAATTGAATTTTTAAGAGGATTTCCGAGATATATAGCGAAGATAATGAGCATGATCATTAGAATATTTCCAATCATTTGTTCGTTTTTAATTATGATTTTTGCGCTGGAGGCGAAATACGGTGAATGTGGTGAAGTTGTGGAGGTGGCTGACGAATATCCTTATGCCACCCGTAGAAGAACCTGCCGTTCATACGGAGTCTGACAAGAAAGAAGAGCCGGACAGAGGGCGCATGGTCGATAGGGAAATCTACGACAACCGCAAGGCATCCGGCGGCTCTTTTCCGTATGAACCGACTACGATGGCATCGTATCAACCTAAGACACCACCGCTTCATAGGTCTTCGCGTCCGCAAACGAATATAAAACAGCCGGAGCGTCCGCATCTAACAGTTCATACGACGCAGATTCCCTCTTTAAATGTAAAGATATATGTGCCGCGTGTTTTTGATCAGGTGCAGGAAATTGCTGATGATTTGAAAGCTGGCAAAGCGGTACTTGTAAACTATGAGCGCGTCGAACAAGAAGAGCAGCGTCGGATTTGTGATTTCATCAATGGTGTATGCTACATCGTCAACGGTGAAGTAAAGCGCGTTTCCACGTCGATGGTGCTTTACGCGCCGGATGGTGTAAATGTCTATGAGGCAGAGCCGATACCGTTGCAGGAATAAGGAAATACTAGATTATGAAGGTTTAATCCTTAGAGCATGGCAGTCAGGCTTGATTGCCCTGCTCTTTTTTTCATTCAATAAAGGAGGAAATTATGGAACATAGCGATATTTTAGAAAGCGTCATGAAAGAATTTCGGGCTATCGCCTTAATACCGCGTCCTTCGGGACATGAAAAGCAGGTAAGTGACTATCTTTTAGCACATTTGCAGGACATGGGGCTTAATGTCGTGCAGGACGCAAAAAACAACATCATAGCAGATCTTGCAGCATCGCCCGGCAGGGAAAATGCACCACGCATCATCTTGCAGGGGCATATGGATATGGTCTGCGTTGCAGATCCCACTGTTGCATATGAGCCGCTAGAAGATGCAATAAAGCTAGTGCAAGATGGCGACATTTTGCGTGCAAGTGGCACGAGTCTAGGGGCAGACGACGGCATTGGCGTTGCGATCATTTTGCACATTTTGCACAATGTAAAAGACCATGGTCCTCTTAGGGCAATTTTTACTGTTGATGAAGAATGTGGTATGACAGGCGCGATCTATTTAGATGAAAAATATTTGCAGGATGCACAATATTTAATCAATTGCGACTCAGAAAACCTTGATACACTTTGCGTCGGCAGTGCAGGCGGTGTCGATCTGACTTTTTCACGCACGATGAAGCTCGTTGCTGCTAAAAAGAAAAAAGCTTGGCAGATTAGCGTTAGTGGGCTAAAGGGTGGACATTCGGGCGAATCTATCGGCGAAGGACGTGCAAACGCGCTTCGTATTTTAGCCTTAGCACTGGCAAAAATCCAAGAAGAAGGCATAGATTTCGCCCTCGCGTCGCTTGTCGGCGGCAAAGCGAAAAATGCGATTGCTTCTGAGGCAATAGCTGTTATAGTGACAGATGCGACAAAAGAGCAGCTTGATAAGCTGTTAAAGCAAGAAGAAGAAAATTTTTGCCGCACATACAGCGTAACAGAGCCGGATCTTAAACTATCACTTGCCGATGCACTTCGGCAAGAAAAGGTTTTTGCAGCAGACGATGCGGCAAATCTGCTGCGACTGCTGCGACTATTTCATAGCGGCATCTATCAGATGTCTGCCGTTACACCTGGCATGGTGGAGACTTCTGCTAATATCGGTGTCGTGTGCATGGATGGCACAGAAGTTGACGTTATCATTTATCCGCGTTCTAGTGTAGAAGGAAAGCTTTTTGAATTTTGCCGCATGGCAAAGGATTTGGCAGCGCTCACGGGCTTTGCGCTGCATATAGGCACGATTGCACCGAGCTGGGATGAGGACAAGGATAATCCGTTGGCAAAGGTCATTACAGAAATTTTTGAACACCAACAAGGTCAGCCGATGAAGGTAGAAACGATTCATGCAGGGCTTGAGTGCGGTTGGTTCTATAAAAAGAATCCGCAAATGAAATTTGTTTCTGTAGGCGTGACGACGCACGATATTCATAGCCCCAAGGAGAGTTTGGAGCTTCATACAGTAGCGCCCTTGGTCGAGATTTTAGAAGCTGCAATAAAAAAACTCGCCGCAACATGATAATGTTTTGGCAAGTTTCATGAAAAAAATTATTTTTTTGCGACGGCTGTACCAATCGTTAGCTTATTTATTATAGGAAATATCTCTCCGGCAAAACGACTGCTTTTGGCGGCGACAAGGGAAAATGTGACGGTCGCGATATAAAAGGCTATGGCTTTCGGCGCGGTCATGATGATAGAGTATCGCTTAAATAACAGTGCTAAGTAGCCGATGAAAAGTGGATGGATAAGATAGGCAAAGTAGGAGTGTTGACCTAGCAGCGAAAAGAGACGGTTGAGCTTTTTCCAATAGTGTTGATGGGTGAATATTGTAAAGAAAAAAACAGAAGCAGCCAATGTATATAAGACACCTAGCGGACAAAGTTGGTGCGCCGTGTTGATAGCATCTGTCTGCGTATAGCCACAAAAAGTGAGCAAATAGTAATAATAGCCTAGCAAGCTGCCAAGAGAAGCGACGAAGAAAATGCTGATACTTTTTTGCCGTAGGTGCATGAACTTTTGAAACGCGTCAAAATGTACGGCGAGATAGCCGCCGAAGATGAAGATGAATATATAATGAAATACCCAGTAATTGAGCCGATAAAAGAGAAGATCTCTTAGCAGAGAATATTCCATCTGGTAGATCAGTGTATTAAATGTCACATTGAAACTGGAAAAATAATTAAAAGAAACTTGTAGGATAAAGAGGAGAAAAAGCCCCCTGCTATTGATTCTTTTTACAAGCAGAATCCAAAGCGGCATGAGGAGGTAAAACCAGAAAAGCAGCACGAGAAAATAAAGCTGGTATTTGGCATTTCCAAAAAAGAGCAAAGAGATGAGTAAAAGCGGTGCAGGAAAGCCCGCTGCATAAAACCAGCCGTCGTGTATAAGGTAAAAAAGCGACCATACCAGATAGGGAATGACGACGGCACGCGAGCGTTTTTTAAGAAATGAAAGATAGCAAAAGGGCTTTTTTACGTCCATATTGTAGAAAATGCCAAACGCAGAAACAAAAAAAAAGATAGGTACGCTAAAACGCGTGGCAATCTCAAAAATGCCCGTAAGAGCTGCGTTAGAGAGGGGATTCATTAAGTATTGTGAGCCGACATGGATGCCGATGACGCCGAGCATGGAGATTCCGCGGATATACTCGATGGCCTTTAAGTGCTGCTTTGCCATAAGGAAGCCTCCTAGAAAGTTTTTTTAAAAAACATCTTTCTTACTATATATTTTTTCCCATTGCTTGTAAAGGGTAATGCTTGTGGTCGATTTTTGTAAGAAGTTTATGAAAACAAGGGGAGGGAGAATGTGATAAAAGAGCAGCCTGTCGGTGTTTTTGACTCAGGACTTGGTGGAATCAGCGTCTTGCGTGCGTTGACTAATCTGCTGCCGGCAGAAGATTTCATCTACTTTGCAGATGCCGCTCATGCACCTTATGGCGAACGAACAGAAAGAGAAATTCGCGCACTTACTACAGTGCAGATTGATCGCATGGCAGCAGCAGGTGTAAAAGCCGTCGTTCTCGCCTGCAATACGGCGACGAGTGCCGCCTGTGTGCCGCTTAGAAGAAAATATAGGCAGCTTTTAATAATTGGCATAGAGCCTGCATTAAAGCCTGCGATATTAAGCCGCGAAAAGCCGCGTGTCGTCGTTATGGCAACAGATGCGACGCTAAGACAAAAGAAATTTGAGCGGCTCATGAAGCGATTTAAGGATGCAGGTGAGATCATAAAACTGCCATGTCCTTTGCTTGTGCAATTTGTCGAGCGCGGCGAGATGCAATCGGCGGCTTTGTCTTTTTATTTAGAACGGCAATTTTCCGGTATCTTGCAAACACCTATTGATTGCGTCGTACTTGGCTGCACGCATTTTCCTTTTGTTCGAGATGCGATACAAAATACTGTAGGTCAAGCGGTGCAAATTTTTGATGGTGCAGCAGGTACGGCACGAGAGCTTAAACGACGCTTGCAAAAAGCCGATGCTTTGCGTGACGAGGTGCGAACAGGCGTTATTAAGTGGCAAAGCAGCAGCCTTGATCCATGCTATATAGAACGCGCAAAGACGCTTTATGAAAGGTTTCATGTGTGATTGAAAAGTTTAAGAAGAGGAGTTTATGATGATGGAAACGAAAATAGCCATAGGTATGAAGCATGAAGTAAAAGAAAAGGTAACAGAGCAAAACACTGCGATCAAGATGAAAAGCGGCTCTTTGCCGGTTTTTGCAACACCTTCGATGATCGCTTTAATGGAGCAGGCAGCAGCAGAGCTTGCTGATGAATTTACATCGCCGGAGTGGACTTCAGTGGGCATTTCGCTCGACGTTCGTCATAAGGCGGCGACGGCATTAGGTCGTCATGTGCGTGCCGAAGCAAAAGTTAAAAGTGTCGATGGACGCCAAATCGTCTTTGAAGTCAAGGCATTTGATGATGCAGGTGAGATTGGCGAAGGGCTGCATACACGCGTTTTAGTAAATCGTGAAAAATTCATGGATAAAGTAATGGCAAAATGATAGAAAATTTTCATGTAAGCACATATAGCTTAGGCAAGAAATACCTTTAACAGTTTTTCAAGAGATTTTTGATCGGCGCAGCTCATCATCTCTCTTGCCGAGTGCATGGCAAGCAGTGGTGCGCCGATGTCCATGGTGCGCGTAGGTACGATAGAAGAGGCGATAGCGCCTAGCGTAGAGCCGCCGCGGCTGTCGGCGCGATTTACGAAGCTTTGATGTGGTATAGTATGCTCTTTTGCAAGCGTGCGCACGCAGGCGACAGCTTCGGCATCTCCTGCGTAGCTTTGCGATGCTGCCTGCTTTAAGACGACGCCGCCGCCTAGTTTAGGGCGCACATTGGGGTCACTTTTTTCGCTGTGTGCAGGATGTACGCCGTGCGCTACATCGACGGAGAGGAAAAAGCCTTTGGCAAGGGCGCGATCTAAGGCATCATTTTCATCTGTAAGATTTTGATAGATGCGCCGCAGCACACTTAAAAGCACGGTCGAGCCTGCGCCCTGCTTTGTGCGGCTGCCGACCTCTTCATTGTCAAAGAGTGCGATAAGACGAAGGCCATCATCTGGCGCAGTGCTTTCGATGCCTTTTAGACAGGCAAGGACGGATGTGAGATTATCTAGTCGTGGCGCCGAAATAAATTCATCAAAAAGCCCCAAAGTGCAGCCGCTCTCACAGGGGTAAGCATTAAGATCATAAGAGAGGATGCGATCTTCTTTTATGTCACAGGCGCTGGCAAGCCACGGCAGAAAAAAGTCCTTTTTAGCTGGATCTGCTCCTGTAAGAGTAGCTAGCGGCAGCATATCTTTTTGGGCGTTTAGTGCGCCGCTTTTATTGACGTCTCGATCCATATGGATGGCAAGGCTAGGGATGATAAGGAGCGGTTTTTGAAAATCTATAAGCTGTACTTCGGGATGAAAGGCATCTTTGCCGCGTTGTACGATTTTGCCTGCAAGAGAGAGCGGACGATCAAGCCATGTGCGAAGGATAATGCCGCCGTAGGTTTCGACGTTTAGACAGCCATAGCCGTCTTTTATCATGCCGGCTGCAGGTTTTAGGCGAAAGCATGGAAAATCTGTGTGTGCCGCTGCCATAAGAAGTGGTGCTCTAGCTTTGAGGCGTGGTGTTTTGCCAATGACGAACGCGATGAGCGTCGAGCCGTAAATTTTGACAAAGTAGCGTCCGCCGCAAAAAAGATGCCACGCATCTTGTAGTTTTAATTCAACAAAGCCTTTATTAGCGAGCCTTTTCGCGCTTTTTTCGACAACGTGAAAGGAAGAAACGGCACTGTCAATAAAGCCAAGCAGCTCTTTTTCTACGGCGGAGTCTTTCGTGTTTGCGTGTTTTTTCGTCATATTATATTTCTCCTTAAGGAAACAATAATAAAATGAAGTCGCATGGACTTTCGTATCTGCACTGTGTTTATCGACGCTGAGATAAAAGCGTCGATGCCTGAAAACAGGTGGCTTAATTTATCAGTGGTTCATTGAATATTATGATGTTTTGCGTTCATTTTATCAGAGCGTCCGTAAAAATTACGGACGCTTTTTTGCGTACTCTTTGCTGCCATTATACGCTAGCATATCAGGCAAAGGCAAATATAATTTTAACTGTAGTAGGAAGGGTTTTATATTTTTTTATGGAATATACCTTTATAAAATATGCAAAGAAAGATAAAATAGAGCAAAGAGGGAGGTTTGGACGGATGGAATTTGTCAGTGCATTGCCTTTTTTGCAGGTGCTTTTGGTAGCGGTGATCTTTCTTGCTGTTCTTATGGAAATAAAGACGGGCGGCATGGGATTTGGCGTTCTTCTTGGTCTTGTGGCAGCAGGTGTTTTTTTTAGCAGCCAATATGTAAAGGGGCTTGTTGGTCTTTTTGATGTCGGCATTTTTCTCGTTGGTATTTTCTTTCTTGCGGCGGAGGTGCTTTTGCCGGCGACGGGCGTCTTAGGGCTAATAGGTGCGTTGGCGATGCTTTATAGTGTTATTCTTGCACTCGGCGGCGATGTCAATGCAGTCTATGCACTTATCGCTTCTTTGCTGCTTGCCGTGCTTATTTTTCTCTTGCTCCTTCGCTTTTTACCGGAAAGCCGCCTTTGGAAAAAAGTTGTATTGCGCGATGCTTCGACGACTCTAGAAGGCTATGTTAGTACAAAAGAGCGAAGCGACATCGTTGGCAGGAAGGCGACTGTGCTGACTGATGTGCGCCCTGCGGGATCTATTCTCGTCGATGGGGTGCCTGTCGATGTCGTTTCTGAAGGCGCGTATATCGAAAAAGGTGCGCTTGTCTATGTGGCAGAGGTACATGGCGCTCGCGTCGTCGTGCGCCGCGTCAGCGATGAGGACTAAAAATTTATAAGGAGGTTTTTTTGTGGAAGGGATTATTGCATTGGCGTTTTTTTTCATCATAGCTGCCATCATCGGCATGGTTTTTTTGCATTTTGTACCGATCGGGCTTTGGATATCAGCGATCGCAGCTAATGTGTCGGTAAATATCATCACGCTTGTTGGTATGCGTATGCGCCGCGTGCCGCCCGGCAAGATTGTCATGCCGCTCATCAAGGCTAATAAAGCAGGTCTTAGCGTGCAGGTCAATCAGCTAGAAGCACACTATCTTGCAGGCGGTAACGTCGATAAGGTGGTCGATGCGCTCATCGCCTCACATCGTGCACAGATTCCGCTGCCTTTTGAGCGTTCTGCCGCTATTGATCTTGCAGGCAGAGATGTACTAGAAGCCGTGCAGATGAGCGTTAATCCCAAGGTTATTGAAACGCCGGTTGTTTCTGCTGTTGCTATGAATGGCATTGAGTTAAAGATAAAGGCGCGTGTCACCGTACGGGCTAATATTGATCGCCTCGTTGGCGGCGCAGGTGAGCCTACGATCATAGCGCGTGTCGGCGAAGGTATAGTAACTACAGTCGGCTCGTCGGAAAATCACGGTGAAGTGCTAGCAAACCCCGATGTAATTTCTAAGACTGTATTAGGTAAGGGGCTTGATGCGGGAACGGCATTTGAGATCCTCTCAATCGACATCGCTGATGTCGATGTCGGGCGCAATATCGGCGCAGAGTTGCAGACCGATCAGGCAGAAGCTGATAAGCGCATCGCACAGGCAAAGGCAGAAGAAAGACGCGCCATGGCGGTCGCTAAAGAACAAGAAATGAAGGCCTATACGCAGGAGATGGAGGCAAAAGTAGTCGAGGCGCAAAAGGAAGTGCCGCACGCTATGGCAGAAGCTTTAAAGAGCGGCAATTTGGGCGTTATGGATTATTACAATTTGCGTAATGTGCAGGCAGATACCGATATGCGTACGGCTATAAGCGAAGCAGGTGCAAAGGGTAACAGTGAATTTAAGCACTAAAGGAAGGGGGAGGGCAGTATGAGCATTACGGGCATTGTCCTCTTTATCTTATTTTTATTCTTAAAAAGTTTGTTAAAAAAGCGCAGTAAAAAGCAGCAGCCGGCTCCTTCGGTGAATATTTCGCCAAGAAAGGAGCAAGATGCTGTTAATAAGTCGCAGTATATTGTGCAGGAAGAAGATAGCGCGGCTTTGCCGTATGGTTTCTTTTTAGAAGAAGATGCTGAAGATAATGAAATCGTGAGCAAGCAGAGGGATTTTTCAAGTGAAGCGGCAGATAAAGCGACGCTTTTATCTTATTTGCCGGTAAAGGCGCCTTTGTCGCTGGATTTTTCCCATGGCACTATGCTACAGACGATGCTGCTTGCTGAAATTGTCGGACGACCGAAGGCGCAGCGCAGAATAAGCCCTTATTTTCGTCCGTAAAAAAGAAAGGTAGAAATATATGGCGAAGGAAAAAATCGGCTTTATCGGTACGGGTGTCATGGGCAGCAGCATGGCGAAAAATCTTAAGCGAGCAGGCTACCCTATCAGTATCTACACGCGCACGAAAAAAAAAGCGCAGCCACTGCTTGATGAAGGCGCACATTGGGCTTCATCTGCTGCGGCACTGGCGCATGAAGCAGATGTCATTATTTCCATCGTTGGTTATCCCAAAGATGTCGAAGAAATCTATTTAGGAAAAGAGGGGGTCTTGTCGGCTAAAAAGGGCGGTGTTATCATTGATATGACGACATCAAGCCCTACACTAGCTCAAAAGATCTTTGCCGCAGCCAAAAAAAGGGGCATCGCCGCACTGGATGCGCCTGTTTCCGGCGGCGATGTCGGTGCTCGCGATGCGTCGCTGGTCATCATGGTCGGCGGTGAAAAAGAAGCATTTTTGCAGTGTCAGGATATTTTTGCCGCTATGGGAAAGACGGTGCGCTATTTCGGTACAGCAGGCAGCGGACAATTTGCCAAGATGAGCAACCAGATAGCTATAGCGTCTAATATGTTAGGTGTTGCCGAAGCGATGGCGTACGCTAAAAAAAGTGGGCTTGACGCTATGATCGTGCAAGAAACTATCGCCGGCGGCGCAGCAGGTTCTTGGTCACTTTCAAATCTCGCACCGAAAATGCTAAAAGGCGATGATGCACCGGGATTTTTCATCAAGCATTTTCTTAAAGATATGCGTATTGCCATTAAATCAGCTAAAGATATGGGTCTTAACCTGCCCGGGCTAGAGCTTGCCCAAAAACTATACGAAGAGTTAGATGAGTGCGGTATGGGCGATTTAGGAACACAGGCAATCTTTTGCCGCTATATGAAAGGATAAGGCTTATTTTTTGCCAAAGGCAAAAATTTTAACGGCAAGAAAGGTCAAAGGCACGCCGAGGACAGCGGCGATGATGAAAGCTGCAAGATTTGGAAAGCCGAGTTTATTGTAAAAGATCAAGACAATGACATTTTGAATCACATAATTTGGAATATAAGAAAAGGCAAATTTCGCGCATTTTTCCAAAGAGAGAGGCTCTTTAAAGATCAAGCGGCTGTTTAAAACATAGGCGATGATGTTTGCGAGGATATAGCCGATATTAAATGAAAAATTCGTGTCGAAAAAAAGAGCTAAGATACTGGCAAGCAGACTGGTATTGAATGTGTTAAAACAGCCGATGACAAGAAAAAGCAGAAATTCACGTGAAAAAAAATGACGATGCAGGTTTTTGAAAAGTGCAGACATGAAAAATCACCTTTCTAATTTATCTATGGGCATTAAATAGTATAGCACACATCAGTAAAGGAAAAAATCCTCATGCGGTCGTAGGCCGTTAGATAGAAGGGAGATTCTATGAAGGGAACAGTTGTTGCCACATGGATGGATACGGCAAAAAAACTTTGGGATTTAGAGGCTGTTGAAGCGGCTATGCAGGATGCAGGTTGGTCGGCGCAGGAGATTTTTACTCCCATGCAGGATGTACCCGACGAAAAGACGCGCACTTTTGCCGAGTCGCTGGCAAAGCGTGTCGGTCAAACGACGGATGCGATCTGGTATGATATTGGGCGCGACAATATACCGACTTTCGCGAAAGTCTATCCTGCCTTTTTTGAAGGGAAAAATATCTATACTTTTATTTCATCTATTTATAATGTACATATAGAAATTGTCAAGAAAATTCCCGGGGCAAATCCACCGCTTTTAAAAGTGACGCCGCTTTCTGAGCATGAAGCAGAGCTTCTTTATAAATCAAGCCGCAACATGGTAGCCTACTTTCGTGGGCTATTGCAAGGTTCGCTTGATTTTTTCAAAGAGCCTGTAGAAGTTACGCCGCTTGAGGAAAAGATAGGGTTGGTGCGGCTTCGTCTGCGCTTTCGGCAAGTTGTTTTAGATAAAAAACATTTTGCCTTAAACTGTCTTTTGGGAAGCGTCACGAAATCGCTGCCGTGTAAATTTGCCGTGCTGTTATTTTTGGCGGCTCTCGTCATTGCCGTCGTTTTTTGGCTCTTAGGCATATCGCCTGCGATCTTTTTATTTCCGATACTTATGGGCATCGCCGGCGGTGGTGCGGCGGCGGCTCTTCTTGCACCGTGCATTGTGCTGCAAAAAGAAATGGCAGCTATTGCCGAGCGGCATTTTTCTAGTGATACAGCTATTTCCTCGTGCGATGCTTTTGAAGAATTGAGCAGCTCGCTGGCAAAATATAAAGAAAAAGTGCGCGCTAACTTCACAGGCTTTCGCGGCACTAGTGACGAGCTTATCGCTTTTGGCGGTCACTTTAATGAATTAGCAAGCAATATGAGCCGTGATTCTACGCATATAACCGAAGTCGTAGACAGCGTAGCAGAGGCGACGACGAAAAGCGCCGCTTCTACGGGTCATGTCGCTAATGTTCTGACGCAAAATATTGAAGAACTGCAAAAAGTCGTCTCCTTGCAGGAAAAAAACAATAAAAGTCTAGCAGAGGCAGTTGATAATGTGGCACGCGGCTTTGAAGGCGTGCGTCGTTCAAGCGATGCGCTCGGTAAGAGTATGGAAAATTTCGCCGCTGTAAGAGATGCCGCCGACTCTTTGAAGCAGGAGACGGAAAAGATTGTTTCCATCGCTAGCATGGTGACACAGATCGCTTCGCAGACGAATCTTTTAGCGCTCAATGCTTCTGTTGAGGCAGCGCGTGCAGGAGAGCAAGGCAGAGGCTTTGCCGTAGTTGCGCAAGAGATTGGAAAGCTCGCAGACGAATCACGAGCACAGGCAGATACGATCACTGCCGATGTACGAAACATCACAAATATTATCAACGATGTTGTATTAAATATCGACAGCGAGTATAACGCGCTCGGCAAGGAAAGCAGCGAGCTCATGCAAGTCGTCGAAAACAACACCGCGTTCGTTTCTAATATCAGCGAAGTATCGACTAGTATCAGCGGCATCATTGAGCAGCTTAATAATGAAATGGGTCGCATGAACGATGCCATCGCGCAGGTGCAAAATGTCGCCGGCATTTCAGAAGAAAATTCTGCTGCGGCAAAATCAGTCAATGAAACAGTCGTCGCTCACCACGAGGAATTGCAGAATATGATGGAAAAGATCCAAGATTTCCAAAAAATCGCTATGTCCTTTGCAGATGATCTTAAAAAATTCAAAATCTAAAATCAAGAGTATCACTAAAGTAGATGAAAGTGCGCTGCTCTAAGTAAACACTTATAAAATGAAGTCGCCTGGATTTGTGCAGATGCACTGTATCTATCGAGGAGACAAACTAGCGGCGAAGCGGTGCTACGCTCCTGTTTGTCGAAGATGAGAAAACAGCGTAGATGCGTGAAGATGGGTGGCTTTATTTTGTCAGTGTTTCCTTAAATACCTCTAAAACTCAGCGAATTCTTATTGTGACACTCGAATAAGAACGATATAATAAGCAGCATGAATGGCTTTTTAGCCATGTGGGAGGAGATAATTTTGATGAAAATATGGTGTAAAAAGCCTTGGGCGATTTTACTGACAGGGGTTTTTCTTTGCAGTATGCCAGCGGTGAGCCAAGCAGCGGATCTTTCACTTGCAGATGCAGTAGAACTCGCGCTTTTGCAAAATGTCAACTTGCGTATAACAAAGCAAGCGGAGGAAATAGCTATCGCAGCACTATCTGAAGCAAAGGGAGACGATGATGTTTCCGTCAGCTTGTCGGGCAGCTATTTACTCGGTAAAAATTGGCGCGACAGCGCAAATACCACGACTTCGGGAATAAATGTTGCGTTAAAGGGCGGTGTTAATCTTCGGGACGGCGGCAAATCGGCAACTAAGATCGATCACGCAAAAATAGCCGTCTTGACGGCGCAGCTAAAGACGGCGCGTGCTGAAGAAAAGCTGCGCCTTTTAGTCATAGAAGCTTATTATAACGCTTTGCAGGCAAAAAAGACCGTCAGCGTGCATCAAGAAGCTGTAGATAACTACCAAGCGCATCTGAGTAATGTCGAGCAGCTTTTTGCAGCCGGTGCTAAAGCTCGCATGGATGTATTGCGTATCGGCGTCGAGTTGTCTGATGCGCGTCAGATGCTCATTCAAGCAGAATGTGATTATGAAATTAGTTTGGCAAAATTAAGAAGTCTTGTCAATATGGATCGAAAAGAGCCGCTTTATCTTACCGATGATGCTGTTTATACGCCGCTTTCGGCATCTCTTGCGGACTGTCTTTTATTTGGCGCAGAAAGCCGCAAGGAGCTTTGGATCGATAGCTATGACATATTGCTAAGAGAGCTTGATATTGAGCTGATAAAGGCAGGTTATACGCCGCAGGTTGATTTTTCCGTAAGCGCGGCAAAAGGCAAGGATTTTGAGCCGACATCATCTGATAGTCACTCATTGACGGCAGGAATTTATCTAAACTGGAACATTTTTGACGGTGCAAGAAAAAAGGCACGTTTAGAAGCTGCCGAAGCCGCATTAGATGCAGCAAGGCTGCAAATGGAAAAAGATCAAAGCGATGTAGACGATGACATTCGCATGGCGTATTTTCGTATGAAGGCTGCTGCAGGTCGTCTAACATCTACAGAAGATGCCGTTTCTAAAGCGCAGGAAGACTCTTTTATTGCGCGTGAAAAATATCGTGCAGGCGAAGGCATTATGCTTGATGTCATAGATGCACAGTTGGCACTTTCGCGTGCGGAGCTAAACCATATAAATGCTCGCTACGATCATGTGCGTACTAGAGCGCAGCTGGAAACTGCCATGGGAAAAAGTCTAAGCGAAAGAGAGCAACAAGCAGCAGACGCTATGGATGTCACAACCTTTGCAAGAACTTCAATCTGTAGAGCAGATGGCGTGCGTGCTTATGAGGAGTATGAAAAGGCGGTCAAAGAGCGCCGCGACAAGACAGTCATACCTTTTCAAGAGCCTGCCGATAAGAAGATGTATACCAAAGAAAAATCTGCTGCTAAAAAACAGACGACACATGAAAAAGCAGCGGCAGATGCGATGGCAGAAGCTGCTGCTGCCGGCAATGGAGGGACACCATGAGTATTTTCGGCAAAAAAAACATTTTCAGCCCAAAGATAAAGATTGCCATGGCGATCATCATCCTTTTAGGTAGTGGCATCGGCGGTTACTATTACTACACGGTGCAGCAAGAAGAAATGACGATGTTAGGGCTTACAAATGAGACGGCGGCGGCAGAGCGTATCGATCTAAAATCGACGGTATCGGCGACAGGTACAATCATACCGAGAGATTCTGTCGAGGTCAGCTCTAAGATAACAGCGCGAATCAAAAGCGTACTCGTCAAGGAAAATGACGTTGTAACGGCAGGCGATACGGTCGCGACGCTAGATGCCAAGACACTTTCGACAAAGCGCGATCAAGCAGAGCTAAAGCTTACTAATGCTAAGGAAAAATATGACCGCGAAGCTTACCTTTACAGCATCGGCGCACATCCTAAAGCGACATATGAGGACGCGCAATATAACTATGATGCCGCTATGAGCGTGCTTGAAGAAACAGAATCTGATCTTGCCGAAACGATCATAAAGGCTCCGATTGGCGGCATCGTCGTTGGCAAGCCTAAGACGGCAGGCACGATGGCAACAGCAGGCACAGACTACCCGACCGTCATATTGCGTATAGCCGATCTTTCCAAGAAACAAATCATGGCAAAAGTGGACGAAACGGACATCGGCAATATCAAGCTAGGACAAAAAGCGACATTTACGGTTGATGCTTACACAGATAAGACATTTACAGCACGCGTTGCTAAGATCAGCCAAACAGATACCGCAAATACATGGCAGACTATTGCATCTTCTGGTAACACGACGACATCGACATCAAGCGTCATTTATTACTATGTGACGCTTGATGTCGATGATCCGGAAAACCTCTTGCTGCCTGCCATGACAGCGCGTCTTGAAATTGAAACGGCGACTAAAGACAGCGCACTTGCCATTCCTATCGCCGCACTAAAAACCGATGCCGCAGGCTCTTATGTCGTTGTTGAAATGCCAGACGGCAGCAAAGAAGACCGCCATGTACAAACAGGCATCTATAGCGACGACTATGTAGAAATAATAGATGGACTAAAAGAAGGTGAAGTCGTATCTATTTCCTATACAGCGGTGCAGCCACAGATCATGATGATTAGTGGCGGACATCGCTAAGAGCAGAGAGGAAAAAAGTATGGAAAAACAAGCAAAAGAGCACTGCGATGTGGCGACTATAGAAATAAAGGGCATCAAAAAACTCTACCCGATGGGCGATCAGATAGTCGCTGCACTAGCCGGTGTTGATCTTACGATTAGAAAGGGCGAATTTGCAGCACTCATGGGACCTTCCGGCTCGGGCAAGTCAACACTCATGAACATCTTAGGCTGTCTTGACCGTCCCACAGAGGGATCTTATAGACTAGACGGCGAAGAAGTAGCGCATCTGTCTGATGATGCCCTCGCTTTGACGCGCAACAAGAAAATAGGCTTTGTATTTCAAAATTTCAACCTGCTTTCTAAAAGCAGCGCGGCAGAAAATGTTGCTTTGCCTCTCGTTTATGCAGGCGTTGACCGCAAAGAAAGAAGAGAACGTGCCCTGCACCTTTTAGATGCTGTGGGGCTTTCTGACCGAGCAGATCATCAGCCCAACGAACTTTCGGGAGGACAAAGACAGCGTGTCGCCATTGCGCGAGCACTCATAAATGATCCGCACATTGTCATGGCAGATGAGCCGACTGGCAACCTCGACACGAAATCGACGCGAGAAATTATGGAGCTATTTGAAAAGCTCCATACTGCAGGACGGACGATCATCCTTGTTACACACGAGCCTGATATCGCCTCTTGCGCGAGTCGGCAGCTTTTAGTGCGTGACGGTCTAATTACACGCGACGAGGGCAGAGGTATCAAGATGGATGTTGTATAGGAAGGAGAAAGCGCATTGTTGATTTGGGAAAGCATCACCATTGCCATGCATGAAATATTTGCAAACAAGCTGCGCTCTGCTCTTACTATGCTTGGCATAATCATAGGCGTAGCTGCCGTCATTGCTATGGTTTCTATTGGCATGGGCGTTAAAAAAGATGTCGAAAAATCTATGGCAAGCCTTGGCAGCAATATGCTTATCGTCACTCCCGGCGCTGCAAATTCAGGCGGTGTGCGCGGTGCGGCAGGATCGCGCGAATCCTTGACCTATGCCGATGCCGAAGCCATAAAGAAAAAGATTAAAAACATCGAACACGTCTCGCCGCTTGTGCAGCGTTCTTATCAGATCGTCTATGGCAATCGAAACTGGAACACCATCGTCACAGGCGTTTTGCCTGACTATATGGCGATTCGCTCACTTACGCTAGCTGTCGGCACTTTCATCTCGCAAACAGACAACGATAAACGCCAGCGCGTCGCCGTCATCGGCCCTACCGTCGCGGCAAACCTCTTTGGGAGTGAAAACCCCATCGGCAAAAACATCCGCATCCACAACCAACCGTTTAAGATCATTGGCATCTTAGAAAGCAAGGGGCAATCCTCCATGGGGCAAGATCAAGACGATGTGGTTATTGTTCCCCTGCTAACAGAGCAAGAAAGGCTCTTAGGCATCACCTATGTGCATATGATAAGCCTACAAGTCACGGAAGTTTCCAAGATGGATAAAGTACAGCAAGAAGTAGCAACGCTTCTTCGCCAACGTCACCGCATACAAAGCGGCAAGGAAAACGATTTTACGGTAAATAACCTTGCAAACCTAATAGAAGCAGTATCAGAGCAGACGACCATGCTTACGATACTTCTTGGCAGCATCGCAGGCATCTCACTTTTAGTCGGTGGCATCGGCATTATGAACATCATGATGGTATCGGTAACGGAGCGCACGCGAGAGATCGGCATACGAAAAGCACTCGGTGCGACATTTGCCAACATCATGCTGCAGTTTCTTATAGAATCCGTCGTCATGGGAGTCGTCGGCGGCATCATCGGCATTGGTCTTGGCTGCATCACCTCTGTAGCTATCGCAGAATTTGGCAAATTTCAAACCGTCATTACCGCCTTGCCGATCTTCGTATCATTTACCTTCGCCGTTGGTATCGGTCTTTTCTTTGGAATCTATCCGGCAAGAAAAGCTGCCAAGTTAGATCCCATTGATGCGCTGCGTTACGAATAAGAGCGTGCAATTCATTTTACAACTAACCAATATGTCACAACTGATGTGTTACTAAGAATGTGTAATGTATGGGAATGTGATATTCATAAATTGTAGAATGTGTTAATGATTCTTCGGAGTAAACATAAGATGGATTTAATTAGCTTGTTTTCGGGGGCTGGTGGATTAGATTTAGGTTTTGAAAAAGCTGGATTTAATGAGTAAATCTTGCATATGAATTATCTAAAGCGATTATATTCGCTTTAGATAATTCAAGTGTAAATAGAAATCTATTAAAAACTGGAACTGATAATTAATTGGAGGTTAGACGTGAGCAACAAAAGTAATAATTCCGAAAGGAGGAACATCTTATGAACCTTGTTTATCCTGCTGTATTTTACCACGATCCCGATTCATCTTCGTTTGCTGTTACAGTGCCCGATCTTCCCGGATGCATCTCCGGCGGCAACACGCTTTCTGATGCCATTGCTATGGGCGAGGATGCCGCCTCGGGTTGGATTCTCGGCGAGCTTGAGGACGGCAACGAGATTCCACCGGCAAGCAGCATCGCAGACATTTGACCAGACCCCGAGATCGGCGAGGGCTTCGTTAGTCTGCTCTCGCTCGACATGGACGCATACGCCGCGAAATACGGCAGTAAATCCGTCCGCAAAAATCTCACTATTCCAGCATGGCTCAACACTTTTGCCGAAACCGAACATCTTAACGTATCAAAGGTTCTGCAAGACGCACTAACCGCGCTCTATGAGAAGAAAACCGCCGTCTGATCGCCACGCAGCATATCCCAAGCGATATGCTGCTTTTCTTTTACCCTGTTACTCAAAGAGCTAAACCATGTACGCAGATGCATTCTTCCGAGTCTGGTTCTTCGCAAGCGAGCAAAGAAATATGTGCACTTGCAAAATGGCTGTTGGAAGAAAAATGCCAGATGTCTGCCATGGAAAGCACAGGTTCCTACTGGAAGCCGGTCTACAACCTTTTCTAGACATCCCATCTGGGTGTCATGATCGTCAATACCCGTAACATGAAGAATGTTCCCGGTAGGAAAACGGACGTGAAAGACGCCGAGTGGATTGCCGACTTATTGCAACATGGGCTGCTGAAAATGTTGTCGTGACAAGAGTCTAATCCCCTTTCATTTGGTGTTTCCCATGAGACATTCCTGTTACAACTTTAGTTTACCACAACAATTTTTGTGTCCAGTTTTTGTTGACAAGTGCATTTGACTGTTTTATCATTCAGTCAATGTCAAACTGAAGCTTGCTTTTCTAAGACGTACCGTTTTTAGCTTGCTCATTTTCATACTAGGATTTGCCATTCGTCTTATACTTTTTCTTAAATCTTTCGTAGTATTCGTCAATCACTGACAGGCTATTTTCTTTACATAGTTTATCGCTTTAATAACGGATTTGATGATAGCTTCTTTTGTTGGACTGATAGCATTTCCCCGTTAACCTATTTACATTATTAAAGATTATATAGTTGTGAATATGTCATCTGTCAATGTGGGTAAAGAGGATAAATTCATACTAGTCTTTAAGTGTTCTATTGCAAAAACTAGAATCTTATTCTATACTAAAAATAAAGAAGTGTAGAGGCGATTTCACTATCTGAAAAAACTCTAAAAGCGCGTGAACTATTTAGTAAACGCCTTAAAATTAAACTTCAAGAGTGCGACTTAAATAAAAATGAATTGGCAAAAATTCCAATATAAAAAACCGTGTATATCTCACCAAACAGTCAGTGGCAACAAGCCTATGAAGGAGGTAACTATTCATGGGATGGAGATTTCGCAAGTCCATTAAGATTCTGCCAGGCATTAAAGTCAACATCGGTAAAGACGGCATTTCTAGCGTTTCTATCGGCACGCGTGGTGCACATCTCACAATGGGAAAGAACGGCACGACCGTATCAGCAGGAATCCCCGGTACAGGTCTTTCCTACGTCAAGCGGCTCGATAAGCCTGTTGGGCAAAATACGACAGAATGCCCCTACTGTGGACACCGTATGCGTAAACAATGGGATGCCTGCCCAAAGTGCCAACGGTCGTTGATTCAGTAATCTTCCTTGCGCACCAAACGACGTATCGGCTGCGGCGGCTTGCTTGCATTGTTGCTATCAATGTTTCCCCTATAAAAAACCGATTAGCGTGAACTAATCGGTTTTTGTATTTGCAAAATGGCGGAGAAGGTGGGATTCGAACCCACGGTGCATCGCTGCATCACTGGTTTTCAAGACCAGCTCCATAAACCACTCGGACACCTCTCCATAGTCTACCGTATCATTCTAACAAAAACAGGTAAGAGATGTCAATGTTTCATTTTGCGTGCTTTGTTTAGAAATTACGGCGCGAAGAAAAGAAAAATTAGTTAAAAATTTGCAAACATTTCTAAAATAGAAAAGGATTTTTTCCCTCTCTCGCGAATTTAACAGTATGAAGCAGTACTTACCTAAATTTGTGCAGCGGTTAATTTTGTCGAAAGATTTTTAGCAAAAGGAGGGGTTATCATGTTAAAGAATATTCTCGTTCCTATCGACGGCTCAGAAGGTTCGGATCGTGCCGCAGCGGAGGCTATAAAGCTAGCAGAAATCTGCAAGGCGAAGCTGAATTTTCTTTACATTGCAAACATTAACCAGTTGGCGATCAATGCCTGCTTATCAGAGGCGGTACTTGATGCTGTCACAAAGGCTGGCAATGTGATCTTAGATCGCGCCATGCAAATGGTGCCGTCGGGGATTGAAAAGGAGGCTTTTTCAGAAACCGGCTCACCGGCTGTTGCTATACTTGATTTTGCAGAGCAAAACGGCATCAATATCATCGTTATGGGCAGTCGTGGTCTTGGCATCGTCAAAGGTGTTCTCCTAGGTAGTGTGAGCCAGTACATCGTAGAGCAGGCAAAATGCCCGGTGCTCGTCGTTAAATGATTTTTGTTAAAGCGTAAGGATATATGTAGAGCTTATTGATGATGCCATCTTAAAAGCGGCGAAAGTAAGCCATCTTGCTTAAGAGCTGTTACATAATTTTTAAAAGTTCTCGATGTAAGCCCTACAGCAGTTTCTGTGGGGCTTATTCTTTTTTGCTATGTTTGCGTGGCTGTTTTAAACTTGAAAGAAGCCCCAAAGCGTGCTGTGTAATATGCCAAGGATAGGAGTTGCAGCAATGAAAAAGACGAAAAAGAAACGTGAGCTAAAGGTTAGTGGGGCACAGCTTGTAAATGTTAATATCGCTCATAAACCAATACAAAAATCAATGTATGTTCGCTCGATTGCCCATGAAGAAGCGAGCAAAGATGCCATTTTGCGTATTTTCTTGGAACAATCGAATGTTACAGCGTATCAATATGATGTGTTAAAAGATGAAATGACACTCTGGTCAGCAACGCTTGGGCAAGAGCTTACAGAGTCGTGGTGTACAAACTTTTACGAATATTTTGCTAACGATGTACTAGTAGACCCAGAGCAGCGCGAAGATGTGCTGAGTCGTTTGCGCGATGCGTGTCAAAGAGTGCGTGAAGATGTCGTAGAGTATCGTGTTAAGACAGAAGACGGCAGCCAGCTTTGGCGGCGATCTTCATATCGCAGTCTAGCGAACAGAAATGGTGAAATTTATGCCATCGTCGGTCTTATGGAGGATATACACGACTCATCGAGGATGTTAGAGCGACAAGAAGTGCATCTAAAACGTGATCCGCAGACGCGCCTTTTTGATTATGAAGGTCTTGAGCTGCTTGTAAATCGTCAGATGCTAGAGCTTACACGCGGCGAAAAAGGTGTGCTTTTCGTCGTCGGCATTGATCATTATCAAAAACTTCAAGAAATGTTTGGCGATGCAGTGTGTAATGGCTACATTGGCACATTGTCCGACTCTGTGCGTGCAGATTTTCGCGGCGTCGATATTTTCGGACGTATCAATGCATCAGAGATCGCCGTATTTATATCAGGACGCATCTCTATCGACATCATTGAAAAGCGTGCACAGCGTATCTTAGATCTGTTCTTGCATGTGCAGCCGCAAGAAAAAATATTGGCATCATTTAGCATGGGCATAGCCGTTTCAGGAGCTTCATCAGAGAAATTTTCACGCATGGTTGAAGAGGCAGAAGAAGCGATGCTTTCGGCAAGAAGATTTGGTCCAAATCGCTGCCGTATGTATGATGAGATTAAAAGCTGAAATAAAAGTGCATTTTTACAATCAACCTTTGATAACCTCATCGCCCTCGAAGACTACTTCGACGCAGCCCTTCGACTACCTCGTTGGCAAAAGTGACACTCTTATGATCAACCGATGAAGGAACGGTATGACATGACGACCATCTCCATCGAAATTTCTTCCGGAAACGCTGCAAAAAGGGCGTGAAAAAAGGCTGCACAGGGGGGAAATGACTTGCACACGAATAACTGAATATGTTACACTGGGGGGCGGTAAAACGAAAAAGCGGTTTCAAGGGTTTCGCGACAAATTATATGTTGCTGCATAAAAAAGAGGACTGCCAACAAGCAGTCCTCTTTTTTATTTGTCGATCTATCAGATAGATTCGCGTTCACTCTTTATCGGCATTCCTGAGATGTGCGCGTGCAAGATCTTCCAACCCTCTTGTGACATACGGCGATATGTTTGGCTCGTGCGCCCTTTTTGCGAGATTTCGGTGCCATCAGAACGCAGCGTACCGCAAAACTCCCATATATACATGGCGATCGCTGTATTGCGATAAACTTCTATATCAAGATCATGAAATACAAAGTGACGTTTACTGTAGAGTTTTTGCATACGATCAATATAAAAGTGTTGGCGGATGTTCTCCCAGCCAATGTCTTCGCCTCGCGGATGTACCATGGATGTCTTTGGCCCTGGCTGCCAAATACTTTCGGCAAGTGCAATATTTGCATCATCGAGTGTTTTTTTGTAGAGATCGACATATTCTTCTACAATGGCAGCATCGCCTGCACGAACGGTCATAGATATTCCTCCTTTTCTTTGCTGCATCATCAGCCATGTTGTGCTTTTCGGCACGCTAAAAAAGGCTAATATTTTCCATGAAGATATACTATTATTCTACTATGAAAGTCCAAGAAGTCAAGCCCGAAGGACTGTTGTTGCTGTATAAGATACCAAAGTCTGGCAGAGCGATGCGACAATTAAACTTGCAATTTTACGAAAT
>CAUUGH010000025.1:0-24142 GCA_963544755.1 uncultured Selenomonas sp. | reverse complement strand
ATACCAAGCGCTTCCCATGCGTCGCCAATGTGCCGGATTTTTACGCAAAGTTTCCGATATGTCAGGCATTAGTGCATCTGCATCAAATCCTAGCTCTAGAAATGGCATACGAAAAGGACCATGGTTTGATGTCGTGTAGAGAAAATGAAATGAAAAATCTTCGCTATGTGCTTTCCTAATGCGCGTTGCAGCTTCTCTTAAAAAGAGATGATCGTATACGCCGAGCCACGTTCGCGGTGCATCTTTAGCACAGATATTAGGACCTGCAAACGCTCTATCAAAACCAACTGCTGGTATTAAGTGATCTAGGCTGCTCCACGTCAGATTGCCGCCATACCAAAAGTTTGTACTGTATCCTAGTTTTTTTAGCTGTAATGGCAAAGATGTCTCGACCGTATTATGCCAAAATGCTTGATTTTCGTTAATTTCCATATCGCCATCGAAGATGCCTGTAAGTAGGCTCACGATGGACGGTTGCGAGATCATGCCGCCCGGCAAAAAGTTTTGAAAAGATATTGTATGTGGTTCAGACCGCCATTTTTTGCTTGCATCCATCAGATGAAGCTTTTCGTAAAGCGGATCAAAAAGGCATTGGGCATGGCTTTCAAGAAAGAGCAGGAAAATACGCGACGGTTTTTTAATGCGCGCTCCCTTCGTTTCACGCCGAAAGTTTTCAAGCGGCGATTTCCAATCTTGCCCTTTCGGCAAAACTGCCGCTATGATGGATTTTGCCGCATCGTCACTACGGGCGATCGCCGGATGCACTTTCTTTTTCCAGAGGGATATGAGGGTAGGTACATCGTCGCGCACGGCTTTTCCCATAAATATATCATCTTTGACGATTGCCGGCACTTCATCCCATTCCGGTTTATGCCGATGCAAAAAATTTCCACCATAATGAAGCCAATAGTACAAGGCTACAGACGCTGCAAAAATAGCCGCATTAAATATATATTGCAGCCAACTGTCAAAGAGTGCAGGATATGGAATTTGCGCCAAATGCAAGAGATACCAAGCCGCTAGAGTACAAATTGCCGTATATGGCAGATAGCTAAAGAGTATAGCGATGCCATGGTTTTGATTAAAAAAGATGTCGCGCAAATTATTTTTATCGGCATTTCGTCCGAGAAAAAGCAAATGATTGAAGGTATCGTGGAAATGGTAGTAAAAAAGCAATTTTCCTATAAAAGCAGTGTAAAGAATAAGTGCATAAGAAACTATCCCTACAAGACGAATGGTATCGCCGACAGCGTAATATGACGAAAAAAACACCCCGGGCAAAGTCACGAGAACAAGCGAAAAAAGATACACATAGGCATGAGAAACCATGCCCCACCAAAAGCCATAGTTAAAACAATGATACCAACATTTCCATGCTCTTACGGGATTTTTTTCTGGCGCATAGATAAGAATAAATGCAAGGCGGAAAATCATGCAAAGAAGTGGCGGCAAAAGAGCAATTTTCATATCTTGCTGGATTCCTAGAAAAAATGATGAAAACATCGCGTGAAATGCTCCCCCTCGTTTGACAAGAAAAGCCATAGATAGGCGACTTCATTTTATCAGTGTTTGCCTAGTGTCATAATTACGCGCTCTATTACAGCCAGCAAACTTCCGCCCGTATACTGTATGCCTTTAAGCTTGGCGCGTCTGGCACATTGCATATCGCTTTTACTATCGCCGATAAGAGCTGCGCGGCGGCGATCAATGTGATGTTTTGCACACGCCGCATCGATCATGCCTGTGGCAGGTTTTCGGCAGTTGCAAACTTTTTTGTATTTTAAGATCGTAGCTTCTAAGTGATGTGGGCAGTAGAAGAAATCGTCGAGGTGTGCGCCTTCTTTTTTTAATTCCTCATTCATCCAAGCGTGTAGGCGGCAAACATCTTCTTCTAGGTAGTAGCCCCGTGCTACGCCTGATTGGTTTGTGACGACTATGGTTAATATGCCGCATTCGTTTAGGCGGCGGATGCCAGCCGGTGCGTCGGCTGTCCAGATGAAGTCTTGGGGGCGGTAGAGGTAGTGTGTGTCGATATTTAAGGTGCCGTCGCGGTCGAAGAATACGGTGGGGACGCCTTTACTTGTCATAGTGAAAATATCCCCCGTCTTCAAGAAAATCGACATATTCCTTGATAGCCGCGTTAAAGTCGCAGAAGCCGCCGTCATAACCTGCATTTAGCAGCTTCTTTGAATCAGCTTCGGTAAAGCTTTGATATTTTCCTTGTAGGATTTTTGGAAAGTCGCAGTAGCTGATATAGCCTGTACCTAGAGCAGCTATGACGGCGTTGGCGGCTTCGTTATAGCTATGCGATTTGCCTGTGCCGCAGTTGTAGATGCCGGATGGGCCTTTTTTTTCCCAGAACCAGAGGTTGACTTTGACAACGTCATTGACATAGATAAAGTCACGGCGCTGCTCGCCATCGTTGAAGCCATCCGTGCCGCGAAAAAGTTGTGCATTGCCTGTTTCTTTAAGTTGGCGATAGATCTGATAGAAGATTGATGCCATCTTGCCTTTGTGCTGCTCTTGTTGACCAAATACATTGAAGTAGCGCAGCCCGACGATTTGACTGCGGCTTTCTTGCAGGACTTGACGCACATAGCGGTCAAAGGCAAGTTTGCTGTAGGCGTAGGGATTTAGTGCATCTTCTGCTTTATCTCCTTCGCTAAAGCCATGGCAGCCGGCACCGTAGGTCGAGGCAGATGAGGCATAAAGAAAGGGTATGCGATGCAGCAGACAAAAGTGCAGCAGGGTCTTTGAGTATTCATAGTTTACCTTCATCATGTAGTTAACGTCGTATTGCATCGTATCAGAGCAAGCGCCTTCGTGAAATACGGCATCAATGTCGCTTGCGCCAAATTCGTCGTTTTCGATGCTTTCTAAAAAGTCGTCTTTTTGACGATAGTCAATAAAATGCAGTCCGCGCAAATTCTTGTAGTTTTCGCCGTCCTTGAGGTCGTCGATGATAAGGATGTCATTTCTTCCTTTGCGGTTTAATTCTTTGACAATGTTGCTGCCGATGAAGCCGGCACCGCCGGTTACTATTATCATAAAACTTCTCCTTTTTTATACACTTCTTTACTCGGCAAGTTTTTGAGCGCGGCTTTTAATTCTTCATGGCTTACAGCATAAGTGCCGAGTTTTCTAACGACTACACTAGCGGCGAGATTTGCTAAGAAGGCTGCATCACTATCTTTTAGCCCACCGGCAAGTCCTGCGGCTAAGACGGCGATGACAGTATCGCCGGCACCTGATACATCAAATACTTCTTCTGCGTGCGTTGGGATGTGTTCTTCTTTGCCATCTCTTATGAGGCTTACGCCGCTTTCAGAGCGTGTTGCAAGGACATTTTTGATTTTGTACTTTTGCATGATGTAGTGTGCAGCCTTTATTACTTCGGCATCGGTGTTTTTAATGCAATAGGGGAGGACATCGTTGATTTCTTTGATATTTGGCGTAATATAGTCGCCGCCTTGATACTTCGTCCAATGTGCGCCCTTAGGGTCAATGATGATTGGCACGCCGTGTGCGTGCGCCGCTTCGATGATCGCTTGCATCGCGTACTCGGTGCAAGCACCTTTTGCGTAGTCAGAGACGATGATAGCGTCGATACTTTCAGAGAGTTTACCGCGCACGAAAGATAAAAGTTGGTCTGTGTAGATTTTTTCAAGCGGCTCGCTACTTTCAAAGTCGAGCCGCATCATTTGCTGATGTGCGCCGATGATACGCATTTTCGTTGTCGTAGGGCGGTTCGTTGGTATTAGCCCCGTGTGGTCTATTTTGTTTTTTATAAGCAATTCTTTTAATGACGCAAAATGATAGTCCTCGCCGACAAAACCTGCAAGCAGCGTGTTGCAGCCTAAACGTGCGAGGTTATGAGAGACATTTGCCGCGCCGCCTAATGTTTCTTTTTGGCGCGTGATGTGGTTTATCGGTACGGGAGCTTCCGGTGAAATGCGTGTTACTTCGCCGTAGTAATATTTATCAAGCATGACATCGCCGACGACCAAGATATGGCATCGCAAAAGACGATCTTCTACGAGAGAGAGCATTTTTTCAATATCCATAGTCGGCTTCCTTTCAGTTATACGAGGGTTTACAATTCTACGACTTTACATTGATATTGTCCATAGTGTGCAGGCATTTTCCCAACGCTATTTTCATATTGCGCCAAAAGTTCTTCAGCATAGTGCAGCACTTTTTTGACGGGAATATTTTTCATGCACGCCATGTATTTTTCGCCTTTTCGCGGACATTGGTGCTTGCCGCAAGGGTGGCAGGCTTCCGGCGTCTTTAGCAGGATGTCTTTTGCATCGTAGGGATAAAAGCCCGGCACGGGACTTGCACCGAACATCGTGACTATCGGAACATTCATCGCGACGCCAATATGCATAGGGCCAGAGTCGGTTGTGATAAATAGCACGCATTTTTTGATAAGCGCAGCAAGTTCGGCGAGCGTTATGCTGCCTGTGAATGTGTAAAGGCTTTTATGATCGCTATGGCGCATCTTAGCGCGACAAGAAGCAACGAGTGGCTTATCCGTAGGTCCACCAAAAAAAGCGATGCCGTAGCCTTTTTCTAAAAAGTTGTCGCCAACTTGTGCAAAATAGTCGCTCGGCCAACGCTTCGTTTGCCAGCTTGCACCGATGTTTAAGGCGATAACTTTCGTTTTTTTGGGGAAGGCTTTTTGCCAAAGCATGGCGGCGCGTTCTTTTGTTCCTTCGCTAAGCCACATTTCCAAACCGCCATCATCTATGCACCTAATACCGACGGCTTCTTCTAATACGTCAAAGTGGGAGTGAATCTGATGTTTGATCGCCTTTTTATTTTCCATAACATGATCAAAAAACATGGAAAACAGGGGCTTAGCATAGCCGACGATGCGTTTTGCGCCTGAAAAAGCAGCAAGTGCTGAAGCGCGTTCGTTGCGGTGCAGATTGATGGAAAGGTCGAAATGCTCTTTTTGTATGCGGCGAATAAAGCGCAAAAAAGCGAGCGGATGATTGTCCGCTCCTTTTTTATCGAGGAAAAGGCAGTTATCAATATGCTTGTTGCAGACGACAAGATCGGCTAGCTTCTTGTCTGCCACAAGTGTTATACGAGCTTTTGGATAATTCATCCTAAGCGTACGCAATACGGGTGTCACAAGCATGAGATCGCCGATGTGCATGAGGTTGATGACGAGGATGTTATTGTAGTTTTTCTGCTGCATGGAAAAATCCTTTACTAAGCAAATTTTACTGATTTGCAGGATCGTCTACTCATATGTCTTTAAAATCTTCCGAATTTTTTCTTGGACATCTTCGATTGATAAGATTGCCAGACAATCGATCCCTTTAGGGCAGGATCTTTTCCAGCAGGCTTTACAGGCACGCGGAATTTCTAAAGCGTTTTCTATCTGGCGATAAGGGCCGTTGCGGTTAGCATCAGTTGGACCCATGAGCATGATGGTCTTTGTACCGATGCCGGCAGCAAGATGAACAGGACCGGTATCGCCGCCGATGACGAAAGAGGCGCGTTTTAAGATATGCGAAAGCTCTTTGAAGTTCGTGCGCCCGACGAGATTTACCGGCGGCACTTCAGTGAGATCTTCTATATCTTGCACAAGACCTTTGTCAAGACGACCGTTGCCTATTATGACGGGGATGATTTTTTCTCTGTAGAGCCAATCGGCTAAGATGGCGAAGTATTTCATCGGCCAGCGTTTATTCGGCCAGTTCGCACCGATGGCAAGGACGGCAAAGCGGCTTTCTTCACGCACGCCTTCAGTGTTAAGCAGTGCATTTGCTCTATCAGCATCGTCAGATGTGACAGTGATAGGAAAGCGCACCTCCTCGACTCTACAGCCAAGCGCACGTGCGACATCTAAGTAGCGTTCAACTATGTGTCCTTTAGCGTGTATTCCTTTTATAGAACGGCTTACATAAAAAGATCCTTCGCGCATATTCGCTGTGCCAAGGCGCAGCTTCGCACCTGATTGTGCGACGATGGCGGCTGATTTAAATAGCCCTTGTAAGTCTAGTGCAGCATCATATTTTCGTGCGCGAAGCTCGATGCGGAAGGGGCGAATCTCGTCTAAAAAGCCGCGTAGTGTGCGAAAGCGTTTTTTTTCAAAGATGATAATATCGTCGATGTAGGGATTATCTGCAAGAATGTCGTAGGCAGTCGGCTCGACAACCCATGTCAAATGTGCATCCGGATAAGTTTCTTTGATCGCATAAGAAACGGGGAGTGCGTGAATGACATCGCCGATGGCGCTTAATTTTACGATCAAGATGTTTTTCACGGTGCGCCACTCCTTTTTCTGCATTTTATTGTTGGCTCATTTTTTCGATGATCTTCGTAGTAGAACGCCCCGGCACAAGGTCGATAAAATGCACTTTACCGCCGTATTTTTTGACGATCTGCGCTTCTGGCAGCGTTTTTTTCATATAGTCGCCGCCTTTTACATAGATTGTCGGACGCACTTTTTCAATGAGCGCAGACGCTGTCGACTCGTTAAAAAGTACGACGTAATCGACGGCTGCAAGTGCGCCTATAACTTCAGCGCGGTCAAATTCGCCGTTAATAGGGCGCGTCTTGCCCTTCAAGCGACGAACGGATGCATCAGTGTTTAGCCCGACCACAAGACAGTCGCCTAAGGCGCGCGCAGCGGCAAGATAGCGTACATGACCTGCGTGCAAAATGTCAAAGCAACCGTTTGTAAAGACGATGCGCTTGCCCTTTGCTCGCAGCGTATCGCAAAAGCTTGCAATTTTATCCATGGCTAGCAACATATGATATTTACCTCCCGGCTGAAAGTTCCTGCACTTTTTGTATAAGCTCTGCTGCGCTGACAGTTGCTGTGCCAAATTTGCGAACGGCGATGCCTGATGCTATGTTTGACAGTTTCGCTGCCATCAAAGGGGGCGCACCGCCTGCAAGTGCGAGGATAAACGCCGCCACGCAGGTATCGCCGGCGCCTGAAACATCATATACTTCGCTCTTATCTGACACGGCAATTTCATGATACGCACCATTTGCCAAAAATAGCAGCATACCTTGTTCGCCGCGCGTTATTAGCGCACCTTTGGCGTTAAGTTCAGATATGAGCTTTCTTGCGGCATCTGCAATCGCTTCTTTGGTATCAAGAGTATCGCCAAAGGCTGCGGCAAGTTCGGCATCGTTTTGCTTTACATAGTCTACACCGACAAAAGATCGCACATCGTAGCGCGAATCGACAATCGTCAAAGTGCCTTGTTTGCGACAGTGTTCCAATAACTTTGTGCGGCAAGCCTTGTTGATCGTAGCTACGCCGTAGTCGCTTAATATTACTGCATCGACATACTCTAAGGCGTTTAAGAGCTTTTTTGTAAGCATCTTAGCCAATGTTTTGGAAAGCGGCACACGGCTTTCTTTATCGACACGCACGATCTGTTGGCTAACTGTTGCTCTACCACCTGCGATGATGCGCGTTTTAGAAATCGTCGGACGCTCTTTCGTTTTGATAAGATTTTTTGTATCAACACCTGCTTTAGTAAGAATCGCCGTCAGCTCTTGACCTGCTGTATCTTCGCCTAAGATGCCAAAAGCATACACCGCAGCACCCAAGGCTGCGGCATTATGAGAAACATTTGCCGCGCCGCCGGCGACGATGCGTTCACTAATAGCCTCTAAGACGAGAACAGGTGCTTCTCTTGATATGCGTGCTATGCGCCCGTCTAAATAGATGTCGGCGATCATATCGCCAAGGACGAGGACACGCACGCCCTTTATACAAGCTGCGGCAGCTGCCAAATCCTTTACTTTTGTAGGCGAAGTATTCGCTGTTGATACCATTTTCACGCTCCTATAGTCTAATTACCAAGGCGTAAAGTTTAGCCGCAAACTAAAGCTGTCGCGCTTCATGCGATAGCGTGTGACAAGCTGCACGCAGTGCATATCATGATACCAATAGTAATCGACATCATTTAGCGTGCGCCGATCAATATCGTATGCTGCACCAACGACGAAGCGATCACGCTCGGTTAGTCGGTAGCTTGCTCCTGTATAAAGTGCGCGATTGTATTTTGAAACATCGTAGTCAAATAAAGTGTTTCCCACATAATTTTGTGCGTAACTGTATTTTCCATAAATAGAAAAGCGGTCGTTAAACTTTTTTAAGACTGTCGCCGACCAGCTAAAGCCTGCAATGCGCGACCGATCGTAAGATTCTGTCGTTACGGAATAATCCGTTGCAAGTGCAAGCGATGTGCCAACGCCCAAAAAAATCGGCTCGTGGTAAAGATTGATCTTCCAATGCGTATGCGTGCTTTTTATGTCGCCGCTGCACCAGCGTCCGCGCTCTGCTTCGATACCTAAGCCAAGCGGCATATTTTTGAAGTGATAGCCGAAATCGTAGCGTAAACTTGGCGTACGCAAAAGCCAATGATCATCATCATCTTGCCAATAGCCATACTGAAGGCGCAGCGTGCCATAATCACCGCCAATACGAAGCTCTGCCTGACTTTTCCAACCACTCTTTGATGTCACCTGTAGCGTAGGTACAAAATCGATCTGTTTAGCAAGAGGCAGCGTGAAATCTTGACTGACGATGATGCCATCAGCTTTTGTATAGCTAACGCTTGGAAAAGGCGGCGCATCTTCATGACCAGGGCGCAGATCAGCTGTATATGTATCACGATGCGCGATGTGCATATTTTTTATCCAAAAGTCACAATCATAAAAAACAGCCTGTTTGCCGGGGAATATCTCGATGCGTGCAGCGCTTACACTATAGTCCGGTATCTTTGCCGCACATTTCGTTGCACGACCTTCGTGAATAATGACATGATCAGGGTAAATCTCAATGCGTTTTCCCCAAATGTATTGATGATTTACTTTCCCTGCGGCATCTTCGATCCTGCCGACACCTGCAGCGTAATTATAAGAAAGCTTCGAGCCGCGAATATCAACGCGTGTCATGTCGGGCGTTACCTGCAGAATATGCGCCGCTTCTTCTACAGTGACATCATGTGTGTAAGCGTTGCCGTAAATATTTTCTGCAAGGACGCGGTGATTGTCTATCTCTGTGATCTTTACATGACCGCGTGCAAAAAATTCACCCGTTTTTTGATCATAAAAAAGTTCATCGCCTTCAAACGCTGTCGGCAGCGGCGCTTTATGCTCATTTATAGGCTGACGAAGCTCTTTGCGCATCGCTTTTGTATCCTGCAAAAGCTCTGTTTGTGCCTCGGTCAAGCGGTTTTCTCGCTCGCTGCGACGTTCGTTTTCAATATAGTCAAGGACATTTGCCGCTGTATCACTAGATGAATCATATGCAGAAAATGCTGTTGCAGGAAATAGCACCGTTGCAAGAAAAGAACAAAAAAAAGCACTTTTTCGGAAAGAAAAATGCGAAATCGTCATTTTCATGAAAATTCCTCTCATCCTTCCTTCGTAGGTATCGCATAGACAACTGTGTCACTTTGTGTCTGAATGAAAAGTTCCGTGCCTTCCGGCAAATCAATGTTTTTCCCCTTGATAAATGCACCGCCGATAATACCGATAGGGCCCAAGAGTAACATACCTGCAACACTTGCACCGGCTGCCATTGCATAGCTTTTCATCTCCTGCTTTGACTTTTCGCCGACGAAGGTTTTGACATCAGTGCCGTCCATTGCTTTTGTTGTATGAAAGTCTGTATCAATTTGTGCATCGCGGCCAAAGTTACGTGCTCGCTCGACCTTTTTAACTGTACCTTCGCCGGGCTGTCCCTTAGCAAAGACTAGCATACCATCTAGCAAAACATCTTCTGCCACCTTGTAGTGAATGGTATCACCGGCTTTGATGGTCTTTGCGTTTACTTCTTGTGTCAGGGCAATGCGAATAAGCGTATCTTTAGGTACAGTTATTTTAACGAGCGGTATACGATAGCCGCCGAAAGCTGCCGCGCCGAGATCTTCTATACGCTTTTTATATGACGCTGTAGCTGTTTTGCCGGCGACCATCATCTCCATCTCGGTTATACGCTTATCTACGGATTTAGGGCTGACTTCATGTATAAGACCCCACTCAATAGCATTAAGCTGCGTCAAAAGGCCAGGACCTTTCGTGTTATTGTAAAGCTCGTTATAGATGATATTGACGCGCTCAAGCATAGCACCGCCGTTATGTATGCCAAGATATTCCTTTTCTAGCCGATTGATGCGATCAAGAAGAGCGCCCGTCTGCTCATTGTCCCATGTTTGTATTTCGACAGCGGCCAATTTTCCTTGGACAGTTTCTTCTGCAGCGCTTACTATTTCGATCTGCGTTACAAGAAGTGCGACGCAAAGAACGGTGCTCATAAATTTTTTCAAGAACATATTATGCTCCTCCTTTTTAGTGTGAGTTCTTCGTGAAATTTATATTTTATAATCCATAGTGCTACTCTTATGCCTTATTCTGCAAACAGCCGTGAAATCCTTCCTTAAAAGTCTAGGAGTTACGAAGGGCAGCTTTTGATAAAAAGTATAATCGCTTGCATTTTTTCTTGCAATATGCTATCTTAAACGCAGTGAAGATGGTATCAGAAAAAAGTGGCACCATTAGGCTGTGCTTTTTGCAGAATCATACTTCGCACGCATATCGTGCAGGCTAGAGTAATGCTCGTCCTGCGTTTTATCCTGCCACATAATAAATACCGAAGCGGTAATGCTTAGATCCATTAGGACTAAGACAGTAAGGACTCGCACAAAAACGCAGCGTACAAAATATATTTTTATATTTTTCGTGTGCGTTCATGCCTTTCTGTCTTTTGGCAGGAAGGCTTTTTTGATGGGAGGAACCTTTGTGAAAAAGATTTGTCGCTTCATTGTAAAAAACATGGTCTGGCTCGTCGTCATAGTCGGTGCGTTAGGTGCAGTCTTTCCTGCGGCGTTTTCTTTTTTCGCACCGCAGGTGCCGTGGCTTTTAGGTCTTGTTATGTTCGGCATGGGCATGACGATAAATCTCAAGGACTTTCGCCATCTCGTGCAGCATCCATGGGAAGTAGGAGCAGGTGCGCTCTTACAGTTTAGCATCATGCCGCTTGCTTCTTATCTGCTCGTTAAAGTGCTGTCTTTGTCGCCGGAACTTGCCATAGGTGTCATTTTAGTCGGCACTTGTCCGGGCGGCACAGCGTCAAACGTCATTACTTATCTTTCAAAGGGCGATGTAACATTATCAGTTGCCATGACGATGCTGACGACACTTTTAGCACCCTTCGTCACACCTTTTTTAACGCTTCTTTTGGCAGGTGAAATGATCGCTGTCGATGCACCGGCGATGATGCTTTCCATCGCTAAGATGGTGCTTTTCCCGGTTCTTTTTGGCGCAGCGGTAAACCACTTCTTCAGGCGGCAAATAGAGCCTGTCATGACTTATCTGCCGCTCGTGTCAGTTGCTACCATCGCTCTTTTAGTCGGCATCGTCGTTTCTATGAGTGCGCCGCGCCTTGCAGAAATGGGGGTTCTCGTCACACTTGCTGTCATCTTTCATAATAGCCTAGGTCTTTTGCTTGGCTACGCGCTCGCCGCATTATTAGGGCTTCCTGCGCCTAAGCGGCGTGCGGTAAGCATCGAAGTCGGTATGCAAAATTCCGGCATGGCGGCATCGCTTGCGCTTTTATATTTTAGCCCGGCCGCTGCTATTCCTGCCGCGCTGTTTAGCGTCTGGCATAATATCTCAGGCTCTCTTGCAGCAAACTACTTCACGCGCCGTGATGAGGCTAAAAGTAGCCTTGCTAGCGATGTTTTTGTGCGATAAAAAATATAAAAAAATAAAAGCCGCTTGCTTTTTTTAATTTTCACTAAGGAAAACTGCACTAAGAGGGCAATGCTTTTATGTAAGGAGCTACTGATAAATTAAGCTACGCAGCTTTACGCATCTGCACAAATCATTTTATCAGTGCTTTTTTAAGAAAGGACTAACGATGAACATATTTAAGACTCCTAAAGAACTGCAAGACTATGCAAAAAGTGTCAAAGCTGTAGGCGAAACTATTGCCATAGTGCCAACGATGGGCGCACTTCATGAAGGTCATCTCTCGCTTGTCAAGAAGGCGCGATTTCACGCTGACCGCATTATTGTTTCTATATTTGTAAACCCCGTACAATTCGGTCCAAATGAAGACTTCGCCGCTTATCCGCGCACCTTTGAACAAGATGCGGCAAAGTTAAAAGAAGCGGCGGTCGATGCCGTCTTTTATCCGACGACAGAAGCGATGTATCCTAAAGGCTATGCGACTTATGTTGAAGTTCAAGGCGCACTTACCGATAAACTTTGCGGCAAAAAGCGTCCCGGTCACTTTCGCGGTGTAGTGACTGTCGTTTTGAAACTTTTCTTGCTCTCTTGTGCAGATAAAGCGATCTTTGGGCAAAAAGACGCCCAGCAAGTCGCCGTCCTTCGCCGCATGACGGCTGATCTTGGCGTTTTAACAGAGATCATCATGGCACCTATCGCCCGTGATGCTAACGGTCTTGCACTTAGCTCTCGAAATGCCTATTTATCTAAAAAAGAGCGCACAGCCGCCCTTGTCCTTTCGCGCAGCTTAAAAGAAGTGCGCGAAGTCTACGAAACGGGCGAAAAGCGCACAAAAGTATTAAAAGAAATCACCTCTGTCGAACTTTTAAAAGAGCCTTTAGCAAAAATCGACTATGTAGAAATATATTCCTTTCCGGAACTTTCCGAGATCGAAAAGATCGACGCGCCGGCACTTTTGGCAATCGCTGTAGTAATTGGTAAAACACGCCTTATAGATAACATTATTTTAGGAGAAAAGCCATGCTGTTAAACTTGCTGAAATCTAAAATCCATTGCGCGACTGTTACCGAAGCAAATCTCTCTTACATGGGCAGCATTACCATAGATGAAGCCCTCATGGAAGCTGCACACATTCTGCCGCATGAACGTGTGCAGGTCGTCAACAATAATAACGGCGCACGTCTTGAAACCTATGTGATAAAAGGCGAGCGCGGCTCCGGCGTAATATGTCTAAATGGCGCAGCCGCTCGCTTAGTGCAGCCTGGCGACATCGTTATTATCATGTCGTATGCCATGATGAGTCAAGAAGAAGCGCACTCTCATACGCCTATCGTCGTTATGGCAGATGCCAAAAACCATGTGCAGGAAATACGTTCCGGCGAACAACATGGCATAAGTTTTTAAAAATCACTAAAAAGGGCTGTCGCATAAGTTTTCACTGCGACAGCCCTTTAATCATACAAAATATATTTGCCTAATAGTGTCGATGCTCCTTTACATAGTCTACGGGGCGGCTCCAATCGACGTGGACGTCTGTAGCTTCCCAAAGCCGTGTAAGTGCGATTTTGAAACTTTCGACATCGGCAGTAGGATTGATGCTCTTTTTCCTAAAATCACGCAAGTTTTCGTACGGCACGCCTATTTCATGCGTCTTTTCAAGATACCCTTCGACTGCACGGCGTTTTATCTCATCGTCTAGGACGACGAGAGTCACTTTCTTTTTTGCATCATATTCTATGTAGCCTAGTTCTTTTTTATATTGAATAGCTACGCTGTATGTAATTGACACGCTATATCATCTTCCTTTATTTTTACTTTTCCGTTATACTATAAGTCAGACCATTGTGCTAAGGTTTTGTGTGTCCATGTAAATTTTTCTTTGATTTTTATGAAAAGAAGGTGTTTTTATGTATTCAGAATACATCGTACTGCTCGTAATTCTCGCACTAGGTTTCATCGGGAACAATACGACCGTCGTCTATGCTGTCGTTATTGTCTCCGTACTAAAGGCATTAAACCTCACGGATATGCTCCACATTCTTGCGGCGAATGGGATAAATTGGGGGATAATAATGCTTTTAGTCGCCATACTTGTGCCTGTTGCAACAGGCGATATTACCGTAAATAACATGATCTATTCGCTTAAAAGTCCGCTCGGTATCGTCGCCGTCATTTGTGGCTTGCTTGCGGCGATGGCAGGCGGCAGCGGTGTCGAACTTTTAAGAAGCGATCCGCACATCGTCGCCGCTCTTATCATCGGCACGATCATCGGTGTATGCTTCTTCAAGGGAGTCGCTGTCGGACCTTTGATTGCCGGCGGCATGACCTACGCTTTTATGAAAATTTTTACCGCGCTCAAGTAGCATTTTGCAGCAAAAGAAAATTTTAGCCGATCTCTTGGCGCATCGCCTTGGCATTTTCCTTGGCGGTGCGCTTTTTGTCAAATATGGCGATCACTTTTTCTTGTGCTTCCTATGAGGCGAAATGTCACGCAGTATGGTTGCACGAGATCCTTGCGCGGATCGGGGATGCAAAGCCGCTTTTTTCCTAATCCGAGCGAAAGACTTACGGCAGGTGATACGAAATTTCCGTCAACTCCTTTTTGACAGCCTTCTAAAAATATCTGCATGATGCGTGCGCTAGGCTCTTTATGCTTTTTTGCCGTTAAAACCTTCGTGCTTTCGCAGATCGCTGCTTGTAAAATTTCTGATATGGGAAGATTCCTGCTTTTTTAGAAAGAGTGTCGCTTTTCTCATATTCTAGAAGAAATTCGTCATAAGTGCCGTTTAACATACGTTTGAAATCGCTTCCGGTAATGACCGCTTTATTGCCCGTCATATCATCCCTTCTTTCTAGGCTGTGCGAAAATTTATGAAAATTTTCCTAAAGAAACAGGATTCTTCTATATTATTCGCGAAATAAAAGAATTAACCTGCTATCATGCAATAAAAACCTTGGCACGAGAAAATTTTTGCGCCAGTTTTGATAAAAAACATAAAAAGGAGCCATTTGATGTCTAAAACTAAAAATAAAAAGACCACGAAAAAAATAGCAGTGCGCAACACTTACAGCGATGAAAGCAGCAATTTTGAAACCTCACCCATAGATGAAAACTCTTCCTTAAAGAATGAAGCAACCGAAGCGGCTGTTACTGAAACGGCAAAAAAAGCTGTATCAGAAGATATAGCTAATAGCGATATGCCGGATCCTGCACACAAAAAAAGCAGCAAGAAAATAGATGCCAAAAGCGGCGCTAAAGGAAAAAGCACGCGTACTAAAAAGACGACAAAACGCGCTGCATCGAAAAAAGAAGCGTCAGACGCTATTGATAAAGGAGCGCGGAGCAAAAAGAAACAGCAAGGAGATCTGATCTTTGCATTAGACATCGGTACGCGCAGCATCATAGGCATCGTCGCTGAAAAGCTTGAAAACGAGCAAATGCGTATCTTAGCGACCGTACGCCGCGAACACAAGACACGCGCCATGCTCGACGGACAAATTCATGACGTGCCGCAGGTCGCTGATCTTATCCGTGAAATAAAGCGTGAACTTGAAAAAACAGCAGGGCCGCTAAACGCGGCTTCTGTTGCCGCCGCCGGTCGCGCCCTCTACACAATGACCGCTGAAGCTACCGTTGAGATAAATAGCGTCATCGCCGACGAGCAGCAAAGAGCGCTTGACTTTGCAGGAGTACAGGCAGCGCAAGCCAAACTTGCCGGCTCTAAAGACATCGACGATCCGGGTCGCTACTATTGCGTCGGCTACAGCACGATTCAGTATACCTTAGACGACATCCCTTTAAAAAGCCTTGTCGGTCAGCGTGGTAAAGTCGCCAAAGCCAATGTCATTGCCACCTTCTTGCCACGCCAAGTAATAGACTCTATGCAGTCGGCACTTCGCGATGTCGGACTTGAAATGCGTGCGCTCACCCTAGAGCCAATCGCTGCCATTAACGTCCTTATTCCACCGACAATGCGCCATCTAAACCTCGTCTTAGTAGATATTGGCGCAGGCACATCAGATGTCGCTATTACGAAAAACGGCGCTATCATCGCCTATGGCATGGTTCCTCTGGCCGGTGATGAAATAACCGAAGCTATCAGCCAGCGCTATTTGCTGGATTTTAATGTAGCTGAAAAAGTTAAGTGCAATGCTGCCGGTGGGCAAGATTCTAAATTCACTGACATTTTAGGTATGCAATACGATCTTGGAGCATCCGATGTCATAGGGCCAATCATGCCAAATATTCAAAATCTCGCCGACTCTATCGCACGCCAAGTACTAGAACTAAATGGCGACTCACCGCAAGCTGTCATGCTCGTTGGCGGCGGCTCACAAACGCCGGGACTTGCAGCCTTAGTATCTAAGGCGCTTTCTATGCCGGAAAACCGCGTTGCCGTGCGCCATCCGGAAAGTATCATCGGTGTAGAAAGTGTGCCGGCAGAGCTTCAGCGTCCTGATGCTGTTACGCCGTTAGGCATCTTAAAGATCGCATCTATTAACCTCTTGCATTTTCTTTCTGTCTATGTAAACGAACAAGAAATTAACCTCTTTAATTTCCGCGATCTCACCGTTTCTGACGCACTCTTAAATGCCGGTATCCAACTTAAAAAATATAATGGACGCCCGGGGCTTGGGCTTATGGTAAATGTCAACGGTGAAAAGAAATTTTTTCCCGGCTCCTTACCTTCCATGGCAATCCTCAAACTCGACGGCGAAGACACGACCCTTGATGCCATCGTCAAAGCCGGCTGTCACATCACCATCGCCCACGGCAAAGATGGCGAAACGCCACAAGTGCGTCTAGCTGATGTTTTGCAAGTCGATCCGGAATTTTCCTTAGAAATTAACGGTAAAGAGGTACGCATCCAACAAATTACCTACGTCAACGGCGAAGCCTCTAAGCCTGATCGTATTCTAAAAGACAGCGACATCATTGAAAGTAAGGAGCCGCGTACCTTAGGCGAAGCCTTAAAAGCCGCCGGCTATCCGCCGACAGGACGCAAGATACACTACACACTAAACGATAACAACGCACAGTACGTCGTTTCACCTGAAATAATCCTAAACGACACGCCGGCTACCATCTCTGAACCAATAAGAGAAGGCGACCGCATCGAATACCAGATGACTGCAGAACCAAAACTAAGCGATGTCCTTGACATCTCACGCCTACAGGCTGCTATCACCATTATTTATAATGACCTTGAATATGAAATACCCTCTGCCGCCTTAGAGCTTGAAGTAAACGGTCATAAAGCATCGCCCGGCACCTACCTTGAAGATGGCAGCGTCGTCTACTATAAAATATCTGAGAAAAAAGCTGCGACCGTCAACGAAGCCTTGCTTGCAGTCGGCTTTGAGCCACCGCCGCCCACAAGCCGCGTTAGCGTTTCTATCTTTGTCAATCGCCGTCCCGTCGTATTTACCGATCCTATCAAAAATGGCGATCATCTTGATATAGTAATAAAGCCGCTTTCTGCTCCTTCTACTTTTGGCACAACTGATGTCACTTTATAGCATAAACGCAACAATAAAAAAGCCCCCGATAGGTGGGGCTTTTTTATTGTTTATTAAAATATATTTTAGACTTTGAACCTGCCAATTTCGCCGTTTAAGTCCATGGCGACGCTTGCAAGACCTTCGCTTGCTTCGGCGATATTTTGCAGCGAGTTAGTCTGTGTTTCGACGGCGGCATTACCTTCTTGGCTTGTCGCAGCATTTTCTTCTGCGAGCGACGAAAGCCCTTGCACGACTTCAGAAACGGAATGGTTCTTCGTGGCGATTTCACCTATTGATTTATTCATCTTGTTCATGACCTGTTCTGTTGTATCAACAGCTTCGGTGATCCTTTGGAATTTTCCTTGTGTTTGGGCAAGGCTTTCTTGTGTTTCGGCAAAAAGCTTCTTTGATATAGCCATGGTATTGACGGCTTCTTGTGCTTTCGTCTTTAGCCCGACAATGATCGTGCTAATCTCGTCGGTAAAACTCTTTGACTGCTCGGCAAGCGTGCGGATCTCTTCAGCGACGACAGCAAAGCCGCGTCCTGCATCGCCGGCGCGTGCAGCTTCGATGGCGGCATTTAGCGCGAGCAGGTTCGTTTGAGCAGAGATGGACTGGATCATAGCACTAGCTTGCTCTATATCTTCAGCGCCTTTGTTTGTTTCTTCGACGACACGCGCAACTTCTTCAGTCGCTCTTGCCGTTTCTTCGGATTTTCTTACGAGATTGGTAAGAATTTCTGCACCTTCGTCTTTTTCATGACGGATGTTACTGGTTGACTTATTGATCTGATTAAGAATCTCCTTGTTTTCGTCCATGAGATTCATTATCTCGTCTATGTGTATCGACGCATTTTGCGTATCTTGTGCCTGGCTTGTTGCACCGTCGGCTATGTTACGAATAGCAGTGGCTACATCGCGTGCTGAGTCTGCCGTAGATTGCGCCGTCGCCGTCAGCTCCTCGCTAGTCGCTGCGACAGATTGCGAAGAATAGATGATTTTATCAATGATGGTACGCAGATTGTTTCTAACGTCGGCAATGCTGCGAGCCATCGTGCCGACTTCGTCGCCGCGCTTTCTTAAGTAGGCGCGTGATTCATCTACACGCAGATCAAGATGTGCAAAATTTTCGCTGACCTCCGTGATTTTGCTTAACGGTTCGGTGACGCGCTTTTTTATAAAGGAAGCCATAAATACGAGTAAGAGAATGGTGCAGCCAAAAGCAATGGAAATGCAAATCCAGACCATCTTACTGGCTATGGCTGTAAATATACTGCGCTCTGTTGCAGAAAATACCATCCACTCGGCATCAACGCCAGCAAGGTGCATGGGATAAAAGACATAGACAGAATCTTCACCTGTAGATGGCGATTTTCGCTCAATGGTTGTCACGGTATTTTCATCAAAGGCATCGTCGATCTCTTGCTCTGTCATGGGAAAAGCATCGTAGAAACTTTTTAATATCAAATCCTCATTTAGCCCTTGGGCAATGTAAGAGCCGTTCTTTGTAAAAACGCCATAGTAATTTTCGGTCTTGCTGATTCCTTCGACATATTTTTGAATTTCTGGCATACTGATATCAGCAAAGACAACGCCGCGCCTTACACCGTTTATCTCTACTGGTATGGCATAGTGCGCTACAAGACGTCCGCTTGGTGTTCTAAAAGGCTCTGTAAGAAATGGCTCTCCCGTACTCATTACCGTCTTATACCAGCCGATCTCTTGGACATCTTTTATTGTGCTTATATTGCCATCATCAGCGGCGTAAATATTTAATGCTACAGCACCAGAGGAATCTTCTAAAATAACGCCAACGGTAGTGATGCCAGCATTTTCTGACATCTCGTCAAGCAGCATGGCACCGATGGCATCGTGTAGATTGGCAGGCTGCGCTCCATCAAGATGCTTTTCTACGCTGCGCTCTATGCGGCTACTGATGCGCACGGCGCGGTTGTATCGCTGCTCAATCTGATAGGAGATCTGCTTATTTTCCAGCATCTTTTCACGCTTGCCGGCATCTATTAGCGCACCAAAGCTCATGTATGCGATGAAGCCTACGATGATGCTGACCATAACTAAAATGCCGATACCTGTCATGGTGTTGATTTGAAAGCCTAGTCCCTTCCCTTGGATATATGTACTCATTTTTTCTCTTTCCATAGCCCGTTCCTCCTAACCAACATTACCTAAATGACCATATAAAAAAATCATACATTCCTTGCAAAAACAGAAAATAAATGTTGCAGTCCTCCTTAATGCAAAAGGAGAACCACAACATTTCATAAAAAAGCCAGATAGGTATAAAAAGTACAGATTTCGTTTTGCTTCCTTAATCTGTACGCACGACGAAAGTGCCTAGTTCTTCTGCGGCATTTGCCACACGGGAGAGATTTGCTGTGATTTCTTCTGTCGATGCCGCCTGCTCTTGGCTGATCGCACCCGTCGTTTCGATGGTTCTAGAGATCTCTTCGACCGCCTTATTCATCTCTGCAAGCGTCGCTTGAATCTTCTCTGTTGCTTCACGCGACTGCTCGGCGAGCTTTCTGACCTCTTCGGCAACGACGGCAAAGCCTCGACCTTGCTCACCAGCACGGGCGGCTTCAATAGCTGCGTTTAGCCCTAGCAGATTCGTCTGCTGGGCGATGTTGTTGATGAATTCTATGACTTTGATCGTCTCGGCGTTGCGCTCTTTGAGATCGGCTGCCTGCTGTACGGCTTCTTGCCCCGACTTTGCCAACTCGCCGGCACTTTCTGCTACCTGCTCGACGGCATGATAAACTGTTTCTGTTGATTTCGTCACTTCATCGACAGCATTGGCAAGTTTAATGTCTCGCCCGACATCCATCGCCGTCAAAAGCGTACCGATGATATTGCCGTTGACACCATAAATAGGTGTGATCATACAGCGCGTGCCGCGCCCGTAGACTTTTTCATCGATCAAACCAACAAAGTCACGCCCTGTATTTACGACATTTCTTGTATTTGCAGCAAGATGCGTGCCGACCGGCGGAGCAAAGTTAATTTTGTCATTTACTGCCATACTTATACTTTTTTCCGTATCCGTGACAATAGCAACAATATCTTGACGAACTACATGATCAATGTAGGGAGCTACGACCATAAAAGCGTCCAAAACATCTTGATCTGTCTTGATACTTTCCGGATAAACCATAAAACACAACTCCTCTTAATTGAAATAGCCAAAGAAATAATGCCTACCATACTTTATTTGGATAATGCCAATAACAAAGTATTAAAACATCTTATAAACATACCATATATATCGTAAAAATACGCTTAAAACATAAGAAGCTTAATATATTTATCGTAAACTTTCAGAATATAAAAACACGAAAAAATAGCCGCCATTTCTGACAACTCTTATATTGGTATGGAGCGGGCAATGGGAATCGAACCCACCTCCCGAGCTTGGGAAGCTCGTATTCTACCGATGAACTATGCCCGCAAACACTACGTCTCTAATTTTATCATATATTGGCGAGTGTGGCAAGAGCGTGTAAATTATATTGCGCTGCGATGTTTAGTAATAAAAAAAGCGCCTTGCATTTTGCAAGGTGCTTTTTTATTCCTATTTGCTCTGGTTAGCGCAGCTTTTTATTTTCCTTTTGCCATTACAACGCGGCTTAAAAGAAATATCGCGGCTGCAAATACGACGAAACCTAGCATTTGCGCAGTGTCAGCAAATTCTGCGCCGACTAGAGCAAGAGGACTTTCGCTGCCGCCGCTAGAAACAGAGACGGCGATAAGTCCTGCAAGTGCAACGCCAACGATGGATTCGCCGACGATGAGTCCTGAGGCAAAGAGCGTACCGCGACGATGCGCAGCTTTTTGTTCTTCTTTATTGCGGCTTTTTAATACTTTGTCAAGGAAATAGCCAAGAAGAGCACCAATTACGAGCGGTGTCTGGATGCTTGGCGGCAGGTAGATGCCCATGCCGACAGCTAAGGGCGGCAGCATGAGGTTTCTTGTTGTGCGGCGCAGCATGATGTCTATGAGTACGATGACGACGCCAAGAGCCAGACCGATGTAGATGTATTGCCATGCAAGGTTGTTTGAAAAGATTCCTTCAGCGATTGTTTTCATCAAGACAGCTTGCGGTGCTGCAAGCGCTTGTGATGGATCCATGCCTTCTCGCGGCAGAGCGCCGACGAAGCCGTATGCTTCATAAAGGAGGTTTAAGACGGGGGCTATGACGAGCGCACCAACGATGCAGCCCAAGAGCAGTGCGACTTGCTGACGCCAAGGTGTTGCGCCTACTAGCCAACCTGTCTTTAGATCCTGCATATTGTCGTTGGAGATAGAGGCGATGGCAAGGATTATAGAGGTCGTAAAGATTGCCGTCGCTGTTGCAAATTTTTCTCCGCCGGCTAGTTCAAAGATGCCAAACGAGGAGCAAAGTGCATACATGACGAGCGAGGCGACGATGATGCCGAGGATGCCGATGCCGGAAATGGGGCTAGATGATGTACCGACAAGCCCTGCCATATAGGCGCAGGCAGCGGCGACAAAAAATCCCATAAATACGGCGACACCGACACCGACAAGTGTAAATGTGAGCATTTGCCCGTTTGTCAGACCTTCGGGGCTGACGAAGGCATAAAAGACGGCAAGCAGCCCGATGACGGTAAGAAGAAATACGAAGCTGATGCTTTTAGCAGACATATCTATGTCCATGCGATGTCTGTCTTTGATTGTATCTGGCATACGCATGGCAGCGAAGGATTCTTTCATGCCGTCGATGACAGGCCCTGCTAGCGTTATGAGTGTCCATATGGCAGCGACGCCCATAGCGCCGGCACCGATTAAGCGTACGCGCTCTTGATAGACGGCGCCAGCAAAGTCTTTCATACTTACACCATCAGGCGGCGCACCTGTGATCGTGTAAAAAGGCACGAAGCCCGCCCAAGCGATGAGGATGCCGACGAGCATGGCGATGCCGCTAGCGATGCCGATGAGGTAGCCGGCGCCGACGAGCGCGGTGGAGTAGCCGATGGGAAATTGCGTCATGCCGCGCCCGATGGGGAGCCAGACAGAAAGCGCACCTGAAAGTACTTGAAAGCCGTTGGTAAAAAGGGCGATGATGCCGGCGACGACGCTTCCTGAGAGGATCTCTTTTAACCCCGTGCTTTCGCTTTTTTTGCCATCGCCGTGTTTGTTGACTTTTAAGATCTCAGCTGCTGCAACGCCTTCCGGGTAGGCGAGATCGCTATTTACGACCATGGCGCGGCGCAAAGGAATTGTAAACAGCACGCCCAAACAGCCGCCGCACGCTGCGACCAAAAGCGTTTGCGTAAATTCAAAGCCATGCCAATAGCCGATCATGAGCATACCCGGGATGATGAAAATGATCGCAGATAAAGTGCCGGCAGCTGAGGCTTGTGTTTGCACCATGTTGTTTTCAAGGATATTGGAATCTTTTGCCATTTTAAGAACTGCCATGGAGATGACCGCTGCCGGAATTGCAGAAGAAAAGGTAAGGCCGACCTTTAGCCCAAGATATACGTTCGATGCCGTAAAGATCACTGTCAATACAGCACCTAGGAGCATACCGCGCACGGTAAGTTCTGGCAGGCGCAATTCATGCTGCATAAATTCATTGTGTTCATTTTTCATATTGTCGCTCCCTCCAAGGAATATGTAGTAGTTTATGCTTTTATGAAGCATATATCTATTATAGCATAAATTGATACACTGTTACATTTTTATACATTCATGTGCAAGCTAATTTTGTAATTTATTTATATTTTTATGTTACATTAGCTAAAATCGCAGCCATTTTCTCTTTCATGATGTCGATTGCTTTTAATAGCTGCACATCTTGTGCGCTGTCGGCTTGCGGCTCTATGGTGATGTCCGGCTCAATGCCTGTGCCGTCGATGCTTCTACCTGCTGGGGTGTAATATTTGGCTATCGTGAGCTTTAGTGCGTCGTCATCGTAGAGCGGCAAGACGACTTGCACTGAGCCTTTGCCGTAGGATTTTTCGCCGACGATTGTCGCAGCTTTCGTGTCTTGCAGTGCGCCGGCTAGGATTTCACTTGCCGACGCGCTGTTTTTGTCAATGAGTACGACGAGCGGATATTTTTTTTCTTTAAGATCAGAGTCGTAGTCTTCTCGCGTACCATCGCGCTGCACGACAGAAACGATGCGCCCCTGCGGCACTAGCATATTAGCGACTTCTACGCAGCTTGTCACAAGACCGCCGGGGTTTTCGCGAAGGTCAATGATCATGCCTTTGACACCTGAAGCTTCTAGTGTGTGGTAAGCTGCTTGAAATTCTTCTGCCGTGCGCTCGGAAAATGATGCGATGCGAATGTAGCCGATGCCGTTGGTATCTGGCAGCATTTTTCCGGCGACTGTTTGCAGATGGATTGTTGCACGCTTTACAGTATAGTCTTTGTCAGCTTCGCCGACACGGTGAATTTTAAGCGTCACTTCGCTATCGACCTCGCCACGAATGTGCAGCACGACTTCTTCAGGCTCTATTTCGCTCGTCGCCTTGCCATCGACAGCGATGATCTCATCGCCTGTCTTGATGCCTGCCGCTTCGCTCGGCGTTCCTTCCATGACAGAGATCACAGTTATTTTATTATCCTTAAAGCCCATGACGATGCCGATGCCGCCGAAGCTGCCTTCTGTATGCGATCGCATTAGTTCATACATTTTTTGATCAAGATAAATAGAATGGGGATCATCTAGCGTTTTGACCATGCCCGAAATAGCGCCGTCGATGAGCTTTGTATAGTCTACGTCTAGCACATATTGCGTTTCGATAAAGCGCAAAACACCAAAGAAACGCAAGACATCTTTCGTTTTTTGGTCATTAAACCCCATCAGGGCATAAAAGCCGAATATCGTCACATTGAAGGTCAAAACCGCCGTT